>CAZWLN010000029.1:0-54823 GCA_964634885.1 uncultured Hyphomicrobiales bacterium | reverse complement strand
CCACCAGCCACCAGCCACCAGCCACCAGCCACTTTAATTACTCTATCTCCGAAACTTTTCTTAATTTTACACGTATAATATTGAATTTTTTCTTTAAATATATAGTTGAGGAATGATATGAAAAATTTGTTTATACTTGTAATAATAGGATTAGCTATGACAGGTACGGTACTCACGGCCGGAGGCAACAACCCCCTCCTTCAGCCTTTCAACACGCCCTTCAATGTTCCGCCCTTCGACAAGATCAAGATGGAACACTACAAACCGGCATTCGAAGAAGCTATAAAAGTTAACGAAAAGGAAATCGACGCCATCGTTAACAACAGCGAAAAACCCAATTTCAAAAACACCATCGAAGCACTGGAATACAGCGGCGACTTGCTTAATACCATTTCCACCATCTTCTTCAACCTGAGCGAAACCGTCACTAACGATGAATTCCAGGCCATTGCAGAAGATGTTACTCCTATGCTCTCAAAACATAGCGACAACATCTCACTGAACGTCAAACTCTTCCAGAGAGTAAAGGACGTTTACAGCCAGAAGAGTAAACTCAAGCTCACACCCGAACAGAAAGTCCTGCTCGAAGAAACATACAAAGATTTTGTCCGCAGCGGCGCCAACCTGGACGAGAAGAAAAAGGAACAACTCCGTAAGATCAACGAAGAACTGTCGCTGCTTACACTCAAGTTCGGAGACAACGTCCTGAAGGAAACCAATAAATTCCAGCTCCTGATCGACAACAAAAACGACCTCGCAGGCCTTCCCCAGGGCATCATCGACGCCGCAGCCGACGACGCTGCAAAAGCGGGAAAAACCGGCAAATGGGTATTCACCCTCAAGAACCCCAGCGTAATGCCTTTCCTCCAGTATGCCTCGAACCGTACACTCCGCGAGAAAATCTGGCGCGCATACATGATGAGGGGTAACAACGGCAACGAACTGGACAACAAAGAGAACATCAGGAAGATTGCCAACCTCAGGCTCGAAAGGGCGAAACTTCTCGGTTACAAGACCTACGCCGACTATGTCCTCGAAGAAAATATGGCCAAAACACCGAAAAAAGTAAACGAACTGCTCATGAAACTCTGGAAACCGGCCCTCGAAGTAACAAAGAAAGACGCCGGCGACCTCCAGAAACTCATAGACAAAGAAGGCGGCAAATTCAAACTCGAACCCTGGGACTGGCGCTATTACGCCGAGAAACTCAGGAAAGAAAAATATGACCTCGACGAAGAATCGCTGAAACCCTACTTCAAGCTTGAAAACGTACGCGACGGCATCTTCACCCTTGCCAACAAACTCTACGGCATCAAATTCGTTGAACGCATAGACATACCCAAATACCACAAAGAAGCTGTAACTTATGAAGTGATCGACGCTGACGGCTCCCACCTCGCCATCCTATACATGGACTTCTTCCCCCGCGAAAGCAAACGCGGCGGCGCCTGGATGACCAATTTCCGCGAGCAGTACAGGACACCCGACGGCAAGAACGTTTCACCTGTCGTCAGCCTCGTTTGCAACTTCACAAAGCCCACAGGCGACACTCCGTCTCTTCTTACTGCCGACGAAGTAGAAACATTCTTCCATGAATTCGGACACGGCCTTCACGGCATGTTCTCGAAATGCACATTCAGGAGCATCGCCGGCACAAACGTATCCCGCGACTTCGTCGAACTGCCCTCCCAGGTGATGGAAAACTGGGTATTCGAACCCGAAATGCTCGCTCTCTACGCAAAACACTACAAAACAGGACAGGTCATTCCCGAAGACCTCGTTAAGAAGATCAAGAACAGCTCGCTGTTCAACCAGGGATTTGTTACGACAGAGTACCTGGCAGCCTCGCTTCTCGACATGGCTTACTACACCCAGACAAAGAACATTGAAGGCGACATCAACCAGTTCGAAGACAAGGAAATGAAGAAGATCGGCCTCATTCCCGAGATCATCTCCCGCTACCGCAGCACATACTTCAACCACATTTTCTCCGGCGGCTACTCCTCGGGCTATTACAGCTACATCTGGGCTGCAGTACTCGACACTGACGCCTTCCAGGCCTTCAGGGAACATGGACTCTTCGACAAGAAAACAGCAGATTCCTTCAGGAACAATGTACTCTCCAAGGGCAAAACCGACGACCCGATGAAAATGTACAAGGCCTTCCGCGGCGCAGAACCGTCTATTGAACCGCTGCTGAAGAAACGCGGCCTGAAATAGACTTAGTAATTTAAAGATCAGATTAGATTGCAGCCGGGAGGGTTTCCTTCCGGCTGTTTTTGTATGGACTGCACACAAAAAGCGCCCCATAAAAATTCTTCGATGAGCAGAGGCCCCACATTTTGAAATTCCGTTTTAATTAATTAAGTTACCAAGCGTAAACTGTGTTAGTTTATATGTTTTTCGTATTGTAAATGTAACATGAGAGCAGGAACAGTTTTTCAAGCGCCATCAGGATTATTTTGCAGAGACAGTAAAGGAAGTACTACGTCAAAGTTTGGAAGTGGTAATGTACCTTACAATGTAAAAAGAAACGCCCCTCTTCTGAGGAGCGTCGGACTTGGGATTCTATCCCAAGTGGTGTTAATTTTTCACATACTAATATAGGTATTAAACGGGTAAATATCAACTCAAATTTATTTCTTGGTGAGGAAGAAATTATTTAATCCAATATCATTACCTCGTGCCGACTCTGTCTGCAATACAGTATTATCAACAGATGTTGAACTCCTATGGCTATATACAAACGAATGGCAATAATATAACTTTGTCTTGTAAAGTACGAAACAATCTTCAAAAAATATCGATGCTTCTGATTTTGAAATTCCGTTTTAATTAACTAAGTTACCAAGCGTAAGTCTGTGTTTGTTTATATGTTTTTCGTAGTGTAAATGTAACATGAGAGAAGGGACAGTTTTTCAAGCGCCATCAGGAATAATTTGCAGAGACAGGGCAGGAAGTCTCAAATATATATTTTCAATATATACAAAACTATGATGAACATTGGTAGATCGTATAAAGAATTCTTTACTGAAATAAAGGATAGAATCAGGCACACTCAGCTATCAACAATCCTTCGTGCAAACGGGCAGTTACTCTTTCTTTACTGGCAGATAGGAAGGTCAATAATAAATAATCAAGAACAAGAGGGTTGGGGCGCTAAAATAATCGAAAGGCTTGCTGCTGATTTGAGAGATGAGTTTCCGGATCTGAAAGGCTTTTCTGTTCGAAACCTTAAATATATGCGAAAATTTGCTGTAACCTATCCGGTTGAATACATCTCCAAAATTGAAAATCAAAAGCATATATCTGATTATTCAATAGTGCAAGAACCTCTTGCACAAATTGAAGAATTATTTATGCATACGCCGCTTGCACAAATATCATGGTACCATCATATTACTTTATTGGAAAAGGTTAAAGCAACTGAAGAGCGATACTGGTATATTAAACAAACAATTGAAAACGCCTGGAGCAGAAATATTCTTTTGGCACAGGTTGAATCCGGACTGTACACCAGACAAGTAAAAAAGAAAAAGATTACTAACTACTCACTTACTCTCCCCCCAGTCGATTCTGATTTTGCCATTAATATATTAAAAGACCCATATATATTTGATTTTCTGAATATTACAGGTAAAGCCAAGGAAAAGAATATTGAAGACCAGTTAATCCTGCATATTACAAAATTCCTGCTTGAACTGGGAAGCGGATTTGCTTTCATTGGCAGGCAGTACCATCTCGAAATCGGTGGACAGGACTATTATATCGATCTTCTATTCTATCACATTACATTAAGATGCTATGTAGTCCTTGAATTGAAAGCTACAGATTTTATCCCGGAATTTGTCGGGAAACTGAATTTCTATATTTCGGCAGTAAACGACCTGTTAAAAACCCAATCAGACAACAAAACAATTGGAATTCTGCTGTGCAAAGGAAAAAACGACGTCATCGCAGAATATGCACTGTCCGGATTCACAAGTCCAATCGGGGTTGCAGAATATCAGCTTGTAAAATCATTACCTGAAGCCTTGAAATCCGAACTGCCAAGCATCGAAGAAATTGAGAATTCAATAAATGAATTTGTCTAAAATGTGGCTGGATTCCTTTCATTTTCCTATTCATTTTGGACTAAATGTAAAAGAATATTTTCATGATATATGTTTCAATAGCATTCCCCCCCACCCCTGCCTAAGCAGGAGCGGGGGTTGATGTTTGGGGTTGGGTTGATTTATTATTATATGCCTTTGCCTTTGATTTTCACGAGATAGACACCGGCGCTGGTGTTGATCTCCAGCGTTACTTCTTTCTCGCCTTCAGACTGGGGACGGAACCGGATTATCGATACATATGACCCGTTAGCCGGTACGACAATCGGCAGGTTCGTATCGTCGATGAAGAACTCATTAGTCGTCGAGGTAAACTTAACACTGTTAACGGTAACAGAACCGGTAGTATTATTCGAAAATACCTCCATCTGGATATTCTTGGCACTTCCAGGGCTCAACTCGCCGAAATCATAAAGATAAACACTCTGGCATACATCCTTGATTAAGGCGCCGCCGTTCTCGTAATTTGTGCGGTGCACCAGTTCGTATGTCATGTCGATGGAACCTTCGCCGTTATAATGTACACCGTGCGTCATACCGATATTGGGTATATAGGTCTCTTTCCTGTACAGCCTTTTTCCGGTAAAGAAGTTCGATTCATAGTAAGAACGATACTCGTAAGCAATGCCTCCAGGTATTTCCTGCGATTTGACCCACTCTCCGGACATCGATAAAGTATCGAGTGAAACTCTGACTTCGCCTCCCTCATAATACAATACATTGGTTATTCTATTACCCGAGGAATATGGAGTGGTCGCTACAGGATACTGTGCATGGAGCACTGAAAAACTGTCGCATTGATTACACTTCAACCACAGCCCTACGTCGGTGTTAGTCATAATTACGTGGTTATCGAATCTTACAAAAGGATTGGAAACCCTGAACCATTCTTCACCATTGACATCAATTTTATCGAGCACAAAAATCGAATCGTTTCTCTCGTAACTAAGCTGACCGTTTTCATAGTACCTGACATGATACAGCCAACTGTTCTCCACGGCAAGAGGCATAATAACACCGTGCTCCTGGTCGCTCAGCACCTTCGTGTATTTCGCTTCTTCTCCCCCGAGAGGGGTAGTCTTGACGTTTTTATCCGCATCGATAACGTCGTCGCACGAATAGAGCGCCGCAAAACCGGCAAGCGCTGCTAAACATAAAAGTAATTTTCTCATAATTCACCTGTTCGTTGATTGATTTAAAACCTGTAATTTACACCATATAATAAGCTTATTTTCTGGCTTTTGAATATCTTATCGCTGTTATGCCTGAACCACATCGTCGAATACTCCGCCTGGCAGGTAATTCCAAATTCGCCTGTCAGCATATACTCCAACCCAAAGGCCGGCCTTGCGATGATGCCGTAACTGTTGAAAGAGCCGGCCGCCTGTATGAAAGACGAGAAACTGCCGGCTTCGACTAGGCTGTATCTTGCCAGCAAGCCGTAGCTCGTGAAGTTGGGCTGCTGCTCGTATAAAAACATTTCCCCGCGACCATCCCTGCCGTCGTACTTCAGGAAGAAATTCTCCTGCCTTACTTCAGCGCCGAGCCGGAAACCTGAGCCGACATCGTACAACAGAGCCAGGTTCATGTTATTGAACTTGGACTGTTCACCCGGATAGATGGTTTCCTTAGGCTGGTTCCAGTTCGCAGAACCTTTGAACTCCGCCGACATACCAATGGGGTTGCCGCTTCCAACGACATTATTGCCGGGCGCGGACTTCACATCCGGTGTAAACACCGTGGAGGGCAGTTCGGTATTAGCGGCTACCCTCTCCGGTGTTAACCGATCGTCATTGTTCAACTTTGCCTCCGCTATCTGTTCAACTGAACCGAATTCTCCATTATGTTTATCTATAGCTGATTGTTCATTTGCTGCAATTCTTTTATCCCTGCTGCCTTCGTCTCTCCTGTCGATGTAAATGATCCGAGGAGCCGGTGTCCCGGCAGTAGTTGAAGCCGGGCTAAGGTCCCGGGCCACAACAACCGTATCATGTATCACTGCCGGCGTCGTTGCCTGCCTGTATTCTGTTTCGCCGCCGGAAGTATTCCGGCCTTCACCGTCCCGGAAGTTAATGAAATATACGGCTCCGAGTGTAAACAGGAGAGCAATGGCGGAGGAGGCAATGCCCCTGAAAAGGTTCGATTTCAGGAAACCTTTCTTCACCGGTGCGGCAGCGGCGGAACCTGCCATCGCCAGCCCCAGGCCTGCGTATATGGCGGCGGTAACGTCATTGGGCGGGATATAGCTTTTTGATGTCCGCTTCAGCCTGTTGTCGATAACCACAAAGCGGCGGAACTCATTCCTCAGTTCTTCGTCGTAGCTCATCGCCGAAAAGAGCTGGTGTTCCTCCCCGGCATCCATCCCGCCGTTTATATAGTTTGCAAATTGTTCGTACTTTTCCATTTTACGGTTCCCATTTTTTACACTAAATAGGGTTTGATAATTTTTGTTAATTGTTCCATGGCCCTTTCGAACCTTTTTCTTACTGTGGCTTCGCTCTCGCCGCACACCCTGGCAATCTCCGAATGCTTCAGGTCGCCGAACCAGTAAAGCAACAGTGTTTCTTTGTAGATATCCTTCATGCTGTGTATGGCAATCTTGATCATCGAGAACAATTCGTCTTTCTCCATGTCGCCGGCGATGTCGATGGAACCGGCGATCTGCCCGATGTCGATTGCGTCGAAATAGCCTGTGTCGGTGAGGCCTGTCGATTGCCTGTGCCTGAAGTTGTTTATTGTAATATTTCGTGCCGTTGTGAACAGGTAAGGCAGGATGCGGCTGACAGACTTACCGGACTGTGCGGCCTTGAAGAAATTGAGCCATGTTTCCTGCATCAGTTCCTTTGCCTCGTCGGCGGTGGAGGTCTTGTACAGGCAGTAGCCATATACCTGGGAGGAATATTTCTGGTATATTATATTGAATACATCGTTGACAGTACTGCTGTTTTCTCCCAGCAGGGCCACAAGTTCCAAATCGCTGTATTTACTGTAATCTCTCATTCATTTTCAAATTTGTACCACTTCTAAATGTAATAACAATCGAAACGCAATTTTGTGACAAAATTTTTCAATATTTTTTTTATTCTTCCTCAAATCAGGGGCCAGATGAAAAATTTGGGGAGAAGAGTTTAATTTATCATTTTCATTGCCATGAGCCAACACTGTCTGTAATACGATATTATAAACATATGTTGAACTCCTGTGGAGTTCTGAGAACAGATAGTCTTCTCCAACCCCGTCAGGGGTTGAATATCTGTAACAATCGGTATCTTGAGTCTCTGCCAACCCCGTTAGGGGTTGTATGTCTGTAAAGACATAATGCGAATGGCCCAATGATTATTGAGTGTCTCAGCACATAGAGTTTTTTTTTCATTTCAAGGATGGAAGGACATGGATTCCTTCAAACTTCAACACAAGTAAAAATCCTGACTATTCAATTCAATATTTACTTCCTGTAAAATCCCAAAAAAATTAATGTGTGCCCAAATCAGGTTGTTTATTAAATAATTTTATGAATTTTATAATAAATTCCCCTGAAATCAATCTATACAACAAAATTATTATGAAAATAGCTGTAAGAGAAATATTAGTATTATTTGTACTGCTGCTTAGCGGTACTACTTCGCAGGGAGCAGTCAAAGAGAACCTCGGTCCCAACATTAACAGCATATACCTCGAGTCTTTCCCGGTCATCTCCGCCGACGGCTCCACACTCTATTTCTACCGTATTCACCCCGACAACACCGGCGGTCCAATGGACGGAGACATCTGGTATTCCACCCTGCAGGACGATGGTACATGGGCGCCGGCAAAGAACATGGGTTTACCGCTTAATAACAAAGGCACCAACTATGTCCTGTCTGTAACTCCCGACGGCAACACACTCCTCCTCGGCAATAAATACCTGCCGAACAACACAACAGCCAAGGGGGTTTCTTTTTCCACAAAGACTGCTACAGGTTGGAGCTTCCCAAAGGAAATTAAGATCAGGAATTACTACAACAGGCATAAATACTTTGCAGAATACTTCCTGTCCAATGACGGAAGCACCATGCTCATTGCCGGGGAGACCGGCGACACTTACGGCGACCTGGACCTGTATGTCAGTTTCCGTGAAAATGACACAACCTGGGGGCCACCCGTTAACTTAGGCGGTACCATTAACACCTGGGGCACGGAACACTCTCCGGTACTTGCAGCCGACGGCAGGACAATGTACTTCTCCAGCACCGGCCATGAAGGCTACGGCGAAACTGATATTTACATGGCTTACAGGCTGGACGACACCTGGAAAAACTGGACAGCGCCGATGAACCTCGGCCCGAACATCAATACCGACAAACCTGACGCCAACTTCCGCCTCTCTGCCATGGGCGACTACGCCTATTTCGCCTCGGCTGACAGTTCCTACGGCGAAAAAGACATCTTCAGGATAAAAATTCCGGATATTGCCAAGCCGAAACCTGTACTCATGATTTACGGTAAGGTTACCGACGACTCCAGCAATTTTCCCCTTCACTCCAGGGTATTCTACGAAACCCTTCCCGGCGGCACAGAAGCCGGGGTTGCACGTACAGACCCTCTCAGCGGCTCTTACAGGATTACTCTGCCGCTGGGCCGGAAATACGGGTTCAGGGCAGAAGCCGCCGGCTACATTCCCATCAATGACAACATAGACGCCTCCGCCATCAAAGAATTCACCGTCGTCGAAAGGAACCTGAAAATGGTGAAAATTGCCGAGGGTAAAGTCATCAGGCTCAACAACATCTTCTTCGACTACGATGAATTCGTACTCAAAGAAGAATCGGTACCTGAACTGAACAGGACTGTCGATTTCCTTAAAGCTAACGGGAAAATCAGGCTGCACATAATGGGGCACACTGACGACAAAGGCTCCGACAAGTATAACAAAAATCTGTCCGAAAAAAGGGCAGCTGCCGTCAGGGACTATCTTGCCGCCAACGGCATCGACCCCTCCCGCCTGACTTGCGAAGGCTTCGGCAAAACAAAGCCCCTGAAACGCGAGGACAACGAAGAAGCACGTAAACTTAACCGCCGCGTCGAGTTCATGATAAAAATGAAGTAACATCCCTAATAAACCGGAAGAATATGATGTGTGTGAACAAGGGGCAGCTGCCACTTGTTCAATTGCCGGGGCCGGCTTTCTTTGTAAACTTGATGAACTTTACAAACTTGATGAACTAATGACCCCATCCCGGCCTCCCCCAAGGGGAAGGGGAAAGAAGAACCTGCCTTTTTCTTCTTTCTTTACAAACTTTAAAAACTTGATAAACTGTTGAAGTCCAACCACCCCCTGCCCCCTCCTTGTCCAAGGAGGGGAAAGCCGCATTGGCTCAGCATTCTTTCTGCTTTTCTATTCTCTTTACTTTACAAACTTTAAAAACTTGATAAACTTGACAAACTAATGACCCCATCCCGGCCTCCCCTTGGGTAAGATTTAGGTGGGGTAAAGCACACCGGGCGCTCAATTCTCTCATACGAAGAACCGGAAAACCGCACCAGTAAGGACGCAAGGCCTTGCGTCTCTACGAAATAATGCAATAATACTGCTTCTTTACCACCATCATGACTAACATAATAGTTTTATTCATACTGAATAGGGAAGAGCCATTTTTTTTTGTTACCCACTATAAATGATGAAGAGCCAAAATAATCTTAGGTTGACAGCAGGATTTTTTTTAGTTTTATCCCTTATTGATTAATATTAAACGAGGAATAAGCGTAAGTTGAGAAAAAATCGCTCTGTACAATTATCACTATTTCTGCTGCTACTCCTGCAACTTCATACAATTATGCCGGCACAAACACCGGGAGGCAGGAAAGAAAACCTCGGCCCCAATGTAAACAGCCGCTGGGACGAACGCGCCCCTGTCATCTCCCCGGACGGCAGGACACTGTACTTCACCCGTGGCTTCCACCCGGAGAATACCGGTTACGGTTACTTCGACGCCGAACAGGACATCTGGTACTCCACCCTTAAAACCGATTCCTCCTGGTCGCCTGCAAAGAACATGGGCGCCCCCCTCAACACCATCTATCCCAATTCCGTATGCTCAGTGTCTCCCGACGGAAACACCCTGCTTCTCTTAGGCGCATACAACGAAGACGGAACCTCCGACGCAGGCTATTCCATCTCGCACAGAACAAGGACAGGCTGGAGCTACCCACAAAAACTGAATATCAGGAACTATTACAACCGCAGCCGCTACGCCATTGCTTACCTCGACAACAACGGCGCCATCCTGCTGCTTGCCGCCGAAAGAGCCAACTCCACAGGTAAAAAAGACCTGTTCATCTGCTTCAACGAGGGCGGCAACAACTGGAGTGAACCGGAGAACCTCGGCCCTGAAATCAACACTCCCGATGAGGAGTACTCCCCCTTCCTCGCTTCCGACGGCAGGACACTCTATTTCTCGAGCATGGGCTACGGCGGCATGGGCGGCTATGATGTATTCGTTTCCAGAAAGCTCGACGAAACCTGGAAACACTGGTCCAAACCCGAGAACCTCGGCAGCTCAATCAACTCGACGGAAGATGACCTGTTCTTCAAGATTCCTTCCAAGGGGGACTACGTTTACTTTCTTTCCTACAGCGACTCCTACGGCATGGGCGACATCTTCAGGATACTCCTTCCGGAAAAACTCAGGCCGGACCCTGTCGTCATGGTCAAAGGCAAGGTAATTGCAGCCTTCACCGATGAACCGCTGGACGCCGTCATCCACTACGAATCGCTGCCCGATTACAGGGAGATCGGCACAGCCGTTACCGACCCGGCTACCGGAGACTATAAAATTGCTCTGCCTGCCGGTAAGAAGTACCGCTTCTATGCATCCGCCGACGATTACATAGCCCACGGCGGGGAAATCGACCTGACCGGCTCTTCCGGCTACCGCGAGGTCGATTCGAACATTGTGCTGTCCCCCATTGAAATAGGCCAGGTGCTTACCCTGGACGATATATACTTCGGGCAAAACAGCAGCACAATTCCCGATCAATACCTCTACGTCCTCGACAACATCATCCTGTTCCTGAACGGCAATCCTTCGGCTTCACTGCAGGTCGTCGGATGTAAATGCGATGATGAGAAGAACCCCATAGACAAAGAAAGGGCAGAATTTGTTTCTGAAGAGATAATCAAAAGATTCATCTCCGGTAAGAGACTGGCAATCAAAAGGAAAGGAACCTGCGACAGCAGCAGTAACAAAAGCTGCTCGAGGGTTGAATTTATAATAATCAATAAATAACTGGAGTACCAATGGATTACACAATGAAAACATCGCTCCGGCCTGAAAACGAAGATGTGGTTTTCAAGCTTCTTTCGGAGAAGTGGTCAGAAAGCATAATGAAAGATATTTGTGCAGAAGGTTACCGGCTCAACACTTCCGGAACATCCCTCGACATCGAGGAAGCCGGCCAGTTTATGGGCATGATTGCCGGGGCAATCCCCGACATGAGATATGTCGTGGAAGAAGTCATTTCCGCCGGCGACATCGTTTCATTCCGTGGTACGGCTGAAGGCACCAACACCGGCAATTACCTCGGGGCAGCCCCCACCGGAGCGCCTGTCAGCTTTTCCTTCATCCACATGTCGCGTATCGACAAAGGTAAAATAGTCGAATCGTGGGAAGAAAGGGACACCCTGTCGTTAATGCGCCAAATGGGATTGTTCAAAGACGTTTAATACTCTTCGAGGTCCTCGATGTTCTCCAATTCCTCGTCGCCACCCATATAGAACGGGTCGATATGAGCGAAACGCGAATCTTCGCCTTCCGGCGGGGGGAATATCCTGCCGGAAGCGGAGAAAGCCTCGATTTCTTTCTGTGTCAGGGTTTTGTACGCATTCTGGTTTTCCATGACCAGATATACCGTATGCTTGAAAATGTCGATCTTGATGATCTTGGCTCTGCCTTCGGGCATTTCCACCCTGTAATTGATGGGCGGGTACTTCTTGTATTCTTCGGTGTAAGTGTCCATTTCATAGAGGAGGCAGCATTTGAGCCTTCCGCAGTAACCGCTGAGCTTTGCAACGTTGTTTGACAACTGTTGTGTCTTGGCGTGTTCGAGAGTTACATGGCAGAATTCCCTTACCCAAGAAGAGCAACAGATCGACCTGCCGCAGGGACCGATGCCCCCGAGCCTTTTTGCTTCTTCGCGGGTACTGATCTGGCGCAGTTCAATCCTTGTCTTGAAGGACCGGGCAAGCTCCTTTACCAGTTCGCGGAAATCGATCCTCATCGGGGCGGTAAAATATATGGTAAGCCTCTGTTTGTCATACTGCCATTCGGCGTCGGTTACTTTCATGTTTAACGAGAAGTTGACAACAAGTTCCTTTGTCCTTTCGACAACACGGAGTTCGTCGAGGCGGTTCCGCTTGAACCGTTCGAAATCCTCGCTGTTGGGATGCCTGATGATGGTAGCGGCAGGAACCTCATTCTTGTACACGGTCCTCAGTTTGTCGAGGGCATTGTCGCCGGTAGAGAGGACAGTACCTATGTCGATGCCGTTGTCAACCTCCACAACTACGAACTCAAGGTCCGACAGGGGCAGTTTGTTGTCGTTCCGGTAGAAACGCTTACGTTGTCCCTTGAACCCCACTTCAGCGTAAAGGGGTATCTCCGGCTCATCGCCGTCGTGTTTAATGTCGGAAACGAAGAATTTATTGATCAGAAACGGATCGACGAACCTGTTGTGGCAGTCGCAAATCGTCTGTGTCTGTATTTTCTCATAAGGCTCGCCAATATATATCTTCATGTAGTCTTTTAATCTGTCTTTCCCATTGCCGTTCCCATTTCCGTTTCCGTTCTTACTACCGTCGCCGTTCCCATTATCGCCGAACGCATCTATATCTTCAACATTCATGTTTATTCCTGTAATTTTTTGTTGTTCTTAAGTTCCTTATTTTATTCAAATATTATTATTTTTTCAAAGTGAAAATTAATTATATAGAATTCCCAATTAATACTTTTCTCAATTTAACAAATAAACTGATAAAAACAAGCTGCAATTGTACATTTTTCCTTATTTGGACCACGGCATTGTCGAGTATATCCACAGCCGCAGGAAGGTTCCTGTCTGAGAATTTACCTGCAAACCTTTCGAGGATGTCTATCTGGTCCAGATTGATGACACTGTCTCTCTCACGGGTATTGACGAGAGCGTAAGCGTCCCTAAGCCAGACTATCAGGATGCCGATGAAATACTCTGCAAGCCTTTTGTCGCTGAAGACCGAGAGTTTCTCCAGGTTCTCAATTAACTCCTGCCTGTAAACCCTTTTCTTCAAAGAAGACCTGAAAGTGTTTACGACACTCTCACGCAACTGGCTCATGTCTTCGTTAAGGAAGCCGATGGCCCCGGTGTAGGAGCCCTGTGCAAAAGTCGCCGCCAGTCTTGCGTTTGCCTGGTTCACACCCAGCCTTTCGGTTAAAGCCTGTGCAATGTCGGTGTCGGACAGCGGTTCGCAGTAAACCTGCTGGCACCTTGAAATGATCGTCTGCATCAGCATTTCTATCCTTGAAGTGGTAATGATGATGGTAATGCCTTCGTGCGGCTCTTCGAGAGTTTTGAGGAAAGCGTTTGCCGCTTCTTTGTTCATCTCCTCGGCCCTGAAAATTATCACAACGCGCCGGCCCTGCTGTGCAGCGCCCAACGACAGGCTTCTTTTCACCTCCCTGATTTGCGAAACAAGGATGTGATTGGCTTTCGGTACTTCGATTTTATGATAATAATTCTGCGATTTGGCCTCAGTCTGTTCCTGTATCCTGGCAATCTGCTCGTCCGTAAGCGACGCCAGCGGGCTGTCGCCCTTACTGTCGGAAGATTTGCCCGTCGGAATGGAAAATATTATTTTAATATTGGGATGCATGAACGATTCTGCTTTTCGACAGGCTTCACAAACGCCGCAGGCTTCCACAGAGGAACCGGCTATTACGGGTTGGAGGCAGTTTACGGTCTTGGCAAATTCCAGGGCCAGAGCTTCTTTACCGATTCCTTCAATACCCCACAGAAGGTAAGCGTGGGACACCCTTCCCTCCAGTATCGATTTCTGCAGAATGGACTTTACCCTATCCTGGCCGATTATGTCATTCCATGCCATACATACCCGTTTTCCTGATTATCCCAAACAATAATAAAACTAATAAATATAAAATATTCCATTCTAAGGTACGGAATTTGCAATTAAATTATCTATTTTTCGTAAAATTTACAATTGACAATGCAAATATGATTTTTTATTAATTTCAAATTAATGGATAAGATATGGCTAAAACAAATAGAGAAAAACAAGGAAGCAAAAGGCAACAACCTCCCGATAAACAGACATACACCAGGCTGATTGAACATGAGATAGTCCCCGGGACACCAGTCGGCTCAACCTGTCACCACGGCAAGGGTGATCAATGCAACGTGGACAGGACAAGGCTGGCAGGGGATACGCTTCCCCACCTCCTGTTGAACCTGTCAAAGGATGGGATGCTCGACGGCTTACGCAATATGCTTGCAGCCAGGATTACCGATGAAAAACATATCAACCTCGTAAAACAGGGGCGCTCGTTCTTTCACATCGGCGTCAGCGGCCATGAATGCGTCCAGACTGCCGTGGCGCTGACATTGGAAAAGAAGAAAGACTGGGGCTGGACCTATTACCGTGACCTGGCTTTCGCTTACGGCATGGGGTTTTCTCCCAAAGACTATTTCCTGCTTGCCTTCGGCAAACCAGCCGACCCTGCAACCGGCGGCCGGCAGATGCCCGGGCACTACGGCCACTATGAATATAACCTTCCGACACAGTCCTCTTCCACCGGCACACAGTATCTTAACGCCGTCGGTACTGCCCTGGCTTCCAGGAAACTCGGCAAAGACGAGATTACCTACGTTGCTTCAGGCGAGGGTACAACAAGCCAGGGGGAATTCTACGAAGCGGTGAACTGGGCTACACGTGAGAAACTGCCGGTAATGTTCGTAGTACAGGACAACGGCTATGCCATCTCGGTGCCGAAAAGAGAACAGTCCATGGGCAGCGGTGTTGTTCACAGTTTCTGCTGCTATCCCAACCTGCTGATGATCGAGTTTGACGGTACCGATTACTTCGAGTCCCTGAGGGCTGCGCGAAAAGCGGCAGAATATATCAGAAGCGGCAAAGGCCCTGCCCTGCTTCATGCAGTCGTAGAAAGGCTCATCCCCCACTCCTCGAGCGACGACCAGAAAAAATACCGCCCGGAAGAAGAACTGACAATCGCCAAATCAACAAAAGACCCTATATTGAAATTGAAGAATTATTTATTAGAGAATGCAATTGCAACTGAGGCCGAGCTTACTGCCCTCGAAGAAAGCGTCAAATCCGGGATTGACGAGGCTGCCGACTGGGCTTACTCCATGCCCGACCCCAAACCTGAAGATTCGGTCAATCATATCCTGGCTCCCCTGGAAACCCGGAACCTTGACTACGCAACAGCCGAGCCTCCGGAGACGGCTCCCGTTGTCCTTGTGGACGCTGTCAACCACGCCCTGCGCGAAGAGATGGCCCGCAACGACAAGATGTACATTTTCGGGGAAGACGTTGCCGACCCCAAAGGCGGAGTCTTCACTGCAACGAGGGGCCTCTCTGACGCCTTCGGAAACAGGGTATTCAACTCTCCGCTGGCAGAAGCCTCCATCATCGGTGTAGCCCTGGGAATGGCGCTTAGAGGCTTCAAGCCCGTTGTCGAGATACAGTTCGGCGACTACATCTGGCCTGCATTCCAGCAGCTTAAGAACGAATTGGCAACTATGCGTTACCGTTCGGACGGCCATTTCTCCGCTCCTGTCGTTGTACGTGTCTCCGTCGGCGGCTATATTCACGGTGGGCTTTGCCATTCACAGAACATCGAAAGCATTTTCTCGCACATACCCGGCCTCCTCATAGCCTATCCCAGCAATGCTGCCGACGCCAAAGGCCTTCTCAAAACCGCCTGCCGCCTTCAGGACCCCGTACTCTTCCTCGAACATAAGGGAATGTACAGGCTGCCGTTCGCCAGGACAAACGAGCCTGACGAGAATTACCTGCTGCCCTTCGGCAAAGGTAAGATCGTGAAGGAAGGTAAAGACGCAACTGTAATTACCTACGGCATGCCGGTTAAGGACTCGCTTAACGCTGCCAGGAAAATTGAAAAAGAAACGGGTAAAACCGTGGAGATAATCGACCTGAGGACAATAGCTCCCTGGGACAAAGACCTGGTGCTGCAGTCTGTCAGGAAAACCGGCAGGGCCATCGTCATCCATGAGGACACAATTACTACCGGATTCGGCGCCGAGGTTGCCGCTACTATTGCACAGTTTGCCTTCAGCCACCTGGACGCCCCAGTGATGAGGCACGCCGCCAAAGACAGCCATATACCCTTTGCTCCGGCCTATGAAAACGACGTGTTGCCTGACGAGGCAAAGATCAAAGCAGACATTGAAAAACTGCTGGAATTTTGAGAATCCGTAAAATAATCAGGGTGGCCTGACTATGCGCCACCCTGGATTATATTGCCTTCAACAACAGATCATTCAAAAAAATTAATATCCTTACTTATTTTCTTTCTTTTCTCCTGTCTCTTCTTCGTTCCTGGCTTCGTCCATTTCGACCGATGCAGCATCCTTCTTTTTCCTGGCAAAATATTCATCTACTTTTTTCATGAACTCTTCCCTGTCGGCTACAAATTCGGGAGAGCCGGTACTCTGCTCCCTGTACGGCTCCAGGTGGAGCGTGCGCGTAGGAAAGGCGAAATTCACACCGAGTTCGTCGGCAATCCTGATGATGTCCAGCAGAATGCCGTGCTTTGCCTGCAATTCTGCAGAGTAATCCTCAACTTCGAAAAAGACCAGAAAGAGGATGTTAAGCGATGAATTGTCGAATTCGTTAAGGTATATCTGGTAATTATCCTTCCTCACATCGGAATGGCTTTCGACGATTTTCCTCAATCCCCCGATGAACGCCTCGATGAGGTCCGGCGGCGTATCGTAGGTAATAGAAATCTTCGACAGGTAACGCCTGTAATTCCTTTTGCCCATGTTGTCGATGACCATGTCAGTAAGTTTGCCGTTGGGAACAGTAATCAGCGAATCGTAGAATGTCCTGACACGTGTTGAACGCAGTCCCACTTCCTCGACAATTCCCTCCTTGCCGTCGAAAATCACCCAGTCACCCACTTCAAAAGGCCTGTCGGTGAATATCGTTACCGAACCGAAAAGATGCTTCACTGTGTCCTGGGCAGCGAGAGCCAGGGCTAAACCGCCGAGAGAGACACCTGCCAGGAGGGCTGTGATGGGCACATCCAAGCTCTGGAGTATTACGATCACAGAAATCGTAACGACAATTATCTTCAGGGATTTACGGACAAGAGGCACCGTCTGTCCTATTATCTTCGATTTCGACTTGAAAATGAATGTATCGAAAATGTCGGCTACCAGGTCACATGCCTTGTACAGTATATAGGCAACGAGTGCCGGAATCAGTACCTTGAAAATATAGGTAAACACCAGTACTAAGGGCAGCGGCAGCTTCAGGGCAGGCAGGAATGAGGCAAACAGTACCAGGGCTACTAAAAACGACAGCCTGCTGCTGACAGGCAGCACATAGACTGAGATTATGTCCCAGTTACGGATCCTGGCAAGATATTTTGTTAAAAGCAATTTCAGAAGCAGCTTGATGAGGAAATAGATGAGTACCGCCAACCCGGTATATATCAGGATGCCGATATATTGCCAGGTGTACATGCCCAGGAATGACCATTTGAGAAAGTCTGGCATTTCCTCCCCGAATACTTCCTCGATTGAATAGGGAAAAGTCTTGTCGTACAACTCGTTGATGTGCCTTACGCTTTCCCTGGAGTAATACCATTTGTCGCCGTACTTTTGAACATATATCTCAGGCAGTTCTTCGAATGGTACGTAAATATTCTTTTTTGTCGCCGAATCCAGGTAATTGATGTCTTTGGGAATCTCATCATAGTCGGTAACGAGAGCTTTTCCCTCATATATCTTTTTTAATTTGATTGCCAGGCGTTTAGCTTCTTCATAGGATACACCGCGGTATTTCAGGGCTTTGACTGAGATATCGGGATGCCAGTTGTCTTTTGCCAGGTTGGCCAGATGCTGGTACACTGCCTCGTAAGGAGAGTCGAGGTCTGTCTCAATCCCCCTGTCCTGCCCGAAACCGGCCGCAACGACTGTCAAAAGGCAGCACAGTACGGCTAAGAACCTGTTTGTCATTGTTATTTTCCGCATCTTCATTGTCTTTATTCGTTCAACAAAACACAATTTCATTTAGTAACATCTTTAACCCGGATTGCCGGTACTATTCTTTTTGTACCTGCACCAAAGCAATAAACGCATAGCTCTGCCGCTTTTTCAATATTGCAATAATCCGGCAGGCATAAAAAATAATTACACTTACCTGTCAATGCAATATAATTATATCCGGCGATTTATTAAATTTGAACAATTGAAGAATTTAAAATTACGAGAATATAAAAATGTGGGTTATAATACTTTGTGTCCTTTACCTTGCACTCCATCTGCTTCCTCTTTTAATGCCCGGTCAGAGCTTTTGGGGCGTTGACGCCTGGAGCAGCCTCCCGGAATATATGCCCTGGATTGTGGCGGCCATCGGCGTCTGCCTTGTGATACCTGCCGTACGTAAGAAACTAGATTCACCCATCGACAGGGCTGCCGTGCAATTGCAGAAGGTTCCGGTGTTCGTCTGGATAATTCTTGCAGGAGTGCTGTTTTACCTTCTGAAGCAGGCAACACATTTCACCGGCGACGGCTACCTGAGAATCAGGAACATTGAAAGCGGCGCATTTCTCTCGCCGGCAGAACCTTTGGACACACTGGCAGCCTACTGGTTTTACAGGCTTTTCAATCCTGTCTTCGGCATCGACGGAGCCGGAGCATACTCCTGGCTCAGCATCATCTGCGGCATCGGCACCCTGGCAGGAATGGCCTTTTACCTGCCGTCGCTCTATCCCGGCAAACGAAGCGCGGGCTGGTTCACGGCTGTTGCAGTCATTACCGCTGGCTCCTCCGTGTTGTTCTTCGGCTATGTCGAGTCGTACACATTCCTTGCCTCATTCACGATCTTATTCTTACTGTCAGGTTTGAAAATGATGAAGGACGGGAAATTCAGCATAGCCCCGACGCTGTTCTTCGGGCTGGCATTGTCGTTCCATCCCATGGCCCTGCTGTTCTCTCCTTCGGCAATATATTGCTACCATAAAGTCATTTCAATTTCAACATCGAAACCATTAAAGTGGCTGTATGCCATTCTGCCTCCGGTAGCCCTCTTTTCATTGGTTTTAGTGATATTTGCCGTCAACGGCATGGCACCCAAAGCTTTTTTCGGGGTTCTTCTCTCAGAAAACAGGTTCCTGCCCTTTTTGACCGAAGACGGCAGCTACGGCCTGGCTTCGCTCAACCACCTTGCCGACTATGTTAATCTGCTGTTACTCGTTTTCCCGGCTTTTGTCGTGCTTCCTGCCGTTTTCAAAAAGGCACAGTCTCCCGTCAATCAATCCGGCAGGCTCTTCCTTTTGCTCTCGGCAATTACCGGAATGGCCTGGGCTTTTGTGGTCAATCCGGTACTGGGTTTTGCCCGCGACTGGGATATGTTCGCCGTCATCTCATTTCCATTAGTATTAGCTACAACATTCATCCTCCTTGAAAAATACAAAGACAAGCTCAGGATTGTTGCCCTGCCGCTGATCGTTGCCGGCCTGGCGCACACCCTCCCCTGGATTGTCCTGAACAACAGCGTGGAAGCGTCTTTAAAGAGAGCTGAGAAGCTCGCCGAAACCGGATACTGGTCAGGCCATGCCAAAGCCTCCCTTTGCGACGAATTGAAATCATACTACTTCGCACATGGCAATGATACTATGTCCACTGCCTATGCAGTTAAAGCTTACCGGGAGAAGCCCAGCGAAAGGTTCATGCTCTCCCTTGCCAGGCAAAAGATCAACAACGGGGAATTCCGTGAAGCGCTCAACCTGTTGGAACAGCTCTCTGCCACAAATTACAACCGAAAGGAAGTTGTCTTCCTGCTCGGCACGCTTTATTACAACACCAACAACATGGCCGGTTCCGAGCAGTTCCTGAAGGAAGCCATAACTCTGGACAAGAATAACTATGAAGCCTGTTTCTACCTCGCACAGGTTTATATGAGGACCGGCAGGGTGACGGCCGCAACCGACAAGTTGAAAGAAGCAATCAGGATCGATCCGAACAGGCTCGAGGCCTTCACTTCTCTGGGAGGTATTTACTACGATTCGGGTAACACCGACGATGCATTGCAGTTGTTCAGGAAAGCACATATGCTGGCCCCCGGCGACCCCGGAACGAACTATAACCTCGCCCTGTGCTATGCTTCATCCGGCGACAGAGCTTCAGCACTGAAACATTTGGACAAAGCCGAGAAATCCGGTTTTGACAAGAGAACGGTTCAGAACCTCAGGAAAGCGCTTTCGGCAAAGAAATAGATTTTATTTGGAGTGATTTTTTCAGAATAGGATAAAATCAATTCCTGTACAATCAAAATATTTCGTATATTAAGCCGGAATTTGTTTTTCAGGAATTTTGAAGATATGGGTATTAATAAAGATATTGTACTGGAAATTGCGCAGAAGGCCTGTCCCACAGCAGGGAATTATGTACACCGCAGCCAGCTTTCGCTGATCATCGGCAGGGAATCGCTTGCCGAAGTGGCCAAGAGCCTCCGCGACAACGAGGAAGCTTCCTTCGACATGCTGCTCGACATTACTGCAATCGACTGGATGAAGCCTGAAAACAGGTTCGATGTGGTCTATTTCCTGTATTCTAATAAGAATAAAGAATACCTGCGGCTGAAAGTCGCCGTTGACGAAAAGGACCCATCGGTCCCTACGCTTACCGAAGTGTGGGAGAGCGCCAACTGGTATGAACGCGAAACCTGGGACATGTACGGCATCAGGTTCGAAGGCCATCCCGGGCTCAGGCGTTTCTACATGCCCGAAGACTTTAACGACCCGGTGAGCGGCGAGCCGCTGCACCCACTCAGGAAAGACTTCCCGGTAATGGGAATACCCGGAGCCTTGCCACTGCCTCCCTTCCCTGAGAAATTCGGCGAACCGGAGTAAAGAGTTTGTAAAGTTTGTCAAGTTTATCAAGTTTATCAAGTTTATCAAGTTTATCAAGTTCATCAAGTTTATCAAGTTCATCAAGTTTATCAAGTTCATCAAGTTTGTAAAGAAAGAATTAAGCCCCGGCGGGGCGTCATGTTAATAGGCGCTAAGTTCACAAGATAGAGAGTAAATAAGAGAGGTCTCTCGCAAAGGCGCTAAGCTCGCAAAGAAAGAGAGTAAAAAAAAAATGTTCTCATTCGGAGGAAATAGCTCCGGCGGGGCGTCATGTTAATAGTTCGTCAAGAAAGACAGGCCCGGCGGGTTGACAAGCATCCCCCCAAAAACAAACAAGCGCCGGCGTCATGCCTCAGCGCTTGAGTAAAAAAACCGATGTTAATATTTGGATCAGGACAGCTTGTCTATTGCGGCGTCAACCGAATCTTCGTAGCGGAAGAAATTGTCCATGTGGGAAATCCGGAACATCTTGAAGACAGTGTTCTGGATGCCGACGATGATGACCGGGAAGTTGTTTTCTTTTGACTGCCTGTGCGTGAACAACATAGCCCCGATGCCCGAACTGTCGATATATGCAACATTGGAAAGGTCAATTACTATTCCGTCGATGTCGTCCTTAGCGATATTGAGAATCTCAGCTTTGAATTTCGCCGCAATAAGCGAATCCAACGTCGTGTTGTGCAACGAGAAAATTACAATGTTGTCTTTTTTATCAACCTGGTATTTCATAGTACCTTACACATAATTTATTGTTAGCTATACATTTTCTTCACTGTTAAGAGCTTCGACCGCTTCATCAATAGTATCAAAGTACTCGAAGATGTCCCTCAGGTGAGAAATCTCAAGCATCTTCATTACAGTCGCCTGCACTCCGACCAGTACCACCGGTATCTCGTGGTCAACGAGCTGCCTGTGGGCAAGAAGCATGGCGCCCAATCCCGAACTGTCAACATATTCGACGTTCGTCAGGTCTAAGATAAGCGCATCGATGTTGGGCTGAGCAACTATCAATATCTCGGCTTTAAACTGGGGCGAAACAGCAGTGTCCAAATTTGTGTTTTTTACCGTAAAAATTACTATATTGTCCCTGCGTTCAATTGTATAATTCATATTTCACATTATTTGTAATTAATTAATAACTCTTTTTATCAAATTTATGAAAAAATATCTAAACAATAATTATAATAATATTCTCATCATCAGATTGAGTTCGATGGGAGACGTCATTCTCACCTCTCATCTCGTCCGCCTTGTAAAAGAACGCTTTCCCCTTTCGCAAATCAGCTTCATTGTCGCTGCTCAACATCTTGATGCAGTTGACAATAATCCATATATAACAAAAGTAATAAAATATGATAAAACAAAAAACATATTTGAAATAAATAATGAAAAAAAAGAGAGATTTGGCACGGACGAATTAGATAATTACGACCTTATTATTGATTTACAAAAGAATCACCGGTCCCGGAAGATTGTCCGGGGATTGCACGGAGAACTGCACAGAGTCAACAAGAACCGGCTCCACAAGCTCTCGCTCGTGTGGCTTAAAAAGCCCCTCGAAGGTAAAGACAGGCATATTACGGAGCTTTACCTCGACGCGGTCTCAAGCCTCGGCGTTACAGACGACGGCAAAGGACTGGAGTTGTGGCTGCCTGAAGAACGCGGCAAAAGCCAATACCCGCCCGAACTGAAAACTCCCGGCTATTTGAATTCCATTAACAGGATTGCAATTGCACCCGGCGCCTTCCACAACACAAAGAGATGGCCACAGGAACGGTTCGCCGAACTGGCAGAAATACTCCATGAACGATACGGCTCCGAGATCATCCTTCTTGGTGGCCCCGGCGACCGTAAGATCTGCAATGACATACGTGCCCTCTGCCCTGTAAAAATTGCCGACTATTCCGGCGCTCTGTCGGTCCTCGACACTGCCCGCCTGGTTGACATTTGCAGGCTGGTGGTAACGAACGACACTGGTGTAATGCACATCGCAGCAGCAAGACGCGTACCAGTGGCCGCCATCTTCGGCTCCACCGTCCCGGCTTTCGGCTTCACACCTTTCAGGGTCAGCCACAGGATCATCCAAAAGGAACTGCCGTGCAGGCCTTGTACACACTTCGGCACGGACAGCTGCCCCAAAAAACACTTCAACTGCATGAATCTCATTACAGCCGCCGAAGTGGCTCAAGAAGTGGAAAAACTGACACTGCAAGAGGAAAACAAATAATTACCGGAAAATGTACATTATCTTCATGTCTCTAAAAGTAATTATTTCTTAAAATTACATTTTTTTATAAATTAGCAGATTGAATATTTTTCAAATATGGAAAAAGGGGATTTATAATGTATAGAATTATGGCTTTGGCAATTATTTTACCTTTGATTGTTATGTCCTGTTCAAACAATTCGCTTCAGGAGAAGAAAACCGAAAGCTCCAATCCCTGGATTGCCCTGAGCCAGTCAAAAGATTCGAGCGGGACAGACCAGCGCAGCCTCCTCTTAAAAGCATACAAGAAAAGCCTCCAGTACTTCAAATCCGATGCTTTCAAAAAGGAAATGATTAACATGGTCAACTCTATGGACCCAAAGATTGCAGAATGGAAGAAAGACAGCCTGAACGACAGCCAGATGATGGAAAAAGCTTTCAGGGAACTGGAAGACATTTTTGTTAAGCACGACATGGCCAACGCCCGCAGTTTCGGTTTTTACGATTACAACCGTTTTTGCGAAGTCGGTAAAAACCTGATGGGCGATCCCGAATACAATGCACTCTACGATGAGATAGTTAAAATGAAAAACCAGGTCCAGGGAGAATATGAAGAGATGATTACTCCAAGGATTGCTTCAAGTCCTGCTCCCGGGAAAAAATAAAACCCTATGAAAATCAAAGACGATTGGACAACAGAGGACCTCCTGGCACTCTTTTACCTGCCAAGGGTCAATTCTGCTGCCATATTCCGCATCGTCAACGGTTACACATCATGGGACCATGTCCTTAACAGCGTATTGCCGCCCCAACTGCAGCCTTTCGTCAACCAGTTAAGCTCCGACGGCAGCCTTTTGTCAAGGGCACAGGAAGAAGCCCGCAGGCAATATGAATATTGCAGGAAATTGGATGTCGCTGTTGTGTCAAGATGGCACAGCCATTACCCTGCCCTTCTGAACGAGATCGGCCTTCCGCCGGCCTTGCTTTTCGTACAGGGCAGTTTACAGCAAAGCGACTCTGCCGTCATCTCAATCGTCGGCAAACGCGATTGTACCGAATACGGCCGTAAGGTGGCCAACGACTTTGCAGCATACATGGCAGAAAAGGACTTCATTGTCTGCAGCGGCATGGCCAGGGGCATCGACACAAGTTCACACTACGGGGCGCTTAAAGCCGGCGGCGCTACCTATGCCGTGATTGCTTCCGGCATCGACTGCCTCACACCGGCAACTGCCAGGGACCTGCAAAAGGATATCGTTGCCAACGGCGGAGCCATCATCAGCGAGTACCCGTGCGGTGAAAAGGCAAAAGTCGCATACTTCCCTCAGCGCAACAGGCTGATCAGCGGTATAGCCAAAGCAACCATCGTCGTCGAAAGCGACCTGAAAGGCGGTGGGCTTATCACGGCAAAATTCGCCTGGGAACAAAACCGGGAGGTGTACGCCGTTCCGGGCAGGATCAATTCGAAAGAAAGCGCCGGATGCAATAACCTGATATTGCAGCAAAAAGCAAAACCGGCACTCTCAGCCCACCAGGTTCTCGATGACCTGGGTTACATCGCCGGTTCCGATGACCAGATGAGCCTCTTCTTCGACGCAAAGCCTCCATCTGCCAGCCTTACTGATGACGAATCGAAGATAATGGATTTACTTGCCGGAGATCCGCTTCATGTGGACGAAATCGCCCTGAGGCTGGGAATGCCTATTTCTGCTCTGCTGGTCAATCTTCTGAGCCTGGAAATGAATAGTTTCGTAAAACCACTGCCGGGCAACCATTACACAAGACTATAGGGCGTCGTTGTCTTTAATCCTGCATATCCCCGAATAGGGACAGAATTTGCAGGTACCTCCCTCAGCAGCCTTCGGCCGGTAATTTCCCTCAGTGATATTATTGATTATCCCCTTAGCATAGCCTTTGGAATCTTCGAGCAGGTTCAGGGCATTCTCCGTATTCATCCCTTTCGGCTTTTGTACCGATTTTCCGGTTACAATGCCCGACTCAAGCGTAAAGAATGGCAGTTCCGAGTAATTATACGAATCTGTCGATTTATCATACTCGGGATTGTATGTATAGTATATTACACCCGCCGGTACCGACGGCAGTTTATAATAGTGTTCCATTATCCTGCCTACGGCAAGCAGGTATAGCGGCATCTGGAATGCCCTACCCGAGATTATCTCATTGAAACTGGAACCGCTTTTCAGTTTGGCTTTGTAATCTGCAATCATCAGCATTACGCCTTCTTCAGTAACCTTCAGTTCAATCCTGTCGGACTTGCCCCTGATCTTAAGGCCTTCGTCGAGCAGGACCGCAGCCAGTTCTTCTGACCGAATGCTGTCGGGCTTCCTTCGTGCCGGATTGCCGAAAGACAATTCCATCAGCACCGGATGGAAACCCCAGTCCGGTTTACTGAGTTCCGCATCGAGCCATTTTTCGAGCACTCCCGGTATGTGACTGCTCCCGATTATCTTCTTTTCCTCGATGGCGAAGAAGGGATGGTCGAAGCGGATCATGTCCAGCTCTTCCCCGGCAATCTTTTTCAGCCTGTCGAGATAATGCGAATAGCTGTTCCTGTTCAGTATTACCTGGCCGATTACGGGCAATCCCTCCGTCTCCAGGGTAAATCCGGCCGTCCCGTTTTCCAACTGCTCTTTCTGGGTTTCTTTCAGGAACCTGTAGAGAATGTAATGTACAAGGTTGCCGGTTTCCAGGTTGCTGAGGAACTCCTCGGGTTCATCTTCCTGCCTCAGTTTCAGGATATATCTTGCAAAATACTTAAATGCACAGTCTGCATATTCTTCCAGTTCAGAAACAGAATAGGCCCTCTCTTTGAGGCTTTCGAAAACAGTCTGTGTATTCCCGCTGCCGCTGCCTTTCCCGATAATACCCTTGTATTGTTCGCCGAACTCATGCTTTTTCGGATGATAGCCAGCAATGAACCTTTCGGTTGGCGTAAGGTTCCCGTTTTCGACTACAGCACCCGTCTTCACTTTCTCAGCCATCAACCTGTGCAGGTCCCTGTAGTATGCAACGGATCCGTACCATCGGAACTCTTCTGCATTCGTACCTACCTTCTCCTGCCCGGTAAGGTCAACAAAACAGCGCGAAGGATTATCCGTAATCTTAAGCAGGGCATCGATGAACGGGGACCTGATCAGCTCTTCCCCATCCCTGTACTTTGGATAGGTAATGTATATTTTCTTGCCGCCGTTGTCGAAAAGGCTGCGGTTTTCTACCAGGAAGCGGTAGAACTGGAGCCTTTCGCTTTGCAGGTATCTCTCCTCCGTGTCGGGCAATTCTTTACCGAGGAACACTTCAGGCATATATGAATAGGGGAACTGGCCGTCGATGGCGCCGCAGAGAATCATCACGCTGTAGTCCATGCCCCTTGTCTGCTCGATGGAAGTAAAAGTAACCCCGAACTTTCCTTTTTCCTTAATCTGGTATTTTTGCCCTGTTACCGTTGTTTTCAGCCTCGACACCAGATCTTCAGGCTTGTACTTCCTTCCGGGATACCTGTCTTCGAGAATGAAAGTAAAATCGGCAAGTACACGAAGGAATTCCGCCAGAGAACGCGAATCGCGCTCGATCTTCTCCATCAGGAATACCTGTTTCAGCTTAGGGCGCTTTGCTGCTTCTGAGGAACAGGAACGCAGGAGGTTTTCGATTGTATCCCACACCCTGAAATTCCCGATTATCCCTGTCTTGACAAGGTTCTCAAACTCGAAGGCAGTCACAGTTCCCTGTAAAAGCGGCATCATCTCAGTAAGCTTTTTAAACTCGGCAGCAGCTTTCTGTGTTTCTTTCAGGTCTCTTTTCAGGTTCTCAAACTCCATCTGGTCAGCGTCGCCGGTTTCCCTGTATTCGGACAGCCTGGCGTGAAGGTATCCGACAGTCTTGTCGAGCCTGTTCTTCCAGTAATAGGCTCCTCCCCTGTTCCTTCCACCTGCTATTCTCAGCCGGGAAGCTTTGTCGAGAAGGTTGTCGAAGTCGATCTCCTGCCTGCCGCCGTCTGTCAGATAGCTGAACGTAAGGTAGGAACTTTTACCGGCTCTTCTAATGTCGGCAGTCCTGTAGCCTTTGATGATAATGTCTAACACTGAGAACAGGGCAGCAACGACGGGTGAGCCCGACAATTCATACCTTTGGGAGATATTGTGCGGGATGTTGTATTCAGGCATCATCTCCCGGAACAGGGCAGCGTAATTCTCCGGCTGCCTTGCCGCTACACAGATGTCCCAGGGATTCACCGCTTTTTCTAAGCAGAGGTGTTTAATCAGCCGGCAGATGGCGTGTACTTCGTTCACTTTGTCCTTAGCAGCCATAATTCTGATGCTGTCACCAATCGACTTATTCTTAACCGTACCGCTTTCTTTGTTGAAAAGGTAACGGCACAGGAAACCGGACGGCGTTGCGTCAGGTTTTTCGAAAAGGCCATTGCCTGAAGGCTTTTCGAACAGGGTCAACCCACCGTTCACCAACCGGACAATATTATACTCGAGGTTGCTGAACAAAGGCCCGTTGTCGGCGGAATAATCGAATTCAATGGCAAGGGGTATTCTGCTGTCGGTGAAGGAGAGGAGGAATTCGGCCTCAGGGGGCTTAAATTCTGTAAATCCGTCAACGTAAATCAGTTCTGTCCCGGCAAATATCTCATCTGTTCCGGGAAGCCGGCTGTCAGGCAGTGGATTGGACTGCCTGCCGCGTAAGTAATTATTTATTAGATTAAATAAATCGTAATTATCAGTGTATTTCGTACCGAGAATATCCTGGTAAGCCCTGTAAAGAGCGTAAATATCGCGGAGTTTCGGGTAGTCGATACCTTCATCAGGATCGGACAGGTCTTTTTCAAGGTCAGAGCAGCGTACTCCGTCTTCTTTCAGGCCGTTAACCACACTGGCAAGCCTTTTCAGGACATGAACGGACAGACTGCCGTCCTTCCTGGAAAAGTATTTCAGGCCGGCAGCAGCGGCAGCTTCTTCGAACAAGGCTAACTGATAGGAATCGGAAACCAGCGTTTTTTTCACCGTGGCGTTAATTCTTTTGAAGAACTCGCTGCCTAAGCCCTGCAGGGTCATCACGTTCAACCTGCCGAGAGGTTTGCCGTACAAGCCATAGTACTGCCTGATTATGTCATTCTTCAGTTTCCGTGCATACCTTCCCGTCGGCACAATCAGCATCACACTGTCCAGAATATCCTTCTTTACGGCATACTCAGCGGCGCTGCCCTTCACAAAATCCGGGCCACGCCCGAGATATGCCCCGTTGGCAACCAGATATGACATAACCTGTCTTCCTGTATTCTTAGAAATTTCTTTTGTTGAGCTTGGAAATCATCCACTTGAGCATATCGACATACTGATTGCTCCCAAGGGGGGCAAGCGCTTCCGAGGCTTCTCCGAAACACCGGTCGATGTCGGCCTGCGCATCTTCCAGAACCCCGAGTTTTTCGAACAAGGCCCTCATCCGGGGTATATATTCCTCCGGCAGCCCGTGTTCTGCCATGAATCTGCCGAACAGTTCCACATCTTCTCTGTCCCTGACTTTTTCGGATGCTTTAATAACTAAGTAAGTCTTTTTACCTTCGATGATGTCATTGCCTATTCGTTTGCCGAGCCTGGCTTCGTCGGCGACCAGGTCGAGCAGGTCATCCTGTATCTGGAAGGCAATGCCGAGATTATGTGCAAATTTACCGAGCGCATCGATTATTCCGTCAGGCGCAGAAGCGACACTGCCGCCAATTTTCACGGCGCCTACAAGCAGCTCGGAAGTCTTCTTCCTGATCATTTCCAGGTACATATCCATGCTCAGGGCTGTCTCTTTTTCAAAGTCCATGTCGAGGCCCTGGCCTTCACACACTTCGACAAAAGCAGTGGTGAAACATGAGACAATGGCCGGGTAACCGGGATGGGACCGGTACTTTTCCAGCATCCTGTAAGCAAAGGCGGACATCAGGTCGCCGCTGAGAATGGCAGTGGCTTCGTCCCATTTAATATGCACAGTTTCCCTGCCCCGCCTCAATGGAGACCTGTCCATTATGTCGTCATGTACCAGTGTGTAATTGTGCAGCACTTCGAGGGCGCAGGCAGCTTCGAGGGCTTCTTCGGGCCTGCCTCCCGCAGCGCCGCAGGCGGCCATCGTCAGCACCGGCCTGATACGTTTGCCTTTACCTGAAATTATATAATCAAAAGGCGCATAGACGGAATTGGGTTTCCTGCCTGTAACAAGCCCGTTAAGCATGTCATTTACCAGCCGGGAAAAATCATCATGCTTTTCCTGGAAATCAATTTTCTGATTCATTGTCGTTCTTTCTGTTTTTCTTTGTCTTCGTGTTAATTACTGCATCTTGCAGCCATATATCTTTATTCTCGAGAAAATATGCTTTCGCAGCTTCATATTCATTAGGGATGATGCCTTCGAGGATGGCGTCTTCAATAGCAGACTTGATGACGCCGACGGCAGGCGAGGGCTGCAGTCCGCAGACGGCCATTATTTCCTCGCCGCGTACAGGCGACTGGAACTCCCTCAGCTTGTCCTTTTCCTGCACTTCGAGTACTTTTCTGGCAACCTTTTCATAATTATTAAGGTATTTCTTTGACAGGTTGGGATTGTTGGTAGTAATATCCGCCCTGCACAGTACAAAGAGGTCCTCGAGGGCGTCGCCGGCCTGGAATGCGAGCCGCCTGATGGCAGAATCGGTTATTTCCTCATCCACGAGAGCCATAGGCCTTTGGTGAAGCCTTACTAATTTTTCTACATAGCCCAACACGTCGAGGGGCAGTTTCATACGCCTGAATATCCTGTCCATGTGCCTGGCGCCGAGGTCTTCATGGCCGTGGAAGCTCCAGCCCGGCCCGGGTATGAATTTCTTGGTTACAGGTTTTGCAATGTCGTGAACCAGGGCGGCAAACCTCAGCCAGGTATTATCGGACACGGCAGCAATGTTATCGAGCACTTTCAGGGAATGGAGGAATACATCCTTGTGGGCATATACCCTGCCGTTGTCTTCGATGCGGTTGTTGCCCGCCATCCTGTGCAGTTCGGGGAATATTACCTCCAAAAGGCCTGTTTCGTAGAGAATATTAATGCCGTAGGATGGATTGGCTGAGTCGATTGTCTTAAGGAACTCGTCGGTAATCCTCTCCTGCGAGATGATTTTAATTCTTTGAGCCATTGACTTCATGGCCTCAATGCCCTCCTGTTCAATCTCAAATCCGAAACGAGCAGCAAACCTGGCAGCACGCATCATACGAAGAGGGTCGTCGCTGAAAGTCGTTTCAGGTTCCAGCGGTGTCCTGAGTATGCCCTTTTTCAGGTCTGAGATGCCGTCGAACATGTCGATGACCTTACCAAGCTCCGATTTGTTAATGGAAGCAGCCATGGCGTTAATGGTGAAGTCGCGCCGTCGCAGGTCGTCTTCAAGCGTACCTTCGGTAACGATGGGCTTACGCGAATCGGACACATACTCTTCTTTGCGGGTGCCTACGAACTCAATCTTGTAATTGCCGACAGGCACAAGGGCAGTACGGAATTTTTTGTACAGTACCGGCTTGGACCTGAACATGGCAGCAACTTCGACAGCAAACTCCATGGCGTCGCCTACGACTGTGAAATCGAAGTCATTGCCTAAGCGGTCCATGAAGAAATCCCTAACGAAGCCTCCTACGGCATAGACCTGAACACCGAGTTTATCGGCCAGTTCCCCAATTTTTATAATTACAGGTTCATCGATCGTAATGAATATATCTTTGCTCTTTGTCTTTCCCGATTTCTTTTTTATTTCTTTCTCCGGCATTGCTGTAGTTTTTCCCTGCTGTTATTCATGTATAATTATTGCCCTGAATGCGTACAACTGCGCATCAGGATTCTTGTAATCCTCTTTTCCCAGTCCAGCCTTCTGGCATACGTTCCTGAGGAAAGTCTCCCTGTCCCAATTTCTTTCGGAGGCAACCTGGGGCAGCAACAGTCCGGAAGATCCTCCCAGCCTGATGTACAGTCCGTCCCTGCCGATTTCGATGTTATTATAATCCGTAATCCTGATCATCCTCGACAGAATGGTAACTTCATATTCCAAATCCCCCATCTCATCTTTCTTCACGGGTCCGAACCTGTAGTCGTTCTGAGAAGCGAGCCTGGAAGTCTCTTTAATCTCGCGGAGAAGCGGCAGGTCGGAGTACAAGTGCCCCATACAACCACGGAGGTTGCCTTTCTTGGTAATGGTAACAAAAGTAGCATAGCACTTGTTCAGCTTCGGTATGTCAAAACCGGCAAGAGTTTTGTCGTCAGAACCGAAGACTGCATTATACACGCCGGCTTTGGCAGCGTTAAGGATGGCAGTTTTGTCCTCGTCTGTAAGGTCCGGGAGCAACTTCGTGCCTTCCTTACTTTTTGTAACGACACCGGACATATAGCCCACGACTCTGTCTTTACCCGCCGGCATCTCCGGCGAATCGGCAGAGGTAGCGTATTTCACAGGAACACACCTGTTGGCGCCCAGCAGTTCGGACGCCATCATGACTGCAACAATCGGCCCGCCGCCACAGGCTTCCCATTGCCTTGAAAACAACTGGTTCGCCATCTGGAAATACTGGAATTCGCCGAAAGCATCGACTATCAGGCTGTCCAAAGAATTGGCCTCTTTCTGGTCATGGAAGTGGGACAGGTCGGAACTGGCAACAAGGAGTACCTTCTTTTTCGATTCGCTTACAGCCCTGACGATGCTTCGCACTAAGCGGTCGCAAGCATCATTGTTCTGCGTCCCCATCACAATCGGGACAATCGGTACACCGGGCAGCACCGTCTGCAGGAATGGAAGCTGCACTTCGAGTGAATGTTCACCACGGGAGCTGTCCCATTCATGGCCGTTAACGGCGTATTTCAGGTCCCTGCCGCCGGAAGCAATGCTTTCGGCAAGCGCCTTGTCCACTTGTACAATGCCCAGAGGTGTTTCGTATGCGTCCCCGTTGAAAACCGAGGAGCCTGAGAACCCGAAAACATGCGACGGGGCAATGACGATTACCGCATCATACTTCCTGCCCTTAAGCAGGCTGTATGCGGCGCCGGCAACATGGCCGCTGTAAACATAGCCGGCGTGGGGCGCTACCAAACCGATAATATCATCATCGGACACATCTGCCTGGCCGGTGGAAAGGTATCCGTCTATCACAGACTTAAGCTTTTCAGGATTGCCGGGATAGAAGGCTCCGGCAACCGTTGGCTTACGTACTATTTCTTTTGCTGAATTCATTTTATCCTGCGATCCACAGTTTAACATGAAAGTTAGTAATATTATAAAGACAATATTTTTCATATATTTAACTATACTTTGCCTTTTCGCAAAATTTAACATTTTACGAATTAAATTTAAGAAAACATTTAAACTTATAAAAATTGAAATGAAAAATTCTATTTTTATTTATATATCGGTTTTTGATTATAATGCTTTTTATAGTTTCACCGATTAATTAAATTGCAGAAAATGAATATTAGAAATTTTTTAATTAGGTGATGTATGAAGTTAGTATTGTTAAGGCATGGCGAGAGCGTTTGGAACAAAGAAAACAGGTTTACAGGCTGGACCGATGTGGACCTGTCTGAAAAGGGCCTGCTGGAAGCCGCAAAAGCCGGTAAAGTATTGAAAGAAAACGGTTTCGTATTTGACGTCGCATTCACTTCAGTCCTTAAACGCGCAATACGTACCCTGTGGCTTACTCTTGACGGCATGGACCAGATGTGGATCCCGGTTAACAATTCATGGCGCCTGAACGAGAGGCATTACGGCGCTCTCCAGGGGCTTAACAAATCGGAAATGGCACAGAAATTCGGCGACGAGCAGGTACTGATCTGGCGCAGAAGCTACGACATACAACCGCCGGCTCTAACCGAAGACGACGAACGCTTCCCCGGGAAAGACCCACGCTACGCCGACCTCGACAGGTCCGAGATTCCCTTCACCGAATGCCTTAAAGACACAGTCAAGAGGTTCCTCCCGTTGTGGCACGAGACAATCGCCCCGACCATCAGGGAAGGCAAGAGAGTAATCATCGCCGCTCACGGCAACAGCCTCAGGGCGCTTGTGAAATACTTAGACAATGTGTCCGACAGCGAAATACTGAACCTGAACATCCCCACGGGCATGCCCCTCGTCTATGAACTGGACGACAACCTCAAGCCATTGAACCGCTACTATCTCGGTGACGAGGAAGAAGTCCGCAAGGCAATGGAAGCCGTTGCCAACCAAGGCAAAGCGAAGTAATTAAATAAATGGGGAATTAAATCGTTTCTATCGTTGTTTGCCATTCTGCTTAAGGCCGGGAGTATTTCTGAGGGTTAGTGTATTCCAGCCGGGGGAGGATGGCTTTTTTTATATTGGTTGCCGTAATAATCTGCAATCTGTCAACCCGCCGGGGCTTAATTCTTTCTTTATAAACTTGACGAACTAACAACCCCATCCCAGCCTTCCCCAGGGGGAATTATTCCCCAAGGGGGAGGAGAAAGAGAAACGACGGTCCATCTTCGGCAAAGATGATATTAAGACAGGTCTGAGACCTGTCTCTACTAATCCTTTTGAGAATGGTTTCGTTTTTTGAGACGCAAGCCTTGCGTCTCTACGGCTCGTCATTCGTAATTCTTCATTCGTAATTCTTCATTCAGCATTGGCTGCGCCGGTCTCGCTACGCTCGGCTCAGATTTCACCCGACTCCTCACCGGCTCACAATCACCTTTGCCGCAATCTTCTCATTCATGTCGCTGACCACGACGAGAATATAGACTCCGGAGCTTAACTCGTCGAAGGGGATGTCAATCTCAGGTGTTCCTTTCATCTGGGCAGAATTTGAAAGGATCGTACTTACAAGAGCCCCGCCACCGTCAAACAGTTGCATTGTAATGGTTCTGTTTTCCTTCAGCAGCAGCCTGCAGCGGGCATTGGTTACCACAGGGTGCGGAAACACCGTCAGGCCGCCGAGAGCGCCGGAGCTGACACCGCACAGGTCAAAATAGCTGTTGTTTTCGACTTTATTACAGCCGTCGTCGTATGGCAGTTTGCCGTTGTTAACCGAATCCACTATTCCCAGTTCTGTTCTGAGGCCTTCCCTGTACCTTTCCGGAAGCTTTTCCACCAGCTCTTTTGATGCCAGGTACCAGAAGTGTATCCTGATTTCGGTTTTTGAGGCACCGCTGCCTTCATAGGCAAGGGTTACCGGCAGAAGCTTGTTAATCCTGGGAGTGAATTTATTATCCCACCTGAATATCTTGTCGTTGGAAAACTCCTTAAGGAGAGGCGAGTCTGTCGCCACATACATCAGGGACAGGCTGCTTTTAGAATTGCTTTCGGCAGAACGGTTGAACTCTGCTGTTACTGCCAGCGGCAACAGAGTCGAACCTTCAGTCTGGCTCCATTTGCCGCAGGGCAAAGGAGTCTCGTCGGGCAGGATGCTGACGGGGTTGATATATACATTAGTCCTGTAAATGCCTGACTTGGATTTATAGCCCTGATCCTGAAGCTTTTCAGCAAAGTCATCGGAGGTACGCCTGTTAATTTTATATCTGTATTCCATTACAGCAACGATGTTGTTGCCGTTAACGACAATACCAAGATTCTCAAATTCACTTTTAGTAAGGACAATTTTGTCCGGTAAGGCTTCCGGAGTGTTGACGGAGACATTGCCTGCCGCAACGGCCTGTTCAGCTGCTGCATTGTTCACATCCCCTGCAGGTAAAAGAGCGGCTGCCAGGAAGAAAACCGGTACCAGCGCCAGTAAGAAATACCTATTCATGTTCTTAACTCCTTTTCATTTCTTATATTTCAATACTATTTCCAATATACGAATCAAAGGCAAAAATTTATAGGTTTATAATTCAATACTGCACTATGGCTCAACCGAATATCTGAACTACATTGCTCTGTTTTTGTGCAAGGCCGAGTACGTGCCTGCAATTCGCCATCAACTCATTAACATTGTCGGATGAACCGATCTTTGCAAGGCCAATGCTGATTGTAACATTGAACCTCTTGGAATGGAGTTCGATGACGGTCTGGGCGACATCGGAGCGGAGTTTCTCTGCCCAGAGCTGCCCCTGGTTTATCTTCATCCCCGGCAACAGCACGGCAAAGGTCTCACTGTCAATCCTGCCGATGATGTCAAAACGGCGCAGGTGCCTGGCAATGACATTCAATACCTGGTATATTATCTGTTCCGTTGTTTCCTCGTTGTCTTCCGATTCGAAAGCAACATATTTGTCGATGGTGAACAGGCAAAGAGAAGCAGCAGTACTGTAAACCTGCGCCCTGGCAATCTCTTCGTCCAGCCTGCTGTAAAACGCCGGCGGATTGTACATACCCGTTGAATTGTCCATCAATGAACTGGACTGGAGCATTTCTATGAAGTACATCTGTTCAATGCTCGTACCGGCATGCTCGCCCAGAGTCTCGAGTATCTCCCTGTCGTATTCGGTAAATGTACAGTTATTATCTCCCTCGAGGAAGATGGAACCGTAATTATTGACGAAGGACCTGATCGGTACAGCCAGGAAATAGCCGCCGGCCATCTTCGGTTCAACGGCATTGATCCTCGTATCCGTTTTCTCGAGAGGAGACCTGAAAACCGTACGGCAGTTGATAATGGCTTCACCCAAAAGTGTTTTGTCTATATCGATCTTTGAACCATCGACAATTTTACTCTCTTCGTCGGTTTTCCTGAGATTCTTTACTGTCCAGGTACCGCCGTCCTCGTCATAGGTACAGATGCCGGCAGTATTATACTCGAACAGTTTCGTAGCTGACTCGACCAGTGAAATGTGAATATCCTCGATGCTCATCTTCTGGTTCGACATGATCCTGCGGAACAGTTTGATTGCGTCGAGAGTCCTCGAAGACTGCAACAGGTCGTATTTATCCGTATAGTTTTGTATGATGGCAGAAATCAGCTTGGTAAACTGGCTGAAGAACCTGATCGTATCGACATCATAGGCGTCGGGCTTGTCCGTGTCGGCGCAGAGAATGCCGACAACAGACTTATTATAGAACACAGGTACGCCGATGAATGAATTAGTACCTACAAATTCCTGGTAATAGGGTATTATTTCCAGCTCGGCTGTAGGGTTAATCTCCGTCAGAATCTCCGGTTTTGCAGTCCTGGCAATCTGGCTCAGCACGTCGTTGCGTATGGTTATTTTCCTCTTGGGTATCAGCGATTCCTCGATGTCGCTGTCGGTAATCTCAAGAATCAGTTCCTTCTTCGTTTTGTTAACAAGCAGGAAAGCGGCGGTTTTTGCCTTGGTGTATGTCCTGATGCCCTTGAGTACCCGTAACAGGAAATAATCGAATTCTTCACGGGTTTCTTTTGTGTTGTAAGGCTCTTCCTCCATCAGCATAGTGATGGGAATGTCTATCTGTTTCTTCTTGTACTGCTTGTTGAACTCTGTATTTTCAATTATCTCGTCTTCGATGACCTGCTGCACAATCTCCTCATCGAGTTTGAGCTGAACGGCGCTGCCGTCGCTTTTTTCTTCTTTTTCCGGCGCCTTTACAGGGACATCGTCGCTGCCGGTACTCTCGCCGGCGAAGACGGCTGCCTGGGGAGGTTCCGGAAGATTATTGGCTTTAGCAGGCCTGGTTTCAGGCGTTTGTGCAGGGCCTTCCTTTTGTTGCAATTCTTCTTTCGGGACTATTCGCATGCCCGACTCTTCCTCTTCGAACTCAAATTCATCGATGAAAATCTGTTCGGGTAATTTTGCCGGAGGTTTTACGGAGACAGGCGGCTTTACTTCGGCAGATTGTACTTCGGGTGGTTTCACCGCCGGCTGTGAAGGTATAACTTTTTTCGTTTCCTGGTTCTTTTGAGCCGCAGCCTGGACTGACGGTTTCTTCCCGCTGTTTTTACCGTTACCGGCAGGCTTTTGGCCGTTCGTAGCGCCCTTAGTGTCAGTACCTTTGGGAATTACCCTGAAGCCGTCGCTGTCAGACTCGGCGAATTCATCGGGAACATCGTCAAGCTGGTTTTTCTCGTAGAATTTCACCTTGGGCTGCTTTTTGCCGTTAACATCATCATCAGGCCCCCCGAAGGCTTTTACAAAGTCACTTGTACCTTCCTTCTTGTCCTTTGAAAATTTTGCAACAAATTCATCCAGTTTAACTAAAATTTTGGGCTTTGCCTTACCGGCATCCCCGTTTCCCCTGTTCGACATCAGCCAGAAGACACCGGCCAAACCAAGCAATGACAGGACTATTCCCAACAGGCGAACGGCAGTGCTGTCCACAAAAATTGCCAGGAGGAGCCCTGCAAAAACGACGATGCCGGCCACAATCTCGCCCGGAGACATAATACTATTTAAATCGACTTTTTTCATTAATCCGTTTCATATTTCTTTTAAGACACAAATCCAATACATTTTCCTGTTGAAAATCCTGCCTTCACTCACTAAGAGCAGTTCCCCGGCAGAAAACACAGGGAACGGAACAGTGTTCAGACCATCTCAGACAAATAGCCGACAATGACTCTGCTTTTTCAACAGTCCCAAAAACTTATTTCTAAAATAACCTTAAAATTGATAATTACAAAAACTATTAATAAATGTCGGATTTTCTTTTATAATTTTGCCTGAAAAAATTTGAAAATATCAGGCAGAAATTGAAATAAACCGACGCCGTTGGTTTCTGCGTTAAATATTGCCGACGGCCCAGAGAAATCGGAAAGCTATGAAAAACAAGTACTTGCTGTTGATAATACTGACACTTACGGTTGCATACTGTATTACCCTTGCTCTGAACATCCCGGTTTTCCAGCAGCTCAGGTTCTGGTTCTGGCAGTTCGGATACAAACCGGTTAACGACTGGTGGATAATACTGATCATCGCTTTTGTGTCCTACGTATCTGTTGCCATTGTACTTAAACACCACCACAACCGGAAGTTCAATGTCCTTCTGCTGATTGTTTCGGGATTCTTCCTGCAACTGGGTTTCTCCTTCCTCGAAGGCAAAGGCTTCGACAGCCTCAGGGACAGGCTCATCGTTGACGGCCATTCGGAATTCGCCGTTACCGCAACGAGAATCGACGACATTGAGACAATCGCCTGTAACTATGAAGAACTGGCCGACAGCAACAAACTCGGCCAATTTCCCAAATCCAAGCCTCCCGGGGCGCTGATTGTCTATACACTCGCCGGGAAAGCTGCCGGGTTGTTCTCAGAGTCAGCAGACCCACAGGAACGTTACCACTCGATGATTGAATTTGCTGTTTTCTTTTTCCCATTGCTATCCTATCTTGTCCTGATACCTCTTTACGGCATCGGGAAGGAACTGCTCCCCGGAAAGTATGCCAACCTGCCCGGACTACTCTATATCTTCATTCCGGCCGTCAACCTGGTAACGATGAACCTGGACCAGGTACTCTACCCCCTGCTGATGGCTGTTTGTACCTGGCTGGCACTGCTGGCCGTGAAGAAAAACAACTGCCTCTTTTCACTGGCCTGCGGCGCAATGCTGTACGTCTCGCTCTACATTACTTTCTCATTGACATTCCTGATTCCCTTCCTGCTGTTGATGATCGCCGTCTTTCACATTTTCCTGTCTTCGGGGCGCGAAAGGCTATTCTCCCTGTCTGTTCACTACCTGGCTTTCATCGGCGGATTCGCCGTCCTGGCGCTGGCAATGAAACTCGGTACCGATTATGACATGGTTCTCAGGTTTGAAAAAGCCATCCAATTCCATGCTGACTGGAAAGTATGGGAACCGACGGCGAAATGGGTTACTTTCTACGCAGGGCTTAACATCGTTGAAATATGTGTCTGGAGCGGATTCGCTTTCACTGTAGTGTTTTTCATGGGGCTGTTCCGGTCCTCTGCCAATCTCTTAAGGAAGAACATAGACCTTATCAGCGTCATTACGGTTGTGTTTTCTGCCATTGTCCTTCTTCAGGCATTCCTGGGATACACAAAAGGAGAGACAGCGAGGCTGTGGCTGTTCCTTGTACCCGTAGCCTGCCTTACCGTTGCCAATGAGATCAACCTGCGGTTCAAGTTCAGGCCGGACTTCTCTGTTAAGTTTATTCTACTGCTCGAGCTGGTAACAACATTTATGATAAAAGTCTTTCAGGATTTTTAGAAACCCTGATGATGTCTTTGACAATCTCCGGATGGACACTCTGCTTGCCGTCGCTGAGAGCTTCTTCCGGATGGAAATGTGTTTCAATCATTAATCCGTCCACACCCGCAAGCAGCGCCATCTTCGATAGGATATAGACTAAGCCGGCATCGCCCGATGCATGCGATGGGTCGAATATGACAGGCAGATGGGACCTGAGTTTCAGTTCTAAGATGGAAGCAATGTCAGGAGTATAGCGGAATATGGAGTCAATCTGTTCATAGGTCCTGATGCCCCTGAGGCAGAGCATAACATTCGGATTGCCTTCATTGATGATATATTGTGCTGCAAAAAGGAACTCGCTGATCGTCGATGCAAATCCCCTTTTCAGCATGACGGGCTTCTTGTCGGCAGCAGTCATTTTACCGACCTGTTTCAGGAAACCTGAGGAAGTCATGTTGCGGGAACCAATCTGGATGATGTCGATCTTATCATAGTATGTTTCAAGTTGTTCGGAATCGACGACCTCGTTGATGAGGAACATATTATTTTTATCTGCTGCCTCCCTGATGAGGTCCAGGCCCGGAGCGCCCAGCCCCTGGAAAGAAACCGGATTGGTCCTCGGCTTGAAAGCGCTGCCCCTCAGCACTTTGATGCCGATGGCCGAAAGATATTCTGCAAGGCCGAATATCTGCTCTCTGTTCTCGACGGCACAAGGGCCGGCAATCAGCAGCGGTGCAGTGTTGATTACGTCCTGGAGGCTGCCCGGCTGGTTCTCGTTGATGCCCGGAGATTTGGAATAGGTAAAAATATTACGGTAAATCTTCTCGATCAGGTCCTTGAACAAAGGGTCTCCCGATGATATCTTTGCCCTGTTGATGATATCGTACTCCCTCTCCTTGTCGTTCAGTTGTACCTTACGCGAGATCTTGTCGTCGATTATCCTCCGGGCCAGAGTGAACCTCTGATTGAGCAAATCGGCAATCGATTCGTCAATCCTGTCAATTTCATTCCTTATGTCTTTATATTCTTCGTTCATCGTTCCCAATCATTTAAAAGCAGAAATTCCCGTCAGGTGCTCCCCAAGTATCAAAGTGTGAATGTCGTGGGTACCTTCGTATGTTTTTACCGATTCAAGGTTGGCAGCATGCCTCATTACCGGATATTCGCCGAGAATGCCGTTGGCGCCGTGAATCTCGCGTGCCATCCTTGCAGATTCGAGCGCCATATGTACGTTGTTACGCTTAGCCATAGAGATCATGTGAGGCTCAGCCCTGTTTTCATCCTTCAGCCTGCCAAGTCGAAGATTCATCAGTTGCGCTTTCGTAATCTCGTTCGCCATCCAAACTAATTTTTCCTGAACCAGTTGGAACGAAGCAATCGGTTTGTCGAACTGTATCCTGGACAAAGAATAGCCGAGGGCAGAATCATAGACCGCAAGTGCAGCGCCGACAGCGCCCCAGGCAATTCCGTAGCGCGCCTGGTTGAGGCAGCTCAGAGGCCCCTTCAACCCAACGACGTTCAGTATATTTGTCTCGGGAACCTCGCAGTCCTGGAATATCAATTCGGAAGTAACCGAAGCCCTGAGCGAATGCTTCCCGGTCATCTCAGGAGCAGTAAATCCTTTGGTGCCCTTTTCCACAAGGAAACCGCGGACAACGCCGTCCAACTTTGCCCAGACGACGGCAACATCGGCAATGGTTCCATTGGTAATCCACATTTTTGCACCGTTCAGGAGATAGCCTCCATCGGTTTTCACTGCTGTTGTCAGCATTCCGGAAGGGTTGGAACCGAAGTCAGGTTCCGTCAGGCCAAAGCAGCCCATTGCTTCTGCACAGGCAAGCCTGGGAAGCCAGTACCTCTTAATTTCCTCGGAACCGTATTGAAAAATTGGATACATCACCAGGGAATTCTGGACTGACGCAGTAGAGCGTATTGCAGAGTCTCCCCTCTCCAATTCCTGCATCGCCAGCCCGTAAGAAGTATAATTGGCGCCCGCTCCCCCGTATTCTTCGGGTATGGTAATGCCGAACAGGCCCAGTTCAGCCATCTTCGCCGTCAACTCCAGGGGCGCTTTACCTTCCATGTAATATTTCTCGATGACAGGAATTACCTCATTGTCGGTGAAACTCCGGACAGAATCCCTGATCAACTTCTCTTCGCCGGTAAACAGTTCATCTAATCCATATATATCCAATTCTTTATACGCCATTCTTTACCCCAAGAATAAAGTAAATTTTCAAAAATTTATCGTCTTAGTCGAATACGTAAATTAAAAATTTTAAACGTTATACATTAAGAAATTTTGTAATTTTGTTTAAGATATTTGAATTAATAGCTTAAAGTTATTAATTTTGCATAGTTCTTTGTGGGCAATAGCCCACTTTTTATTATTAAAGAAGAACGAAGGATATTGAAATAATTAACTATCTGAATGTTTTAAGACTAAATGAGGCAACAGGTTAATGCCAAGAAGAAGAGCAAAATTTAGAGCAGACAAGAAAACCATCATCGAAGCTTTTGCCGAGATGGCTAAAGAAAAGAATATTGACCGCGACCTGTTACAGGGTATTGTAGAAGAGACCCTGTCCATGTTGGTCCGCAAGAAATATGGCCAGGAAGCGAACTTCGAGATCATCGTCAACATGGACAAGGGTGACGTTGAAATATACCTCATGAGAACTATCGTAGAAGACGTCGAGGACCCGATTCTCGAAGTCTCCCTGGAAGAAGCCGTGGAAAGAGGCGAGGAAGATCACTATGACATCGGCGACGAATTCATCGAGGAAATCACTCTCGACAATATTTCCGACAACTTCGGGAGAAGGCTCATTACTCTTGCTGCTCAAAACCTTAACCAAAGAATAAGGGAAATTGAAAAAGACAACCTGTACAACGAATATATCGGCAAAGTCGGAGAGATAATCGTAGGCGAGATCTACCAGGTGCGCCGCAACAATATATTGATCCTCCACAACAAAGTGGAAATGATTCTCCCGCGCGAAGAACAGATCCCCAACGAACCATACAGGTTCAGGAAGAACCAGTCCATCAAAACCATCCTTAAAGAAGTCAGGAGAACAGGCGCTTCCGGTCAGCCGGAAATAATACTGTCGCGTTCCTCCGAAGAATTTCTCGAAAGGCTTTTTGAGATTGAAATCCCTGAAATATACGACGGCATCATCCAGATCAAAGCCATTGCCCGCGACCCGGGCGAGCGCTCCAAAGTGGCTGTTACCTCCTTCGACGACAGGGTTGACCCCGTCGGCGCCTGCGTCGGCATGAAAGGCATCCGCATCCACTCCATCGTAAGAGAACTGAACAATGAGAACATAGACTTGATCGAACACTCGGACAACATGATGGTGTACATTGCTCGTTCGCTCTCACCGGCAAAGATTAAAGAAATTACAATTTCCGAAGACACAAGAAGCGCCACCGTCATCGTCCCCGACGACCAGGTATCTCTTGCCATCGGTAAAAACGGGCAGAACGTAAGGCTTGCTTCAAAACTCACCGGTTTCTCCATCACATTAGTCAAAGAAGGCGGCGAAGACATCGACCTCGAAGAATTCTCCGAAGAACTGGGTGAAGAACTGCTCGAGACACTCATCGAAAACGGCATCGAAACCGCTAGGGAATTCCTCGAAGCCGAACCCGAAAGGCTGCTTGAACTCGAAGGCATGACTAAAGACCTGCTGCTTGAAATAAGGAAAATCATACTTACCGAGTTCGATGAAGATGAATCCGACGAGATCGTCAATATTATTAATAATATACAAGCAGCTGAATTAAAGAAAGAATCGGAAGATGACGAAGATTCGGAAGACGAAGAAGAATCCGATGGATCTGAAGGATAACACAATATATAGGTAATTTATTGATTATTATTAAGTTAGAGGCATATGACTGCCAGTAAAAGCGTAAAATTATTTAAAATAGCATCCGACATCAACATTGGTAAGGATGCCATAATTGAATTTCTCCAGGCAAGGGGCTTCCAGGTTGAAAACAAGCCTACTGCCAATCTTACAGGTGAAATGGTTGACCTTATTTATGATAAATTCAAGAAAGAAAAGCTGGCTGTCGACAAACAGAGGCAAAAACTTGAAAAGCATAAGCAAATCAGGGTACCGAAACAAGAAAAAGATGAAGCTGAAGTTCCTGTTCCCGAAGAAATTGAGATAGAGGAAAAGGTAGTCGAAGCTAAGAAGAAAGAACCTGAGATTGAAACCATCCACGAAGAACCTGTTACCGTAAAAGTCGAAGAGAAAACCGAACCTGTTAAGGAGAAATCCGAGGAACGGATAATCATCGACCTCGACAAATTCAAGACAGACAAAAAAGGCAGGAAAGATCAGAAGCAAGCTGAACCCGCTCCTCATGGCAAGGCAAAAGAGTCCCAGATACCTGAGCATCAGAAAAAAGCCGATGCTGACATGAAGACAGTCAATGAAGCCGAAACTGACAGAATGGATACCGGGAAACCCGAAAAAACCGAAGTTAAACATAAGCAGAAAACCGAGATCATAGAAGAAACTGAAATAAAAGAAGATACCGGAACAGAAGCAGCGGCAGCCGACCGGGCAGAGTTACCTGCAGCCGTTCGCACGGAAGAAACCGATGATGAATCGGGAACAAAGAAACTTCACAAGAAAAAGAAAAAACGCCGCAAGGTTGCCGAAGTCGAGTATGACGAAGAAGAAGACACGCCAAAACTTAAAGGCCTGACAATCGTCGGAAAGATCGACCTGAAAACCGACAAGGATAAGAAGTTCAAGAAGGACAAGAAGCCAAAGAAGAAAGGCAAGTTCGAAGAAGAACCCGACAAAGACGAACTGCTGCCCGTAGCACTAAAAGCTAAAAAAGGCAAGAAGAAAAAAGGCAGGTTCGGCGGCGAAGGCGAGGCAGCAACAGCCGGCAGAGGCGACCGCAACAAGAAAAAGAAGAAGTCCGCCAGGGATATGGTCAGCAACGAAGAAGTTGACGCAGCAATCAAGAAGACACTTTCGGACATGGAACTGTCTTCGACAACCAGCCAACGTTCCAAACTGAGACAGAAAAAACGCCTCGAAAGAGAAGAAAAAGAAATGAAGAAGCAGGAGGAGATCGACAGGGAGTCGAAGATACTCAACCTGACCGAGTTCGTTACTACAAGCGATCTTGCCGGCCTGATGGAAGTCTCCGCAAATGAAATTATATTGAAATGTATGGAACTCGGCCTCATGGTTTCCATTAACCAAAGGCTCGACAAAGATACGATCATACTTATTGCCGACGACTACGGCTATGAAATAGAATTTATGGACGAACAGGCCATCCAGATCATCGATGACGAAGAAGACGACCCGGAAACCCTCGTTCCCAGGCCGCCAATCGTTACGATCATGGGCCACGTTGACCACGGCAAGACATCGCTGCTGGACTATATCCGCCATGCCAACGTAGTGGCAGGCGAAGCCGGCGGCATCACACAGCACATCGGAGCATACCAGGTGGAACTCCCCAACGGAAAGTATATCACCTTCATCGATACTCCCGGCCACGAGGCCTTCACGGCTATGCGTGCCAGGGGCGCCCAGGTTACCGACATCGTTGTCCTGGTCGTTGCCGCTGACGACAGCGTCATGCCACAGACCATCGAGGCAATCAGCCACGCTCAGGCTGCCAATGTGCCGATTATCGTTGCCATCAATAAAATGGATAAACCTGACGCTAACCCCGACAGGATCAAACAACAACTTACAGACCACGGCATCCTCGTAGAAGACTGGGGCGGCAATTACCAAAGTGTCGAACTCTCCGCTAAAAGCGGCATGAACGTGGACACACTTCTCGAGAAAATACTTCTCGAAGCAGAATTGCTCGACCTGAAGGCCAATCCCGACAGACTGGCAAGGGCTGCCGTTGTCGAAGCCAATATGGACAAAGGCTTCGGCTGCGTCTCCACAATTATCGTACAAAAAGGTTCCATCAAGATCGGCAATCCTTTCGTCTGCGGTGTGTTCGCCGGCAGAGTAAGGGCAATGTTCGACGAACGCGGGAACAAAGTGGAAGAAGCAGGCCCAGCAGATCCTGTCAGGCTCATTGGCTTTGACGGACTTCCCCAGGCAGGCGACATCCTGACAATTGTCCAGAACGAGATCGAAGCAAGGATCATCGCGACACAACGCGCCCAACGCAAGAGAGAACAGGAATTCCGCATGGTACGCCACGTGACACTGGACGATATTTCGAAACAGATCAAAGTCGGCGGCGTGAAAGAACTCTTCCTCATCATCAAGGGCGACGTGAGCGGTTCTGTCGAAGCTCTCAGCGACTCGCTGCAGAAACTCAGCACTGACGAAGTCAGGGTCGTAATACTACACAAGGGTGTAGGCCCCATCAGCGAATCCGACGTAATGCTTGCAGTAGCTTCCGGCGCTGTAGTCATCGGTTTCCAGGTCTCCCCCACAACGAAAGCACGCAAGCTTGCAGAGACCGAAGCTGTGGACATCCGCCTGTACAACATCATCTACGACTGTATCAACGAAGTCAGGCTGGCACTCGAAGGCCTGCTGACACCCGAAACGAGGGAAGACATTACAGCAACCGTAGAAATCAGGAAAGTATTCAAGATCAGCAAATCCGGGTACATCGCAGGTTGCTATGTACTGGACGGCAAGATTACCAGGAACGACAGGGTACGCGTTTTGCGCGACGGCCTGCCGATGTACAACGGTACTCTCCATTCGCTGAAACGTAACAAGGACGACGTAAGAGAAGTTGACAGCGGCTACGAGTGCGGCCTCATGTTCGACGGTTTCCACGAATTCGATGTCGGCGACATAGTCGAATCATACAAGCTGACTGAAGTTAAAAGAACTATTACCTAATTACCGATAAATGCGCTATGTCGATCAGGACAGAAAAAGTTGCAAGCACAATAAAGAAGATTCTGGTGAGGCCCATCAGCGATCTGGCAAGGGAATACTATCCGGGCGCACTCGTTACCGTTACGAGCGTCCGTTTGTCTCCCGACCTGAAGACAGCGAAGGTCTATCTCAGTTTCTACGGTCGCGACGTATCCCCCGGAACCATTATAGACAAGCTGGAAGAAAAGAAAAGCCACATCAGGGCTGAAGTCGGAGCAAAAATCAAACTTCGCTTTACGCCCGACCTCAGGTTTTTCATAGACGACACCCTCGACCAGATTGAACACATCCAGGACCTGCTCAATTCGGTAAAAAAAGAAGACAAGCCCGAATGAGGCGCCTGTAAACCATCATCCCGTGTTAACAAGATACTATAGTGCTGTTCCTGACCCAAAAAAATAAAGACAATTACATGCAATGGCTTGAAACTGCTGCTTCCGAAGGCGGAGCGGTCCTTGTTGACAAAGACGAGGACTGGACTTCCTTCGATGTAATCGCCAAACTACGAGGAATAACAAGGATCAAAAAAGCCGGCCATGCTGGCACTCTCGACCCACTCGCCACCGGACTGCTGATGGTATTCTTCCACAAGGCCACCACTTCAATATCCGAATACCAGGGAATGAACAAGACCTACCGCACCGTCGTCAAGCTCGGGGCTGTTACTGCCTCCCTCGACAGAGAAACAGAAGAGGAGAACATAACCGACTGCTCCGGACTTGCCAGGGAAGACATAAATGCAGCAATAGGGCAATTCCGCGGCAAGATACTTCAGGAGCCTCCTGCCTACTCCGCAAAGAAAATCGACGGCAAAAGGGCTTACAAACTCGCCAGGAAGAATGTAGAAGTCAGGATGAACCCGGTTGAGATCGAGATTCACGGTTACGAGAATATCAACATCGACCTGCCTTACGTCAGCTTCGACGTCAATTGTTCCAAAGGCACCTATATCCGTTCCCTGGCAAGGGACATTGGCGCTGCACTCGGCTGCGGCGGCTATCTCTACGCCCTGCGCCGTACTTCCATCGGCGATTTTTCGGTGAACGACGCTCTTACCATACAAGAAATTAAAAATTTAAACGACTTAACATTTCAGGATAAATAATAATATAAATAGCTGAAAAGAAATGAAAGTACATAAATCATTCGAAGAAATCAGGAAGGACCCGAGGACCGTATTGACAATCGGTACTTTCGACGGCGTGCACAAGGGACACAGGATTGTCCTCGACAGGCTTACAGAAGTTTCCCGCCGGGAAGGCTGCCGTGCAATAGCGCTGACATTTCATCCCCACCCCCAGACAGTACTCCAGACAAACGACAGGAAACCGATATACCTGTTAACAACAATACAGGAAAGGTTAAAACTGTTCGAGCGTTTTGGTGTCGAAGAAGTGCTGATCATTCCTTTTTCCTATGAATTCTCGCGTACTTCGCCCGAAGACTTTGTCAGGCAATACCTCTGCGAGAAAGTCGGAATGAGCAGGATACTCATCGGCTATGACCATTTCTTCGGCAAAGACAGGCAGGGCAACAGCGACCTGCTGGACAACCTCGGCAGGGAACTGGACTTCAAAGTAGAGAGGCTTTCCCAGTACAGCGAGAACGACAATTCGGTATCGAGCACAAAGATCAGGCACGAGCTTCTCGAAGGCAGTCTTGAAAAAGCAAACTCCATGCTGGGCTATGAATACTTCCTCGAAGGTAAAGTCGTTAGCGGCGACCACCGTGGCGCCAAACTGGGTTTCCCGACAGCGAACATACAGTCTTCCCATCCGAACAAGCTGCTGCCGGGCAACGGAGTGTATTTTGTCAGTATGCAGATAAACGGCGACCTTTATTTCGGGATGGCAAACATCGGCACCAGGCCTACCTTCACAGACGACTCCTTCCGCACCTTGGAAGTCCATCTGTTGAATTTCACCGGCAATATATACAACAAGACGGTAACCGTGAATTTCCTGAAATTCCTTCGCGGAGAACAAAAATTCCCGAACTTAGAAGTATTTCTGAACCAGTTGGAAGCCGACAGGGATAAATGTAATGAATTCATTGAGCTAATATATAAAAATAATTTTTCCGGTTGAAAAAATATACTTATATTTGTAATTCTTTAATATCAAAAAAAAATAGGTATGAGAAAATGATTAATAAGGGAAAAAAAGAAGAAATAATTAAGAAATTCGGTGAAGAAGCTGCAAATACAGGTAAAGCAGAAGTACAGGTAGCTTTGCTTACCGAAAGAATAACCGAGCTTACCGAGCACCTGCTGAAGCACAAAAAAGACAACTCCAGCCGGAGAGGCCTGATCAAGCTTGTCAGCAAGCGACGTAAAGTGTTGAGCTGGCTCGCCAGGACAGATATCACCAGGTATCGTCAGATATTGGCTCAGCTTTCGCTGAGGAAATAGAGCAGCGGCGGCGACAGCGCCGTCAAAATTTTTTCTTATCAAAAGCGGTGTCAATTGTACTCATCGCTTTTTTTTTAGAATCCCGTTTTCAGGGAGAATACAAAACGCCGAAAGCCATCGGTAATATATTATGAAAGTCAGTTACCCTGTAGCCGGCCACGTCCGCACAGGGTAGTTAATTATAGACAGTTTTAGAATTATTGGAAAAACTATGAGTAAACAAACAGTAAGCGTCGATTTCCACGGCAAAGAGTTCTCGCTTGAGACAGGCAGATTGGCCAAATTCGCCGGCGGTTCCGTGTTAGTTCGCTGCGGCGACACAATGGTACTCGTTACAACAACAGCATCCGAAAAAGAAAGCCCCGAGATCGACTATTTACCCCTCCAGGTAGAATACAGAGAGAAAACCGCTTCAGCCGGCAAAATCCCCGGGGGATTCATGAAAAGAGAGACCAGACCTTCTGACCGCGAAGTATTATCAGCACGATTGATTGACAGGCCCATCAGGCCGCTTGTACCCGAAACATGGCGCTACGAGACACAGATCATTGCAACAGTTTACTCATTCGATCCCGATGTTGACCCGGGCGTCCTGGGAGCCGTAGGCGCTTCCGCCTCACTCCTCATCTCGGACATACCCTTCAACGGCCCCATCTCGGAAGTAACTGTCGGCAGGATTGACGGTCAGCTGATCATCAACCCCTCCGTTGAACAATTGAAAGAATCGGACATTGACCTAACGGTTTCAGGAACCACTACTTCCATTAACATGGTTGAAGGCGAATGTAAAGAGATTACAGAGGAAGAATTCCTCGAAGCCCTCGAATTTGCACATGAGAACATTAAAATATTGAACAACCTGCAGTTGCAGCTCCTGGAACTCGCCGGCAAAGAAAAAAGAGAATATGCCGAAAACCAGCCTCCACAGGAACTCGTCGATAACATCAGGGAATTCATTACTCCCGAACTCACCGAATATATACAAAAGGTTACGACCAAGAAAGAACGCTCGGCCACCAGAAAAGCCCTGAGAGAAAAGGCTGTGGAGAAAGTCAAGGCAGACTATTCCGAAAAAGAAGGCTGGGAAGACTTCAATTTCGAGAAAAATACGGACACCATCCTCGACAACATTGAGAAATATGAGATGCGCCGGATGATCCTCGAAGACCACAAACGCCTCGACGGCAGACAGCTCGATGTTGTCAGGCCAATTACAATCGAAACGGGCATCCTGCCCAGGGCTCACGGCTCGGCATTGTTCACACGCGGCGAAACACAGAGTCTGACGTCCCTCACTCTTGGCTCCAAAAACGACCAGCAGATGATCGACGGCCTGCTTCCCGTCTTCACCAACAGGTTCATGCTTCACTACAACTTCCCCCCCTTCTCGACGGGTGAAGTCAAGAGGCTCGGCCTCGGCAGGCGCGAGATCGGCCACGGTAACCTTGCAGAAAGAGCACTGAAGAATATGCTTCCTCCCGAATCCGAATTCCCATATACACTCAGGGTAGTCTCCGACATACTCGAGTCTAACGGCTCATCGTCGATGGCAACCGTTTGCGCAGGCAGCCTTGCACTCTTCCAGGCCGGTGTGCCGATGAAGAAAGCAGTCTCCGGCATCGCAATGGGACTCATCAAAGAAGGAGACCAGGTTGCCATACTGAGCGACATCTTAGGCGACGAAGACCACCTCGGCGACATGGACTTCAAGGTTACAGGCACCAGGGACGGCATCACGGCATGCCAGATGGACATCAAGATCGAAGGCATCTCCATCGACATTATGAGAAAAGCGCTGCTCCAGGCACACGACGGCAGGATGCACATCCTTAACAAGATGGACGAAGTCATCGACACACCCAACACCGAACTGTCACCCTTTGCCCCCAGGTTTACAATAATATCCGTACCGGTTGACACCATCGGCGCCATCATCGGGCCCGGCGGCGAAACCATCAGGGGCATTGTTGCCAAGACCGGCACAGACATCAACATCGACGACGACGGAACCGTCATCATCGCTGCCACTTCCCAGGAAGCCAGCGACATGGCAGTCCAGATAATAAATTCAATTATCAAGAAACCCGCTGTCGGCGACCTGTACACCGGCACAGTACTGGAAGCCAGAGAAGGACTCGGTTTAATCGTTGAATTCCTTCCCAAGAAAAAAGGCCTCGTTCACTTGTCCCAGATTCCCGGCGACAACCCCAGGGCTTTCACCAGCCAGTACAGTGCAGGCGACAGCGTCGAGGTCAGGCTCATCGGCATTACTCGCGAAGGCAAGTTCGACCTGAGCATCAAAGCTGTCGAAAGCGACGACCCGTCCACATACATGAGAGAACGCCGTGACAGCGGCAGCAGAGACAGGGGCGGCAGGCCCGGTTCAAGGGACGGCGGCAGGCCTCAACGCAGGGACGACAGGTATGACCGTGACCGCAGAGACGACCGCGACCGCAGAGACGACAGGCGCAGGGACGACAGGTATGACCGTGACCGAAGGGACGACAGGTACGACCGCGACCGCAGAGACGACCGCGACCGAAGGGACGACAGGCACGACCGCGACCGCAGGGACGACAGGCCCGACCGTGACCGCAGGGACGACAGGCCCGACAGGGAACACAGTGACGACAGGCACAGGGAAGACCGCCATGAACCCCGCGAGCGTAAAGACGATCATAGCAGCGAGCCAAAGGACACACGCGGCGGACACGATGACCTTTCGGAGTTGATGACCTTCGACTTCAGCGACAATGAATAGCAGTTATTAACGAATTGATACAAAGGGTACTCTTCTGCAAAGGAGTGTACCCTTTTTCATTTGATGCAGGGGTGAAAGCAATGGCAATAGCAGGCGAGAGAGTACATTTTACGGCAACCATCGAGAAGACACCTGACATCGACGGGGCCTATATCAGGTTTCCTTTCGACGTTCAGGAGTTGTACGGCGTAAAAGGCCAGGTTAAGATCAAAGCATTATTCGACGGTACAATCGGGTACCGCGGAAGCCTGGCAAAGATGGGTTCCGGCTGCCACCTGCTCGGCATCACAAAAGACATAAGATCAAAACTGAATAAAACATTTGGCGACGAGGTAGTGGTAGAAGTTACAAGAGACAGCGAAGAAAGAACCGTTGACGTTCCCGACGACGTGTCGGAAAGGTTAGAACAGGCGCCTAAAGCAAAGGCGTTTTACGAAAAGATGTCTTACACTAACAGGAAAGAATATATCCGCTGGATCGGGTCGGCAAAAAAGGCTGAGACCAGGTCGGCAAGAATTGAGTCGTTCTTAGAGCGTATGGACAAAGGAATGAAGTTCGGGGAGAAGTAAGGAAGAAGGGTATATATACAAAAAAAGCCTCCCGTAATGAGAGGCTTCTTTTGTTAGATTTGAAAATCTTAGTCTGCCTGGTATTTCTTGACGGCAGCTTTGAATCCGATCTTATCAATTGTTTTCAGAGCCTTGGCAGTAGCTTTGATTGTTACAAAGCATTTTTCCTCGGGCAGCCAGATTCTTTTCTTCTGCAGGTTGGGCAGGAAACGGCGTCTTGTTTTGTTGTGGGCATGTGAGACATTGTTACCCGTCATCACTGTCGTTCCTGTTATTTCACATCTTCTTGCCATTTTATTTATTCCTTATATTTACAACTTATTTTCAAATAAGAACAACAAAATTAATGATTTAATTTAAAATAGTCAAATCAAATTTTCATCGGCATTCATTTTTTCTTCGGGAATGCTGAAATTATTGGGCTGCTAAAACCGACGGCCACCCTCTCCTGCCGCAGGAAAACAGCAGTTGTACGCTCAATCGGCGCCTGTTTCAGAGGCGATTCAAAAAAAAATCAGTAATACTTCAATACTACAAAGTCAGCCCGTACAATTCTTTTATCAGCAGAAGAGTGTCCGCTTTCAGTTTCATGAACAGTTCGTTTTCAAAACGTTCCCTGAAGTCGTCCAGATTCTCAATCGGGTAATGGTAATTGAACTCCATGCGGCATGTTTTCTCCACTTTGCTCAAAGACATGTTCAGGGTGTGGTTATTCACCTGGAAGCTGCGTTTGATGCACAGGGTCTGGTAGGGAAACTTCTGTGTGATGAACTCGGGTTCGTCAGCGAGTTTGAAAACCTCTTCCAGCTTTCCTTTAAGGGGGGCTTCGAAGATATAATTGATGCCGAAGGCAGAGACTGGAGTGTGAGGCAGCAGGTCTGTAATTTTCAGGGCAATGTCCCGTACCTTGTAAAACACACTGTCTTCATGCTTGCATATAGTAAAAAACAGCTTGTTCTCCCAGGTATAGATGCGCATTTCGGGAGTGGATATCCTGTAGAATCCGTCCACATCCATGGGGTATTCGACTTGCAGGTCCTCGTCGGGAAGCAGGTATTTCTTGACCCAGTCAGAGCTGAAGATGCTCCTGTTCCACTGTCCCGCAATCACCAACACGTTGTACTCTTTCGTAAATTTCATGGGGCAGCCCTCCAATAATGTGTTGATAACAACTATTTCAAAGAATTTTTTTATACCCGACAATATATGATTTTCGCCTCACTTAATAAAGAGAAATTTTCTTTTTTAAAAATAATAATGAGACCGGATTGTCGGCAGCAAAAACGGCAATGCCATCATTCCGGGAACAGAAGCCGACCTGGCTTTAACTCTTGCAACGCCTGCACTTTATCGTTGCTATGACGAAACCGGCAGACTCCCCCTGGCCTTTAACACCGGCCAACCATCGACCGGACAATTCTTCCTTCAGTTTGTCTGTGGAAATATTTTTTAGAAGAAAAATTTTGATAAAAAGATAAAATGTTATATTTTTGTAGTTCGTAAAAATTTGTTTATTAATATAGTTAAGGTTATATGGCGCACCATAAATCGGCGATAAAGCGCATAAGGCAGACAAGAAAAAATAAGCTTTACAACAGGCTGAACAAGAAATCAGCGAAGTTGGCAATCAGGGCGGTAAGGGAATCGAAGACTTTCGACGAAGGATTTGAGAATTTGAAGAAAGCAGCAAGCATCCTTGACAGAGTAGCCGCTAAAGGCGTATTCCACAAGAATATGGCTGCAAACAAGAAGTCTTCACTTTCGAAATATGTATTTTCGCTGAAGAAAGAAAAAGCACAGTAGTAGTCTATTTATAAGCGCCTGTAGCTCAATTGGATAGAGCACCTGACTACGGATCAGGAGGTTCGGGGTTCGAATCCCTGCAGGCGTACTGCTTTTTTTATTACCCTAATATGACTCTTCAACCCAATTTTTCAACTGGTCTCTTTACTTCGTCTCAGGAAAAACAGAGGGCTGATCGGACTTTTTCCTTTTTGCATTATCAATATTAGTTTTAAACATCAAAAAACAATTGATACATAATAAAACATTTGCCGGTAAAACAAATAATTTGTACTGATGAAACGAATCATCATACAATTGCCACACAAATAATAAATACAGAAAGAAACAAACCTCGGAAATATACATTAGAATGCTTAACGCTTTTCTTCGATTCTCTTTTTTCCCAATTAGAAACCAGTTAATCAACAAGACAACAAGAAAGTATATTGAATACAATTCAATATTATTTGAATAGTCAAAAACATGAATTTCAAATAGTAAATATACTACCATTAAGCACAATAGAATGAATGCCGCTAAGTATAACTTTTTCATAATCTTTTCAAAAAATCTATAAAAAAATCATTATTTACACCCTACCAGCAACCGACCACCAGCCACCGACAACCAGCAACCAGCCACTAACCACCAGCCACTAACCACCAGCCACCAATCACCAGTCACCGACCACCGACCACCAGCAACCGACCACCAGCAACCAGCCACCGACCACCAGCAACCAGCCACTAACCACCAGCAACCAGCCACCGACCACCAGCCACCAGCCACCGACCACCAGCCACTGACCACCAGCAACCAGCCACCGACAACCAGC
>CAZWLN010000028.1:15250-57041 GCA_964634885.1 uncultured Hyphomicrobiales bacterium | reverse complement strand
TATAAAATTGTGAAGGAGGGCTAAGCAAATGAAGAAAATAATCATAACTCTCGCCATGATGTTTTCATGTTTAGCAGTCTGTTGCCAGGACTTTGAGCTAATAGCCCACCCCCTTAATCAGTCGTTTGATCCTAATAGGACAAACGGTTAATTTAAGGTGTGGGGAAAAAAAGATTGCCCCTTCCGAAGAGTTGAAACCTTCAGAAGGTTGAAGCGTTTACGGGGTTGTCATTCTTTACGAACTCGATAAAATGCATGAACTGGAGAAGTCCAACCACCCCCTGCCCCCTCCTTGTCCAAGGAGGGGAAAGCCGCTTTGGCTCAGCTTCTTCTCAAAGTCCTCCCCAATGGGGAGGATTTAGGTGGGGTGGAGCATTCCGGTCGATTTTTAGAAGGATTCTACCTCTAAGGTGGAGTCCATCTCAAAGTCTGCATGAATAGTATTCCCTTATTCTGTCCTTACTCCTTTACAAAGGGCATTACTACGGCGCTGCCCGCGAAAACACCGCTGACATAATACAGTCCCGGAGGCAGTGCCGACACGTCTATAGATGAGCCGCTTTCCACACCAGCGCTGCTGTACACAATCATGCCGATGCTGTTGAAAATCTGCACCCTGTCCGGTGGAATGTCGGACAGGAGGTTCAGGGTTGAAGATGCAGGATTGGGCGCGAGGGTGAAACGGCGGACTGTTCCGCTCTCGGGCACATCGAGGCTGTTCTGCTCGTTCTTGATGATGAATGACCAGGCAGCGCCGAACACTGTCAGCTCTGCGATATTGTTGCTGCTGGCCATCTGTGCAATGCCTTTGGAACTTACCATGGAAGCCAGTGTCCTCATGTTGAATTTGAACTGTTGCCCTCCTGTCTCCCCGTCGCATATATACCATTTGTATGCGTTGGGATTCTTTGAGGCGTCAGTCGTGTCGGGTATGTCGTAACGGTACCACCTGAAGACCATCGTGTCTTTGTTCGATTCTGTCGCCAGGTCAACCGAACTGCCTTTGAATATGTAAGTCCTGTGTAAGGTCGGCTGTATGTTCCACAAGGTGCCGTCGGTACCGGGAATGGTCCAGCGGGCGTCGAAGCTGATTTTCGGCTGCATCGGCAGGAGTTCCTGTTCTACGAATTGCGAGTCGAGCTTTCCCTCGGGATTGCCGTCGTCTCCCCAGCCGGTCGTCGCTTCCTGCGCCTGGCCGAAGACCAGTTCACGGCTGTTGGTAGCCTTGAAATTCTCCACCGTCATCTTGCATTTCCACAATACGGGTTCGTACATGGTAACGTTGATCGGGAGGTCCACGTAATTTGCCTCCTTGTCGTACACTCTAACAGTAATGACTACGCCGTAGTTGACGTCATGCTGCCAGTTGCACTTGTCGCACTGGAGCACCACCTGTATCAGGGTGTCGGTGTAGCCGGTAAGAGGCCCTACGATGGAATCGGGTGAGACGTCGATGCCCGAAGGGCTGAGTACCTCAATTTTCAGTTTCTCCTGCCTGTCGGACTTGAAAAGGTCGGAGTCGCTGACGAAAATGCGGTCGTTGAAGCTGCCTCCTTTCATGACGGCAATGCTGTGCGCCGTGTATGTGATTGTCGGGCTGTATTCGGCAAACAGGACGCCGGCGGCACAAAAGAAAACAATGACTGCCGTGAGGGCGGTTTTCAGGCGGTTTTGCTGTTCCATTATCATATACCAGAGTTGTTCAACATTCATTTTTTTCAAAATACAATTCAGAATAAGCATACAATTAATTAATTAAAATTAATTTAATCAATTCCGGCAACAATAGCAATAAATAATTATTATTTTTTAATATTTCTCAGATTTGGCCTAACGGCGGTAAGATTATGGAATTGAATGGGGAAAGAAACAGCGGCTCTTCAAGTCCTCCCCAATGGGGTGGATTCAGGTGGAGCCTTACGCTTCAACCTTCCGAAGGTATGGAACCTTCGGAAGAGTCAGTTGCATACTCACAGTACTGTGTGAACAAGGGACAACTGCCCCTTGTTCAATTGCCGGAGCCGGATAGGGTTTAATTCTTTATGAACGGCGTTGTCGTAGTGCCTTCTCTTACGAAATACGAGCCGGAAGGCCAGGCAGTAACGTCGAGAGAAAGGACAGTGCCGGTGTCCCCGCTGCTGCTGTACATGAGTATGCCGATGCTGTTGAATATTTCGATAAGTTTGGGGTTTGCAGGGAAGCTCAGGTTAAGGTTTCCCGATACGGGATTGGGAGAGATGAGGCAGCGGCAACCCTTTTCCTGCCGGACACCAACCGGAGCCGGTTCATTTTTGATGACAAAAGAGTCGGCGTCATAATAAGCGGTCAAGGTTACAATAGGGGTGGTCATTTTGGTTTCTATTTTTACGACATAACCCTCATTAACAACGACGTCGAGGTTTTTCATGTTGACTTTGAATTCCTGCCCCCCGGTTTCGCCGTCGCAGATATACCACACATACTGGTATGGATTCTCGATTGCGTCCTTGACAGCGGGTATCTGTCCGGGGTCCCATTTGAAAAGAATGGTGTCATCATCGGTATCGTTTGTGTTGTCGAGTGTGGTGCCTCTCCAGAAAAGGCTCATCTCCATATACTTACCCGGCTGGATGTTCCACAGGGTTCCTGTCCTGGTTGGAATGGTCCAGCGCGCATCGAAGACAGTGCTCTCATTGACGGCCGGGATTTCATATTCGGCATACATGGCGTCCAATTCGCCAGTTTCACTGCCATAGGTGCCGTCGCCGGTCGTGGCGTTCATGCCCTGTCCGAAGGTAAGCTCCTTGCCGTTGCCCCGGAGGTTCTCGACATTAAGAACGCAGCTCCAGACAGGTTGTTCCCACAACCTGACAGGTACCGTTATGGTGTCGGAGCAATTGTAAACATCCTCGACTCTGATTTTGAAATCGGTGATATAGGTATCGTCCACATCCCAGTTGGCGCTGCCGGTATATATTACAACTTCCAGTATCGTATCTTTCCGGGGGTCGCCGTTTTTTTCCAGCAGAGGCCCCTGAATTTTTTCCGGTATGACCGTGAGGAATTTCGGGCTTACCACTTCGAATGTAAGCCTTTCGTTCAGGTTCTTGATGAAAAGGTCAGCATCGTATGCGATCAGTGTGTCGGAATAGGAAGCGCCTCTTGCCACAACAATGTCATGGGGCACGTTATAGAGTATGGGGCAGTTATTCTCTGCTGTTGCCGTCAGGGACATGCAAATACAGGTAATTGCTGCTGTAAGAAATAGAGTGCGAAAAATAGCCATCATTATGTTTCCTTTTTTGTAGAACATTCCTGATAAGAATAACACATTAATATGTAAAAAGGTTCAATATATTTATTAATTATCTGAGATAAATGATAATTGATCAATTGTAAATATTTATCAATGATTTGGCTCTTAGCTATTTGTAGTGGATAAATAATGAAGAAAATTAAATATACATTTTTCAAATCTCATGGACACACCCCGGCTGCTGCCGCAGCCACCCCTCTTATTAGAGGGGTTAAGACCTGTTGTTACGCTCCCCCTCTACCAAGAGGGGGTTGGGGGGTGTGTAAATACCTGCTATATCTATATCTTTAATAAGTCATTATCAGAATATATAAGAAATATTGTAATATTTACAATATTTTACCCACTATAATTGATGAAGAATCAAATATTTCTTAATCCGGAGGGTATTATTCTCAAACCCGGAACATGATTGAATTATTTATTAATTAATTTCAAGAATTATACGTCACAATAAAAATTGATAATGGCATAAGAAATTGATAAGGGTGAATTGAATTCCAGTCTGAAAATAGCGTTATTGATTCTTTTTCTCGGCTTCTCTGCGGCCATTGCCGAAGAGGAACCCGAAGAAAAGACCCTTGGAGAGAAGATACTCGACAAGTACTGGAACATACCTGAACACCTGATCAATTACCCTACGATCGAACTCAGTTACGGCTTGTCGGTACCATCCCTGCTTAAGGCCGATTACAGCGGTGACCTTGCTTTGGCCTACTCTCTCGACCTGAAATATGCTTCCAGCAGGTATTACCCTTTCAAGGACATTCCCGGCAGGTATTACTATGCTGCCGAATACCTCACGGCATGCAATCTGTCTTCACACATGAAACCAAGGCAGATCGAGCCGGTAGGGCTGACTACTGACAACTGGCGGTTTGGCGCCGGTTACCGTAACGGATACGGCTATGAATTTGAAGGGGGATCGCAGCTCACACTCTATCATGCCTCGGGCATAATATGGTCAACAGTCGATTTTGAAGGCCGCAATTCACTCCTCGACCAGAATCCGGTACTGAAAAACTACGACGAGACGACGCGCTTCGGGCAATTCTGCGAGGCGGGTGTCATATACTCCCTTTCCCACATCGTTCATGTTAATGCGGCAGTCGAGAACATGGCCGTCAACCCCAGGTTCCTCTTCGGCCAATGGCTGGTGCCTGCTGTGGGTGAACTTATTATCCAGAGAACTATCGATTACTTCGGGGACGAGATTTTGAAGTCTAACCCCAATTCTTTCCCAGTGATAAACATGGCCGTCAAATACGCAGTGTCCTATATCCTGTTTAACCTCAGGAAAAGCAACATGAACTGGCCCTTCGACTCTGCATCGCCGATGACCTATACAAATTTCAAAATAGGGATGAATCTTACTTTCTGACGCTTACGGAGTTTCACTTAGCGACTGCCTGAGCCAGTTAAGGTACGAAGCATGGGTGTAGTCAATCGGCAAAGCGATGATCTCGGGTACTTCATAGCTGTGAAGTTCCAGAATGCGCGTTTCCAGGTCTATCAATTTATTTAGCTGTGTCTTGATCATCAGCGTATATTCGTGGCTTTCCTGTATCGTGTTTTGCCATCCGAACACGGAGATGCAGTTCTGGATGATGGTGCAGCAGGCTGCCAGCTTCTCCGAAACGATGTTCCGGGCAATGTTTTGGGCGTTGTCGTATGTGTCCGTAGTTACGATTACTAATCTGAGGTCCGAAGTTTTCTCCATGTTGCGTCTCCCTTACTACAATAACTTAATTAGCAAATATAAGGAATATTAAAGAATGTTAATAATGGAATTATTTTCTCAATTAATTTTAATCATGAAACAGCTGATAATTGAAAATTAGTTTACATAGATTTTGAAATTTTGAAAATAATTAATAAATTGAGTGAGCGAAATAAGTTTCAGTGAGGTATTTAATATGGCCGAAAGTTCTTTCAGCAAGAGCAATTCTGTATTCATCAGGCCGGAAGACATAGACAGTCTTCTCAAAGGCCGGCCGGTAGTCGAGGGTATTACCATCGACGGGCCTACTTCGATGGACCTCGACGACGGCATCTGTCTCGTCAATAGCGGCGACCATTACCTGCTGCAGGTGTCTATCTCAGACGTCGCGTCGGTAGTAAAACCCGGTTCCAAACTGTTTTTCACTTCCCTTGAGAAAGCCGAGACAATATACCGGTCAACGTACAATATACCCATGCTACCCCGGTTCTTGTCCGAGAACCTTCTCAGCCTGTTGGGCGGAAGCACCAGGCCGGCAATTACCTTTGAGATGGAAATCCATCCTGACGGCAGTGTCGGCAAATTCACATTGTCCGAAAAAGCTTTCCACAACAGACGACGGCTCAGTTACGACGAATTCGACGACATAATCAACAACAAGCCCGAGGACCCGGACTACGCCAATTTCACAGAGATGTACAGGCTGGCGGACTTCCTGCTTAATAAAAGAAGAGAACAGGGAGCTTTAGCCATTTACGACCTTAAAAAGGGCATCTATACCAACGAAGAAGGCGTCATCATGGCTCTGTCGAAGGAGTCGGCCCACAAAGCCAACATCGTCATCCAGGAATTCATGATTCTGACAAACCAGTCACTCGCTTGGTACTGCGCCGAAAACAATATACCTCTGCTCTACCGCAACCACACGGCACGCATGAATGTGCCCGCCAGAAGCGAGATACTGAAACAGATAAATACAGCCATTCTCAATCCGAAGTATATGGAAGCGCTTAGGGGCAGAAGCCAGATCTGGTTCAACAAAGCTGACTACGGTACACAGTTGATTGGCCACTACGGGCTTAATCTTCCCGCCTACACGCACATTACTTCGCCAATCAGGAGGATGGCGGACCTGCTCAGCCACACCTTCCTGAAGGCACACATCAACAACAGCGCCTATCCCTTCGAATACGGACCGCTTAACGACATGGTTGCTACGATCAATCAGATTATCCTGCAGAACAAAATCGACAAAGGCCTCTACCACAAGGAACACCAGAAGATTAACATCGGCAGGCTGCTTGAGAATGCTGAACCTGGAAGAATGCTGAAGATGGACAAATCGAAGTTCGAGTCGCTGATCAGCGTTGCCGTCCTCGAACAGGACATTCCCGAAAACCTGCGCTCCACTCTCGAGACTAAGTTTGAAACAATGACAATCGACCCCCATTCCATTTACAGGATTCTTTTCAAGACGCCGCGCGAGAGCGAAAGCTGGCAGGAATTCAGGAAAACGTCGCTTAAATATCTTGAAAGCTATAAATCGACTGCCTCGGAAATGCTTAACATGATGAAGCAAAAGAAATTAATAGAAAAACTTCATATGGATGTTTTCACTGCCGAAGGCAATTTCCATGTTCGCACTTCCTGCCGGCAGAACGGGAATATCTTTCAGGCGCCCCATTATTCCTATGCATTGAAGAAGAAGGACGCTGCCGCCAATTCATTCTATTTACTCCTTCATGTACTTTTACAGATACCCCTGCCGGCGGATCCTTACCAGTCTGCCGTAACGCCTCCTCAAAAGGGCCAGGAGGCAGTGCCTGTTGACAGTGAAGATCAGGAGAATATCGATGATTGCCTTGACAACCTGCCTTATGGCGCTGCCGGGACAGATTTTTCCGACAGCTACATTGCCAGGGAATTCGAAACGACGAAAGAAGAACCTGTGAAAACAGACACTGCCGCCGACAACACAGTGGCTCCTCCGGTATTTCGTATTCAGGAAGACACTTCAGCCGGCCCAAACTACACAGGCCAACTTCTCGAAATGTGCCAGTCTAAGAAAGGTTGGGGCCTTCCCGCCTACGACTTCAAGGTGAAAGGCCGCGCGGACAAGCCTGTAGTATTCTGCCGCTGCACTCTGTTCACAAAATTAAGTAAATTTGAAGAGTTTGCAATGGGGCCGAATAAAAAGGCTGCAAAGAAAGAGGCTTCGAGGAAAATGATCGATACTGTTAACGAATGTATCAGAATATATTGGGAAAAGCGGAAGGAAGCTGAGAATCTTGCCGAAGAAGACAAGAATGACACCGGTACCAATGACACCGGCACAAATGACACCGGCACAAATGACACCGGCACAAATGACACCGGTACGAATGAAACTGGTACGAACAACACCGGTACACTGCTCTGTAAAACAGCACCCTGGCTCAGTGTAAACAAAAAGGGCAGTATTAACAAATTGCTTGAGTATTGCACAAAACATCAAATAGAAACACCTGGATTTGCCTTTTCGGTATCAGGTTCAGACCACAAGCCGACGTTCGAGTGTACGCTAACAATCGAGTGGGCCTGCCAGACGTTTGTTTTCAAAGCAAAGGCCGATACGAAGAAAGAAGCGAAATACAATGCCGCAACCGAATGCCTGAAGAATATGAAGTTCGAATCCTGGAAATACGCTACTTCCAAATGACCAAACAAGCCGACAGACTGCCTGCTCCTCTTCGGAGCGTAAAACAGAACAGGCAGCCGAAGCTGCCTGTCACAGGGAATAAAATATGTTCCGGCCGGTGTATTACCAGATTACAGCCCTGTCTTTTTCAGCGAGATAGAGCTTGTTTTCCGGCTTGATGTCAAAGGCTTTGTAAAATTCGGGTACGTTCCTGACAACGCCGTTTACCCTGAACCTGCCGAGTGAGTGTACATCCTCTTTTACGCGTTTCATCAGTTCCTCGTCCCTGATGACCTGGCGCCACATCTGGCCGTAGGACAGGAAGAAACGCTGCAGGCCGGTATAGTCATCGATTTTTGTGTCGCCTTTCTGTCCCTGCGGAGTCATCTTGAAAGCGTTGAGCGCAAGCGTCAGGCCGCCCAGGTCGGCAATATTCTCGCCGAGTGTAAGCTCGCCGTTGCAGTTGACGGTTGTGTCCTTGAGCTGTACGTTGAATGTGTTGTACTGGTTTACAAGGACATTTACCTGCTGGGTGAATTTCAGGGAGTCGTCAGATGTCCACCAGTTTGTCAGGTTGCCCATCAGGTCATAGAGCCTGCCCTGGTCGTCGAAGCCGTGCGTCATCTCGTGAGCGATTACTACACCGATTGCACCGTAGTTGACGGCGTCGTCAGCTTCGAGATTGAAGAATGGAGGCTGAAGTATGGCTGCCGGGAAGACAATCTCGTTGCTGGATGGATTGTAATAGGCGTTAACAGTCTGGGGGTTCATGTGCCATTCGGTAAGATCTACAGGTTTATTGATCTTTGCCATCTGGTAATCGAACTCGAAGGAGGCTGACCTCATGACGTTTTGTACGTAGGAGTCGTCTTTTACGTCGAGTTTGCCGTAGTCCCTCCATTTGTCGGGATAGCCAATCTTAACCATGATTTTGTCGAGTTTTTCGATTGCTTTCTTCTTGGTTTCGGGGCTCATCCAGGATAATTTCTGGAACCTGTCCCTGAACGATGCTTTCAGGTTGTTCACCAGGTCGAGCATCTTCTGTTTTGCTTCTTTCGGGAAATATTTCTCTACATAGATCTTGCCGACAACTTCGCCGAGAGCGCCACTTGCTGTTGACTGTACCCTTTTCCAGCGCGGCTGCTGTTCGGGTGCACCCGTAAGGACGGTACCGTAGAACCTGAAGTTCTCTTTGTCGAAGTTTGAACTGATATATGACGACATGGCAGTAAGGAAATGCCATTTCAGGTACACTTTCCATTCCTCGGGTTTAACGTCTTTCATCAGTTTGTTGAATGTTTTTACGAAACCGGGCTGTTTTACGTCGATCTCACCCGGGTCAGTAATGCCGATATTCCTGAAGTATTCGGCCCAGTTGAAGTTAGGGGCCAGCTTTGCAAGGTCGGCTGTTTTCATCTTGTTGTAATTGGCATTCGGGTCGCGAAGCTCGAGTCTTGTACGGGAACCCTTTGCCAGTTCGGTTTCAATTTTCAAAACAGTCTGGGCATTTTTGGCTGATGTAGCTTCGTCGATGCCCATCAGGGAGAACATTTTTGTCATGTGCTTGATATACTCATCCCTTAACTGTTTGGAACGGGGGTCGGGGCTGAGGTAATAGTCCCTGTCGGGCAACCCAAGGCCACCCTGGTAAATGCCCGCAATGATCATCTTACTGTTCTTCTCGTCCTGGCTGGAGAAGAAAGCAAAGAACGGGCCTGCTCCGAGTTTGTGCAATTTTGCGCCGACAGTCTGGACATCCTGTATCGTCTTGATGTCGTCGATCATCTTAAATTCATTGGCAAGAGGCTTGATGCCGTCGCCATCGATCTTTGCCGTGTCCATGCCGGAACGGTAAAAAGCGCCGATCTTTGCAATGTCGCTGCCTGGCTTGGCATTTTTATCTTTTGAAGCATTCTCGAATATCCCTTTCAGAGCTTCCTGGTTCTGGTCGTTCAACTGGTGGAACACACCGTAGTCGCTGTAATCCGAAGGTATTTTCGTATTCTTAATCCAGGTGCCGTTTACGAACATATAGAAGTTGTCTCCCGGATTGACGGATTTGTCCATATTCGCAAAATCGATGGGCGGTACCTTGGTTTTGGTTTCGTTCTTCTTGTCGCCGCTGGAGCAGCCTCCCAGTATCAATGCAGATACCGTAACAAAACACATGAAACATTTCCCGGCTATTCTCATAAGGTCCTCAGTATTTTTAATTTATAAAACTACAAATATATTCTTCAAAAATCACCTTTGCACAAGTATCTTATACGTGTAAGTGATGGTATTTGTTTCGTTTGCGTCAACTTCGATTTCCCAGTAAACGTCGTTGCATTTGTTCTTTGCGTCGTTGTAACTCAGGCGCTGTTCGGACTCCCAGTCCTCGTTGCTTTTCACAAGCTCTCCGTCGATTGTCCGGTATATCTTGATTTTAATGTCTTTGTCTTTGTAATTCTTAATCTCGATCTTACCTTCCATCGTTACTTCGTCGTACCAGTATGTGTACTGTTTTGCCTTTTCTGCCCTGTCGGTTTCTTTTTCGGAGTCGGTGACAAGGATGTCCGGGGCAATGGTCATTTTTACTTCATTGGAACCGCCGACGGGGGTGTATTTCAGCTCATTCTGGCTTACAGGCTCGGAAATACCGTTGTTAAGCTTAGTAATGAAGCAGGTACCTGTAGTAAACGGTATCTTCGACTCGTTCTTGAACTTGATGGAACGCCAGACGTCATTTTTATGATCGTTCCTGGTCTGTGCATTGAAAAAGTTGAAGTTGCGGGGCAGCTCTACAGAGTACAGGTTCTCATAGTCGGTGTTCAACTGGGCAATGCTGTACAGCGCTCTGCCGCCTTTTTTCAGGCTCACACCGTCCATCCGGTACAGGAACAACTCCTCGTTCTGGCTGTTGTCGATTGAGACGGAGTAAGACTCTGCCGGCGAAGGGGCTGCATAGTCATAAGCCTGGGTAATCATGCCCTGACGAGCATTTGACATTATATTCAGATCGGCGCTGCCTGGCCCGTAGCCGGTCATGCCCGTCAGAAAATTTGCTACGCTATTGTGTGAAAGAAGCGGAGATTCAATATTTGAGAATTTGAAGGAAGGAACACCGACGACGAAGTTCAGGCCGGCGTTCTCGATGTCCTCTATGTCGTTGAGGAGGCTGGCCCTCAGCGTAATTCTTGCCTTGCTGTCGTCGAGAAGTTCAACGAGGTAGTTGGGAGCCCAGGTGATACCCTTCTGCATATAGAGTACATCGATTTCCTGGTTCGAAGCGGATTTCTCGAACTCCAGCTCGATCGTTTTCTGTATGTCTTTATCTTTAAATTCGGTTACGGGCTGGTCATTAAGTTCGAAATTGGAGATGAAGATGAGTTCTGTTACCATCCACTTTGAGTCTTTTTCGAGTATTACTAATTGGCCGTCCACTTTAAGTATCTTTGCAGGGAAGGGTTTTTCGAAGTTACTCAGTTTGACGTTTCCGGTTTTACCGATGTTGGCTTCGATGAATTCGGCCATGGTTTTAAAAGGCCGGGGTTTCTCAGTTTTTTTGTCGTATGCCTTTACGGTTTTGATGGTATTGTTCGGAGCGGCGAACCAGATGGTACCGAAAAGTACCGGGTTGACCGGTGCGTAGGTATTGTCGTACCTGATCGTGTTCTCGCTCAGCGGTTCAAAACCGGTGTTTACCGGAAGCTTCTCGAAAACATATTTCCCGTCGTTTACGTTTACCTTCATCTCTTTGACGAAATAGCCCAGGCCGTTCTTGAAGACCGATATGCTCTTCGTTTTGGCCGCATCTTCGGCGCTCAGGGCCATGGTTCCGGCAACAACAATCGCTGCCGCAATGTAAAGGAAAGCTGATTTTTTCATATTCTTTTCCCTTTGTTTATTATGGAAATTAGAGAATATCCTTGATTTTTTCCGGTGGTCGGGCAATCACGGCCCTGCCTCCGTTCACTACGATCGGCCTTTCGATGAGGCGCGGATTGGAGGCCATTATACCTATCCATTCATCGTCGCTGAGGCTTTTTCCCTTGTATTCTTTCAGGTAGAGGTCCTCTTTCTTCCTGATCAGTTCGAGAGGGCTGACCGCGAGCATTTCTATCAGGGACTTAAGCTCCTCGTGGGAAAAAGGTGCGCTTATGTAATTAATTACTTCATATTCCAGGCCGCTTGCTTCGAGCCATTTCAAGCCTTCGCGGCTTTTGGCGCATTTCGGGTTGTGGTAGATCCTTATCAATCAATTAACTCCGATAGTTAACGACTTATATTCTAATCTTCATGAATTTTCTTTTACCTACTTTAACGATTGCCGGCGCGGAGAAATCGTGGCTTTCCATGGAGTCGTTGACGCGCTCGCCGTCGATGTAAACGCCACCCTGCTGGATGAGCCTCTTGGCTTCTTTTTTCGACGGCGCCATGCCTGCGAGGGTAATCACATCGGCAACAAGCTGGACGGGTGAGTCGAACTGCAGAGCAATTTCTTCGATCTCGTCCGGGAGTTCCTTGTTAACGAACATTCTTTCAAACTCCCCGAAAGCGGCATCGGCGTCTTCTTTACTGTGATAGAGCTGTACAAGCTGCATTGCTGCTTTGACTTTGGCGTTGCGTGGATGGATGGTTCCGTCTTTCAGCCCTTCGTCCATTATTTTCACATCTGCGTCGGGAGTGTGCGAGGCATATTTGTAATAGCGGGTAATCAATTCGTCAGGTATGGACATCACTTTGCCGAACATCTCACGAGGGGTGTCGGTGAGGGCAATGTAATTGCCGAGCGACTTGCTCATTTTCTCGACGCCGTCTGTTCCTTCGAGGATGGGCATTGTGAGGATGCACTGCGGCTCGACATTGTACTCCCTCTGTATCTCCCTGCCGACGAGGAGGTTAAATTTCTGGTCTGTGCCTCCCAGTTCGACGTCGGACTGAATGGCAACAGAATCCATTGCCTGTGCAAGTGGGTACATCAGTTCATGTACGCTGATGGGGGCGCCGGAGCGGAACCTTTTTGAGAAGTCGTCCCTCTCGAGAAGCTGAGCGACGGTGTATTTTGAAGACAGGATGATGACGTCGTTGAAGTTCATCTTACCGAGCCATTCGGAGTTGTACCTTACTTCGAGGTTGTTGCGGCTGAGTACGAGTGTTGCCTGCTCTAAGTAAGACTGCCCGTTGATACGTGTCTCCTCCATCGTAAGCTGGGGCCTGGTTTTGGATTTGCCGGACGGGTCGCCGATCATGGCTGTGAAGTCGCCGATGATGAGAATAGCCTTATGTCCCAGGTCCTGGAATTCCCTCATTTTGTGGAGCACGACCGCATGGCCTACATGCAGGTCGGGCCTGCTGGGATCGCAGCCCAGCTTAATATTCATCGGTTTGTTTTCTTTGATGGACTTCTCGATTTTCTTAACCAGTTCGTCTTCCGGTATGATCTCTACTGCGCCAGAGCGAATCAGGTCCATCTGCTCATTTATTCCAGGAAACATAATCCCCTTTTCTTTCAAATTTGTTATCAAAATCGTACAAAAATAAGAAACCCACGGTAAGTAAACTAATTATACTTCTCGTCCACAATCCTGCCGTCACCCATCATCAGGGTACGTTCGCAGATAGCAGCCACGTCGGGGCTGTGGGTAGCGACGATGAGTGTCAGATTGTATTTTTCTTTCAATTCCTTTAGCAATCTTAGGACTGCGGCTGAGTTACCCGAATCGAGGTTGCCCGTAGGTTCGTCGGCAAGGACAAGTACCGGATTGTTGATGAGTGCCCTGGCGATTGCCACTCTCTGCTGCTCACCGCCTGAGAGTTCCATAGGTTTGTGGGAGCCGCGTGCCTCCACTCCGACTATTTCCATCAGCTCTTCAGCTTTCCTTTTGGCTTCTCCGAAGCTCACACCTGCAATCAGCGCCGGCATCATAATGTTCTCCAAAGCAGTGAATTCGGGCATCAGGTGATGGAACTGGAAGACGAAACCTATGGTTTTATTCCTGAACAGTGCCAGGTTGTCGTCGGTCATGTCTTTGTAATTTACTGTACTGCCGTCGTAAATGTATTGAATTTCTCCGGCATCGGGATTGTCGAGGGAGCCGAGCAGGTGCAGCAATGTACTTTTACCTACGCCGGAGGGGCCCATGATTGCCAGGAATTCACCCTGCTTTACCTCGATAGAAATTCCTTTCAATACCTGTGTCTGTTTACCGGTTTTGGTAGAGTATGTCTTTTCGACGGCTTGTGTTTTTAGAATTATACTATTCATTAAAATACGTAATTATAGTTTTATCTTATATTGTCCTGATTTTATATATGAACAACCCTGTGGCATTCCACAGGGTTGAACCAAATTATTAAATATTACAGCTAATTCCCTATGTTACAATTGTTTAAGGAACAATCCTGTAAATCATCCTCGGGAACGGTATTACTTCCCTGATGTGCTGAGCACCGGTAATCCACTTGACTGTTCTTTCGACGCCCAGTCCGAATCCGCTGTGAGGAACGGAACCGTATTTCCTGAGGTCGAGATACCACTGGAATTCGGGTACCGGCAGGCTGTGTTCCTGTATCCTGCCCAGCAACAGGTCATGGTCGTCCTCACGCTGGCTGCCGCCGATGAGTTCACCGGCCTTCTCAGGCCCGAGCATATCCATTGCCAGGACTACTTTCGGGTTTTCGGGGTCGCGTTTCATATAGAAAGCCTTTACGTCGGTAGGATACCTGTGAATGATGCAGGGCTTGTCGAATTGTTCCATGATGGCTTCTTCCTGTACCGTACCGAAGTCTTCACCCCAGGGGAAAGGAAGTATGTCCACGTCCTGCCCGTCGATCTTTTTGCGCAGGGGAATCTTATTTGCAGCGAGCCAGTCCACAGCTTCTGTATAGCTCATCCTGTAGAAAGGCCTTCTCACTTTTTCCAGGGCGGTAATGTCCCGTTCGAGAGTCTGCAATTCTTTTCCGCATGTCTTCAAAGTAAACTGGACTATGTATTCTACCAGGTCTTCGGCGAGGTCCATGTCGTCGTTAAGGTCGAAGTAAGCCATTTCGGGTTCCACCATCCAGAACTCAGTAAGGTGTTTCCTCGTTTTGGAGCGTTCAGCCCTGAAGGTAGGCCCGAAAGTATAGACCTTGCCGAGAGCCAGAGCTGAGGCTTCGGCGTAGAGCTGTCCGGACTGGGACAAATAGGCTTTGCCCAGGTCGAAATACTCTGTTTCAAACAATGTTGAGGTGCCTTCGCAGGCGTTAGGAGTCAGCAGTGGCGAATCCATCAGCTTGAAGCCGTTACCGTCGAAGAAATCCCTGATGGCTTTTACAACGGCAGCCCTGACTCTCATGATGGCGTGCTGCCTGGATGAACGCAGCCACAGGTGCCTGTGTTCGATGAGGAAAGCGTCGCCGTGTTCCTTGGGAGTAATTGGGTAGTCCTGGGCGATCTGCATAATTTTCAGGTTCGTAACATCTATTTCATAGCCTCCTGGAGCGCGTTCTTCCTGCCTGACAGTGCCGGTAACGGCGACAGAGGACTCCTGTGTAAGCTTTTTTGCTTCTTCGAAGAGTTCTTCCGAAACATTATTCCTGAAAACAACGCACTGGCAAATGCCTGTGCCGTCCCGCATGACTATGAACTGAAGTTTGCCTTTGCCTGTTTTGTTGTAAACCCAGCCGTGCAGGGTTACTTCCCTGCCCACAGCCTGGCTCAGATTTTCAATGCTTTGATAAGACTTGTATCTCGAATCCATAAATTAACCCAATACATTATAAACGTCAACAAAAATTAGTTTATACGAAAATATTGAATATTTATGATTTTTTTTCTAAATATTTACTATTTAATGCTGTGGATTACAATATCACCATCGTCTCAACGAGGTTGACGGGAATGTAGAGAGTGAAAGTAGTGCCGACGTTCACCTCGCTCTGTACTTCTATCCTGCCTTTGTGGGCGTCGATGCAGTTCCTGACGATGTTAAGCCCCAGCCCGTAGCCTTCTATGGCGCCAACGTTGGAGGCACGGAAGAACGTGTTGAACAGGTGCTTCAGGTCGTCCTCGGGAATGCCGATGCCGTAATCCCTGATGATGAACACAGCTTCGTTGCCGTTGCAAACGACGGAGAATTCGACGTTCTTCCCCTGGGGTGAGTATTTGACGGCGTTTGTCAGCAGGTTTGTGATTATCAGTCCAAGGAGGTTCTCGTCCACACGCGGGTTGTTGCAGGTCCCGTTGTATGTGAAGACAATGGTGTTTTTGTTCTGGTTGCTGAATTGTACATTCTCGGCGATTGACTGGCAGAAGGAAGGAAGGTCGATGTTGTCGGGATGGAACTCGAACCTGCCGGTTTCCAGCCGCCCGATGGTCAGCACATTTTCCATCAGTTGTGTCATTCGCAGAACCGTATTCTGAATCCTGTCGAAATGTTTTACTCTTTCTTCGACAGGCCACTGGTCTCCGTACCTTTTCAGCAGGTCGGCGGACAGCATGATCGTTGTAAGAGGAGTCCTGTATTCATGTGATATCATCGAAATGAAACGGGTTTTCAGGAAGTTAAGGTCCTTTTCCTTGAGTAGCGACCTCTTGATGTCTTCTTCTGCTGCCTTGATTGCCGTGATGTCCTGGGCAATGAAAATGAGCCAGTCGCACTCGTCGTCGTTGGGCAGGTATTCCATTGCGACGAGTACTGTTTTCTTTTCGCCTTCTTTCGAGATGATGTCCACTTCCTTGTTTTCAATCCTGCCTTCGGTAATGGTCTGCTGTACGAGCCAGTCCTTGATCTCCTGGTTGTCCCATATCCCGAGTGTGGTGAATTTCAGTGTGACTGCTTCCTGGTGGGTGTAACCAGTCAGTTCGGAAAAAGCTTTGTTTAAGTCGATGATGTCGAAACTGTCCGAATTGAACACAGCAATGGCTACGGGGCTGGATTTGAAAAGCCGGAGGAATCGCATTTCATGCTTTTTCAGGTCCTTCTCAGCTTTTTTCCGCTCGGTAATATCTTCCGAAATTGTAAGAATTGAATTTGAATCATCATTCTCATTATTTATAAGCAGTTTTTTAGTAAAAAACAGCTTCAGTTCGTTATTCTTCGATTTGATCAACTCCTCGCTGAAATCGAGTGTCTTCTTCTTCTCGACGATCATCCTGTCGCCGCTGTCGTAGTATTCGGCGAGGCTTTTGGAGAACAGTTCGTGTACATTCTTCCCGATGATGTCTTCTCTCGAGTAGCCGAGCAGTTCTTCCCCGGCTTTGTTGATGAAGGTGAACTTCATGTCGTCGGTATTCTTTACATAGATTACATCGGGTATGTTTTCGAGAATGGCGTTAAGGAAATTCTTTGTACCAATCAATTGCGCCTCGGTATTCTTATGGGCTTCTACCTCTTCCTGGAGCTGGGCGTTGGTACTTGTAAGCTGGTTTGTCCTTTCCTTAACGATGTTTTCGAGGTCTGCGTTCAGCCTTAAGAGGTTTTCGCGTGCTACTTCCCTTTCCCTTCGCATGTCGGCATGTTCAATGGCACGGTTAACAGCGGGGACGAGCCGCATCAGGTTATTCTTTATGACGAAATCATAGGCGCCTGTTCGAATCAGTTCGGCGGCTTTTTCATCGCCGACGGCGCCGGAGACGATGATCACCGGGAGGTCTTTCCTGGTGTCCTGTGCCATCGACAGAGCGTCCAGTCCGGAGAAACCGGGCATGGAATAGTCGCTCAGGACGATGTCGGGCGAAAAGTCGTCCAGTTGCTTTCTCATCGAATCGCTGCTGTCTGCGCGTTTGTGTTCGAAAGCAAGCCCCCCCTTTTTCAATTCCCTGACAATTAACAGGTAATCGTCCTCAGAGTCTTCAACTATTAAAATTTTTAGTAATTCACTCATAATTACAATTTAACATTTTTTTTTCTAATTGTTCGACGGATTAATGTTCATTCTTAACCAATAATTGCTCAAACTGCTGATAATAGTGAGAAAATCATCAAAATTGACGGGTTTCCTGATGTAGCTGTTGGCTCCCAGCCGGTAACACTCGGACAGGTCGCTCTCCTCCAGCGAGGAACTTAACACCACAACGGGAATGAACTTCGTCTCGCTGCTCTGTTTCAGTTGCTTCAGCAGTTCCAGTCCGCCAATCTTCGGCAGTTTCAGGTCGAGGATGACCAGGTCGGGTTTCTTGCCGGACGATTCACCCGGCAGGCCGGAACCAAAGAACAGGTCGAGAGCTTCTTCGCCGTCTCTTGCGTTGTAGAGCTTGCAGTTGATCCGGTTTTTTTTCAATGCCCTGACAGTCAGTGCAAAATCGTCAGGATTGTCTTCAACTATTAATATGATTTTGTTCTCCATTGCAACTAATAAATTAATCAGGTAATGTAAAATAGAACACTGTACCCTCACCCGGTACGCTTTCGGCGCGGATGTTCCCACCGTGTTTGTGAATGACCCTCTTTACTGTTGCCAGCCCGATGCCGGTGCCGGGAAAATCATCGGGATTGTGAAGCCTCTGGAAAACGCCGAACAGTTTGTCGTAATACTTCATGTCGAAGCCTTCGCCGTTGTCCCTGATGAAGTATGTCTTACCGCCGTTGTCTCCATTGACCCCGAATTCGATGATTGTCTTTTCTTTTTTCTTTGTGAACTTGAAAGCGTTGTCCAGGAGATTCTCGAGGGCTATGGTGATGAGCCTCTGGTCTGCGTTGACCAGTACCTCCTCCCGGACGATGAACTCGGTTGCCCTGTCCGGGGCGGCAGATTGGAGGCGTTCGAGTATTTCGGTAACCACGGCGCTGAGATTGAAGTATTTCTTTTCCATCTCTGACCTTGTTACGCGCGACAATTTCAACATGTCGTCGATGAGGTCCGACATCCTGTAACTTGCTTTCCTGACCCTGACGAGGTATTCGTGTCCGTTTTCGTCCAGCTTGTCGCCGTAGTCTTCGAGTATTGCCTGGCTGAACCCGTCGATGGCCCGCAGAGGAGCCCGAAGGTCATGGGAAACGGAATAGGCAAAAGACTCCAGTTCCTTGTTGGCAGCCTCCAGCAGTATTGTCCTTTCTTTAACCCGCCTTTCAAGTTCGCTATTGAGTATCCTCATCCTGGCTTCTGCCGTCTTCCTTTCTGTTACGTCCTCGATGAAGCCTTCGTAATACACCGTTGTGTTGTCCTTGTTCTTCACAGAGCGCATGATGATCTTGCCTATGAAAGTGCTTTTGTCGAATTTTTTCAGTTCGGTTTCGAGTACATAGGTCCCTGTTTCACTTTTCTCGACATTATCGAAAAGCCCGGCCCGCACCTGGTCGTTAATATACATATCGAGCATTTTGTCGTTGACGGTAGCAATTGCCGTTAAGCAGTCAGGGAATTTGAAAAGGCGAGCGAAAGCAGGGTTCACGTTGAGAAGTGAACCGTCGGGATTGGATTGGTAAATGCCCAGGGCAGAATTGTCGAAGATGTTTCTGTATCTCTGTTCATTCTGCCTCATTTCCACTTCGTAGTTCAGTTTCTCGAATATGGTACCCAATTCATGGCCGATGGAGAGGAGCACTTTTTTCTTCGATTCCGTGAAATTGTGCCTGGAGTTATTTGCCAGCAGTATTATCCCGAAGATATTGTCCCTTACCAGCAGGGGGATGATGCCGAGGCTTTTGATCATCAGGTTGATGGATATTTCGGGAGAGATGAGGCCGTAGTTGTCGAAGAAGTACGGACTGTTGTTGTTAAGGACTTCGTTGTACGGGAACAGTCTGAGATCGAGTTTTTGAAATTGGGCGAGGAACAATTCATCGGTTCTCGTCGAAAACTTCAGGCTTGCGGTATTGCCGCCGTCTTCGATGAAATACATGGAACCGCTGTCGAAGTGAAGTATGTCCCTGACCTTTTCGATTATCTCTTTCGTAAGTACTTCGATGCTTACCGATTTGTTCGCCGACAGGATGATGTCGTTCAGTATCTTCAGTTCGTTAACCTGCTGCAATAGTATGTACTCGTAGTCTTTTTTATAGGTAATATCCTCGAAGATGACGAAAAAGACTTTCCTGTTGTCGATGTTGGCGCCATAAGCCCTTATCTTGAACCAGGTGAAATTGCGTTTCAGGTTGGGATTGAATTTGAAAAGAAGGGATTTGCCGAAACTGTAAAGAGTCTCTCCCTGGTAATGGAAATTTTTGGTAAAAACCTTCGTGAGCTTGTCTGCCGTTTTTCTGTCGAAAGACGGGTCTGTGAGAATGTTGTACTTCTTCCCTCCTTCAATCTGGAGCGGTTCGATGTTGAAGGATTTGGAAAACTTGTTGTTAATCTTCAGGCAATATCCCTCCTGGTTGAAAACGGCGATGCTGAAAGGATTGGTGTCGAAAAAAAAACCGTAGAGACTGTTTTCTTTAACTGTTTCAATGGTTTCTTCAGGAGTTAAGCCTTCATCGTCCGTTACACTATTCCCGTAGTTAATCATATATCTATTTACACACCGTTAAATTCTTCTTTTAATTACCTTTTTTATTAGTCTATCGTCTTTTTTATCATTTTAATTAGTAAAAATTTAATAAATTGGACGGGAATTATTATAGTTGATTATAATATATATTTATGGTGGTCTATGTTTAAATATCTTTTAACAATAATCGCTATTGCAGCGTTAGCACTTACATCGTGCAATAAAAATGATTCGCAGGCAGGAAAGAATTCCGGAGACACAACGAAGACTCAGGAGGGAGCAATGAACGACATACAGGAAACCCTGAAAGCCAGGATAGCTATCTATGCACCTGTAGCCATTACTGTAGATGTGTCCGGCCTCAGCGCCAACGACAAACAGGCTCTTAAGCTTCTGGTTGAAGCCGGTAAACTCGCCGACCAGGTATTCTGGAAACAGACTTCCCCGGAAGCAGTCCCGCTGAGGGATTCGCTGAAGAACCTGACGACTCCCGAAGGCAAACTTGCCTATGAATTTGTAATGATCAATTACGGGCCTTATGACAGGATCGATGAAGGTAAAAGGTACATCGGCAGCGGCGCTGCCAAAAAGCCCCCGGTGGCAAACTTCTACCCCCAGGACCTGACAAAGGAAGAATTTGAAAGCTATATACAAAAGAATCCCAAAGAAAAGGACGCTCTCGAAAGCCAGTATTCGGTTGTAAAGAGAGAAGGCGACAAACTGACGGCAATACCCTATGCGAAGGAATATCCCGAAGTTGGGCAAATTGCCCAGAAACTGGAGGAAGCCTCAAAGATTGCCGACAACAAATCATTGAAAAATTACCTTAAGCTCAGGGCAGACGCTTTGAGGAAAGACAATTACTTCAAGAGTGATATGGCCTGGATGGACATCGCCGGCAGCAACCTCGATGTTGTCATCGGCCCCATCGAGAACTACGAAGACGGCCTTTTCAACTACAAGACTGCATACGAATGTCTTGTAATGGTCAAGGACAGCGCTGCCACTAGCGAGTTACAGCTTTTCCTCAGCCACATCAACTCCTTCGAACAAAAGCTGCCTTACGACAAGAAATATATTCGTCCCTCTGCCGGCAAAGGCAACATACTCCAGGTCGTCAACGTGGCGTACATGGGCGGCGACTGCCAGTCAGGCGTCAAGACGATTGCCAACTCACTGCCCAACGATCCTGCCGTAACAGACAAAAAAGGCGGCAAGAAATCCATGTTCAAGAATATAATGGAAGCAAAGTTCGACAAGATTGTCAAGCCCATAGCAGACATTGTACTCGATCCTTCACTGCGCCAATACGTTGACAAGAAAGCTTTTACCAGCTTCGTTACACTCCACGAAGTCTCGCACACCCTCGGCAGGGGCAATGTCTTCGGTAACGACAAACTGACAGTCAGAAAAGCCCTCCAGGCCAATTATTCCGCCATCGAAGAAACAAAAGCGGACATCCTCGGCTTGTACAATCACAAGCACCTGCTCGAAGAAGGCATCTACAATGAAGAATATATGAAGAAAGTAATTGCCACATACATCGCCGGGCTTTACCGTTCAATCAGGTTCGGGGCAGAAGAGGCACACGGCATTGCCAACGTCATACAACTGAACTTCCTGACGGAAAAAGGCGCCTTAGTCAAATCGCAGAACGGCACCATTAACGTAAACAGGGAAAAGTTCTTTACGGCAGCCGCCGAACTTGCCGGCATCATCCTGACAATAGAAGCTCAGGGTGACTTCAAGGCTTCCGGCGATATTATTGCGAAATACGGAAAAATGACTGAAGACACGAAGAAGACGATCGAATCGCTTAAGTTGATACCAAGGGATATCAATACTACTTATGAGATTAAAGGACTATGATGTAGAATTGCACTTTTTATCATAATAGCATAAAAGTGGATAAAAATGTTGTAACAGCAAAAATAATTGAAGGGAAAGATTATGTATAATATCAATTTCAAAAGAGCAGATAAAACAAGAATTAACGATGTGGATTGGAACAATCTGCGTTTTGGTGTTTATTTTTCAGACCATGTTTTCATTTCTGATTATGAAGGCGACTCATGGGGTAACGACAGGATTGAACCTTACGGCCCTATGCCTGTAGAACCGGCGCTTTGTACGCTTCACTACGGCCAGACAATTTTCGAAGGCCTGAAGGCTTTCAAGTCGGTCAAGGGCGGTGTTAACCTCTTCAGGCCCCGCAAGAATGCAGAGAGAATGTGCAAATCGGCCGAGAGGCTCGTCATCCCGCCTTTTGACGTGGACCGAATGATCAATGCAATGATTGAATTGATTAAATATGACCGTAACTGGGTACCAAAGGAAAAGGGCCAGTCCCTTTACCTCAGGCCTTTCTGCTACGGCAGCGGCAATTTCCTCGGCGTACAGCCCTCGCCTACGTACAGGTTCATCATCATGACCTCACCCGTGGCTTCCTATTACGCCGAAGGGCTCAATCCGGTCAAGATACTCGTTTCGAGCGATTACGTCAGGGCTGTACCCGGCGGTACGGGATTTGCAAAGACCGCAGCCAACTATGCCGCCTCGCTCCTCGGCGGCAAGAAAGCCAAAGAGAGAGGCTTCTCCCAGGTACTGTGGCTCGACGCAGTTACTCGTAAGTTCCTCGACGAAGTGGGCGCAATGAACATCATGTTTGTCATCGACGACGAACTGGTTACTCCTTCGCTCGACCACGGCACCATACTCGACGGTGTTACAAGAAACACCGTGCTCCACCTTGCAAGGGAATGGGGAATGAAAGTAGCGGAAAGAGACCTGTCAATCGATGAAGTGATGGCTGCAAACAAGTCGGGCAAGCTTCAGGAGTGCTTCGGCACAGGTACTGCCGCAGTCATTTCACCTGTCGGTATGCTTGAATACAAGGGAGAGCAGATAATTGTCAATGATAACAAGATCGGGCCGGTAGCCCAGAAATTCTACGACACCATTACGGGCATCCAGTACGGAGAGATTGAAGACAAGTACGGCTGGAACGTACATATAGACCTGGATTGATTCAGGTTCTATCGATAAATATAAGCCCCTCTTTCCCGGTGGAGAGAGGGGCTTAATTATTTCTTCGGGGGCGCCGGATTACCCGTTTTCCCTGAACTGCAGCTCGCAAAGTTTCTTGTAAACCCCGTTCTGTTCTATCAGCTCTGAGTGAGTGCCCCGCTCGATTATCCTGCCGTGTTCGAAAACGACAATCTCGTCGCAGTCGATGATGGTTGACAGGCGGTGAGCGACGATGGCGGCAGTCCTGTTCCTGAGCGAAACATTAATGGCTTCCTGTACTACCTTTTCGGATTCGGCGTCGAGCGCTGACGTTGCCTCGTCGAAAACGAGTATCTGCGGGTTGCGCAGCAATGCCCTGGCAATCGCCACGCGCTGCCTTTCGCCGCCGGAAAGCATGATGCCGCGGTCTCCGACGAAGGTATCGAAACCATCGGGCAATTTCATGATGAAATCGTAGGCATTGGCCATCTTTGACGCTTCGATTACCTGCTCCATCGTTGCGTTCTCTAATCCGAACCTTATGTTGTTGGCAACCGTATCGTTAAAGAGTATCGTTTCCTGGGCCACGATGCCGAACAGGGAACGGTAAGACTGCAAGGTCAGTTCCCTGATGTTTTTCCCGTCGATGGTAATCTCTCCTTCGACCGGATCATAGAACCTGATGAGCAGGTCGAGCATTGTGGATTTGCCGCTGCCGCTTGCTCCCACGAAGGCGATCTTCTTGTTCTTGGGAATCGTCAGGCTGACATTTTTGATTACAGGAGCGTCGATATACTTGAAATTAATATTCTTAAACTCGATTGCCTCCTTCAGTTCGGTTACTTCGTCCTTACCGGTTTCGACGCTTGGTTCGCGGTTTAGTATGCTGAAAACGCGCTGGGCGGAGATATAGCCGTGCTGGAACTCCGAGACCTGGTTGAAAACGGACGCAATAGGTGAAAGGATGGAAAAGAGAGAGAACAGGAACAGGAAGAGGTCGTCCGGAGCCAAGGAGCCGTCGTGTACCTGTGTGCCGCCGACATACAGCACAACGCAGAGTGCTGCAATGGCGAATATTTCATTGGCTGACGGTATGATCTGGACAATTTTCCTGTGTTTCACTGCTGACTTGACGTATTTGAGCGTCTGGGCGATGAACCGCTTAGAAACGGTTGTTTCGGCGTTGTAGGCCTTGACGACCCTTATGCCGGCGATGGATTCCTGCATCGACGAAGTGTAGTCCGCCATGGCGGTTTGCATTCTTTTGGCGTACCTTCTCAGGTACTTGACGGCAATCTTTAGTATCAGCAGGCTTATGACGCTTGTACTGAAAGCAATCATCGTCAGGTAGGGCGATATCGAAAGCAGAAGCAGCAGGAATATTATTACCTGGATTGCTTCGCGGATGGTATCGGTAATGGCCATGATGGCAGTTTTATTGACGACGGCTACGTCGTTGGTAAGAATCGAAATGAGTGTCCCTTCCTTGGTCTTCTCGAAGTAATCGACAGACAGGGACATGAGCTTACTGAACAGCTTATCCCTGATGGACTTGATGACGCCCTCCTGGAGCTGTATGTTGATGATGGTTCCCCAGTACTTGAACAGGTTCTTGAGGATGAAAACAAAAATGATGAAAATGCTGAGATTGATGAGGGTAGCGGTAAAATCGCCTTTCACCAGTATCATGTCTTCCATTCCCTTGAAGAATGTGTCTTTGAGTTTGTCGGTGAAATCGACATCATTCGCCTGTGTCGTTTCGGGGGCAACGGCTTCTGTTTGAGTCGAATCCCCGGATGAGAAGATGATTTTAGTAATCGGCTTAATTGTCGTTACCGTTACGGCGGAGAAGACCGAAAACAGGGCATTAAGAAAGACTGAAAGGAGTAGCAGGCGAAGGAATGGCCTCACAAACTTCACGACTTTACGCATGAGTCGGTAGAATCCTTCTTCCCCGGTGTATATGTCTTTTTTTTCCACTAAGTTATTTTTCAATTAATTATAAACATTGAGTTATTAATGACAAAAGACGCAGGGAACTGCGTCTTTTGTGCGAATATTTACTAATAGCTATTTATTTTCTTCAGCGAGCAGTTCTTTGATTTTGGCAAGGAGTTCTTCCTCGTCGCCGGGTGCATAACCGTTGTGCTGCCACACCAATTCACCCTTACCGTTGAACAGGAAAGTGTGAGGGGGGTTGTTAACAGCAAGGGCACGTTTCAGGTCGCTGTTCTCGTCGAGGTAAACGTCGAAGGTCCAGCCGCGTCCTTTGACAAAAGGCGCTACTTTGCGGCTGCTGCGGGAGTCGTCGATAGAAATTGCATATATCTTTACTCCTGTCTGTGCCTGCCAGTCGGCGTACACTTCGTGGATGGCGTTGAGTTCCTGTATGCATGGCTTGCACCAGGTAGCCCAGAAATTAATGACAAAAGGCCTGCCGTTATTGGAAAAGGTCTTTGTGTCAACAGTTTCATTGTTCAGATTCTTTACGGCAACTGAAGGAATATTCTTTATGTCCTGTGAAAACCCGATCATTACACCTGCCAACACGAACAACGCTACTAACAGATTAACTTTTTTCATACTTCCTCATCAATATTTATTGCAAAATCCACTTTTTTTCCATATTTAACGTTTATATAGAATAATTTACGAATATGATACGTTTTTATTCGTAAAATATTAAAAATAAATATTAATATAGAATGAAATATGATTTTTTTATTACTAAATTTTTGAGGATCCTATGAAAAAATTGATATGTTTTGCTTTGGCGCTGACGATGACCGTTGTGTTGATGAATTCCTGCGACGACGATGATAATACGACGAAACCGGTGGAAAAAGTGAAAAGCTTCCAAATTGTAAGCTATGACAACGTTGTGAACGGCTATGCCGACAGTTCTGAAATTCCTGCAGCAGCAATAATTAAGAATATATCTGCTTCTTCAAAGAACCTGATGATAAAAGCTGAAATTGAAGAATTAGCTTTTAACCATGTGGTATCATTTTGCGACTGGCAAAATTGCTTAGAGGTGAAGGAGGGAACCCCTACAATATCAGGATCTCCTAAGGTTCTTGCCGCCAATGAAAGTACTACTTCCGGCGATTTCCATCTTATTTTATATCCCGCAAATAGTACCGGTACTACAAAAATCAAATTTACTGCCTATGTTGCTGAAGATACGGCCGACAGTGTCCAGTTCCATATTACCTATATTGTTAATTAGTATCAGAAACTAAGAGCATATATAAACAGAAGGCTTCCGGGATTAAGGGAGCCTTTTTTTTATTATTCTCAACTTGTGGATTGTTAATAATACGCTAATACAAATATTCCTGTAACTTTTACCCGCGTAGTTGTGTCATAATAATAATAGTAATTGAAATACTCATACGGGAGATATGTCATGAAAACCTGGAATTGCATCGTTATGCTGGCATTAATGTGGTGTACCGCAGCGTCCGCTGAACAAACCGACGTCAAAGCAAGAACAGACAGCGTCAAAGTTTACCTTCAGGGCGCCGAAATGTTCCATTCGACAAAAGTTAAACTGTCCGAAGGTAAGAACATCGTTAAAGTCAGGGGCATCTCCGGCGTCGCCGTAGAAAACAGCCTTCGCGCCGGATTGTCGAGGGAGGCTGAGATTATGTCCGTCGCCTTGAAGCGTGATATTGCACCTCTCGCGAAAACTCCGGCAATGGTTGCGATTGAGGATTCCGTCAAAGATACCGATTACAGGGTGAGGGAGATAGGCAACGAAATAACAGCTTTGGAACAGGAATTAGAGATGCTGAAGGAAAACCGGTCAATTGGCGGCAGCAACGGCATCAATGCAGCCCAGTTGAAGGAGATGGCCGATTTTTTCAGGTCCAGGTTTACTGAGGTTAATAACAGAATCCTGAAGCTCGACGGAGCAATTGAAACACTGGCTGAAAAAAAGAATTCGATGAACCAAAGGCTTATTGCCATTACGACTAAAGACAGAACCAACAGTAACGAAAGCTATGTGGAAGTTGTCATCAACAGCAATTCGGCAATGACGACGGATATCTTTCTTACCTACTATATCACGCAGGCTTCCTGGGTGCCGGAATATAACCTGAAAATAAAAAACCTGGAGTCAATGCCTGAATTGCAGTACAAAGCGAAAGTGCGCCAGAACAGCGGCATCGACTGGGATGATGTGGGACTGACCCTTTCGACCGGCAATCCTTTGATCTGCCTGGATATGCCAAAGATCAGTACCCTTTTCGCAAATCTCGTCAATCCAGCCAAAAGTGGCTATGGTGTTGTCGGCGTAAGCTCTGGGACGCTGTCCACAGGGGCGGGCTGGTCTGTCAGGGGCGCCCGTGCCTCCGAGACACAGGTCAGGGTGGATGGCTATGAGGTATCCGCTACTTTACCGGACGGTGAAATAATATATAAATCAAAGGGCGGATTTAGTGCAGAATACGGTGATGTACCCGGCGGAAAGCCTGTGGACTATGATGACATGCAAGGAACCGTCACCGGCTATTCGAGGAATGTGAGCTGTGAATTCAGGCCGGAACTGAGATATACCATTCCTTCTGACGACAGGTATAATAACGTTGTCCTCGGAAAGAAGGAGGCCGAAGCAGAATATGAGTATTATGCCAGGCCTAACTGGAGAGAATCTGCTTTTGTTATTGCAAAAATAAAAAACAGGGCGGAACTGAACCTGATGTATGGCAATGCTAATGTTTATTATGAAAATTCCTACAACGGCAGGACCGTCATCAATCCTGAAACCACAGACAGCGTCTTGTCCGTTGCCGTAGCAGCAGACAGGGATGTGGTTGTTAAACGGACACCCGTCAGGAAATACAGTGAAGGCAAATTCCTCAGTTCAAACAAGGAGAAGTCTTTTGGTTTTGAGATTGCAATCCGGAACAACAAAACAAAACCGGTAAAAATTGTTGTCGAGGACCAGGTACCGGTTTCAGCCATTGACGAAATTAGTGTGGAAGTGCTCGAAGTCTCCGGAGGGAGCCACAACAAGAAGACAGGAATTATTAAATGGGTACTGGAGCTGAAGCCGGGAGAATCGGTCTCTAAGGAGCTGGCATACACCATGACTATTCCCGGCAATTCAATCATCGAGATAAAATAATATTTACTTCATCGGTGCGGTGTACAATGAATGCCGCACCGGGTATTTTTCAGACGGATATATTTGCTTTACGGTTGAGTAAGCATTATATTTGAATATTGCAATTGCTTCAAATATATAGGTGATAAATGAAGTATTCGATTATACTTATATTGTTGTTTACGATTTCTCTTTCAGCTTACAGTTTAGGCCCGGGTACAGTCAAAGGCGGTTACCACCGTTGCACTGTTTTCAATACAAGATATGAAGGGAAAAAGAGTGAAAGGACACTGGACTGGGTCTATCATTATGATGAAAACGGGAAAATGTGTGAGGAACTGGCTAATGAAGGCGACAGCCTCAAAAGGCGTTGGATACGAATAAAAAATAACAGGGCAAAAACTTCTGAATTCATCGATTACAACTTCAGCGGGCAATTAAGCAGCAGGGAGATTACCCGCTATGACGACGAAAACAGGTTTGTCACCAGTACGGAATACTCCGCCGGCGGCATTGTTTGGAATTCCACCTGTAACTACTATACAGCAAATGGCAGGGACAGCGTTACTATCGACTATTCCCCTGAAGGTAAAATTACGGGTATTGTCAGGGTGCTGTCCGACAACAAAGGAAATGAGACCGTATATATGGAGTACGACGGGGATGGTTTTTTAAAGTATCTGTGGATGTGTGTATTCGACAGCAAAGGGCGAAAGAAGTACACTGTTTCTTATGATGAGATTAATCGTTCCCAGGAAATTTGTGCATGGTATTATGAATATAATGATAAGGACAGTATAGTAGTTGAAAAGTCTTATTCGAATAACAGGCTTGTGTCTGAATTGATTTATAAATATGATGGAAATAATAAATTGTCTGAGATTGTCCGCCGGAACCCCGACGGGTCCGTCCGGAAAGTCAGCAGCCATAAATACAACGAATTCGGCTACGTTACTGAACAAGTCGAATATGAACACAGCGGGAAAGTAAAAAGCAAACGCTCTTCCGTGTACGACAGGAACGGAGACACTGTAAAAATTGTGTTGTGCGTCTATTCAGGAAGATGTGAACACTGCGATGTAGGCAAGGAAACTATAACATACGGCAAAAAGAACAGAATCAGGGAATTGCTCTGGGAATCAATTGATGGAAAATTCAGGGAAAAATATGTTTACAGATATGACAAAAACGGGAACCTGACCGGGGAGTGGGCATATGATACTGAAGGCTTTTGTCTTACCAGATATAAATATGACAGATATGGGAATATTATTGAAAGAAGTGATTATACGAACGGAAAGCCTTCTTTCAAATCCGAATATAAATTTGAATAAGGGCTTTGTGTTTCTAACCTGCCGAAGATCAAATGCAGGCCTTCAAGTATTCCCTTTGTGAAAGAATATTAGCAGGGTAATTCAAACCGGGTAAGATTCAGGATTACTATTGTTTCGATTATACAATCAGTTTGTTGACAACCTGATTAATCATATAATCTTTAATTAGAAAAATCTAAGATCATAGAAATCACTTGTTTCCAGTCAGAATATTTCTTATAATTGATTTATGCAATTACTTCTAATATATAGGTAATAAATGAAGTATTCGATTTTACTTATATTGTTGTTTACGATTACTCTTTCTGCTTACGGTGAGGCTCCGGACATCGTTAAAGGCGGTTACCGCCGTTGCACTGTTTTTGGAACATCTTATGAAGGTAAAAAGAGTCAAAGAACGATGGATTGGGTCTATCATTACGATGAAAACGGGAAAATGTGTGAGGAACTGGTTAATGCAGGCGACAGCCTTAAAAGGCGTTGGATACGAATAAAAAATGACATGGAAAAAACTTCGGAGTTCCTCTATTACGGCAGCAACGGGCAATTAAGCAGCAGGGAGATTACCCGGTATGACGATAGTAACAGGTTTGTCTTAAGTATGAAATGGTCTGCCGGCGGCATTGTTTGGAATTACTCCCGGAATTACTATTCTTCCAACGGCAGGGACAGCGTAAATATCGACTATTCCCGGGAAGGTAATATTACCGGTGTCGTCAGGGTCTTGTCCGACAGCAAAGGAAATGAGACTGCTTATATGGAGTACGACAGGGAAGGTATTTTAAGCTATCTGAGGCTCAGTGTATTTGACGGTAAAGGGCGGGATAGGTTCAGCCTTTCGTATGATAAGATTAATCGTTCCCGGGAAATCAGAGCATGGTATTATGAGTATAATGATAAGGACAGCATTATCCTGATGAAGTACTATGCGGACAATAAACCGAAAATTACGAAGAAATATATTTATAACGAAAACGGTAAACCGGCGGTAGTAGTAAACCAAAAGCCCGACGGTACCGAAATGACAATCAGAAAATACATTTATGACAGGAACGGCAGAGAAATTGAGAGCATTGAATATAATGGGGACGGGTCACTGAACAGAAGGCATATTACAAAATATGACAGGAACGGCGACACTTTAAAAATGATATATTATTCTTATACCGGAGAATGCGGCAGTTGCGATGTGGGTAAATTCACATATATATATGGCGGGGATAAAAGAGTAAAAATATTTCGCCATGACACTTTTTCCGGGCGTTTAGAGGATAAGATCGTTTATAAGTATGACGCCGGGGGAAACATGACTGATGAGTGGCTGACTGACGAATGTGGCATATCGCATAGCAAATATAAATATGATAAATATGGCAATATTATTGAAGAAAGTCTATCTACAAATGGAAAGCCTGATTATAAGACAGAATATATATTTGACTGAAGTGACAATCCATTAGAAGATGGACTCCACCTAAGAAGTCAGGACGGTAGGAAAGACTGACTCTACCTTAAGATTACAAGCCAAGGCGGAGTCCATCTTAAGAAAACACAGAACTTCTATTAATATGGCGCCCCTCTGGGGCTTTCTTTACGAACTTGATGAATTTGACGAATTGAGAGTCCAACCACCCCCTGCCCCCTCCTTATCCAAGGTGGGGGAAACCGCACCGGCTCTGCTTTTTCTTACATTTGTAATTTTTAATTCAGCATTTATCATTCGTAATTCGTAATTCGTAATTCGTAATTCGTCATTTGTAATTGGCTACGCCGGTCTCGCTGCGCTCGGCTCAGCATTCAGCATACTTGATGAACTTTACAAACTTGACGAACTTGATAAACTTGACGAACTTTACAAACTAAAAATGGGCCCTAACCCGAAGGCTGAGCCCATTTACTAATTATTTATGTCAGGCAAATATTACATCATGTCCATTCCGCCCATTCCGCCCATGCCGGGGTGAGGCATACCGGGCATTGCCGGTTCTTTCGAAGGTTTCTCGCAGATGGTTGCTTCTGTTGTGATGAGCATGCCTGCTGCCGACGAGGCGTTTTCGAGAGCTACGCGACTTACCTTAGTGGGGTCGATGACGCCTGCTTCGTACATGTTGCAGTATTCTTCCGAAGCTGCGTTGAAACCGAAGTCGTTCTTGCCTTCCAGTACTTTGTTGAGTACGACGGAAGCCTCGAAGCCGCCGTTGGCGACGATCTGGCGCAGAGGTTCTTCGAGAGCTTTGCGGATGATGTTGACGCCGGTTGTCTGGTCTTCGTTTGAACCCTTGATCTTGTCAAGTTTCTTGAGGCAGCGGATGTAAGCAACGCCGCCACCGGGAACGATGCCTTCTTCGACGGCTGCACGTGTTGCGTGGAGTGCATCCTCTACGCGCGCTTTCTTTTCTTTCATTTCCATTTCGGTAGCAGCGCCGATCTTCAGAACTGCAACACCGCCGCTTAACTTGGCAAGGCGCTCCTGGAGTTTCTCCCTGTCGTATTCGCTTGTGGTTTTGTCGATCTGGTTCTTGATCTCGTTGATGCGTTTCTTGATGTCTTCGGATTTGCCGGCGCCTTCGACGATTGTAGTGTTGTCTTTGTCGATGGTGATGGTCTTGGCAGTGCCGAGGTATGCAAGAGTAGCGTTCTCGAGTTTGAAGCCCTTTTCTTCGCTGATGACAGTACCGTTTGTCAGGATTGCAATGTCTTCGAGCATGGCTTTGCGCCTGTCGCCGAAGCCGGGAGCTTTAACGGCGCAGATCTTCAGTGTGCCGCGGAGCTTGTTTACAACCAAAGTGGCGAGAGCTTCACCTTCTATGTCTTCGGAGATGATGAGCATAGACCTGCCGGCCTGGGATACTTTCTCGAGTACGGGGAGAAGGTCTTTGATGGCGGAAATCTTCTTGTCGTGGATGAGGACATAAGGATTCTCCAGGAGAGCTTCCATCGACTCGGCGTCCGTAACGAAATAGGGTGATAAATAGCCTCTGTCAAACTGCATGCCTTCTACGACTTCCATATCAGTCTCTGTGCCTTTGGCTTCTTCGACAGTGATGACGCCGTCTTTTCCAACTTTCTCCATTGCTTCGGCAATAAGGTCGCCGATTGTGTTGTCGTTATTGGCAGAGATGGCGCCTACCTGTGCTATTTCTTTTTTGCCTTCGACTTCGCGGCTGATTTCTTTCAGGCCTTCGGTAACAGCTTTAACTGCCAGGTCGATTCCTCTCTTGAGGTCCATCGGGTTGGCGCCTGCCGTAACGTTTTTCAGGCCTTCGCGGAAGATGGCCTGTGCCAGAACTGTAGCTGTCGTTGTACCGTCGCCGGCGACGTCGCTTGTTTTGGAAGCTACTTCGCGAACCATGGTTGCGCCCATGTTCTGAATCGGATCTTCGAGATCGATTTCTTTTGCTACGGTTACACCGTCTTTGGTAACGGTGGGAGCGCCGAATTTCTTATCGATGATTACATTCCTGCCTTTGGGGCCTAATGTAACTTTTACTGCGTCAGCAAGTTTGTCAACGCCGGCTTTGAGTTCCGAGCGGGCTTCAAAATCAAATTTAATAATTTTTGCCATTTGTTTCTCCGTTTATATATTATTAATTATATAGTTCATTTTTCAATTACTTATTAATGATTGCGAATACATCGGATTCACGCATGATGATGTACTCACCGCCTTCGATTTTCATTTCTGTACCGGCATATTTTCCATACATTACAAGGTCGCCGGCTTTGAGCTGCAAGGGAGTTACTTTACCATCGTCGGATATCCTGCCCTTACCAACTGCGATTACTTCGCCCTGTACAGGCTTTTCTTTGGCTGTGTCGGGGATGATGATGCCACCTTTGGTAACTTCTTCGGGTTCGGAAGGTTTTACGATGATGCGGTCGTGCAATGGTGTTAAGTTCATAATTCTTTCCTTTATTTTGTTTAAAAAATCTAATAATTACACTAATTTTCAAAATTGTTAGCACTCTCTTGTGTAAAGTGCCAATGCTAAAACGCTGTTTTTTTTCAATTATTGTTATAAATTTAAAAATATTTCAAAAAAAACTGTCAAATAGCTTACACACATTATTAAGTGCTTTGGAATAATGAAAAATATTTCATAAATTTATAATATATAAAGGTATAAACATATATATTGTATTATATGGATAATACTAAGAGAGGGGGAATTGTAGCATTTTTACCACAATTAATTGCGGGAAAACCGCTGACTGTGGAAATTCCATTACACTGCAGAAATACAGGGAACTATCGGACGGAGATAGCGCTGCCCTGTTAAGTAATGGCGCCCTCAGCCGATATTAAAAAGATTAATAGAGGAAAAGATAAATAATAAGTTGTTATACAATAGGAGTAATTCAATGAAGAGAGTTAATATTCGGGTATTGTTTTTAATAGTGTGTTTGCTGGCGGCAGGGAGACTGGCCGCGCAGCCGAATACTACGTTTGTCAATCCGCCCAATCCCGGTACATGTATTACTGTCCAGGTCGCATTCGACTGGGATTACACCGGGCCTAACACCGTAGCCGACAGCGGCTATACTCTCCAGGTAGCAAGGGATATGGCTTTTACCGACCTTGTAATCGACATCGACGGACTGGTCTCCAGCTCTTTCACTCTCGACTACGGACTCACTTTCGAGACAACATACTACTGGAGGACAATTACGGAGTTTACACCCTCCGGAACCGAGACTTCGGAAACGGCGACCTTTACGACGGGCGATGCACCGCCGAGGTACGTCAGCCCTGCCGATATATCCTACTGTATGGATCTTAACAACATCGATTTCAAATGGGAAAATATTCACGCTGACGACTACCAGATAGACATTGCCACAAGCAATACATTCGGAGCTTCTTCGCTTCCGGGCTATCCTGTGAACACTGCTGCCTATACACATACCTTTGCGACGGGCCCTCTCGACAAGAATACGGTGTATTACTGGAGGGTGCGGGCCAATCTGCTGGCAAAATGCGGATGGACCGAATGGAAAGATACCTTCAGTTTCAGGACGACTTCTGACGCACCGACACTTGCCGGGCCGGCCGACGCCTCCACCTGCGTCTATGTCGATGCGGATTTCTGGTGGGATCAGCACCCCGGCGCCAAATCGTACAACCTCGAGTTCGCAACGGATCCGGCTTTCGGCAGCGAAGATATGGTTTATTCGAAACTGAACCAGACTTCCAACACTTTCACGATGCCTGCGGGAGAACTGGAGGGCTACACTACCTATTACTGGAGAGTGCGGGCAATATATACGGAACAGTGCGTTACTGACTGGTCGTCAACCTGGTATTTCAAAACCGGCCAGACAGCGCCTATCCTGCTCAATCCGACTTCAAACCAGGGCGGCATAGAGCTGCAGCCTGTTTTCTACTGGGAAACAGATACCTTCCCGGCACCCGATCCGACTTTCGACATGCAGGTTTCTGCCAATGTCAATTTTTCGTCGATGATATACAATGAAACCGGAATACCTGCCACAGGCTATTCCACTTCCTTCACTCTCGACGACACCCAGTTCGAATACAATAAATACTACTTCGTACGTGTACGGGCAGTTTACGGCGCTCCCGACAACTGTACCACAGACTGGAGCGAGATAAACAGGTTCAAGACCGTCTATCCGGTAACACAACTGCAGTCGCCAATGTCCTCTACAGAGTGCATCGACCTGAAGTATGATTTCAAATGGCACCCGGTGACGGGAGCGACGAAATACAGGCTTCAAATCTCAGAAAATCCCGACATGTCGGCGCCGGAAATCAACCTGAGCAACATCGGCGCATTGACACGAAATGTCACCCTCAAGAAGCCTTTTACACATTATTACTGGAGAGTCAGGGCTGAAGACGCGACAACAACAGGCCTCTGGTCCGAAAAGTGGGACTTTACGACGAACGCTTCCGTACCGACGGCCGTCTATCCCAAAGACGACTCCGTCAACCTGCCGATTGAAACGCCGATAGTCTGGACGAGCATATACGACGAGGCGCTCTACGACATCCAGGTGTCGAAGAATTCGGATATGTCCAGTCCTTTTGTTGACCAGAAGGGATACAATTCCACAACATTCTCAGTTACTCTTCCCGATTATTACCAGACTTATTACTGGAAAGTAAGAGGCTATGCGGAAACCTGTACCACGGCATGGTCGCCGGTTTACAGTTTCTCTACAGGTTTGCCGAAGCCGACACTGATCTCACCAAGGAACAATTCGACCAGGCAGCCTCTGGTTCCTGTTTTTTCCTGGTCGAAAGTACCCGGCACCGGCGTAAAATATGAGATAATGGTCTCTGACGACAACCTGTTCAACAACGTAGTATATTCAAGGAAACAAATCCCTTCGACTTCGACGAGCATTGACATCGAACTCGCACCTGAAAAGGGCTATTACTGGAAAATAAAAGCATCGAACGAAGTAGGCGAAAGCCCGTGGTCGAATTACTTCAAGTTCACTACCGGCATTGCCGGCCCGGCACAGCCTCTGCTCGCCGAGCCGTTAAACCAGGCTACGGAAGTACCTGTTACCCCAACCCTGAAGTGGCATCCTGCCGTTGGCGCTACCCAATACCTTCTCCAGGTGGCAAAGGATGTGGACTTTTCAGTAATCGTCGAGGATATGGATGAAACTGCAAACATTGCCGACACAGTTTACGAAATCACCAGCCTCGAATACTACACTACCTATTACTGGAGAGTAGCTGCCATGAACGACGGTGGTACCAGTAAGTGGTCCGATTCGAGATTGTTCATTACTGTTAACAATCCTCCCGACATGGCCCCGACGATGAATTCGCCGCTGGACGGAACAATAGATGTGTTGCCGCCTGTTGCCTTTACCTGGGACCCCGTTGAAAACAGTACGAAATACCAGTTGCAGATTACGCAGAACAGCACTACTTTCACAGATGAAGACAACATTGTCGATGAAATCATCAATGCACCCACAACCAACTATTCCTGGCCCGATGTCGAGTACAACACTACCTATTACTGGAGGGTACGCGCTCTGAACAATGCCGGTCCCGGCCCCTGGGCCCCGGCCTGGTCGTTTACCACCTCAGTTAACTCTGTCGATGAACAGGAATCTGTTTACAATCTGACGATCATGCCCAATCCTGCCAGTGACAAGGCTTGCTTCGGGTTCTACCTGCCCCTGCCTGCAAAAGTAACAGTCAGGGTTTTTGACATACTTGGCAGGGAGATTGGAACCGTCGTTGACGGCAACCTTCAGGAAGGCAGCCACAATTATGTCTGGGACTGCTCTCAGCTCAGGCCAGGAGTCTGTTACTGCCGGATTACCCTCGGCAATTACACGAGCCTGCGTCAAATGGTAATTACCAGGTAAAAGTGTGGCACAGAAAATAAAATGAACATTCGAAAGGCTGTCCGTTAAACCCGGGCAGCCTTTCCCATTTTTAGGCATAATATTTGCTTTGATGTACAGATTAAATAATTTTAATAGATTGAAAAATAAAATTGAAAGAAAAATGTTTATAAAAGATAATAAAGATAGAGAATTAAGTATAAAACAAATTAATTTTTTTTTATTTTTGCATGGGGGGATTTTCTGAAAAAAGGGAAATCAAAAAAAGGTAATAATAAATTGCTTAATTATTTTAATGAGGAGTATATGAATATACGCAAACCTTCTGGCTTTTTAATATTGCTGGCATTTATGTTCAGCGCTATTATCAGCTACAACGGACAGGCGGCTACCACACTGGACCAGCCTGCAAACGATGCGCACTGCGTAGCCCTGGACGTACAATTCCTGTGGTCATACACCGGAGCGAAAACTCCCACTACCTATGACTTCCATCTGTCCAGGTATCCGAATTTTACGGACACACTGGCTTTCGAAAAAGGATTGAGCAGCGGTTCATTCGATTTTGATGAACTGCTTGAGTTCAACACTGTCTATTACTGGATCGGAACTGTACATTTCTCGGATTTCTCCGTCGAATCAGCGTCCGGCACTTTTACGACAGATGGGCCACCCCACTTGTCTGGCCCGGCAGACGGGGCAATTTGTGTTGACTACAACACGACGGTATTTAGCTGGCAATTGATGGCAAACGCCGATGGATATGTTCTTGAAGTTGCCACTGACGAAAATTTTGCCAGTGTCGTCCAGTCATCGACATTTACCCCTGCCACCCAAAATTCAGCGACGATTACCCTTCCCTTTGACGAAAACACAGACTATTACTGGCGTGTAACTGCCGACTATACATCGTTGTGCGGTTCCTCGTCCACGTTTTCGGATGTATATACCTTCCATACGGAAGCCGATCCGCCGTCAATCTCCGCTCCGGCACCGGCAGCCACCTGCGTTCGTCCCGGAACGGTATTCGACTGGTCCGACGTTACAGGCGCTACGGGCTATGAGATACAATACTCCACGTCGGCTGTTTTCACTCCGGCCTATACCGATATTATGGATGGTTTAGCAACCAGTTCCTATACCTATGAAGCCGGAGATATTGATTACGCCACTACCTATTACTGGAGGGTCCGCGGCGTCTTTACTTCAGGTTGTAAAACGGACTGGTCCACATCCTCGACCTTTACTACCGTAGAGGAGCCGGTTACACAGGTAACACCCCTTAACGACGCCAAAGGTGTTTCGCTCAACCCGACACTCATCTGGCAGTCTGCTCCACCACAGCCAGACAGCTATGACCTGCAGGTCTCCGAAAGCTCTGTCTATGGTACATTTGTCTATAATGAAACAGGCATTGTACCTTCTTCTACCGTAACTACGAGCTATGAACTGGCCGATCCCGACCTGGATTACCAGGAAACTTATTACTGGAGAGTAAGGGCACATTACGGCGCCTGCACCACCGATTGGTCTGAAAGCCGGACATTCACTACTGTCTATCCTTCCGTGATGCTTAATGAACCGCCAAACGGCATGAACTGCATCGACCTTAATACGGAATTCAGCTGGATACATACTCCTCCGGCAACGGCATACAGGATACAGATCTCAGAGCATTCCGACATGAGCAGTCCTGAAGTTGACTCGGCAGGCATTGAAGGCATTAAATACAACGCAAACCTGAAAAAAGGCAGTGTCTATTATTACTGGAGAGTTAGAGGCGAAGATGAATACTCGACAGGCCTCTGGTCGGAGATCAGGTCCTTCAAGTCTGCATATGCTCCGCCGACACTGATCCACCCAAGGAACGATTCGTCTGCCGTACCTGCTGTCGTTACATTTACCTGGGCAAGCGCCGGCGCTAATGCAAGGTATTACTTCGAACTTGACACGAATGCTGCATTTGCAGATCCGATTTTACAGGTTGACAATCTTAGCGCGACCACAACGACGCAGACCATGAGCAACTACTTCCAGACCTATTACTGGAGAGTACGTGTTGTCATCAGTGGTTGTGCCTCCGACTGGTCAGATGTTTATATGTTCACAACAAAACTGGACGTTCCCACATTGGTTTCGCCGGTTAACAATTCGACAAAGATTTCGACAATTCCTACCCTGAGGTGGAATAAAGTCATCGGCGCCACTTCCTATAATTTCCAGATTGCGGTTTCCAATACCTTCGATCAGGAAGATATGGTACAGAATACAAGTGTATTGAATAACTCCGGCTCTTCGTCGAAAGAACTGTCAGAAAACGCAATCTATTACTGGCGTGTTAAAGCTGTTAACAGCAGGGGTGAAAGCGGCTGGTCAACCATCTGGAAATTTACAACCGGCAAGAGTGCACCTGAAACACCAGTTCTGCTGTCCCCTGCCGACAACGCTGAAAACCAGCCCACGACACTGACACTTACATGGAAACCGACAGCTAATGCCCTGAGCTATAACCTCATGGTTGCCGACAATGAAAATATGTCAAGCCCAATCTATGATGAGACAGGCATTACACAGACATCGTTCGAAGTAACAAACCTGACGAACACTACCAGGTATTACTGGACAGTTCAGGCCGTCGGTGAAACCGGCGCATCTCCCTGGGCAGTACCGTGGAACTTCAGGACAATTACCAAGGTTCCCCAGTCCAAACCGACTCTCGTCAGTCCTAAGGACGGCCTTGAAGGCATTCCCACCACCATCAAACTGGTTTGGGATCCGGTTCTCGGCGCCACTTCCTATGAAGTGCAGGTTGCTACTAACTCTTCATTCAGCACCGGTACCATTGTGTTCAGCGACGACAATGTATCCACTTACTTCAGGTATGTTACAACCCTTGAAACAAGCAAGACATACTACTGGAGAGCACGCGGAAAGAATATTGCCGGTACAGGCCCCTGGTCCGATACCTGGATGTTTACAACGACAACAGTATCTGTAGAGGACGAGCTGCTGAAACAGTTCAATGTAACTGCCACTCCCAGCCCGTTCTCCGAATCGACTGTCATCGCAATGACACTGCCTCAGGAAGACATTGTTACTGCAAGGGTTTACAATGCACTCGGACAGGAAGTTGCAACATTGGTGAACAACAGGCTGATGGAAAGCGGCTACAACCAGATTGCCTGGACGCCTGCCAACATTGAAAGCGGTGTTTACTTTGTTACAATAGAAGTAGGCGACGTTAAAATGACAAAACAGGTAGTGCTTACAAAGTAATGCCTTGTTTTTCAATATATTAAATACAGAAGCCCCGGCATTGTCCGGGGCTTTTTTTATTATAGCCCTCAGTTGAGCATCCGGTGGAAAGAGGCCATGAAAGCATTGGTGCGGATTACTGATGCGTTGTTTTTGGTAAAGAATTCATGAAGGAATTCGGACTTGTTTGATAAACAAGTATCTATGCAACGGAATATCATTTTGAATAGACATATTCGGTTGATGACGATGGTACATTGTTGTCGTATCCGATTTCAGAGATAATATTCCCGTATTTATCATATTTTTTAGCACAAAAAATCATACCGTCGCTTCCATAGAACACTTCTTCGATGAGGATGCCTGCTTCGTTGTAATTATAGACTGCTTTGCCCTGGTAACTGCCGCCCAATGATTCATTTACAGCGTTACTTATCCTGTTTTTCCCTTTTTCGAAAATATATGTCGTCTTTCCTACGTCGCAACCTTCATAGACATAGCAGGTCTTTACAGTTCTATTACCCTGCTTGTCATACTTCGTAGTTGCTTTACTGAATGGTTCGCCTCCGGGAAACCAGGTTCTGCATTCAATTTCATTGCCTTTTTTGTCATAGCTGTGCTTTTCAATTACTCGATCGGGTTGTCCGGTTTCCTGATGAATTACTTCCGAGATTTTCCCGTTGTCATTATATTTAAATATTTGAATGAAATTAAGAGTGTCGCTTTCAGTCGCAGTGTTTTTCAGTGGTTTCCCATTTTCGTCGAAAGTGCTGATATAATGGTTGTATCCAGATCCGTAAACGTTAAAATGATCAGTTTCCAGTATATTCCCATTTACGCCGTATTTATAGGTTGTGGTAGATTTACACCAGATGGAATCGTGTGAATACATAATGTATTCAACTTCATTCCCGTTCTCATCATATTTGGTATCCGGATCGATTTGGATACCTTTTTCATTGTAAATGGCCTCGTCCTCTTTACACTTTAAATTGGAATCTAATATACCCGATGTGTAGGAATAATTGTAAATACAGCATTTATGGAATCCCCCTTTTACTGTGTCCGGGGGTTGTCCGGATAAAGGGAATGCTATTAATGCAATCAGCGCTAATAAAACAACATTTCTCACATGGACACCGTAATCAATTTGACACAATCACAATAAATATATAAAGAAAAATATACTGATTATACATTGTAAATACAGTTCCATTCTTCTCAGCCAATTCATAAGTATGTATTGAGCTGACCTGAAGGATTCCTCTTTTGTGTAAACATATTCGGTTTTATGAACGGGTTTATTGTTACTGTAAGATATAATCGCTATAGTATTCCCGTATTTATCGTAATTATACACGCAATCAATCGAATCGTCGCATCCATAGTACACCTCTTCGTTGAGGCTGCCTGCTTCATCGTATTTATAGACTGTTTTTCCCTGGTAACTGCCGCTCAATGATTCATTTACAGCCTTACTTATCCTGTTTTTCCCTTTTTCGAAAATATACGTCGTCTTTCCTTCGTCGCAACCTTCATACACATAGCAGGCCTTTACAGTAATATTGCCCTGCTTGTCATACTTTGTTGTTTCTTTACTTAATGGTTCGCCTCCGGGAAACCAGGTTCTGCATTCAATTTCATTGCCTTTTTTGT
>CAZWLN010000028.1:0-15150 GCA_964634885.1 uncultured Hyphomicrobiales bacterium | reverse complement strand
GTGTCGCTTTCAGTCGCAGTGTTTTTCAGTGGTTTCCCATTTTCGTCGAAAGTGCGGATATAATGGTTGTATTCTGATCCGTGGACGTTGAAATGATCTTCTTCCAGTATATTCCCTTTTACGCCGTATTTGTATGTTGTGGTTGATTTACACCAGACGGAATCGTGTGAATACAAAATGTATTCAATTTCATTCCCGTATTCATCATATTTGGTATCAGGATCGATTTTGATGCCTTTTTCGTTATAAATGGCCTCCTCTTCTCCTTGTCTCTTAGAATTAGAATCTAATATACCTGACCGGTAGGAATAATGGTAAACGGTTAGTTTACGGAATCCCCCTTTTACAGTGTCCGGGGTTTGTCCGGATAAAGGGAATGCTATTAATGCAATCAGCGCTATTAAGGCAGCATTTTTCACATAAACCCCGCACATTAATTGTCACAAATAGTAAAATAGTACAGGGTTAAATATATGAATTATTACGATTAAATACAATCCCTTCTTACAATTAGCAGATGATTTACCTGACTGCAGAAATCATTACTGAATATGTCCGTACACCCGATCTGATATTTAATATATATATGCCGGGAACAAGGCCGGGTATGGGAATCCTCAGGCTGTTGCTTCCCGGATCGACTATGCATGTATTGTTTTGAATTACCATTTTACCCTGCAAATCGTAGATGCTTACATCAACATGCTCTGCAACCGGCTCGCCAAATCTAATCAGGATGTCGTCTGTTGCAGGGTTACCGGCAACTGTTGCCCAAGAGTACGAAGTATTTCTCGATTCGTTCTCTACACTTACAGGCTTAGCTGTCGGTAAAGTGATATATGATTCATAGACGCTGTTGCGAAGCACGAGGTTTGTGGCAACGAGAGTGTCGCCTGGTTTGTACAGATCGCCGCCGTTGTTGAGGTTAATGTCGAACATAGGGTAATCGGAACCGGAAAGTATGATTTTCATCCTGTGCCCGGCTTTGAATGTGTGAGCCATTTGTTCGAGGCCTACTTCTACGACAGAGGGTTCTCCCGGAGCCAGCAACCCGGGTACCATTGGGTCTTTTCTGTACCTCATTCTCTGGATGGCCTGGGTGAGGATGATTGATCGGCCGTCGGGATAGACGTCACAAAGCCTGACAGCTATGTCCGTGTCAGTCCTGTCGGAGGACAGCCAGAGGTGAACGACAGCGCCTCCGGTAAGCTCGAGGTTTTCTGTAAGGACATCAGTCTGGTATATCAGAATGTCTTTTCTCGATTCGACGGTACTGCGGATATCAACAGGCCCTGTCCTGACGGTTGTGTCGAAAGGATTGAAACGTGAGCCGCCGTCGGTAGGCGAAGGTTTCCGGGGATCATAGACGATCGTGTCCGGGGCAGTTTCTGCTACGGTTACGGGTTCCGTCCTTAGAGCGCCGGAAGGATGGAGCCAGTATTTGATAGTTCCTTGTTTAACGTCGTACCAGTTGTTGCAGGTACGCCATTCATTGGCTCCCATCATGAAGTATTTGATTACAGGTTCCTGCTCCCAGTTGTTTTCCACTCCGAGAAGATAGCGTTCGAAGAATTTCATCGTTGCCTCGTCGGCTGTGCCTTTGGCTTCCGGGAAAAGCAGGTCGCCCTGTTCTTCCTGTCCGACACCGGAGTGAGTCCAGGGGCCAAAAATAAGTTTATGCAGGTTCCGTACTGCGCCGTCGCTGTTTCTGCGGATGTCGTAGAAAGCTCTGTGGACGTCAGAAGGGTAATGGTCGAACCAGCCGCTGATGAGAAGCATCGGCACATGAAATTCATCTGAGTAGTCGGAGCTGTCCTCGACCTTCTGCCACAGTTTGTTGTACTGGTTAACGGCAAGGATGGCATTGGTGGTAACAAATCCCAGTTTTTCGAGCGATTCCACGTGCTCTTTCCTGAATACACAGCCGTAGTAGTAGTTTGTGTAGAGTGTCTTATAATCTTTAATAGCAGGAACAGCACAAACAAGATGGGGTGGATTGTGCCTTGCGGTCTGGAACTGTACCTGTCCCAGGGCAGACCCGCCACAAGTCCCGATTTTACCGTTGCACCAATTCTGTGCAGCAATCCATTCAACGGCGTCGTAGCCGTCGAGGCCGCGGTCATAGCCGGAAACTGCCGCATCCTTGGAGCCGTAGAAGCCGCGCCAGTCGATAATCACGACATGATAGTCCTCCAGGTCATATTTAAAACCCAGTCCTCCGGCCTGTGGGGGCAGTTTGCCCGCAAGCCTGTAAAGCAGACGGTTGTACGGGGTTTGAATCAGGATCACCGGCTTTGCAACGGTAGTATCGAGGGAGTGAAGATCGGCAACGAGAAAATGTTTCCCGGTCTCTTCGACCCGTGTCGGGACCTGTATCGTATAAACACCGGCTTCTGTTTTGATGAAAGCAAGAATAGCAATCAGCAGGCAGGAATATATCTTCATGTTCATCCTTTTCAAGTAATAGTATTACAAACCGGTAAATCACAATTTACCATTCAATTCAATACTTAGACTGCATAATTGGAAATTGGTTTATTCTTTTATTTGTTCTTCTTTGAAGAAAATCAGCGTGTAAAGGCTCAAAATGATTATTAACCCGGCCTGGAGCAGGACAGGATGCTCTCCTAAACCCGAAGGAATCAGGGCGGCAGTAAGGAACAGGTATTCCAGGGCATAATAGAACAATTTTGATGCGACGATGGCTGTAGCCATTGAGATGAACAGGTTCCTGACCAATTTCAGGGCAGCATAGAAGATAATTACATTGAGGGACATCTCTGCGGTGATGATGAGCATCTTGAAGAACACCGGATGGCCCGAGGCAAGGAAGGAGAACAGCGGCAGGGTTACTGCCAGCAGCAGGGCATTGTTCCTGTTAGTGTGGATAAGGGCAAGGATGATGATCAGCCTGATTGGTTCCAGCAGGAACAGCGGAAAACTCAGCATATGAGCTGCTGCCGGAAGGAAGTACATTGCCGCGGCGGCAAAAATGTCGATTGCTGCCGACCTGGCTATCTCCTGTTTGGTTCTGCCTAATGCCAAAGATATATTCATGAGATTCTCTCTTTGTTTATTATATTATTTATTGCAATATAATATGTTTTTGCAATTTGAAAAATAAAAATGTAAATTAAAGATAAATAATTGTAAAATAAAGCGGTAAGAATATGGACAGACGGGAATTCATTAAAAGTGCGGCAATCGCCGGGGTTGCTTGTGGCATCGGGTTAACTGCCAATCCTGAACTCGAAGCTGCTCCTGCTGCTTGGGACCTTGTGGCGGTCAAGGGAGGTGAACCTGAAGAAATGTTCGACAAAGCAATTGCCGAGCTTGGAGGCATTAAGGCCTTCGTACGCAAAAACAGTAAAGTGCTTGTCAAACCGAACATCGGATGGGACGTTTCTCCCGAAAGAGGAGGCAACACACACCCCGGACTTGTAAAGCATATCGTTGAGAAATGTTACTCTGCCGGTGCTAAAGAAGTCTCAGTCTTCGACAATACCTGCGACAACTGGAAGAACTGCTATTCTAACAGCGGCATCGAAGCTGCCGCTAAAGCTGCCGGCGCAAAAGTCTTTTCCGGCGCCAGTGAGAAGTATTATAAAACAGTTACCATACCGAAAGGTGTTTCGCTCAAATCTGCCGCCATCCACGAACTTGTCCTCAATTCCGACGTCTTCATCAATGTGCCGGTACTGAAAAGCCACGGATCCACCAAGGTTACGATTGCCATGAAGAACCTGATGGGCATCGTCTGGGACAGGCGTTACTGGCACGGACACGACCTGCACCGCTGCATAGCCGACCTGATTACTTACAGGAAACCCACCCTTAACGTTGTCGATGCGTACAGGGTAATGAAAAGGAACGGCCCAAAGGGCGTTTCTACTGATGACTGTGTACTGATGAAGTCTCTGGTGATTTCAACGGATATTGTTGCTGCCGACGCCGCTGCCGCAAAGATATTCGGCATCGAACCGAAGGATGTCAGCTATATTAAGTACGCTCACGACATGGGCTTAGGCAGCATGAACCTCGACAAACTGAGAATAAAAAGAATAAAGATGTAACCCGTATGCTGAAGAAACTGAAAATAATCAGGGTGGCTGTTTCGCTGCTTTTTCTCTTGTGCATTACTTTCCTGTTCTTAGACATAAGCCACAGGCTGGACCCGGATTTCTTTACGGGAGTCCTGTGGTTCCAGTTCCTGCCCTCTCTGCTGGAGTTCATCGACATACCGTCTGTGGTTACGGGCGGGTTCATTGTCGTCGTCCTGCTCACCCTCCTTTTCGGAAGGGTCTATTGTTCGGCCCTGTGCCCCCTCGGCGCCTTGCAGGACATTATGATTTGGCTAAGGAACAAGTTCGATAGGAATAAATTCAAATACAAGAAACCGCATACAATTCTCAGGTATTCGATATTAGCCATTACTGCCACTGCGTTCTTCAGCGGCAGCCTGCTGCTGCTGAACCTTCTCGATCCTTTCTCCGGTTTTGGAAGGATTGCCTCGGACCTTGCCCGCCCTGTGTATATTATGTTCAACAACCTGCTGGCCGGCGTTTTTGAATCGTCCGGTAGCGAGTATTTTTACTATGTGGATATAATTCCCGCGGCGCTTGAAATCCTTGTTTTTCCTGTCGCCTTGCTGCTTCTTACCGGCTGGCTTTCGGTCAGGTACGGCAGGCTCTATTGCAATACAGTCTGCCCGGTTGGGGCAATACTTGGACTCCTTTCGAAAGTGTCTCTTTTCAGGATTGCTTTCGATAAATCGGCCTGTACTTCATGCGGTGCATGTGAGAGGAAATGCAAAGCCCAGTGCATCGACAGCGAAAACCGGGAATTAGACTTCAGCCGCTGTGTCGGCTGCTTTAACTGCTTCCGGGCCTGTCCTTCGAACGGTTTCAGGTACGAAGCCGTATTCCATGACAGGAAAACACCGGCAACTGTTATTACTACAGACACTTACAGACGGCGGTTAATAACCGGCACTGCGGGCCTGTTTCTTGCTTCTGCCGGCCTCAGGGCAGAGGGCAGAGCCAGGGCCTGTAACGTCAGGCGCTACCCTGTGTCGCCTCCCGGTTCGGAAAGCATTGAACATTTTACTGCCAACTGCCTTGCATGCCATCTGTGTGTCAGCGCCTGCCCCACATTCGTGCTCCAGCCTTCCTTCCTTTCTTATGGCATCTCAGGGATAATGCAGCCGGTGATGGATTTCTCCGCAGGCTTCTGCAATTACGAATGTAATGTCTGTGGGACAATCTGCCCCAGCGGCGCTATCTTCCCCCTCACTGTAAAAGAGAAAATCGTGGTTCAGACGGGCAGGGCTAAGTTCGTTAAAAGTAATTGTGTTGTGGTCACCGACGGCACAGATTGCGGGGCCTGTTCCGAGCATTGCCCGACGAAGGCTGTACGCATGGAACCATACGGCAACCTCGTGATTCCTGTGGTAAACGAAAAGCAATGTGTCGGCTGCGGCGCCTGCGAGCACATCTGCCCTACTACTCCCAACAAAGCCATCTACGTCGAAGGCAACCCGATACATCTTACTGCCGAGCCTCCCCGCTTTGAAAAGCTCGACTACGATGTCGATTACAAGGAAGATTTTCCGTTCTGAGATGTAGGTATAATCATTTTTTAATACTAAAACAGGACAGAGGAAATAATTGGCCGGGAAAGATTTATGGATCATTTTCATAAACACGAGTTGAATGAAGGCATCTCATTCAATATAAAAAAAAGCCCCGTACCCGGAGCTTTATATCAATCATACTTTATATTTACATCTCAACAGCTTACAGCTTTGTCTCGAAGATGTTGATCAGCATTTTCTTCCAGGTGGCATAGTTGTGTCCCCATTCCGGGCCCCAGACATCGACAAGGTGGGGTATCCCTTTGTTCCTGAGAATCTCTCCGAGGTGCATGGCGTTGTGAGGAAATTCATTCTCTCCGGAACCGGAAAGAAGATAAACATGGTGCCTTGCCCTTAATGCCGACAGCCAGAAGTCTTCGTTCAGGTTCGGCAGGTAATGGATGGGTGAATTGAAGTAACAGTTGTCGTCGAAATAGCCCTTGGTGAAGTGCTCGATGTTGTACGTAGCGCTCAGGGAGATCATGCCGTAGAATATGTCGGGACGGCGGAAATAGGTGTTAGCAGCGTGGTAGCCGCCGAGTGATGCCCCGCAGGTAATGACCGGTACGGCGCCGCCGCAGTCTCCGAAGATGAAAGGCACAACTTCTTCGATTATATAGTTGTTATACTCAAACTGCCGCTTCGATTTTTGTTCCGGTGGCAGGTCTTCGGCAAACCAGCTTTCCTTGTTGACGGTGTCAACGGAATAGACCTTGAACTTCCCTTTTTCTATGTAAGGCGTGATCGATTCGATGAGGCTCTCCCTGTTGTGTTCTTCGTGGTTGTCGGTGAAGGCCGGGAAGAGCAAGATTGCGAATCCATAGTGTCCATAAACAGACAAGTTCATTTCTTTCGAAAGATTGGAACTAACCCAGCTGTGGTCTGTTGCTAACATTTCATCATCCTCAAATTTTCAACTGTTAAAGAATTTCTGTAAACGTTTTATTTTAAATAATATTGTATAGTTAAAATTCGGGTTCGAAACCCATTTTTCTTATCCATCTTCTTACCTGTGTAGCGTTTGTTTCATTCTTGCCGGCAATCTTTAGGAAATAGTTGAAATCATCGGCTGCCTGCATCAATTTGCCTTCTGACCTGAATGCCATTCCCCTGTTCAGGTAAGCCTGCGGATAGTCGGGTTTGATCTCGATTGCAAGTGTATAGTCCTCAAGGGCTTTCTTGAAATACTTAAGACGGGCAAAGAGGTTGCCTCTGCCGATGTAAGCCTGTACGAACTTGGGATTGGACTGTATGGCTTTTGTAAAATCCTTAACGGCTTCTTTGTACTGGTTGAGGGCAGCGTGGGCATTGGCCCTGCCGAAAAAGGCGTTGATCAGCGACGGGTCCAGTTCGAGAGCTTTGTCGTAATCGATGATGGAGTCGAGGAATTTCTTGCCGTAATAGTTGGCATTTGCCCTGTTGTAATACAGGTTTGCGGACATCGGGTCGTACGCCAGCGCTTTGGTATAGTCGATTACAGCCTGTTCATAGTTACGGACGGAGAAATGTGCAATGCCGCGTGTATTGTAAGAATCGGGCGAGTCGGGTTTCAGGCTGATGACTGTGTTCAGGTCCTGTATGGCTTTGTCGTAAACCTTCATTTTGCTGTAAACCAGGCCGCGGTAATTGTATGCAAGGACGTTCTGGGGATTGATCTCCAGCGCCTTGGTGTAATCGCGCAGCGCTTCTTTGAACTTCTGGATGTTACCGAAGGCAATGCCCCTTGTAATCCATGCTTTTTCATTGTCCGGTTCGATATTGATTGCGCTCGTATAGTCTTTGATGGCTTCTTCATACTTCCTTGTTTCGAAGTAGGAATTTGCCCGGTAGAGAAAAGCCTGGGCGTATGTCGGGTTTTTCTCGATTGCTTTTGTCAGGTCTTCGATGGCCTTACTGTACTGCTTCAGTACGTAATAGGAATAGCCTCGTTTGTAATAGGCAAAAACCAGCTCCGTGTTGAGGTCGATGGCAGTAGTAAAATCATCGACGGCTTTCTGGTGGTGATTGAGTTCTGTGTAAGCAAGGCCCCTTTTAAAGTGGGCAAAAGAAAACGAGGGGTTGAGAACGATGGCATTGTTATAATCGTTTATGGCATCTTTGAAGCTATTGAGCGAAGCGCTGCAGTTACCGCGTTTGAAGTAAGCGAAAGCAGCCCTTGGGTTGATTTCTATTGCTTTTGTGTAACACTTGATCGCATCTTCATATTTCTCGAGCTTGACATTTTCGTCGCCGCTTTCAATCCAGCTCTCAGAGTCCTTGATGTCTTTTTTTCCTGCCATAAAACAAAACCAAAATCCTTTTTACAATCAAAAACAAATATAGATTTTATGATACAATTTTTAAAATATTTTAATCATTCTCAATTATCGGCTGATAATTTCTATTATTTAAGTCATTTGTTTTTTATTTTTCGTTTTTAGATTAATGCAATTGAATTTTACTTTTTGAGGAGGACTGAATGGCTGTAAATGTACTGGTACCGATTGCCCAGGGAACTGAAGATATGGAGGCTGTAATCGTCATCGATTTGCTGAGGCGGGCAGGCATCAACGTCAAAATCGCAGGCGAATCGAACATCATTACCTGTGCCCGCGGGGTGAAGATTTTACCCGATATCCTCATCGACGACATCAACCCGGAAGACACCTTCCACGCGATAGTCCTTCCGGGCGGGGCAATAGGAACCCAGAGGCTGAACGACAACCCTGTCGTCGAGGACCTGATTAAGAAACAGAAGGCAAAACACAGGATCATCGGGGCTGTCTGTGCCGCACCGACGATACTTTCCTACCACAAGCTCCTTAATGATGAGAATGTCGTAACAAGCCACCCCTCTGTCAAAGAGCAGCTTCTGTCCCACATCTATGTCGAGGACAAAGTCGTCGTGGACAAGAACATTATTACCAGCCGGGGTGCGGGTACCACCATAGATTTTGCCCTTAAGCTCATCGAAGTGCTGGTTAGCGCCGAAGCTGCCGACAAAGTAAAAAATGCCATAGTATATTAATTGATACGTTTGTTGATGAAGACCCTTGTACTGCGCATCGAATATGACGGAACCAACTATTCCGGATGGCAGAGGCAGAAGAACGCCGTTTCTGTTCAGCAAAGACTTGAAGAGTCCCTGGCACGTTTCATTGACACGGAACCGTCGGTAGTTGCGGGTGGTAGGACAGATACGGGGGTTCACGCCCGCGGACAGGTCGCCCATGTGAAACTCGGCTCGGAACTGAAGATACCGGCAGGAAAACTCACAAAAGTAATCAATGCGGGATTGCCCCGGGACATAATGGTCAGCGGGGCTTCAATCATCGAGGGCCCTTTTCATGCCCGTTTCGACGCTGTAGCGAGGGAATACTCCTACACCGTCTGTTTTGAGGACAGCGTTTTCAACCGGCTCTATTCATACTTTCCCGGCTATCCTATCGACCGGGAGCTGCTCGTACAGTCGGCAGAAGCCTTCAGGGGGAGGCATGATTTCACCACTTTTTCAAAATTCAACCCGGAAACAAAGCACTATTTCTGCAATGTTAAGAAATGCGAGTGGAAAAAGGCCGGGCGTGGAAAAATGGTCCTCCGAATTCTTTCCGACAGGTTCGTCTATGGAATGGTCAGGGCGCTTACCGGTGCAATGCTCGATGTAGCCCGCGGCAAAAGGACAATTGACGGGGTAAGCTCGGCGCTCGAACAGGCAGACAGGAGCCTCATCAGCCCGATGGCGCCTCCGAACGGCTTAGTGCTGGAAAAAATTTATTATCCGAAATCAATAAAATTATTTTCATAATCTTTTAATAAAATATTATATTTACTGATTATTAAAAAATCAAGAGAGAATAATTGAATTATTGAGGGAGGAACGATGAAAATATCAATATACAGAACGCTTGCCCTTTTATTGATGGTAACCGGCAGCTTTGCATTCTTGTATTCTTGTGACGACGGCAGTCTTAACCCCCTGGATTTCAACGCATTCAGCCTTGCCGACGACGTAGCCCTCGGCGCCCAGTTGGATTCCCAGGTCAAAGCCGATAAAAACGAATACCCCATTCTTAGCAACGCAGCAGCCCAGGCATACGTCGAAGCTATTTTCAATGAAATACTGGCTTCTCCCGAAATAGACTATGAAAACAGCTTTCCTTACCAGGTAAAGATTGTCAAACGGGACGACATCATCAACGCTTTTGCCGCTCCCGGCGGCTATGTCTATGTTTACACAGGCCTGCTGAAGTATATCGACAACGAGGCTACGCTTGCCGCCATTCTCGCCCACGAGATCGGCCACTGTGAAAACAGGCACGCCACAAAGCGAATTACGAAATCTTACGGCGTTCAGTATGTCCTCGACATCCTTCTCGGCGACAACAGCGACCAGTTGGTACAGCTCGGTTCGGAAATACTTACCAACCTGGCTTTCCTGAAAAACAGCCGCGACGATGAATACGAAGCAGACGAAAGCTCCTTCGAATACCTGAAGTCAACCAGGTGGTATCCCGGCGCCTCGAAGTATTTCTTCCGGAAAATACTTTCCACACAGGCTGAAGACAGCAGCTTAGTTACTGTCCTGCTTTCAACCCATCCCCTCTCCTCGGACAGGATTGCAGCAATGGACAAACTCATCTCCGACGCCAAGCTCGCCGAGCCGACAGAAGCGAACCTCCGTTCGACAGAATATAAGAATTTCTTAACTAACATACTTAAATAGAAACAATATCCGGTGATATATGAATATAAGATTTTACCGCCATGCAGCCATTTGCCTTCTCCTTCTTGCAATTGCCGGGACACAGTTCTTTTCCTGCAGCAGCATCAACATCTTCCCTTCCAGCGAGGATATAAAAATCGGCAACAAATTGGACAAGGAGATCAGGAGCAATCCCACTGAATATCCTTTGCTGCAGGATGCAAAAGTCCGGGCTTACCTTGAGGCCATCCTCAGCGAAATTCTGAAATCGCCGAAGATAGAATACCGGAATGTCTTTAATTACAGAATAGATGTAATCAACAATGACAATGTGATCAATGCTTTCTGCGTACCTGGAGGTATCATCTATGTTTACACCGGCCTGTTGAAATTTGTTGACAACGAAGCCACCCTGGCTTCCATCATAGCTCATGAAGTGGCTCACGCCGAACGCCGCCATGTCACTTCCCGTATGTCCGCCGCCTACGGCATCGATAAACTCTACAGCCTGATTAAGAGTGAAACCAACACCGGCCAGTATGGAGACATGGCAAAAGACCTGTTTTCCGGGCTGGGACTGCTTTACAACTCGCGTGAGAACGAGATGGAAGCAGATGAATATGCTTTCAACTACATGAAGTCAACCAAATGGTATCCCGGGGCAATGAACTCCTTTTTCGAGAAGATATATGCGCTTGTGGAATCGAAACAGAAGACCAGCGCACTTGACGGCCTGCTTTCAACCCACCCCGTTTCCAACGACAGGTTCGAAGCTATTACCACCCTTCTGAAAAAGAACAGGGTTCCGCCGCCAACGGAAACCAATCTATTTGCAAGGCCTTACCAGGATTTTAAGAACAAGAACGGTTTATAATTATGAATGCCTACGACAAGCTGCTGAAAATACTCGACGGCCGTAAGACGCGCCTCTGCGCCGGCTTAGACAGCGAATACCGCAAACTGCCGCTGAACATGAGGAAGAATCCCTTCGGCATCTTCGAATTTAATAAAAGAATAATCGACGCTACATGCGACCAGGTAGCAGCATACAAAGTCAATTTCGCTTTTTACGAGGAATTTGGCGCTGCCGGCTATGAGATACTCAAAAAGACGATAGAATACATTCCCGAGGAAATATTCGTCGTCGGCGACGCCAAACGCGGCGACATAGGCAACACTTCCAGGCTCTATGCCTCCTCTGTTTTCGATTACTTCAACGTCGATTCCATTACTGTCAGCCCGTATATGGGCATCGATTCGGTCTCGCCTTTCCTCGAATACAAAGACAGGATGGTATTCGTACTTGCCCTGACCTCAAACAAAGGTTCTGCTGATTTCCAGAGACTCGTCTTTGACGGCAAGCCGTTGTTCATACATGTGGTTGAGAAATCGCTTACATGGACCGACAGGAGGAATCTTGGCTTCGTCATAGGTGCAACCCACCCGGAAGACATTCCGCTCATCAGGCAGTATGCCCCTATGGAGCCTCTGCTGATACCCGGAGTCGGGACGCAGGGCGGGGACATCGAAGGTACGCTTGCTGCCATTGCAGGTACTCCGGCGCTGATTAATGTATCGCGCGATATAATATTTGCATCGCAGGAATCTGATTTTGCCGAAAAAGCAAGAGAGAAAGCAATTTACTATAAGGATAAACTGGTTTACTGAAAACTATGAAAAATGCAGATGTTGATTTAGTTCCCGAAATCAAACTGCAGCAGGCTGTCCATTCGATTATGTCCGACCCGGCGGTAGTGTGGCGGACTGTGAACGGCAACAGGCTCCAGTTCCTCTCCCCCGGCAGGATTAACAAATTCGAAGGCCCCGATTACATGGATGCTGCCCTTCTCATCGACGGCATCATCTACGTCGGGGACTGCGAATTCCACAAGCGCAGTTCCCTCTGGAAATTCCACAGGCATGATGAAGACGAGAAGTACGATAAGGTAATACTGCATATCGTGCTGGAGGACGACTACGCAGAAACGAGGAGCTTCGAAAAAATAATAATGGACAGGGGACGCCTGGCTGAAGCCATGGCTGAACTGGACGAGAGAAGCCCTGAAACAGACCTGTCCTCACTCGAAGACCTCCAGGACTACGCTCTGATCAGGCTGCTGCGCAGGGCTGTCGAAGCGAAGATGCTGCTTAACAGCAAGCCTCTTGACGAATGCCTGAACTTGATGGCCTACAATTATATCCATAAGTATAATTCACGCAGAAAAAGGCCTGTTTACAACCCGGCCAAGCTTGAGAACCTGTTGAAGCATATAGCGGAATCCCCACTGTTTAGCTTCCTGGAGCAGGTGAAAAACAATTACGACATTTCGATCCCGGACATAATGTATCGTCTCGTCAAGTCACGTATCGTCGATGAAGGGGCGCACCTCAGGCGGGAACTGATACTCAACTGTGTGCTGCCTCTTGCCGTCTGCCTTGCCAACGATGTATCGAGGATAGCGCTGTTTCTCTGGTACTGGTCCACACCAGCGCTGAACACTTACGGCGCCCTGACGAGGAAATTCCCGTTCCTGCCCCAGAATTTCCTGTGGCAGCAACAGGGGATGCTCGAATACCTCAAAGAGCAGGGACGTAAGCCGGCTGTTGTCTCTGATACGATCAGGGATTACGGTTTTGCCGAGATACTCAATTTCTACAAACTGGGCAGCGCTCCTTTCCGCAGCGAGCTGTCAGAAATTGATGAATAGAAAGACGCAGCTGATCGTAAACAGTCGTTTGCCGCAGTTCAATCGCAATTGCCCGACCTGTATTCAATACTTTTTTCCCATAGCATTTTCGAATCCTCAGCCAGTGTCAGTCCAAACATTCCCAATTTGTATCCTGCATCGATTCTCACCTGGTCGAGCCCTGCCTTACAGAGCGATGGCACTATCAATACTGATCTGACGCCGAACACCAGGGCTCCCCAGAGGATTTCATTGTCCGCAATATCTATTGAAACCCTGGGAGAACACAGTTCATGCCTTACTTCCACAGGAGCGGGAGAAAGGGACATATCTCCGATTTCCCAGTCCTGTCCTTTGAGTTCATTGTCGTTAACTTTGAAAGACGTTTCACATGTTGGCCCGGAGAATGTCAATCCATTGTTGGCGTCAAGCGTCAGCTGGCATTTCCCGAAAGCCATAGCCGTAACTGAGGGCACATTGACAATAGTATTGAAAGATATCCCGAAATTAATGTTTATTGGAATGGGCACAGCAATTGTAGTCAGCGACTGGAGAGGAATTGAAATTGTGATCTCGGGAAAAGAAAGAATGGCCTGCCCACCGCCCTGAGAGAAGACGGCGTCATATTCGAGGGTCAACTGGCTCATCATACCTTTGTTGTCGCAGGTAAGGCCGGAGAGCGAACTGTTCTGAATATTAATTGCCGCAGAATTGCGGGGTAGTCTTGTAATCCCTTTTGCGCCAAAGGTCGCGGTTATTTTTCCGCCCGCTGCGGCGCTGTTAGTCACGATGAAATTAACCTGTATTTCCGGCAGGCCGTTGGAAGCGATTCCGGAAGGCTTGAACCATAACTTGTAAGTCCAGTTGTCCAATTCATAAGTGAATTCGAATTCATCGCCCTGTATTCTGTTTGCAGCTACCTTTTTCCCGTCAATCTTGATGACGCCGGGGATTTTATATTCCGGAATCACATCCCAGGATATGGTTCCATTTTTTATTACTTCGGTCAGAGCTGCTTCTTCAGTGTCGACAAACAGCTTGTTGGAAATTTCAACCACATTTTTTACTTTTCTCATGTATTCGCCGGATATTACGAAGCATTTTCCCGGGGTTAATTCTGCGTCGAGCATGGTCTTATCAAAAGTGAATACAGTCGAATCGACATTCAAGAGGGCATTCTTCTGCTCGCCGTCAATTATCACACAGTTGTCGGTGTACTCGACATTGTAGAATACTTTATTGTCGCCTCTGTAGTCCGGCTTTATTGGATTGTCGTCGTCAGAGCATCCGGGTAAACAAAACAGCATTGAAGCTAAAGCAATACCGCAAATTAATTTGTATCCAAGGTTCATGAAAATTGACCATATCATAGCATTTACTCCAATTATTTCACTGAACGCATTGTAAGTATATTAATTTAAAAAAGATACTTTTATAATAAAAGGAATATTTTTGAAAATATAAAAAAAGAGGTTGTCTCAAAAGGTCAGCCCCATTGCTTCCTGATTGATTGGACGGATTCTTTAATGAGCTCCGACAAGACTGACTTGTCCACGTCCGAAAGCGCCTTCAGGTAGAGACAACCCGATCCGGTAGTGTGCTTACCGAGTTTCTGCAGAAGCTGTTCAAATTGCTTAACATTATTGTTCAGGTATATTACCAGGTTCTGTTTGCGTGGGGAAAACCCGGTAACAAACCAGTCTGCTTCCCTTTTTCCCGATCCCTTGTAATGGTATGTCCCGAAGCCGACAATGGTTTCGCCCCACATTACAGGTTTCTCACCTGTAATGTCGGCCATTAGTGACAGGATCTCCGAGCAGTCCTTCCTGCGCTTTTCGTCTTCGATCGATCCGATGAACTCTTCGACGCTTTTAGTGCCGGGTTTGGTTTTCAGTTCTGTCATTTCTTACCATCCATTATATAATTCATAATTCCATCAAATAATATAGAATCGGTAAAAACTAAGAATTCTGTAAAAGATGGACGAGGAGCATGGAGTATATGATGTGTTTGAACAAGGGGCAGCTGCCCCTTGTTCAATTGCCGGGGCTGACTTTCTTGATAAATTGAAGGAATCCAACCACCCCCTGCCCCCTCATAAGCGTTAACTTAAGATTTGGAAATTATTATTTTTTTTATTACATTTGTAT
>CAZWLN010000027.1:0-57737 GCA_964634885.1 uncultured Hyphomicrobiales bacterium | reverse complement strand
ACCAGCCACCAGCCACCAACCACCAGCCACCAACCACCAGCCACCAGCCACCAGCAACTAACCACCAGTCACCAGCCACCAGCAACCAGTCACCGACCACCGGCCACTCTACTTAACAATCACTAAAGGCTTTGTAATCATTCCTGACGACGTCCTGATTACTACCCGGTAAACGCCGGCAGGCAGCATGGAAAGGTCTATGTTGAATTCTTCGGATTTCTCTGTCGAAACCTTAGTCACATTTACACTATGTACCCTGGAACCAATTGTGTTGTAGAATGAGATCTCGTGTTCACCGCTGGTGTTGAACACTTTCATTTTCACTTCACTGTTTGCGGGATTGGGCTTAATGCTCACTGCCTGCGCATCCGTAAGGAATATCTTCGACAGCGGCGCCTGGCAGATGCCGTAGAGGTCGAAGACACCACCGGTAACAATGACGTCAAGATAGCGGCCACAGAGGCTGTCCAGCCCGGGAAGGCCTTTAAACTCAACTGGGGAGTTATCATATACTATACCCAACTGGCCTCTCATATTAGCGACTTCAATGGGATTCTTTGAGAAATGATACATCTTATCAGGCGACATCACTACTTCCAGCTTATCTCCTACCTTGTCGATGGTAATGGGCTTGGTTGTCTCCGCAGCATTGATATTCGGGTAGAAAGCCACAGCGTCGTATGTGACGGTAATATCCGTAAAACTGCACTGGTAGGTTAAATCATCAGGTACATCGAGCCTTGCTTTGATTGGGATGTCGAAATTCCTTGTGCTGACTCTCGCCCTGACATAGTCCGGCAGAGAAACGACCAGGTTGGCAAAGCCTGCCCCTCTGATTGCAGCAGTATAGCTGCAGACGAACGGCTCACGGAACCAGACTGTAACTTCATCCATGCGCTCACCGAGCCCTGAGGGTTTGAAATTAAGCCCGAGGTTCAGTGTCCCGCCGTTTACAAGCAGGTAATTTGCAGCGCCTGGATAGTTAACCGTAAAGTCCGAATTATACTTCATCCTGATCGAATCAATCAGGAGGTCATAGCCTGTAGTGTTATGCAGTGGATAGACAAACTCCGGAGCGCTTGTACCGTAGTAAACTCTCTTGAAATCAACTTCCTGCAAACCGGCAAACAACAGGTTCATGTCCACCCGGTGGACATTGACGCTGCCGCTGCCTTTTCTTCCCTGTCCGTCGCTCACATCAACCGTATAGGTGCCGGGTTGCGATACGGTAATAGTCTTTGTCGTATCCCCTGTTGACCAGATAACCGACTTGTAGTCGCGGTCCAGTGACATCTGAACCGGCTGGTCGCCGCACATCACTGTGTCGCCACTGATCGGCACGAAAAGCGTCCCGTCAATAACCTGGACTGTCGCTGTGCCGGTACATCCGGTATTCGGATTTGTAACCGTAACAGAGTAAGTACCGGGATTACTCACAGTCAGTGTCTTTTCCCCGGAGCCGTCGTTCCATTGGTAAGTAACACCCTGAGTATTGGAATTGGCAGTAAGGACGACGGGAACACCGTTGTTGATCACGGTTTCACCTGCAATCGTTACGTCCGGGTTAGGTACCACGACGACATAGAGGCTGTCTTTGTCAAAGCAGTAATCTTTTACCGTCGCCGTAACGATGTACAAACCTGTGGTGCTTACAGTAATTGTCCTGCCGGTGTCGGCGTTCGACCACACCATTTTGTCGTATTCGTCGGCGTCTGCGGTAATCGTCCCGGTCTTGCCTTCACAAATGAACATTGTATCCTTAGGATAAACAATCTCAACCTGAGGTTTGATATAGACGACAATATTGATTGTATCATAGCTGGCAATTCCCAACTGATTGACTTCGAGTGTGTATTGTCCTGCCTGGAGGCGCGTAATTCCCGGAATAGCCACCCAGTTCAACGATCGGCCCGACTTTTTATAATTCCCCGGCCCTGTCCATGTGTAAATCGCATCGGATACCAGGTCAGTGGAAAGTATCAGCGTATCGCCTTCACAGATGGGGTTGAGATTGGCTTTGATATCTGCCGGAGGCTTAAAATAGCTCTGAATGAACGAAGGCATTCCCAGCATGGGAGAGCCGTAAACCTCGAGGCCATCCTTAACGAAACCACAGCCGGTGCCTTCTTTGTCCGGCTGGTTGATTACTCCGAGATGCTCTGAATTCCTGACTGCGATGTAAATTTTCCCGTCGGGCGCCAGTTGCATTGCTCCCAGTGTTAATCCCGAATGTTCGCTGGTAGAGGCGATTATCTTTGTATTACCCTCAATATCCGCCTGGGATTTGATTTTTGACAGGTTAAACTGGTATATTAAACTTGGGTCCTGGTCGATGCAGCTTACATAGAGCTTCCTGGAATCCCTTGAGAACTCGACACCATAGGCCAGTAAATACTTACTGTCATTGACCAGGAAGTCCGTTCCGTCGTCGAACCAGGGTGAAACTTTTCCTGTTTCGTTGTCAAACCTGAAAACCTCGATTTTTCCGGTCCTGAATATTGCCAGTGCAATTGTCGTACCGTCGGGGGACACTTTCATGTACCCGTGGGAATGATACTGATTGGAATCGGTCCCGACGATGTCGTGTACTGAGCCAATTTGGGAGACGACGGGAGCAGTAACATCTATTCCTCCGGAATTGAGTTTATAGGCACAGAAAGAGTCGTTATTCCATTCGTGCATTATGATCCAGTAATCCGTGCCGTTTCTGTGGTTCACGGCAGTAATTTTTTCCGTCGAAGAACCGTTGATAAGAACATTTTTCATCAATTGGCTCCCTTCCACGGCAAGTTCGAACTTCCCCTGTGAATTGGGAACAGTGTTTACAACGGAGTATTGCAGGCCGTGCGGCCCTCCTTCGGCGTCAGTGGTAAAAATGTAATACAGATTGTCATTGCCGGGTTTCCTGATGATCACTCCGACCTGGGTAGAAGATGAATGGCCGTTAAGGCTGGTTTTTTCCTTCTTTGAGATATTATCGAAGGCGTAGTGTGTACCGTCATCTTTAACACCCCATATCTCCTGGCCGTCCGTGTAAAACAGAAGTTGCCCGGTGCTTTTGTCGGAAATGGCAGCACAGCCTTCATAGGCCCACATCATCGTCTGACCCGCCGCTTCGGGAGGATTGGCCCCGAAATTAACCCAGCATCCATAGCCAAAGCACCAGTTATATGCCTCTTTTTGCGAGTATAAAACCGTAGCGCTTACCAGCACCAATAAAAAAAGAGTAATGGTCTTTTTCATATGACAGTCCTATGATCTGTTTAAACAATTATCTTTAATCATAAAAAAACTGTTTGTTCTTGTTAAGACTAATAAACATAACTTTCATTTTATATTATTGAAAAAAAAAGCGGAGTACAGTAATTTGCACTCCGCCCTTTATTCTATTCTACACTGTTTTCTATTTGACAATCACCAGCGATTTCGTCAGGACATCCGAGGCAGTCCTTATTACAACCTGGTAAACACCTGAAGGTAACGACGAGACGTCGATGATGAATTCTTCGGAATAATTGTCCGATGATTTCATTACATTGTCTGTCATGAGTTTCTCGCCTATGGTGTTGTAGAAAGTAATTTCATGGGCGCCGCTGGTGTTGTAAACCTTAAGGCTGATCTCACCGACGGCAGGATTGGGATGAATGCTTGCCGCAGCATTGTCTGTAAGGACGACATTGGAAAGCTGGGGCTGGCAGATGCCGTAGAATTCGAATTCTCCGTTTTCAATCACGACATTGAGCAACTGGCTGGTTTTGCTGCTCAATTTCGGGTATGGATTGAGCAGGATGTCGGAACCGTCTTTGCCGATACCTATCTGGCCCCTCATGTTTGCCACAACGATGGGATCCTTTGTAAAGCTGAATGTATTCTGTGGCTCCATTACAACTTCCAGGTTGTCATCAATTTTTGTAAATGATATCGGTTTCGTCGTTTCGGGTGCATTCTCATCCGGGAAGAATGAGGAAGCATCATAGGTAACTGTAATGTTTGAGAAACTGCCCTGGCAAACTTTGTTGTCGGACACATCCAGCCTGGCTTTCACCGGCAGGTCGAATTTCTTCGTGCTGACTTTTACCCTGACGACCGAAGGCACAGACAAGACAAGGTTGGCAATGCCGGTACCGCGTACGCTTGCACTGTAGCTGCAGAAGAACGGCTTACTGAACCATACCGTCATCTGATCGGTGTAAACGGCAATATCCGATGGTTCAAAACTGAAATCAAAAGTGAACTGTGAGCCGTTAGCCCAGGTGAAAGGCGTACCCGTCACCTGTTTCAGGGTAATTGGAGTATTGTAATCCATCGTGATCGAGTCGATCTGCAGGTCATAGCCGGTACCGTTCGGCAGCGTCAGTGAGATCGGGTCGGCTTTGGTTCCGTAATACACCCTGCCGAAGTCAACACCGGACAGGCCGGTAAAAAGTGCATCCATATCCACCCTGTGAACCGTGATGGTAGCTTTACCGATGCGGTCGTCGTCGTCAACGACGTCCACAGTGTATGTCCCGGGTTGGGTTACATTGATGGACTGGGTTGTTTCACCTGTTGACCAGGTCATGGTTTTGTATGCAGCGCCTAAGGACAGGGTTACACCCTGGTTGCCGCACATTACCGTATCACCGATGATATTAACCGTCAGTGACCCGTTTGTAACCCGGACAGAATCATAGCCTGTACAGCCTGTAACCAGGTCGGTAATGATTACAGAATATGTTCCGGCCTTTGTAACACTCAATGTCTGCGTTGTGGTATTCAGCGGGTCGTCCCACTGGTAGCTGACACCTGAAGTGCTCGGGTTGGCCGTCAGTACAAGGGGAGTACCTTCATAGACCACTGTCCCGCCGGTAATCGTTACAGTGGGGTTGGGTGCTACAACGACGTAGATGGTGTCGGCGTCAACACAAGGTGCGTCTGTAGCAACAGTTACTACATACATTCCTTCCGTATTCACGGTAATGCTTTCGGTTGTACCGACTTCAGCACCGTCTTTTGACCATGTAAGATAGTCCTGGCCGTTGGGAAGGGCTGTCAGTACAGTGTCTCTGCCTTCGCAGATGACGATGGTATCGGCAGGATTGGTAATCTTGACCGTAGGTTTGGCATAGACTACAATGTCCAGAGTATCGTAGCTGTAGTTACTACCTATCCTGACGGCAAGATAGACTTTCCCGGCATTAGCCCCGGTTACTTTCGGGATGACAACTTCGAACTTGTCCGAGTCAACAATCTTAGTCGAAGGTGGAATGGTCCAACTGTAGAAAGCTCCCTCCACTTCCGGTGTCGATAGTACTAATGAGTCTCCTTCACATAGCGGTGTATTTGCATAAATGGAAGCCGTTGGTTTAAAGAAGCTCTGAATGAATGTAGGGAGACCTTTGTTTGCCCCAGTATTATCAACAAATTTAATACCCTCACTAATATAATCACAATTTTTTCCGTCTTCATCGGGTTTATTTATTATGCTAAGATAATCATAACCTTCACGGCTTACATATATTTTAGCATCCGGACCTAACTGCATTGCATCAAATGGATAAGAATAGGTAGTGTCAATAACTTGAATATTATTATTTATTTGAGACTGGTCGGTAATCTTTGAAAGATTTACTTGGAATAGTCTATATGGCATCTTGTCAATTGTGCTTATATACATATTATTTGTATTCGGTGAAAATTCGATGCCGTATGCGTTGAAGAACTTCGGATCATCGATGATAAAATCATTACCGTTTCCGAAATAGGATGATACTTTACCTGTAGAATTGTCAAACCGAAAAACTTCCACTTTATTTGTGTGGAAAATTGATAATGCCAGAGTCGTTCCGTCTGGAGAGACTTTCATATAGCCATGTGAATGGTATTGGGCTGTATCCTTTGCATTAGGTGGATAAACAATAAATTCATGAATAGAACCGATGGATGATTTAACGGGATTGTTAATATCAATACCGTTTGCGTCAAATTTATAGGCACAGAAAGTATTGTTATTCCATTCATGCATAATAATCCAGTATGTATTTCTTTCCTTACCCGCTACTGCAGTAATCTTTTCTGTTGAAGACTTATTAATTAGTATATTTTTAAGGTAATTACCGTTTGAATAGGCGACATCAATCTTACCACTATAATATTTTGAAACATCCACAACGGTATATTGCAGGCCTTTGTTACCACCTTCTTCATCGGTTGTGAAGATATAATACCAATTGGGTTTTCCAGGATGCTTGATAATCACGCCTACCTGAGTTGAAGAATTGGAACCATTCAGACCTTTGCCATTAGCTAAATTATAATGCACGCCACCGCTCACAGAGTGGATATTAATGCCATCTGTATAAAACAGAAGATTACCTTTACCATCGGATATCGATGCACATCCTTCATAAGCTGACCATGAAAATCCAATGAAACTGATCTGTGGAGGTGTTGTCTTAAACGACATCAGGGCATGGTTTCCGAAACACCAGTTGTAGGTTTCTTTCTGGGAAAACAGGTAACTTGTACTCAAAGTCAGTAACAACAGGGTAAAAATTACTTTCTTCATTCTTTTTTCCGTGATTTATTCTTAAATTTTCTTTATCCATTATTTACTTTACAATCTTATAATATAAGACTTTTTCCTGATTTTTGAAACTATTTCATTAATAAATAAGCCTTTCATTCAGGATTATACCGATGTCGGTGTTCGTGTTTTTTTTGCTTCCGGCTGCCTCCTTTCCATATATTTCCCTCACCATAAGCAGTTGAAAACATATATAAATTAATACGTTCCATAAAGAAAATTATTCTTAACTTTATTATTTTTTAATCGGTCAAATTATGAAAAAGTTAAGAGTATCGGTAATAGGGACAGGACACCTGGGAAGCATTCACGCCAGGCTTTGGAAAAATGTAGAAAACGCTGAACTGGTCGGCATCTTCGACACGGACACTGAAAAAGCAATTCAGAAAAGCGCCGAATTGGGCTGCAAGAGCCTCGGTTCCCTCGAAGAGTGCATTGCAGCTTCAGACGCCGTTACGATTGCTTCCCCGACGGTTTTCCATTACGACATCGCACGGCAGTGCATCGAAGCCAACATCCACTGCTTCATCGAGAAACCCGTAACGGCTACCTACGACGAAGCTGTGAAACTGATTCAAACGGCAAAAGAAAAAAACATAAGGATACAGGTTGGACACGTCGAACGTTTCAATCCGGCCCTTCAGGCTCTTCGCGACTACAGCCTGAACCCGCTATTCATCGAAGCCCACAGGCTCGCCCAGTTTAAACCGCGCGCCACCGACGTGTCTGTCATTCACGACCTGATGATCCACGACTTAGACATCATGCTCTGGCTCGTCAAATCTCCCGTGAAGAAAATCGATGCAAACGGCGTAGCCGTGCTTACCGACACTCCCGACATCGCCAACGCCCGCATCACCTTCGAAAACGGCGCCGTGGCGAACCTTACAGCCTCACGCATTTCCGCCAATCCCATGCGTAAGATGCGTATCTTCCAGCGCTCGGCTTACATCTCCATCGACTTCGGCAACCAGGACGTCGAAGTGTTCAGGATGGCCGACAAAAACGGCAGCAACGGAGAGCCGGCTCCGGCAGGCATACCGGCACAGATGCTCGGCATGATCGAATCCGCCGGCCGCAACGTGTCCATCGTTTACGAGAAACCCGCCATCCCCGCCATCAACGCCATCCAGGAAGAACAGAAGGCCTTCGCCGACGCAATACTTAACGGCACGGAAACGGCAGTAACGATACAGGAAGCGGCCGAGGCGCTGAGACTGGCTGAAATCATCAACGGGCAGATGATTGTGTAAGTGAAAGAGAATACAATTTTAACCGTGGCACCCTTCCGAAGGGTTGGTAAATAAGACCCCACCTAAATCCTCCCTAAGGGGAGGACTTGAAGATCCCACTGTTCTTTCACCTTCCCCCTGGGGAAGGCAGGGATAGGGTGGTCAAGGTTATCAAGTTCATAAAGTTTGTAAAGAAAGAAAAAGCAGGCCCGGAGCGACTTTCCCCTCCTTGGATAAGGAGGGGGCAGGGGGTGGTTGGACTGTCAGTTTGTAAAGTTCATCAAGATCTTCAAGTTAGAAAAAGCAGGCCCGGAGCGGCTTTCCCCTCCTTGGATAAGGAGGGGGCAGGGGGTGGTTGGACTCTTCCAGTTTATAAAGAAAGAAGATGATGAACCAGCGCATCTTTCACCTTCCCCATGGGGAAGGCAGGGATGGGGTTATTAGTTTGTAAAGTTTAACAATGAAGTCAGCACCGGCTCTTGAACAAGGGGCAACTGCCCCTTGTTCACACAACATATGCTCCATGAACCTCGTATAATCAAGAACCATCAGTACATACTATTCTCCTGCTATGTACTGATGCTCCTTTAATATAAAATCAGTACTTTTGTTTATCTTCATCAATCGAAATTTTTCAGATATTTGGACATAAATTCTTATATTTATGGTTTGATTAGTTGAATAATGGATTGAAGAGTTTATGACTGTAGAATATCCTAAATTGCTCTTGCCCGACATTGACGGCTATTGCCGCTTGGATACATACCTCGCCCACGGTGGCTACGAACAGTACCGCAAAGCCCTTACGATGTCCCCCTCTGAGGTGATCGACACCGTTAAACAGTCGGGACTGCGCGGCAGGGGCGGCGCCTGCTTCCCCACCGGCCTGAAATGGAGTTTCATGCCCAAAGGCAATGAAAAACGCAAATACCTCGCCGTCAACGGCGACGAATCCGAACCCGGCTCTTTCAAGGACAGGTATATCTTCGAATACAACCCACACCAGTTGATCGAGGGAATATTAATTGCTGGCTATGCCATGGGCATCAATGCCGCCTACATCTTCATCCGCGGCGAATACCACAAATGGATAGGCCTGATGCAGAAAGCCCTCGACGACGCCTACACCCGCGGCCTTGTCGGCAGGGACATGAAAGACAGCTTCGGCAATAGCTATTATATTGATATTCATATACACAAAGGCGCCGGCGCTTACATCTGCGGCGAAGAGACTTCCCTGATGACGTCCATCGAAGGCGACAGGGGCTATCCACGCGTCAAGCCTCCTTTCCCTGCTGAGAGCGGATTGTGGGGAATGCCGACAACTGTAAATAACGTCGAAACAATTGCTACCGTCCCGGCAATCATGCGGCTTGGCGCTGACGAATACGCTAAGATCGGCGCTGCGAAACATCCCGGTACACTGCTCTTCGGCGTGTCGGGCAATGTCAACAGGCCCGGAGTCTATGAACTCCCTACCGGCACTCTGCTGACAGATATAGTATTCAACCACTGCGGAGGCGTTCCGGGTAACAAGAAGATAAAAGCCGTCATTCCCGGCGGCTCTTCGATGCCGCCACTGCGAGGCGATGAGATCGAAGGTGTCAGGATGGATGAGGAGTCGCTCAAGGCCTACGGCACTCACATCGGTACTGCCGGCATTGTGGTAATGGACGAAGACGCCGACCTGGTGAAAGTTACGCTGCGTATCTCCCACTTCTACCATCACGAATCCTGCGGCCAGTGCACACCCTGCCGCGAAGGTACAGGGTGGATGGAGAAAATCCTTTTAAGAATAGGCGCCGGAGAGGCTACGAGTAAAGACCTGGACCTGCTGGTTTCCGTTGCCGAGAATATCGAGTCCCGTACGATATGCGCCCTCGGCGATGCTGCTGCCTGGCCGGTCAAAGGTTTTGTCACGAAATTCCGCGACGAGTTCGAGAGGAGTATTCAACAGCATCGCAGGTACCAGCCTAAGAATATTGTACACGGCAGGCGGCGTACCGCGGAATGGCTGGCGGAAGAGGTTTAGTTAATTACGAATGACGAATTACTAATTACGAATGGTAGAGACGCAAGGCATTGCGTCTCAAGAAGTTGGAAAAAGAGTTAGTAGATGGACTCCACCTCCAAGATAAGATAGAGAGATTAGAAGACGGAGTCCACCTCCAAACAAAGAAAGGTGGAGTCCATCTTAAGAAGCAAAGTGAGTTAGGTAAGAGGAGTTAGGAGTGGTAGAGACGCAAGGTTTGCGTCTCAAGGAGTGCAGAGTTAGAACATATATGAATAGAATCGGGATATACGGCGGAACATTCGATCCGGTACATAACATGCACCTGGCAATAGCTGATAGCTTTTCGCTGCAAATGGGACTTGACAGCTGCCTGTTCATCCCGGCCCATATCTCACCTTTTAAAACTGAAACGGTGCCAACAGAAGCCGTTCATCGCGTAAATATGGTAAGGCTGGCAATTGAGGACAATCCCCTGTTCTCCGTGTCAACTTATGAGATTGACAAAGGAGGCGTTTCCTACACTTACGACACCCTTCATTACCTGAAGTCGCAGTACCCGGAAGCAGAGTTCTTCATCCTGACAGGCATGGACCAGGTTACCGAATTCAAAAGATGGAAGAACTGGGAGCAGATACTGTCCGAAGCCGTCCTGTGCGTGGCACGCCGTCCCGGGTACAGGGACGATAGCTCTGAGAACAGTATCGATGCCCTTGGAGCTCAGGACAGAATTGTCATGGTTGACGCGCCGGTCAGCGGCCTCTCTTCTTCCACCCTGAGGGAAATGATAAAAAAAGGGGAACCAATCGATCAACTGGTTCCCTCTAAGGTCATAAACTATATCAGCGAACATAGCCTTTACAGATAGCGCCCTCATCTGCTAATCATCATTTTCATAGTGAAAGTGGCACCAGTTCGATTCGTATCTGTCACCGTGGAAGTGCTTGTGAACACATGGTCCATCGGAGATGAAGCCGGCGGTAAACAACGACAGCAGTAACGCTGAAACAGTGGTCAGCACCAGCTTGGCCATATCCCCGATTTTCAGCAGGGTAATGCCCCAGATGACAAGCAGCACAGGCCAAAAGTGCAGGAAGCCGTCAAGGTACCCGTCCCAGATGCCGACCTGCCTGAGAAGTAGCAGGACGCCCAGTCCGATGAAAAATACACCCCAGAATATTGTTGATTTTTTCATCTTGCCTCCGGTTTGTATGGTTTAAATGCTGTCTTGTAAAGAATATAGCAGCCGACAACGATTAGTATTACAGGAAAGAGTATTTCAGCATCGAGCCAGAATACGAACCTGTGTACCAACAACAAAGAACCAGCAATGATTAACACCAGAGCCAGTGTATGTTTCCTTCTGCCTTTCCGCTTCTCATCGACTTCACGTGTTCCGGCGTCGCGTTCATCCGTCCAGGGTGTTGCGTTGTTTCTTTCCCATACCTTCCTTTCGTCAGGTATAATGATCCACATTACTATATATGCGGCCAGGCTTGCTCCCCATGCAAAGAAAAGTAGTATAAACAAGGCCCTGATGATGACAGGGTCTATATCGAAATATTCTGCAAATCCACCGGCAACACCACCAATCATCCGGTTTTTTCTCGAGCGGTACATTTGTCTGTCCATTTTTCCTCCATTTGTTAATAACACTAAAAGATACGACAGACTTGCTTTTTGGTTTCAATGCAGGTAATAAAAAAAATTAAGACTCCGGTCGGCACTGGGCTAACCGGAGTCTTAAAAGTTCGCCGGGCATCGGGCCCAAATCAGGGATTGAAGAGTTGATCGCTTAACTTTTGATTGAATTTCACATTCATTACACTTATAGAGGGAACTGATGTTCCCATGTACTCAAAACCAAGTCTCGTCGGAAGTAAAATTCCGTTCATTACTTTCATATCATAATAAAAAACTTTAACACTAATTGTCTCTTTTATATCGTAAGCCTTGATTTCCTCATCAGAGGATTTGAAAATGTCTGAAATATCTAATATGTACTCTCGTTTCAATTCTAAATTGCTTTTTGTAGAAATATAAAGTAAGCTGACAGAACTGTCCCTGGTGGTTTCTTTCAATTTATAGGCCGGCTCACCGTTAACTTCTTCGATCCCGCAATATTCATAGGCTATTCCAAGCTCTTTGCTGTACAGCATATCAAAGATAATAGAAGAATTAAATATATACCAGAACATCCTGTACCGCAATCCGGAAATTTTGTCTAATGGCTTACTGTCATTACTTTTTACATAAAAACTGTCGTTTCTAATAATGATTATATCACTGTCTTTTTTTTCGAACATTTCAAACCTGATTTTATCGGGCAGATCGATAAAAATTTTTGCCAAATTCTGTTTATCGTCTATTATAATATCATAGGAAAAGGTTTTGATTGCATTCAATCTGTCGCCACCATGGGCTTTAATAATTTTTTGCAGTATCTGCTCCACTCCGGGCACGCCAGCTCCTGCAGTAAAGACATTAAAGGTAAAGAATGATGTCAGAACCAGTAAGGAAAAGCGCTTGAACATGATACTCTTTCGTATAAGTCACACATATTCCATGCAATATAACATTTTACGGCAGAAAAAAAACCTCCGGTTCTTCTCTTGAACAGGAGGTTTTCCAATCGGACAAAGCCGTTTTAATTACGGCTTGAAGAGCTTTTCGTCGAGTTTCGGATTGACCTTGAATTCACTAACAGTCATTACCGTAGCAATACCCATGGCAGTGACTTCCATTTTCATAGGTACTGTAACACCGTCGATCTTTTTTTGCTCCTGGTAAACCATTTCGACAGTACCTTGTGTACCCTGTATGTCAATGGTCATGACTTTTTTCAGTTCGAGGAAAGTTTTGGTAGAGATGTACAGATCTGAGACAGTGCTGTCCTTGAGCGTTTCTTTCAGTTTGTAAGCCGGTTCGCCGTTTACTTCTTCTATGCCGGTGAGTTCATAGGTTGTGCCGGCCTCTTTGTATTTCAGGAAACCCAGTGCAACAACATTGCTCTGCATACTAAGCTGCGATTTTGACATTGTAATCATTTCTTCCGGGATTTCGACGGTCGTATCGTTCTGCCTGATCCAGCCTTTGTCGCCGGCAAGGATAATAATTATATTTTCCGGCCCTGCCTCAATATCTATCCTCATTTTGTCGGGCAAAACGACGTTGCTTTTCATCTGGCTCGACTGGCCCATGACTTCCATTTTCATTACAGAACTATAGGATTTCATTTTCGAAAATTTATCCCCGCCATGTGCTTTGATGCACTTCTTGAAGATGTCGTCCACACTGGGAGAAGCTGCCGTCAAAGACATTGTTCCGAACAAAACGGCTGCGAGAATTGCAGCTGCGTAAATTTTTCTCATCATAGTAACTTTCCTTATATTTAAAAATTAATTTTCTGTCCAGGGCTGGTTGTTGTTTCCAATCAGAGAAAGAATATGAAGTCATCATCCTTGCATCACTATCATTTCCATCTGAGATACATCGTCAATATTCACCATGACCCGTAGCAATACTAACCGGCAAATATATAACAATTTTATAATTATTAAAAACTAAATAAGCAGAAGCATGAATCCGTAAACAAAAAAACTCCGGCCCTGCAATCAAAACCGGAGTTTACTTTTGTCGATTGGAAATGTATTTTTACGGTTCAAAAAGCTTGTTGTCAATCTCTTCGTTGAATTTGTATGATAGAATTTCGAAAGTACCGGGCATATTCTGCGTTGCTATCTCGAATTTCGAAGGCAGTACAATCCCGTCATAGTCTTTATTTTCAAGTATATATATATCATTGTCGGTATTCTTATCCATGTCCCTGATGATGAATTTCACCTCCAGGAAATCCTTTGTGGAAAAGTATATATAAGTTACTACACCCTCTTTGGTTGTTTCTTTCACTTTATAGGCAGGAACACCTTTTACATCTTCCGTTCCGAGCACCTCGTAGGTAAGGCCCAGCTCTTTGTAATTCATATATGTACGGCAGTAAATGCCGCCCTGTTTATAGCTCCTGTTACTATTGGCGAGAACCTTTTCTTCAGGAACATCCTCTGTTTTTCCGTTCTTGATTTCCCAGCCTTTTTTCCCGTTGCGTATTTTCACTAAGGTTTGCCCCATTACAGTCATTTCCACCCTGGATTTGTCCGGGTATAATGTCAATATCTTTACAGGCAGGGGAGTGTTGTAAACTACGATATTTGCTTCACAGACAAACGATTTGACGGTGTTGATTTTTTCTCCGCCGCGGGCTTTGATGTTGTTCTGAAATATCTCGTCGATTGTCGGCTCTGCTGCCGTCATCATCAGAGGACACAGAAACAGGACTGCGAACAATGCCCGGATTCTAAAGTTATTAAACATGTAACACCTGCTATAATGAATAATAATAATTATTACAGGGTGTTCCCTCAGGTAATTTACCTTTCTCCTGCTTTTTCAATATTTCAGTATCAGCATTGGAACATCCATGCATTCGTTATACGTCAGACGGATAATCATATTGTCCGTTTTTTTGAAAAATCCTACAGACAAAAAAAAATCCGGCCCTGAAACCAGAACCGGATAGAAACAAATTCCTGTTCAAACGGAATATTACGGTTTGAAGAGGCTGTCGGCATAGCTCTCATTGAACTTATAATTTGTGATGTTGATTGTCACAGGCATACCGTTGGCAGTACCTTCCATTTTCGTGGGAAGAAGCAATCCTTCGAACACCTTGTTTTCAGTGAAGTAAATGTCTTCATATTTATTAGTCTGTGCGTCTATCGCAGAAACTTTCAGTTCGAGGTAGTCTTTTGTCGAGAAGAAGATGTAAGAAACAGAGCCGTCTTTTTGAGTCTCTTTTACTTTGTAGGCCGGAGTACCTTTCACATCCTCGATGCCGGCAACTTCGAACTTAATGCCTGTGGTTTTGTAATCGAGGTATGATTTGTACATTACGCCCGACTGCTTGTCGAGGCTGTTGCGCATAGTTGCTACCTGTTCTGCAGGCATTTCGGTCGGAGCGCCGTTTATTACAGACCAGCCCTGGTTCCCATTAAGTATCGTAACCATGCTCATTCCCATCATGCTTGATTCTGTCCTCATCTTGTCGGGGTATTTGATCATGTTTTTCATTGTTACAGTCATTCCCATCATTTCCATCGACATTTCAACACTTGCACTTGTAACATCTTTCACTTTGTCGCCGCCACGGGCTTTGATGTTTTTCTGCAATATCTCGTCAACTGAAGGATTGCCGGCAAAGAGCTGCATTGAACTCAAAAGGAAAGCTGCTGCCAAAGCCATCATTGAAAATCGTTTCATCATATTTCACCTGTTTTTATTATTAAAAATAATTAATTATTCAATATACGAATTATGAGACAATCTTTTTAATCTTTTCTAAAAATTCCCTTGCTTCAGTACCTTTGATGCCGTGTGCTTCCATGTCTTCTACTGTGGGAGACTTCCTGACAAGCATTTCCCCGAGCATCTTCAACTCCTTCCCGGAAAAAGCAATGGAGTGAAGGGTATAGTCTTCGAAGGCTTCCCAGGCCAATGGCACAAAAGGCCTGATCAACTCTGCCATTTTTTCGGCGTACACCCTGATCTCATACTGGGCGTGAGAGTCGAGCCTGAGCCTCAGGAAATGGAACAGGTTGTGCAGGTCGATCTTCCAGTACCATTCGGTATAAGCGGAAAGTGGTAGATTGATGCGGGCCAGTTCCCTCGAAAGCCCTGTTTCGAGATAGTCATTATACTCAGAGAACAGTTGGTTCTGGGTTTTAGCGAGCCTGTCGAGTATCTGGCCGGCAACGGCTTCCCCGAGCGGCTCACCGGCTCTTCCCTGCTTGTTTGTAGCGCTTTGAGGCCTGAGTTGCTCTGCGTCGGGAAGATAGAACTCGTCCTTCATCTCGGAGTATCTCCCGCTGTATTCATTGACGTTGGCAGTACGATGGCGAATCCACTGCCTCGCCACAAAAATGGGCAGTTTGACGTGGAATTTGAATTCTACCATTTCAAAACAGGAAGTGTGCCTGTTGCGCATGAGATGGCGGATGAGTCCCCTGTCCTCGCTTACGCTTTTGGTCCCCTTTCCGTAAGAAACCCTGGCTGCCTGGACTATGGAGCTGTCGTCTCCCATTACATCGATCAGCCTGACAAAACCTTTGTCAAGCACGTCAAATTGCCTGCCGATGTATTGTTCCCTAAGATTTTCTTCCATTTATGCAATTCTCTTTTCATTCAAAGAAACAAAGTTAATTAAATTAGCTTCATTTTTCTAATGAAAAGATTCGTAATTTGCATTTTTAAAATGATTAAAATTTATTGAGGTAATATGGCTGGTGAAAATCCTGTAGCTGAAAAGAAAAAAGTCATCCTGAGCGGAATACAAACGTCCGGTAGAATTACTATCGGCAATATGTGCGGTGCAATCAAGAATTGGGTTGAAATGCAGGATGAATACGAATGCTATTATTTCCTTGCAGATTTACATTCCATCACCGTAAGGCAGGAAGCCGCAGAACTGAGGAAGAACACTCTTGACATCGCTGCCATTCTCATCGCGGCAGGAGTGGACCCCGAAAAAAGCGTTCTGTTCATGCAGTCGATGGTCCACGAACACGCCGAACTGGCATGGGTACTGAACTGCTACACCGGAATGGGCGAACTCGGACGAATGACACAGTTCAAGGACAAATCGCAGCAGCATCCTGAGAACATCAACGTCGGCCTATATACCTATCCTGTACTACAGGCTGCCGACATACTGCTCTACCAGGCGGACTTCGTTCCCGTAGGACACGACCAGAAACAGCACATCGAACTGACGCGCAACCTCGCCGAACGGTTCAATTACCTCTATTCAGATACCTTCAAGGTGCCTGAGCCCTTCATTCCGAAGGTCGGCGCAAAAATCATGAGCCTTCAGGACCCGACAAAGAAAATGTCCAAGTCCGACTCCAATGAAAAAGCAACAATTTTTGTCCTCGACCCCGACGATGTCATTAAGAGTAAGATTAAAAGGGCAGTAACAGACTCCGGCTCTGAGATTAAATACGACGACAATAAACCAGGCGTCTCAAACCTCATCATCCTGTACCACATTGCAACCGGGAAATCCATCGCCGCGATTGAAGCCGAATTTGAAGGCAGGGGCTACGGAGACTTCAAGCCTGCCGTTGCAGACGCTGTAGCAGCCTATATTGCCCCAATAAGGGAACGCTACAACGAGATCCGCAAAGATAAGGATTACCTGGCAAAGGTTTTGACGGCCGGTGCGGAAAAAGCCCGCTACCAGGCTTCGAGGACCCTTCGCAAGGTTTATAAAAAAGTTGGTTTTGTACAGTTTTAAGTAATGCCATGGAACTGACCGAATTCTGGACCTTGTGCTCCGCCAACGGCATCGTTCTCGACAAAGAACAGCTCGACTCTTTCACCCGCTACATCGGTGAGTTGCTGTTGTGGAACAAACAGGTTAACCTCATCTCGCGCAAAGACGAAGAAAACGTAATTGTTCATCACATCATACACTCCCTGACGGCCCTGAAATTTGTTAACCTGAAGCCTAAAGCCCGTTGCCTCGACGTCGGGACAGGCGGAGGCCTGCCGGGGATACCCATTACCATTGCCAATCCTGCCATTCACATGCTCATGGTGGACTCCGTTGTTAAGAAGATAAAGATGACATCCATGTTCGCCAAGCATACCGGCATCAGGACTCTGCAGGCAATGGCAGTAAGGGCGGAAGACCTGCAAAAGCAGGACCAATACCAGAAACATTTTGACTTCGTCTTCTCCCGCGCCGTTACAAGGATTGACAAGATATACTCCTGGGTGTACAAGCTGATGAAACCGGACGGCAAACTCGTGCTGTACAAAGGCGGAGACTGTTCGGAGGAGATTGCAATGGCAACGGAAACATACCCCGGACTGGCTGTCGAAGTCAAACCCATCAAGTTCATTGGCATCGACTGGTTCGAACAAAATGAAAAAAGCATTGTCATCTGTTCGCACAAAGCCCGTAATTAAAATATTATCATACACTTATACGACAATGTATAATATACTTTTATGTGGATGGACATCATGAGAATATATTATTTATCCGTAATACTATTAATTGCATCTGCCGTGGCTGTGGCCCGGGAAATAGAAACACCGCTGCTGGAGGCATATAAATCCGGAGATCTTGCTAAGTACCGAAAGCTGATCGACGAATGGCACAGCAAATCGGAGCCGATTTCAAAAAATGATTTCGACAAGCTGCCGGATTACCAGAAAGAAGCTTACAGTATATTCGAAAGCTTTTTCGACCCGGCTGAATGGAGCAAACAATTGAACGACAGCTCCGCTAAGCCCCCCGATTATAAATACGTTATTATCGACAATACCATCAATGTCTATCTCTATGATACTGACAGCATACCCGCTCTGTGGTGGCATGACCCCGTTGTCAGGCCCGTCAGGACATATACCCTCAACAACTTCAGGCCCCGGTTGTGCCTTGACAGCATTAAAACCCTGTTTTACTTCCCGAAATACAGGTATATGTTCGATGCATTCCTGAAAAGCATTCCCGTCATAGACTCTACCAGGCCCGATTACAGCTTAGACAGCGAATACGTTAAACGGACTTCTTTCCTCAGGCCATTCCTCGTTCTTGAAGGAACCCACTTGAAAAACCGGGACAACCTCGAAACAGAACCGACAGTGTCTGTCATTGCCCTGAACAAAAGTTTTGATGCGGCTGTAATTACTTTCCTGATGGATCTGTGCGGTTACAAAGCTCTTTACCTGAAAAACAACGGCGTATGGGAGAAGTCCTTCAGCTATATCTACCTCGTCTTTTAGCCGTACAATTCAGGCAATCATCAAATTATACACTATACCGGCCGCGTTTAAGTCTATAGAGCAGTTGAAAATAATAAATGAAATTAATTATGAAAACATTAAGATATATATATATAATTCTTGTAGCCGGCCTTCTTGCCGGTCCGCTGACGGCAGACCAGACCAAAAGTTCCGTCAGGCTTGCCCGCGTCAAATACTCCGGCGGAGGAGACTGGTACAACGACCAGTCTGCCGAGTCAAACCTGTTGAAGTTCGTTGCTGCCAACACAAACCTCAATGTTGACCCTACATACCAGTACGTTGACCTTGCGACCGACAACCTGTTCCTCTACCCGCTCATCTGGCTTACAGGCCACGGCAACCTCAATTTCACCGAGGGCGAAGCTTCCAGGCTGAGGGCCTATCTCGAGAACGGCGGTTTTCTCTACATCGACGACGACTATGGACTGGATGAATACATCAGGCGGGAGATGAAGAAGGTCTTCCCTTCTTCCGATTTTGCCGAACTCCCGTTCAACCACGGCATATACAACTGCCACTTCAGGTTTCCCAACGGCCTGCCCAAGATACACGAGCACGACGACAAACCTCCCCGCGGCTTCGGCCTTTTCCATCAGGGAAGGCTCTGTGTCTATTACACTTACGAATGTAACCTGGGAGACGGCTGGACCGATCCCGAGATTTACAAGGACCCACCGGAAAAACGCGAAGCTTCATTGAAAATGGGTACCAACATCATCGTCTGGGCCTTAACAAATTAACCCGGAAATTGCGTTAGAAGTTATTAATATCACATTAATAATTGATATATAACAATTTTACGATTTTCCACTTCTTGAATATAGAGGGGCCAGGGGTGGTTGGATATTCTGTGTTTTGGGTTATTTAATGCAAAATCAGGGATTAACATCATTGCTTTACAACGCTTTATTTTTCATCTTTCTGAAAGATTGTCAACCGTCGGAAGGATGCTTGCGTATTCCGGCTTCTACCTGTTCCCGGGACTCTTAAGACGGCCTTCACCCCGCGGCCTGTCCCAGGTCACTGGCCTGTCCCGGATGTATAACATTTTGAAATCATCATTTGTATATTTTTCTTAATTTTGAATTTTTTAAAAAAGAGCGAAACGAAAAGATGGAAAATAAGGATATAATTGCCCTGGCAAAAAAAGTACTGGACGACGAGATGGCATCCCTGGCGGCTGTCAGGGACCTGTTTGACGACAACATTGCAATTGCTGCCGTAAAAGTAGCCGAAGCCCGGAAGGTGATCGTATCAGGTACCGGCAAATCGGGGCTGATTGCACGTAAGATTGCCGCAACACTGTCGAGCATCGGCATCCCTTCCCATTTCCTCCATCCTGTCGAGGCACTACACGGAGACATCGGCATCGTCGAGAAAGACGACGTAATTATTCTTCTGTCCAAGAGCGGCAGCACAACCGAACTTGTTACGCTCGTACCTTACCTGAAAAGCCGCGGCGCCTTCATTGTTTCCATCTCCGGCAACGGCAAATCCTATCTCAGCCGCGAAGCCGACATCAACATCAGCGCCAGTGTCGAGAACGAAGCCTGTACGCTCAATGTCGTTCCCACCAGCAGTACCACTGCTGCCCTGGCCGTGGGCGACGCACTGGCTGTCTGCGCCATGAAACTACGGGACACGACACTTACAGACTTCTCTAAGCAGCATCCCCTGGGCCAGTTGGGCAGGAATATATTGCTCCAGGTCCGGGATGTAATGCATAAGGACGACAAACTGCCGGTCATTATGGCCAATTCTACCTTCCGCGACGCTGTCATCGCAATCAGCAACAAAGGCCTGGGCTGTGTCTGCATCACAGACGCAGAAGGAAAACTGTGCGGCATCATCACCGACGGCGACGTAAGGAGGACTTTGCAGAAATATGAAGACATCAGGGAACTCCGCGCCTCTGATGTAATGACTCAATCACCCGTAAGTGTCCTTCCCGACACTTACCTGGGCGAAGCGCTGAGCCTGATGGAGAACAGGAAAAGCCAGATTGCCGTACTGCCCGTCGTAAACATCGGTGGTAACTGCATCGGTGTCATCAGGGTACATGACATTGTCAGGACAGGGCTGTCCTGATAGAGCGTAAAAAAGCCTATTTCTCCTCAGGTATGAACAACCCGGGTGTAACAAAGGGTATCGTATCCTTTTCGAAATAGCCCGACGAACTTTGAATTTTATCCCTGAAAATCGTTATCTTTCTTACAATAGAGCCGCTTTCACCAAAAGGCGGAAGCAGTTCATTGTTACGTGTAAATTCCACGGTACCGACAATTACACCGGACAGGTCTATCTGACGGATTGCCTCCCAAAGCTTCGATTTGCCCGGATAGAGAGTAATCGACTCATCAGTCTGATTGTCGATATGTATCCTGAATGATGTGGTGTCTATTGCCCTTGCAACCAGGACAACCTTCTGGTTCTCTATGGGATTGGCATTCTGCACCTGTGCAGTGTCCCCGCTGATCTTCTTCTTGTCCTCTTCCGTAAGGAAGTTGTTAAGGAATTTTGTACTGTCCGGCCAGAACAACATCAGCACGATGAACACCAGGGCAATGACTCCGACAACCATTCCTGTCCATTTGAGGACCGAACGCCAGGTACTTTTCTTACCGGCCCCTCCACCAAAGAAGATACTGTTAAGGCTTTCCTGGTCGAGATTGCGTGTAGTAGGTTTCTCAGGTTCTTTCGAAGATTCTTTCTGCCTGTCTTTTTCAGCCTTCTTGTCCTGTTTCTGCTTCTCCTTCTCTTCCTTCTTCATCTGCTTCAGTTTCTCTTTCTGGAGCCGGTTCTCTTCCCTGAGTATTTTTTTAAGCTCAGCCTGTCTCTGTTTAGCTTCTTTTTTGTCGTCGGCGGTTTCGGTGTTCTTCTCTTCGGCAACTTTTGGAGCAGCCTTTGGGGGTTCCGGTTCCTTTTTCTTTTCAACAGCCTTTTCTTTGGATTGGTCTTTTTGCCTCTCTTTCGCCTTGTCGGGCTTTCTTTCTGCCTGTAGCTGCGGCACAGGAACGGAAGCTGTTTCTTTCTTAACGAAAATCCTGTCGAGAGAAGACTTGATCTCTGCCTCGCTGAATTTCATGTACAGGGCATAGGTTTTGATGAAAGAGCGGAGGTACACTTCAGGCAGTACAGTGTAATCACCAGCTTCGATTGCTTCGAGAATGTTATGCCTGATCTTTGTTTCCTCAGCAATTTCTTCAATCGATAGATTCAGTTTCTTTCTCGCTCCGGCCAATTTTTGCGAAAAACTATCCATATCCTCACTAATTATTTAATCCAAAATTCATTCAAATTTACATAATTTTTTTTAAACAAACCCGTTTATCAAAATAATCCATAATTATACATACATAATTATTGATTAATTTGTAATCAAAAATCGTGCTGAAATTTTTTGAATGAACAGGTTATTGGAATTTTATGAAGATTTGTTGCGTCATCCTCTACTTATCGATTCTCTCGGCTAATATTGCATTTTCAGAAGAACCTGCTACGGCAGGCCAGGCCGTCAAAGCCGACACTGCGGCCGTCTTAACGGCTTCCGACGATTCACTCTATGTCCCTGACAGCCTCTTCACTTACGCCGGCGATCCCAGGTACACCCTCTTCGGGCACAATCCCCTGAAGAAAACAGATATTAAGCTGGTTCCATCCCTCATCATGGGCGGTACTGTCGGCGTTTTGTTTTACCTCCAGCACGTCGGGCAGATGAATACAATCTGGGAACAGACAGCGGAATTCCACGTTTACGAGGACGGCAAATACGCACTCTATGCCGACAAAGCAGGACACTTTTTCGGCTGCTATTTTACATCTTACCTGTTTAACGAAGGTTTTACCGCCATCGGCATGAACCAGGACCTGTCGGTAATACTCGGCGCTACTTTCGGGCTCGCCTATTCAACCTATGTCGAAATATTAGACGGGTATGGAATCAATTGGGGATTCTGTCCCTCGGACTGGTACGCCGACATTGCCGGCGCTGCTTTCTTCGTTGGCCAGCGCTATGTCCCCTTCCTGCAGAATTTCACCCCGAAATTCACCTATGTTCCAGCGAACTGGCACGACAACAGGAAACGTGTCCCTAACGATATGTTCATCGACGATTATAGCTCTCATACACTCTGGCTGTCCGCTAATGTCCACAATATGCTGCCGGACGGCTGGAAGAAGTACTGGCCCGACTGGCTGCAGCTCAGTTTCGGCTACGCCGCAAGGAACCTCTGCGATCCGTACAACCCAAAATGCAAAGACTATAAAGACACAAAACTTCATGTCTTTGACGACGGATCATCGCAATACGGCAACAGGGAATTCATTGTTGCACTCGATTACAACCTCGTTAACCTGTTACCCGACGGATGCAACCTGTGGAATTGGTTCAAACAGTCGCTTAACCATATCAAATTCCCTGCTCCTGCTTACGTTGTTGGCGATAAAAAACCAAAATTCTATCTCTTTTATCCTTTACGTATCAATTTGACGATTTACTAATTTTCAGTAATTTTACATTTTGATTTTTTGAAGAATAATAAAAATGTTTGAAGATAGAAATAAATCATATCAAAGTAACTGCGAAAAGAGGATTGACACAGAAAGCACCATTCGTGTCAAACCTCAGAGGATCAGTGTAATCGTCCCGGTTTTCAACGAAGAGAAGCTGGTTGGCCAGGCACTGTCGGTATTCACGCCGGAACTTAAAGAAAAACACAACATCGAACTGATTGTCAGCGACGGCGGAAGCTCCGACCGGACCGTAGCCATCGCGTCACAATACGCAGACATTGTTGTCGTTCACACAGCAGACGTACGCCAGACGATTTCACAGGGGAGGAACAGGGGCGCCGACAAAGCAACAGGCGACGTCCTGGTCTTCGTTAACGGTGACTGCCTCATCGTCGATCCCGACACTTTCTTCGGAAGGATTCGGGACTGGATGGGAAACGGCCCGGAATTACCGGCCTGCGACGCCATCGCCTGCCGCGTAAGTGTAAAGCCCGGGGAGATAATATTCAAAGACAAAGTGTTCTATTTCATACATAACAACTATGTTCGCCTTCTCAATTTCCTGAAATTAGGAATGGGAAGGGGCGAATGCCAGATAATAAAAACAGAAACGTTCCACAGGGTCGGTGGATATGACGACGATATTGCCGCAGGTGAAGATTTCGACTTGTACAGGAGGATTGCAAAGGTTGGGAAAATAAAGTTTACAAAGAAATTATTAGTCTATGAATCGCCAAGAAGATTCAGGAAATACGGATACCTGAGGATCATCTGGTCCTGGACACTGAATTCCCTTTCAGTAATGTTCAGGGGCAAATCCGTTTCAAAGGTATGGGAAGCAGTAAGATAGAGTCCTTGCTGTCGAGGCACAATTAATATTCTGTTATTATTTTAATTGAGGTTTTTGTAAATTGTGTTAATTTATCTATTTCGTAAAGATAAAAGAGAGTTATTTGAGTTTACCCGCAATCGGGTATGAATGTTTAATTAAAAGCGGAACCGGAGACTGCCGTCCCGGGTTCCCGTAATATTGAATTTGAGATAAAAGAAAAGGCATATAAATGAAAGAAGTAGTAGGCGTTTGCCTCGGAGCATCAACAGTCACCTTTGTTAAAGTCGCTCTAACCGGCAAAAAGAACATAGCCGTCAGGAACGTATTTTCCGAACCACACAACGGCAATCCAAAGAAATTTTTCCTTGACAACCTGAAAGAATTTAACCCGGAAAAACTGCCTGTCGTCGTTACAGGCAGGAAATTCCGTAACCTTGTCAACCTGCCTGTCATACCAGAACCTGAAGCAACAGAGACTGCCTTCTCCAGCCTGTACGAAAACCTGGGCGATTTTGCAGCCATCGCAAGCCTCGGCGGCGAGACATTCATGGTTTACACAATCGATGAGGAAGGCAAGGTATCCAATGTCATTACAAAGAACCAGTGCGCCTCCGGTACCGGTGAATTCTTCCTGCAACAGATTAAAAGAATGAATCTCGACATCGGCGAAGTTTCAGACATCGCTGCCTGTGCAGACCCTTACAGGGTATCCGGCAGGTGCTCCGTATTCTGCAAATCGGACTGTACCCACGCCCTGAACAAAGGCGTACCTAAGGGAGAAGTAGCGGCCGGCCTGTCACAGATGATGAGTGAAAAAGTACTCGAACTGCTGAAGAAAGTACGCCACGGCAAGGTACTCGTTGTCGGCGGTGTAACGAAAAACCACATCGTGATGGATTACCTGGCAAAAGAACTCGACCAGATGATAATCCCCAGGGAAGCCTCCTATTTCGAGGCCCTCGGCGCTGCCATTTACGGCCTGAAACACAACGTGGCGCCCCTGAAGTCCTTCAATAAAATCTTCGTGGAGAAACAAAGCTCCTTCGCTTTCCATCAGCCTTTGGCACAATACAAAGACAGGGTCACATTCAAAAGGTTCAGAAAAGGAAAGGCAAAAGACGGGGACGAATGTATCCTGGGCCTCGACGTAGGTTCGACTACCACCAAAGCCGTTGTTGTCAGGAGAAATGACGACAAGATACTCGGTTCTGTTTACCTGTACACTCACGGCAACCCAATCGACGCTTCGAAAAAGTGTTACAGGGCTCTGCTCGATCAGATACCCGAAAAGATAAACATCACAGGGCTTGGGGTTACCGGTTCCGGCCGCCATATCGCCGGTTTGCACGCCCTGACCGACGGCGTCATCAATGAAATCGTCGCCCATGCCGCCGCCGCTGTCTATTTCGATGAAGAAGTGGACACCATCTTCGAAATCGGCGGACAAGACGCCAAATATACATACATCGTCAACAAGGTACCGGCGGACTACGCCATGAACGAAGCCTGCTCGGCGGGTACCGGCTCATTCATTGAAGAATCGGCCCACGAATCCCTTGGCATTAAAGTCACGGACATCGAACCTATTGCAATGAAAGGCAACAGGCCTCCAAACTTCAGCGACCAGTGCTCTGCTTTCATCAGCAGCGACATCAAGACTGCCCTCCAGGAAAACATCAGCAGGGAAGACATTGTCGCAGGGCTTGTCTATTCCATCTGTATGAACTATGTCAACAGGGTTAAAGGCAACAGGCCCGTAGGCTCAAAGATATTCATGCAGGGAGGCGTCTGCTACAACAAAGCCATTCCAATCGCCATGGCTGCCCTTACCGGCAACGAGATCATCGTCCCCCCGGAACCCGGGCTTATGGGCGCTTTCGGCGTAGCTCTCGAAATCAAGGAAAAGATGGGACTGGGCATCATCCAGCCCGGCAGTTTCAAGCTGGAAGACCTGGCCAACCGCGATGTGAAATACGGAGAACCTTTCGTCTGCAAAGGCGGCAAAGAAAAATGCGACCTCAAGTGCTCCATCAACATGATCGGGATCGAAGGCAGGAACTATCCCTTCGGCGGCGCCTGCAACAAATATTACAGCCTTCAGAAAAAGAAAGCTATCGACGCCGGGAAATACGATTATGTTAAAAAACGCCAGGAACTGATATTCGGCAAATATGCTCCGGACTACAATCTGCCGGACGATGCCACGACGGTAGGCATTAACCTCTCGTTCCATACGCACACCATCTATCCTCTCTATCACTACTTCTTCTCAGAGTTGGGAATAAGGATTGTGCTGCCGGACACAATAAACGAAGATGCACTCGAACGCGAGATGACCTCTTTCTGCTTCCCTGCACAGGTAGCGCTCTGCCTGTTCCAGGATCTGGCCGACAAGAAGACAGACTATATATTCATGCCCAGCCTGATTGAAATGCACGTCAATGAAGAAGAACACCATGTACTCGAGCACAATTCGACCTGCGTGTTCGTTCTTGGCGAACCACACTATATCAAACAGGCATTCAAGGATTACAACTTAGGTAAACGCTTCATCCATCCAACTTTGAACTTCGCTAAGGGATTCCACGCCGAGGAGTTCCAGTTCGTGGAAGTTGCCAAACATATGGGAGTCAGCAACGACGAGCGGATCAGGCAGGCATACAGGTTTGCCGTCAAGAAGCAAAACGAATTCATCGAAGAAATGTTCTCATACGGCAGGGAAATTGAAAAGTTCCTGGCGGACAATCCTGACGAGACAGCAATGGTTCTTGTCGGCAGGCCCTACAACGCCTTCACCAGCGACACAAACAAGGGCATTCCCCAGAAATACGCCTCACGCGGCGTCTATGTCATACCTTACGACATGTTCGACTACCGCAACGAAGCTCTCGACAACGAGATGTACTGGGAAGGCGGCAAGAAAATACTCAAAGTGGCTAAGGTCATCAAAAACAACCCCCAGCTCTTTGCAACTTACATATCCAATTTCTCCTGCGGCCCCGACTCGATGCTGATCACTCAATTCAGGAAAATAATGGGCACCAAGCCTTCACTTACCCTCGAACTGGACAGCCATTCGGCAGACGCCGGCATTAACACCAGGATTGACGCTGCTCTCGACATCATCAACAATTACAGGAAAATTCCCGGGGGCATCGAAGATCCCAGCCTTCAGGGATACACACCCGCAAAGATTGTTTTCGAAGAGGACACAGGCTATTTCATCACTTCCGACAATGAAAAAGTACCACTGACAGATCCCAGGGTACTGATAATAATACCATCGATGGCTGACCTTTCGTCCGAAATGTTTGCAGCCGGCATGCGCAGCCAGGGTTTCAACACCATTGCCGCACCCGTCGGCAACGCCGAAATACTGAAATATGCCAGGGCAAACGCCACCGGTAAAGAGTGCCTGCCGGTACTCCTGCTTGCCGGTACACTCATCGACCATGTGAAAAACAGGCAAAAGAACGGGGAACTCGTCGCTTTCTTCAATGTCCAGGGTGCAGGCAACTGCCGGCTGGGACAGTACCCTGTCTTCCTCCGCAATGTAATACAGCAGAACAGGTTCAGGGATGTGGCAAACCTCGTCCTGATCAATGAAGAAGGTTTTGCCGGTTTCGGTGGAGATTTTGCAAAGATCGGCATCAGGACCATAATGGCTGCCGACGTCCTGGACGACGTCCGCTCGGCAATCTTAGCCAATGCCGTTGACCCGGAACAGGGCGAGGAGATATTCAAAGAAGAATTTGCACGGTTAATAAAAGTAACAGAATCTACGCCCGAGAAATTTTACCAGGCTCTCAACGTTCTTGCCACAAACATCAGGGAACGAATACCCGCACGTGTGCCGATTGAAGAGTCAAAGTACATTGCTCTCGTCGGCGAGATGTATGTCCGCAGGGAACACTTCGCCCACAAATGGCTTAACAGGCAGCTCGCAAAGAAAGGTTTCATCCTGAACATCGAGTACCTGAGCGAATGGATATACTATGTGGATTATCTTATGAAGATCGACCTGCTCGAATCGAACAAGTCCCTCAAGAACAAGATAGAAAGAAAAGTACGAATTGTTTACATGAGGAACGCCGAAAAGAAGATCAAGCAGATACTTGCTTCCAGCGGCTACTATAAGGTGAGGATGACCGACGTCAAAAGCCTCCTCGAACACAGCAAACACATACTGCCTGTCGATTACAAAGGAGAACCCGGCCTCACTCTCGGACTGGCCCTCCATGAAACAATAGAACATTTCGCCGGCGTCATTAACCTTGGGCCCTTCGGCTGTATGCCCACAAGGGTTGCCGAAGCCATCACCCTCCCGGAAATGAAGATCGAAAATAAGATCGAATCCGAGAGGCTTCACAACAGTTCCTACAGCCTGCCCGATGAGATTTTCAACGGCAGGATGAACATTCCGTTCCTGACGATTGAGACCGACGGCAACGTATTTCCTCAGGTCATCGAAGCCAGGCTCGAAACTTTCGTCCTCCAGGCTGAACGGGTTGCCCAGAAAATCAGCCTCTACAGGAAAAAAATGAAGAAATCGGGCCTCTTCGGCAAGAACGGCAACAGTAAAAACGGTAACGGAACACAGTCAGACATTGATGTCGTTCACAAAATCGATTACAATTACATTGAAGCAGATACAGATGTTAAATAAATTGAAAATATTACAATGGCAATAACCTATAAATCTGCCGGTGTGGACATCGAAGCCGGAGACGAAACCGTCAGGAGGATTAAACCTCTCGTACGCTCTACTTTTAACAACAATGTACTTACCGACATTGGTTTGTTCGGTGGTTTTTTCGATGCCAAATTTCCCGAGTTCGAGCATCCGGTACTCGTTGCCAGCACCGACGGCGTCGGCACCAAGCTCAAAATTGCCTTCCAGGCGGGCATACACAACACCATAGGACAGGACCTGGTCAATCATTGCGTTGACGACATACTCAGCTGTGGCGCCAAACCCCTGTTCTTCCTCGACTACTTCGCTACCGGCAAACTTGAACCCGGCATTGCCGAAGAAGTAATTACAGGTTTTGTTACCGCCTGCCGCGAGAACGGTGTAGCGCTGATCGGCGGTGAGACTGCCGAGATGCCCTCCATGTACCAGGAAGGCGAGTACGACGTCTCGGGTACCATCATAGGTGTTGTCGAAAAGTCGAAGATCGTTGACGGGAAATCAATCAAAGCAGGCGACCTGATGATTGGGCTGCCTTCCACCGGAATGCATACCAACGGCTACTCCCTGGCAAGGGCTGTACTCCTGAAGGATTACAAAGTGGACAGCTATGTCGATGAACTCCGGTCAACGATTGGCGAAGCGCTCCTGAAGGTACACAGGTCATACCTCAATGTAGTCTATCCATTGGTACAGGATGGATTCATTAAAGGGCTTTCCCACATTACCGGCGGCGGCATCATCGGTAACACAAAGAGGATCATTCCCGAAGGCAGGGTAATGAACATCGACTGGAATGCATGGGAACTTCCGCCATTGTTCAAATTAATTCAGAAAACAGGTAATATCGACATCGAAGAAATGCGCCATGTGTTTAACCTCGGTATCGGTATGATCATGATTGTTGACAAAGACTGCGCAGACCAGGTGATGAACCTGTGCAGCGCTGACAATCCTGTATTGATGGGTAGAATCGAATAGAACGTTTTCACCACACTTCGAGAAAGGATGCGACAATGGCAAAGATTAATCTCCTTGTAGTGGACGACGAGAAATTATTTGCCGAATTTATCACCGATTACCTCAATTCCCTGCCGGGTTTCAAGGTAGTAGCAACTCTGTATGACGGTTCACAGGTAATCGAGACACTGTCGGGAATTAAAACGGATATTGTACTTCTCGACTTGTCGATGCCCCGTGTTGACGGCATGGAAACCATTTACAAAATCAAGACGGAGAACGCGCAGGTAAGGATAATTGTCCTGACAAGCATCGTCGATCCCACGGTACTGAAGAAGCTGATCAACGCCTGCGTTGACGGCATCATCACGAAATATACCAGAAAAGAGGAGATCGTGAAAGGAATTCTCATGGTAAGCAACGGAGGCACTTACTACTCCAAAGAGATAATCGCCCAGCTTACGTCTATGCCTGATATACAGGAGAACGAAATTCCTCACCACGCCGACATTACCGGCAGGGAGTTACAGATACTCGACCTGATTGCCCAGCAGATGACAAGCCATGAAATTGCCGAGAAGCTCGTAATCAGTTTACGCACCGTGGAAACCCACAGGAGGAACATGATGAGGAAGCTCAATGTCAAGAATGCCGCCGGCCTAATCCAGGCAGCTTCGGATTTCAAACTGGTGAAGTCCCTGAACCTGAAAACAATGAAACAAAAAAATGTAAATATATCCTAAGCGTAATTAATTGATTTATCGGTAGTTAAATGATATAATATTTATTTATATCATTATGTGTTATTTCAAATTTTCTTTTCCACAATTGCAAACAAATCCGCTGTTATCTCGCTAAAATTCAGTAATTTTGTAAGTTTATTGGTAAAATAATTATTAAAAGATTAATATGGCATTGTTAAGCGAACAAATAATTCCGACGAATCTCGAAGATGAGATGAAAAACTCATATCTGGACTATTCCATGTCTGTAATAGTCTCGAGAGCTTTACCGGACGTAAGGGACGGATTGAAACCGGTACACAGGCGCATCCTGTTTGCAATGAATGAACTGGGGCTCAATTACAACAAACCCCACAAGAAATCGGCCAGGCTCGTGGGCGAAGTACTGGGTAAATACCACCCCCACGGCGACTCGGCAGTCTATGACGCAATGGTACGTATGGCCCAGGAATGGTCCCTGCGCTACCCCCTCGTTGACGGCCAGGGCAACTACGGCTCCGTTGACGGCGACCCGGCAGCGGCCATGAGGTACACCGAAACAAGGCTTGCCCGTATTGCAGAAGAAACACTGAAAGATATTGATAAAAATACAGTTGACTTCAGGCCCAACTTCGACGAATCGCTCGAAGAACCGGCTGTCCTGCCTTCTACCATACCCAACCTGCTTGTAAACGGAGCAAGCGGTATTGCCGTCGGCATGGCAACGAACATTCCTCCGCACAATCTTACCGAGATCGTCGATGCCCTGAAAGCTATGATCGACAACCCGGAGATCGGCATCGAGGAATTGATGAAATACGTCCCTGCCCCCGACTTCCCTACAGCAGGCATCATCTACGGTTACCAGGGCGTCAGGGAAGCCTATCTCACAGGCAGGGGAAGAATCATCCTCCGGGCTAAAGCTTCAATCGAAGAAAACAAAACCGGCACCAAGTCCTCTATCATCGTCACTGAACTTCCTTACCAGGTAAACAAAGCACAATTAATCGAAAAAATTGCCGACTTAGTCAAAGCCAAGGTACTGGAAGACATTTCCGACATTCGCGACGAGTCGGACAGAGACGGCATCAGGGTTGTAATCGAGACAAAGAGGGACGCCATTCCTACTGTCGTACTCAACAACCTGTTCAAACATACCCAGATGCAGGTTACTTTCGGAGCAATAATGCTCGCACTCGTGGACGGCAAGCCCAAAGTCCTGACCCTGAAAGAACTGATGGAAGCCTTCCTCACTCACCGCAAAGAAGTTCTCGTTCGTAAGACCAGGTTTGAACTGGACGCTGCCGAGAAAAGGGCTCACATCCTGGAAGGTTTCACCATCGCCCTCGACAATCTCGACGAGGTAATCAAGATCATCCGCGAGTCCGTTGACCCGAAAGTTGCTTCCGAGGCTCTCCAAACCCGCTTCGGCCTTTCCGAAATCCAGGCGAAAGCAATACTCGACCTGAGGCTGCACAGGCTTACAGGCATGGAAAGAGATAAGATACAGCAGGAATACAGGGATATTCTTAAACAGATTGAATACCTCAACTCCATCCTTGCCAGCAATGAACTGCAGATGCACCTCATCTCGGAAGAACTCGATGAAATCAGGAAAAAATACGGCGACGAGCGCAGGACTGAAATTGTCCCCGACGCAAAAGAATTCACCATGGAGGACATGATTGCCAACGAAGACGTCATCGTTACCATCAGCCACCAGGGATTCATCAAACGCACTCCTGTCGCAAGCTACAGGCGCCAGAACAAGGGAGGAAGAGGCTCCAGCGGAGCGTCCACCCACGACGAAGACTACATCGAACACGTCTTCAAAGCTGCCACGCACCACTACCTATTATTGTTCACCGACCAGGGAAGGGTCTTCAGGATCAAAGTCTATGACATTCCCGAAGGCAGCAGGATTGCAAAAGGCAGGTCCATTGCCAACCTGATACCCAAGAACAACGATGAGAAAGTTACAGCCTATGTACAGGCCTATGACTTCTCCGACGATGAATACGTAATATTGGTTACTCGTTTTGGTACAATCAAAAAGACCCGGATGTCTGCTTTTGCAAACGTCCGCTCCACAGGCATCATTGCTGTTAACCTCCAGGACAACGACAAACTGATTACTGCCAGGCTGACCGACGGCAACTGCGAAATCATCATCGGCACAAAGAACGGCCTTGCCTGCCGCTTCCATGAAACAGACGTCAGGCCGATGGGCAGGAACGCTGCCGGTGTCATCGGCATCAGGCTGATTAAGAACGACATCGTCATCGGTATGATCGTCATCAAACAATCCGATTCACAGGTCATCGTAGTCGGCGAGAACGGCTACGGCAAACGTACAAATTACGAGGACTTCAGGCTTACAAAACGCGGGGCCAAAGGCGTCATCTCGATGAACGTAACAGATAAAACCGGCAAGGTAATCGGCATCCTCACTGTTCTCGATACCGACGACCTTGTAGTCATGTCCCAGAACGGCATACTCATCAGGCAGCCCGTCAAAGACATCAGGGTCATCGGTAGAAACACACAGGGTGTCAGACTGATCAAACTCGACGATAACGATTCCATCGCCGACCTTACAATCGTTGCTCACGAAGAAGAAGACAACGGCGAAAACGATGAACCCGAAACAAATGAAACTGTCGATGATTCACAGGAAGCGCTTCTGTAATTAACCTGAAGGTGGAAATGACTGCTTCGGTAAGGAACTTTTTCATATTCGGAATCATAATGCTGGCAGGCATTATGGTTCCGGATTGTGTTTTACCGGTAACTTTCGGTGCAGATTCCCTGAACACCGTAATTCCTGCCGATTCTTCAGGCAAAAAGACCGATACGGTTCAGAAAACGGAATTGGCGGATTCTGCCGGCACAATCGCTACCGACACCATCCTGCCTTCAAGCCTTCCGCTGAAACAACACGGCAGCACATTTATTGCCGGAGAAGGCGCCCCTGCCTTCACAATTGAAAAGGAAGACCTCCTGTACATCCAATATATGGGACTGACGGACATCATCAAGGAAAAAGCACCTGCCTTTCCTCTCACTCTCGGTTCTTTCAGCCAGTTTGCGGGCCTCTCGTTCTTCGGCGGTTCCCCGGCTGGAGTGGATGTCAGTTTTAACAACAGGTCGCTGAACGATGTAAACTATGGCTCGTTTAACCTGGAGCAGTTCTCCCCGGAATTTCTCGAAAAAATCGAAATACTGACGGGAACGGATGCTGTCGTTCTACACGACAACTGCACAGGAGCTGCCGTCAACATCCAGGAGATCATGTACAACACTTCCAAACCATACACCAGGCTGTTTTTCACAGAAGCTTCGGACGCAGGGAACCATTTCACGGGTGACGGTGTCTTCAGCCAGAACTTCATGAGAAATATAAATTTTACCTTTGGCTTCAGGGGAATCAGTGGTAACGGACGTGACGAAAACTCTTTTGCAGACTCCTGGCACATCAGGGGGCTGCTGAGGTGGAATCCTTCAGACAGGATGAGCCTGTCACTTACTGAAAACTATTTCAACCACAACCTGGGACTCAGCGGCGGCAACGAAGAAACTGACAAATACGGAAAAGACGTCAACCGCGAGGTGCTCTACCCCGGACTGGTAGAAAAGCTCTTCCGGCACAACCTGGCTCTTTCGTTCAGCTATATCGCCGACAAAGATTCCATCAATTCTTTCTTCTTAACGTCATCGCTCGACAATTCCGAATGGCATCACAGCAGCAAGTCCGAGAACTTCGACCGGGACACGGTTGCAGGCTACCAGTTAAAGAAATATACCACAGAAAAGTACGGTTTGACAGGCTATTACAACTTCGACCTGCGTTTCATCAACATCAAAGCCGGCGGCAATTTCGACTACATTAATTCTCCGGGGTCTGACTACACCGAAAGTTACGACGGCCAGTCAACCTCACTCTTCGCTCACGCCAGGCTCAACCTCTACGACTATGTGAAACTGTCGTTCGGCAGCAGGATCAGGCAGACTAAGAATAAGCAGAGCGCCCTGTCCATCGGGGTCAAATCCGAATTCACCCTGGCCGACAACTTCGCACTCAACCTGGACCTGTCCGAATCGGACCGGCTGCCTACTCTGGCCGAAGGCGCTTCCCTGAACAAAGAGACACACTGGCTGGCTCTGGCAGAAATGATTTACAGGCTCGACAGGCTCAGGCTCAGGCTTGGGGCGTTCTACCGGCAGATAGACAATCCGGTGATTACAACAGCTGTCTCAGACACTGCCGGATTCATCTATACGACCGCTTCAGCTAACCACGACAGCAGGAACGTCCTTGGAGCCTCACTCCTGGCTGAAATTGCTCCCTTTGCACAGATCGATTACACAAAATGGGCTTTTACTCCGGTCAACCTCAGCTTCAATTTGCAGTACAACCACTCCGAGACTGACGGCAAACAGGACCGGCACCTGCCGGAATTGTACGGTTCGGTAAAGCTCTATTCGACGTTTATTGTCTCCCGGAGCCTTGCCCATGTTGGTTTCTCCTTCGACTTTATGGTCAAATACCAGCCCGACAACTTCTTCCAGCTTACGAGGCTCTACTATCCCAGCGACAATACCGAAGACATGCACAGCGGACTGACCTTCTTCGCAACGGCAAAGCTCGGAGATGCCTATCTCCGCCTGAGCTTCAACAATATAATGCCGAAAATGTTCTATGTATCATACTATCCCATTTACAATACATACTTCCGACTGCAGGTAGCCTGGGCTTTCTTCGACTGATATGAATAATCCGCCAGCAAATTGCAGCAGAAGGGACATTCTGCCGGCCTGCCGTTCGGTAATACGGGAAATGGCATTTATCCTGGCGCTCCTCTGTTTATTTGTTGCAGCTAATTGCAGAATGGCTGCCCGAATGGGTTACAACGCACCCGGAACCGGCATCTCAGGCGGTACTGCCAATGCCAATTCAGCACTATCATACGGCGTTTACGCTAACGGCAGCAACCCGGCAGGCATAGCATACCCCGGTGATAACTCATACAAAATAATTATTATGTTTCCGAACATTTGGGTTTGCAACAATCCGGCAATCGAAACAGCGGGATGGATTGTCGATGCGGCCCGTGGCTTAAACCTTGAGCAATCAGCCTTTTCGAGCGACATTACCGAATACCTGCGCAGCAACGGTGGCAGATTATACTTCGGAAAAAGCACAGGCAACCTCGACATAATCTGGTCCGACAAAAGGACATACGGTACATTCGGCTTTTCAATACGCAATTACATCGATGGGTATATTGAAACAACAGAAGATTTTCCGGCCCTGAGGGACGGCAGTCCAATCATCAGCAGATCCGGCAGCCTGGAACTTGAATACTACGACATCGAATCATACACTCTTACCTATTCCAAGGATGTACTCGAGTCCGAGAGCGGTTTCGACTATTTGACGATGGGTGCGAGCCTCAGGTATTCACTACTTAATAATTACGCCTATTACCGCATGGACCATTTTTCAATCACGCCTTCAAACGGTACAATACTCATAGATGCCCTGTCTGAGCTCGTAACAAACCAAAAGAACCTCACCAACAGCAACTCTTTTGAAAACAATTCAAGTTCCAGCTACAGCGGAAGCGGGCTGTCGTTCGACCTGGGCGCTGTCCTGGCCCTGAAAACCGGCGTGAACATCGGCCTTTCCCTTACCGGCATAGGCAACATCTACACCGGAAACAATCTCTCCCGCCGGGCAATCCGTACACACGCAGTTCTGCCGGGAGACTCCAGGTCTGTTTCCGACAGTATATTAAAGCCGGGCGAATACAGCGACAGGCAATTCCCTAACCGGGAGATTAACAGCCCGATGTGCTTCCGTGCCTCTTTTTCGCTGGAACTGGAGCGGCTTTTTAAAAACTACCCGCTGAAAACCAGCGTCTATATCGGTACTGTCATGGGACTTGTAAATCAGCCTTTCAGCCGACCCCGGCACAAATTTTCCGCGGGTGTCCTGGCCGAACTGTCCGACAAGCTGCCATACCTCACGGCAGGCCTCGGTTTCGGCTACTATAATAACCCGAATCTGTCAATTGGTTTAGGCTATAAATATGAAGAATTTGACCTCTTTATGTCATGTTTCGACACTGCTTCATTGCTCAAACCGCTGAATTCCGTACAAATCTCCCTTCAGTGGCAGTTTTACTATGGCAAATAAAGATTTGTTTTTTATTTCACATACACTTAAATCTATTAATTTATTTAGCATAATAACAATTATTTGCAAACCTTTTGTATTTTTGTAATGGAGATTTGTAACAATTTAGGAAAAATATATAATTTGAATAATTACTCTTTAACGATAAAATATATTCTTAATTAAAAACCAAAGGATACGCGCTATGAAACCTTTTGAAAACCAGGTTTATTATGATTTTTCAATTAAAGCCAACGTTACGCGACAGAAGAAGGTCATTGAACAGGTAAAGCTGCAGCTTGGCAAAGAATATCCAAACGTAATCGGCGGAGTTGATGTAAAAACAACGAAAAAGACCAAATCATACAATCCCGGAAATACAAGCGAATTGATCGGTGTATTCCAGAAGGGCGGCCAGAAGGAAGCCGAAGAAGCCATCCAGGCCGCTGCAAAAGCTTTCGAGACATGGAAATACACACCGGCAAAGGAAAGAGCGGAATACTTGTTCAAAGCAGCAAGGATCATCAAGAAGAGACGTGCAGAGATCAATGCATGGATGACACTCGAAGTCGGCAAGAACTACCTCGAAGCCGACGCAGACACCTGCGAAGCAATCGATTTCCTCGAGTTCTACGGCAGGGAAGCATTGCGCTATGCACAGAACCAGCCCGTAACACCCTATCCCGGCGAAAAGAATGAATACTTCTATATCCCACTCGGCGTAGGCATTTGCATACCCCCGTGGAACTTCCCGTTTGCAATCATGGTCGGCATCTCCTCGGCAGCCATCGTTACCGGCAACACGATTGTCCTTAAGCCCTCGAGCGAAGCCCCGATGATGGCAAGGCTTTTCGTTGATATAATGAAAGAAGCCGGGCTTCCCGCAGGCGTTCTTAACTTCTTCGTTGCCAGCGGCTCAGAAGCAGGCGATTATATGGTTAAGCATCCTCTTACAAGGTTCATCTCATTCACCGGCTCGATGGAAGTAGGCCTCAGGATCAATGAACTGGCAGCACAACTTTCCGAAGGCCAGAAATGGATCAAGAGAGTAATTGCCGAAATGGGTGGAAAAGACACAATCATTGTCGATTCGGAAGCCGATGTCGATTCTGCCGTACAGGGTGTCCTCGTCTCTGCTTTCGGTTTCCAGGGCCAGAAATGTTCCGCATGTTCCAGGGTTGTCGTTGACAAAGCCGTCTATAAAGAATTTGTTACCAAGCTGAAAGATGAAGCCGAGAAGATAGAAATCGGCGATCCCTACGACAATTTCCGTATGGGGCCCGTTGTCAGCGCTTCTTCAGAAGCAAAGGTACTCGAATACATCGAGATCGGCAAAAAAGAAGGCAAGTTAATTCACGGCGGCCACAAAGTGAAAGGACTGAACGGGTACTATATCGAACCCACAATTTTCATAGATATTAATCCCACTGCCAGGCTGTCCCAGGAAGAAATCTTCGGCCCCGTTCTTGCTGTCATCAAATCCAAAGACTACGACGATTCTCTGAAGATTGCCAACAATACAATGTTCGGCCTCACCGGCGCTCTTTACTCAAAGAACCGTGAGAAACTTGACAGGGCAAAGAGAGAATTCCACGTCGGCAACCTCTACCTGAACCGCAAATGCACCGGCGCCCTCGTTGACGTCCAGCCTTTCGGCGGGTTCAACATGAGCGGTACGGACTCCAAGGCAGGCAGTAAAGACTATTTGATGCTCTTCCTCCAGGGCAAATCCGTAGCTGAAAAAATCAAATAATTCAGAATTAATATGATTCTCTTAAGATGGGCTCTGCCTTTGAGGTAGAGTCCATTTTTTTTTCCTGAGTCGGATCGGCAGGAACCCCATCCCGGCCAAACTTCTGAAGGTTCACTATGGCAATATTCAAGATGGACTCCACCTAAGAAGTCAGGACGCCAGGAAAAATTGGCTGCACCGGTCTCGCTACGCTCGGCTCGGCATTCTTAACTCGTAATTCATCATTCGTAATTAGAAAAACCCCTCACCTGCTCACAATCACCTTAACCACTCGTGCGTTGTTGCCGTGGCGTATGTGGATGAAATAGACACCGTTGCCAACACGGGAGCAGTTCCAGTTCAAGTAGCCGCTGTACGGCGACAGCCTTTCGAGGCTGATGTTTTCATTGCCTTCAACTTTCGAGCCGTTCACATCGGTTACTCCCACTTTGTTGAGGTCAAACACAATCCTGGGGTCAAAATAAATAAGTGCACGGACATGGCTTGTAGAAGGAACAGGCTTGGGTGGGTATATATAAATATATGTAGGTTCTTCCGTTTCAGCATCAACGCTAATCCTTACAGTATCAATACCCTGACCGTAAAGATATGCAACACTATCGCTGGTATGAGCATTGGAGTGAAATACTATACTATCTGAAAAGAATTTGGCACTATCCGGTTTAAAAGTAACATTAAATTTATACTGTTGACCTGGTTTTATGACTATTGAATCGAAAGCTCCATTCTCGGGCAGATCGGTTTCAAATACCAGATTATTGGACTCAGTAAAACTGTTTATTAACAGGTCCTTGTCTTTAGATAGATTATTAATAGCTATACTCTTCGTTTTGTAATCTGTTTCCCTTATGTTAAAATCACCAAAGTTACAATCACCAGCTGCAATGTCCGGAGGTTCCGGTATATACTCATCTTCTTTTATCTTGATCCAGTAAAGCCCTCTTGCATTTTTATCATCAGCATAATTCGCATAAAAATTATTGCCGTATCTTTTAAATGTCCTGTATATTCTTCCGTTGTCAGGCAGAATGTAATAATTCCACAGGCTAAGGTTATAAATATCATTTGTATAGAATAGAGTGTCATCAACGCTGAAATAAAGTGTGTCGTTGTAAATATCCATACCATTTTTGGCAGGTATATACTCATCAAAAATATTCTTTTTGAATTCAAACAGTTTTTGAACCGACCTGTCTTCAATATCGAGAGCTTCTAAAGTACAAATCGAATCCAAGGCGTTCATATAAAGCATTAACAACATTGGTTTGCCTTTATATTTTAGTTCTTTGTAATACACAAGGCTGTCGTTGACATTGTAATTTTTTACTATTTCCCAATTCTTACCTTTATTTGTTGTGTTTTTAATCTCATAATAGTGTTCAGGGTGTTTCAGGCAATGAACCAGGAATGTATTCGTATCTTTCGAATATACATAGTCAATGGCATAATTTGAGTCAAGAAAATTGCTTACTTGGTTAAAATACAAATCATATGTAATAATTTTTGTAAGTAACACATCACGATTGTCAAAGACATTGCACGAAACAATCAAATTATCATTTCTTTTCTGTATATTCGGATAGGAAACAAGTTTTTCTAATTTTGGTATTGGCATAATACTTGAAAAAACAAACCCAGGAATAGATTTGAAAACAAAGCTTCTACAAAAGTCTTTTGAGATTCTTACTCCGGAATTATCAGAAGTACGATAGCCAGAACCAAGATAAACAGTATTTGAACTGTCGTCGAAGTATTCAAAACTGAAATCCTTATAAAATGACTGATTGCCGGGAAAGCTATCCCAATTTATCGTAGGTTTCATTGTTATGCAATTATCATATGTCAGAAAAAAGTATTTCCCACATAATCCGGTATTATATCTGCTGCTAATAAAAAATGTCGAATCATTTATTTGGTAAGGACAAGTATGTTCCGAATTCCTTATGAAACTGGAAATGACATGGGCAGTACTGTCGCCTGATGCATTTCTTACAAGAATTTTTGCATTACCCGATACAAACAATTGTTTATTCCCAAATCCGAAGTCTGAAATTTTTATTTCTGCGCCACTGAAACCAGACAGCACAAATGAATTTAATAAATTAATACTATCCTTCTTAATAAATTTATATAATTTACATGAAAAGGGTCGATAGTAGTTAAGAATATAGAGGTTATCTTCAATAATCTTATATAAGTGACAATAGGTTAGACTATCAATTATTAATTCATAACTCTTCAGGTCATTAGACCTATATATAGAATTATAAGTCCTGAAATAAAAGTAATCAGAATCTGTTTGAATCATATATCTTGTAAGCCCAAGACTATCTAATTTTATTGTATCGACAGGTTGTAAATTCCTGTCAAATCTGATAAACCTTGATATATCTGTTTCTGCAATAAGCATATCTTTGAAATACGCTAAAGAATATTTATATTTCATTGGCAGCGATACGTCCAAAGGTTTGGAAATCATGGGGGTTTCCTTCTTCTTTACGAAGCTGTCGGACAAGGTAATCAGCTTTTTATCAGACCTTATGAAATAGCCGTCGGGATAGCGTATGACCGCTAAAACGGAATCATGTAAGGAAGCTGCCCTTGTCCAGGTGCCGGCTTTGTCTTTCGATATTGCAATCTCACCCTCATCGCTGAATGCTGTCACGCCGTCATCATTCCAGAATACCATCTGAATTTTGCCTTTTTCAAATATCCGCAACTGCCTCCATTTAGCGCCGCCATCATAACTTATAATTAGAGAGCCGTAATCGCCGTATGCAATAATAGTGTCTTGCTTTACCTCGATTCCGGAGTAATTGATATTTATCGGGGTAAATTCAAACTGCTCCGCGAGTAGTGGATTGAATATTGTGAAAAGAACAAAAATTAATATATTGATTTTGTAGTTTTTCATATATTTTCCAAAAACTAAATTAACCTTGCTGTTTAATATTTTATCAACCCGACGGTAAACCGTCGGGCTGATTGGTAATGTAATATTTTTATGATAAAAAGCGCCATTTCAATTTTATAGTTCACATGGGGTTTTTACATACCAGCAATCGGATTCTTGGCCTGATGGCGGATCAGGTGGTTCAGTGCTGGATGTTGAACATGAGCCATCATCAACATACCAGGTATAATCCATAACATCAGTTCTATAAACTTGATTTTGTGCATCCCAACATAATTTCTTATATTGAATACACACCCTTTGGTTAACATCCCAGCAACGATGGTAAACAATCCCATATCCTGGGTAATTATACTTTTGCCAGCATCCAAAATACCATTCTTGCCACCAGATTCCTGCATTATAGGGCTCACAGGGAGGGACTTCCTGATCTCCACAGATCTTATCGACAAAATCTTTTGTGTATATCTGGGATGCAAGCGCTGCAAAGGTTTGATTGAAATCCAATCCCGGATCACAATTAGGATCCATTTTCATAAAACCCCATAACTGAATTGTTGTCCAGGTTGTTGCATCGCACTTATAACAAACTTTTACTTCATATGGACATGCCCCGATATATAAAGTAGTTCTGACTTCAGAATACCCATCCGGGCATGGCTGATCTTGTGCTTTTACATTTTTAGAAGCAAAAATAATAATTAGCAAAAAAATTATACTGACTAACTTCTTCATTTTTTTCCCCTAATTTGTGAAAAAATGTTAAATTAGCACCGAACTTACAGAGGAAGTCTCCAAAAACTTAGCCCTCTGCAAGTTCAGATGCGGCTCATAGCGGTGCTTCCGTTATGGGCTTTATTATTTTATGCGGCTCATAGCGATAATTCACCTATGAGCAGCTTTTTTGAAATCATCTCCCGGACAATTCCATTTACCCGCCATTTATCAATCACCGGGAAAACCGACATTCTCCTGCACTTCGGATGCAGTTACCCTGCCATCATTCTCATACTACCATTAACTAATCACTGTCCGACAATCATAGGCGACACTCCTTTCTTCTGTTTTCTGAAAAATAATTTCCAAGTTCCTCCAAATTTTTTAACACGGCTTTACTAATGAAAAGCGGAAAAAAAACGTTGGCTGTTAAAAATAGTTATATTCTTACGCTTATTTTTTCTCTCAAGAGAATCCTCTCCTCTATGATTAAAATGAAATATGTATAAAAAACCGCGGTCAAATTAGTATATTTTCATAATAATGTCAAGCATTATTTTTATAGATATGCGGAAATATCCGGGGGGGGGGGAGGGGATAACTATATGCCATTTTTAGACTTATGTCGTTTAGTATTTTTTTTCGCCGAGAAGAGATTGTCCGATTTTTGGCAATATTTTTTAAGTGTATGAAAATCGTGAAAGCAAGATTAATTCGAGCCAAAACCGGATATACAAGATAGATAAATAAGTAATCGGGAGATGTAAAAAGACCCTTCAGGTTTGTTTGTCTTTCTGAACTTTATAAACTTGACAAACTTTATAAACTGGAGAAATCGAACCGCCCCCTGCCCCCGCCTTATCCAAGGCGGGGAAACTTTTTAATTTAGCATTTATCATTCATAATTTATAATTCTGCATTTATCATTTATAATTCAGCATTCAGCATTTATCATTCAGAATTCATAATTCAGAATTCTCAAATGTCGTCCTGTTCAGTTCGCGGACAACAATGCAGCCGGCAATCATATCGTGCAGGCACTGGTGGTTGTGGTTGAACAGCATAACCAGATAGCCTGTGAAAAGAAGTAAAGAATTGATAATATCGGCAAAGAACCTGCCTGATGCCCTGCCAAAACCAACGTCGCTGCCGTCGGTACCAATGAGTTTAATCCCCATTGCTCTTTGTCCTACGGTAGAATGCAATGTACTGCTCTGCTGGATGCTCCAGTACAGCCATGGAGCCAGGACGGGGAACATGACGGCAGGTATAAAAATAATAGCCATATCTATTAACCTGGCGCCCAGTCTATCAGCAAATCCGGCAAACCTGAAGGTAATCAGTTCATTGCCGTTGTAAACCTCGTATATATCATCGCCGACATTGTTGATTTCACAGATCATTCACTATTCCTCAAAGATTGTAGGTTCAGGAAGCCGTAATAATAATTTCCAACCGCAGGCATGGTCAATTTTTGTCAAAATGATGATAGTCCTTGTACGAGGTAAACTCTCCACCCCATCTCCAGCCCCGCTTTTTAAATTCCTTAACGATGCGCTGTTCCTTGTAGAAAGTGCCTTCCCTGTTTCTGTCGTATTTGCCTTTTTCCGGCGACACTGAGCCGTTCCTGCGGGTAAACGGGTTCCACAAAGGATTGATGTCCACAGCCTTACCGTACGCATGGTTGGACATTTTCTTAGTTCCGGCAATGGTCCTGTAATTGAAAGCAGAACTGTTGTTGTCGTCCATCGAAGCGCCGTCGTCCCAGTCGTACTTTACGATTGGTATGCATTTACCGACCGGGAACTTTGTCTCCTCGATTATTTTAAAAATCTCTTTTACATCGTCGGCAGCGTCTTTGTGCACCATAATCTGCCCCTGGTGCAGTTTGCCGTCGTTAGACCAGTAGCGGACTGTAAGGAGCTTCTGTGCCTTCAGTACATCGGCAGGAGCTTTGGTGCCTTTCACAGCTTCCCCGAAGGTCATATCGCTGTCGATGACGACAGATGTAATCCCGGGCTTCTCTGCCGGTTTCCCAAGCGTTAAGGCCAGGGCAATCATCAGGGTAAAAATTTTTAAACAAATCATTTGGCATTTCTTTATATTTTTACATTTATTAATGTATTATATTTCCAAAAATATTTTTTTTGAAATTAAACAATATTATGGGAAAAAATAAGAAAAATTTAAAGCAGGACAGTAAAAAAGCAGCGGCAGCACAGGACCATAGTCCTGTGCAATCCGGAATGAAAGTTCACGCCCCCCTGACCGCCGAAGAGAAAAAGAGAAAAAGAATCGCACAAACGGCGCTGGGTGTAACGGTTCTGCTTTTCGTACTGATATGGATTGAACCTCCGATGCACGATTTTCAGGATCCATGGTACACCGCCATCAGGCTCGTCGATTCCTCCCGTAAAGTACAAGACCCGACGCTAAAGGAAAAACTGCTCGAGGAAGGCGGCTCCATGCTTAAGAGCTTGTCTGCAAAACACCCCTATCATGCCCGCGTTCACTACTTCCTTGGGGTTTACTATTCCATGAAACAGGACTGGGACAACGCCATTGCCGAGCACACCAAAGCGGTTGAGATCGGTTCCGGAGGCCTTGTAAACAATGTCGAATTTGACGCTCAAAGGGACCTGATCGGCGCGCTATTCTCAAAAGCCAATTCATTGCTGGACAAGAAGCTGATTGACAGTTCAATTAAATACTACAACAGCGCCCTTGACCAAAGCAAAAAACTAAGGATGACCAAAAAATTGGCAGACCTGATGCCACACCTGATCAATAACCTTTCTGTCGCCTATATGCAGAAAGGCAATGAACTGAACCGGAACGGCAACCTTGATTCCGCTCTCGCCTGTTACGAGCAGTCCGTTTCTGTCAATCCCAGGCGTGCCGATGCCCTTAATAACATCGGTACCATATATTCGAAAAAAGGGAATCGGCAAAAAGCCCTGGAGTATTTTAACAAAGCCCTCCAGGTTGAACCGGAAAACCAGAGCGCACGGAACAACCTGAACGCATTGCGAAAGTCCCAGGGGACGTCTGAAAATCAAAGTAATAACTAAAGAATAAATTCTGGAAAATTTCTTTTATAATTCTTCGTTCATATATTGTTGAATAGAAATTGATAATTAATGATAAGGTAACGAAATGCCTTCGAAACTAAATATCCTGAAATATACCCTGATCATCCTGCTGATGTCGGCGGCTGCGACAACAACCTCATCCGACGAGATTACAGTTCCCGGCTCCGAAGGAGCCCAGATCAAGCTGTACAGCGGCAGCTACGCTTTAATCATCGGCATTTCCGATTACGACAACGGATGGCCTAAGCTGCCCGGTGTCCGTAAAGACGTCAATGCCGTAAAACAGGTACTCGAGAGACAGAACTTCGAAGTCACCATCGTCATGGACCCCGACGACATCGAACTTGACAGGGCATATAAGGACTTCATCAATCTCTACGGCATGGACGCTAACAACAGGCTGTTACTATACTTTGCGGGCCATGGACATACGATCAAGGCAGCTTACGGCGAAGAAATGGGGTACATCGTCCCACGCAATGCCGCCAACCCCAACCTGGACCAGAAAGCTTTCCTTTCGAAGGCGATGGCGATGCAGCAGATTGAAGTTTACGCCAAGAATATCCAGTCAAAACATGTCCTTTTCCTCTTCGACGCCTGTTTCTCAGGTTCGGTCTTCGCAATCACCCGCTCGGCTCCTGAAAACATATCATACAAAACGGCACAGCCGGTCAGGCAGTTCATCTCTTCAGGCAGTGCCGAAGAGACAGTTCCCGACGTCAGCATCTTCCGCCAACAGTTCGTAGCAGCTCTCGACGGTGAAGGCGACGTTAACAGCGACGGTTACATCACCGGTTCCGAGATGGGCGAATTCCTCCAGGAAAAAGTCGTCAATTACAGCAGCGGCTCACAACATCCGCAATACGGTAAGATCCGCAATCCCAACCTCGACAAAGGAGACTTCGTTTTCAGGGTCGGCGGCGGTAACCTTGTTGCCGACAACAAAACCGCTGAAGGTAAAAAGCAGGAACCCCGGGGACTGCAGAGGAACCTCGATCCGGTAAAGAAGGATGTCAACTATACAATTTCTGCAAATGACCTGAAATTCGACATGAAACGCGAATACACAGGCATGAGTTTCATCTTCGGAAGGGTTGCCCTTAAAGCAATGAACGGACAGTTCCTGCGTGCTGAAAATGGCGGCGGCAACGGTGTAAAAGCTGACCGTGACAATGTTGAAAAATTTGAAGCGTTCTTCATCGAGCCGCTCGGCAGCGACAGCGTTGCAATCAAAACAAACAACGGCTTCTATCTCTCGGCAGGCGGCAAAGAACTGAACGCAAAGGCAAAAACCATAGGTGGAAATGAAATATTCAGGATAATCGAACTGGAAGGCACAAAAATCGGCATCAGAACAAGCCAGAATAAATACCTGTGCGCTGAGGACGGCGGCGGTGGCAAAGTACTTGCCGACAGGGAAAAGATCAAGACCTGGGAAGTATTCAATATCGTCAAACTGAGAAAAATGAATGTTTCCTGCAGCAATGGTTACTATCTGCGTGCAAACAACGGTGGCGGCAGCGACCTCAGGTTCGACCGCAGCGAAGCCGGACCACACGAGACCTTCGAGTTTGTCAAGATCGACAGCTCCCACGTAGCTGTCAGGACTTCCAAGGGCTTTTACCTGTCGTTCAACAACGGCCTCATCGACGCAAGGAGTGTTGAGATTGAACCGACTGAGATATTCGAACTCGTCGATCACGGTAACAACACTGTCTCTCTCAGGGCAATAAACGGCATGTTCCTCACAGCTGTCGGCGGCGGCGGTTTTGCAGTAAAAGCCGACTCAGAGAATCCCGATGAGTGGCAGAAGTTTAAATTAATATTAAATACAAAGTAAAATCAAATTGCTTCTATGAAATATCCCGCAATCATTTTTTCAGTATTGATAATTCTCAGTTCCTGCGGCGGCAGCGATGAAGAATCGAGAATTATATTACAAAGCCCTGACCCGAACCTGGCAGCAAATGCGAAGAAACAGCAACAGGCAAAGAAGTTGCAGATACCCGAAGAACTGGAATATATCACAGCAGAGAGCATGAAGGTGATGGGATCCGAAGAAGAGGACCTCTATACCTCCTGTTCATTCCCCGGTTTTAACCTTAGGTGCTCCTCAGCAAAAAAAGCCGATGGAGACACCCTGTTCAGGATTGACAACATTGGAGACAACAACAGGCAGACAGCCTGGGTAGAGGGCGCCGAAGGATACGGCAAAGGTGAGTATTTCGAATTTGACTTCATCTTCGACGACACCCTGACCCGCTGCAAGTACTACTGTGACTACTTCACAATCCTAAATGGCTACCAGAAGAACGGTTACAATTTCTATGCATATTCGCGTGTCAAACGGTTCAAGGTTTACATCGACGGGGTACCGCTCTGTTACCTCGACCTTCAGGATATTCCCGGAATGCAGTTCTTCTCCCTTCCCTATTTCAAATACCTTGGAAAGAACGGTAAGGCAACCCTTCGTTTTGAAATTGTCGAGGTTTACCCCGGTAACAAAGAAAAGAAGAAGGAAACAGCCATCACCGAGCTGTTCTTCAGTTGCCAGCCGTAATACATTTAATTAAGGTAAAAAAGAAAGCCTTCAACGGACACCATTCGATAGAAGATGGATCAGACAGGTCTGAGGCCTGTCTCTACATCTAATTCTCTTGAGAATGGTTTCGATTTTGAGTCGCGAGCCTTGCGTCTCTACGGCTTGTAATTGGCTCCGTTGGTCTCGCTAAGCTCGGGTCTGCATTCAGAATTCAGCATTCAGAATTCAGAATTGGCTACGCTCGGCACGGTTTGAGACAGGTCTGAGACCTGTCTCTACAAAAATCATCCTAATTCTTGTAAGATTCGTTTTAATTTTTGAGACGCAAGCCTTGCGTATCTACTGCTCGTAATTCGTCATTCAGAATTGGCTCCGCTGGTCTCGCTACGCTCGGGTCTGCATTCAGAATTCAGCATTCAGAATTCAGAATTGGCTACGCTCGGCACGGTTTGAGACAGGTCTGAGACCTGTCTCTACAAAAATCATCCTAATTCTTGTAAGATTCGTTTTAATTTTTGAGACGCAAGCCTTGCGTATCTACTGCTCGTAATTCGTCATTCAGAATTGGCTCCGCTGGTCTCGCTACGCTCGGGTCTGCATTCAGAATTCAGCATTCAGAATTCAGAATTGGCTACGCTCGGCACGGTTTGAGACAGGTCTGAGACCTGTCTCTACAAATGCAATAAATGATTTCGACTTATCGCTGACTCTCTATATTCATAATTCATAATTCAGAATTCAGAATTTTTTACTCGTAATTCGTAATTCGTAATTAGAAAAAAACCTCACTCTTCCCAAACCTGGTCGAAGAGAATGGAAGACAGGGCAATCACCAGGCCGCAGTAAGCTACCATTACCTGCAGGTTGCCGGCAGCCTCGTTCAGGGGCACACCTTCCAGGGCCATGGCCGTGTTTTCTATGCCGGGCATTATCAGCGGTATCAGTACCGGGAATGACAGCACCGGATAGACAGCAGCCCGGCTGCCTGCTTTTGTAATAATGGCAGAGATAATTGTTGAGGCGGCGGCAATGCCGACCGATGCCAACACATGATTGCAGATGAACAACTCATAATTCCTGACATACACCGATTCCATAAAGATGAAAATCAGCAGCACCGCAAGAGTATTAAGCACCAGGTTCAGAATGACATTATAGAGAAGCTTGCCGAAATAGACCACCAGGGGGTCAACAGTCAGTTTCAGGAACAGGACAGTCTGGCGCTCTTCCTCGACAATGAAGCTGCGGGACAGGCCTGTCATGGCTGAGAAAAACATGATTATCCAGATGAAACCGGCTGCAATGCCGTTGTTTGTCTCTTCGCCGGCCGTCGCAAAGAGGAACATCGATACGGCTGTAAGGATGAAAAGTAAAAGAGTAGTAACGGCAAACCTTGTCCTTAGTTCGCTTTTAGCGTCCTTAAGAAACAAAGCATATATTTGAGTTAAATATGCCAATTAACCTATAACCTGAATTTAACGCCTGCCTGTGCTGAAATCTGCAAGACACTCCAGTCCCCGTCGCTGATATAGTTCGACAGGTAATGTGTATAGAGTACCTCCGTGAACAACGACAGGTTCTTGTTCAGCGAAGCTGTGAACCCCAGCCCGAGAAAACCGCCGATACGCACTGTGTTCAGTGTGCTCAGTTCGCCGGGTGAGCCTGCTTCTTTCAAGGACCTGTTTCTGCCGGCATAGTAATAATTGGAGGGATACATTATCTTACGCCTTTGTTCCATGTCGTTACAGATGTTGAACGAGAAATTCAATCCCGCCAGGCAGTAAAAATAGCTCTTAATATAATATTCACCGGCAAGGCTTAAGTTAATGAAGTAATTATCGAGGTTCAGAACCTGGCCTTCCTGGAAATTGACAATCCTGCCCGATGAATCGCGGACATGCTGAATCACCGAATCCGGCGCCAGCAGTGAAAATGTATAATTCTCAAGGAAGAGCCTGGCTGACAGAGAAAGTTTCGAGAAAAACCTCCTGCTGACGGAGCCGCCGAAGATGCCGCTGAAAGAGCCGGTACTGCCGAATCTGCCGCGTGTCATGATATTGTCGGTAGCGTCGAAGGAAAGGCTATGGTCCGTGAAAGAGCCTCTCAGGAACACACCGACCTGAATCCCGGGATCCATCTCACACGATTCGGTCTCGCCGCGGTTCAGTGTAAATACATAGTCGTCGATTTCCCTGTCGTAGTAGTAGCAGACAGTCCAGACGGAACTGTTCAGGGCGACGTCGGTGGCCCGGAACACATACCTGCCTTGTACGTCGGGCGTTTCAGGCTTAATTGCAACCGGGACCTGCAGCAGGCCTTCTTCGAATTTAGGAATGTCAACAACCATTCCTTCGTTCACTATTGTCGTGATGCTCCTGATGCCAGTGTCGTCAACGTTGTCGTCCCTCAGGATGATATTATAGCTGCCCTTCTTCCCATCTTCATTAATTACTTCCTCGGCTAAAGGCGGCACGGTGTCCACAGAAGCCTCGTACGGCACATAGGAACCGCCTCCCATCGTTCCGTAAGCATCGTAAGCATCCTTGTCGAACCCGAAACCATAGGAATACATGCCGAAAGGCTGGCTGCATTCCAGTGAATGGGAGCCGAAATTAACGTGAATATTCGCTATCGAATAGCGGCTGATGCCCAGAGGCTTGAATTCGGCCGAATCTACATGTTTATTGTCGAGGAGCAATGTCTTTATTGCATTCGTAGGTACAATCACATTGACAGTGTGCTTCCAGAAGCCGTTAACCGGGGTAGCAAACCTGTAAGCAGAAAGGAACTGCTGGGTTGGCGTTACGAGCAGCATCATCGGGTCGCCGATGGAGTCTCCGTTTTTGTATCCCTGGGAGTACTGGGCAACCAGCACAGGTTTGTCCGCAGTCAACTGGATATTTTTACTCAGAGTATTCTCAAAAATCTCTCCTCCGTTCAATATCCTGACCAATTTCGAATCTTCGAACACCCTGGTGTTGTTTTCATTGGCAAGCACCCTGTATGTATAATTGGATCTCTGGCTGAAAAGCCCGATGTAGAAATGCTTTCCCCAGGAATGTACCGGGGGCATCTGTTCGACGAGGTGGTTGCAGGCAATGATCCTGGTAGGGACATAGGCACACTGGTGGCCGCTGAAAACAGCAATTTTCCTGTTTGCAATGATTATCGAACCGGTTAAGTCGCAGGTGCTGAACCTTTCGTAGTTGGCAACTACCTGGTAAACTTCGCCTTTGTTGAGTGTAACGACAAAAGGTTTCTTAGCGTCATGATAGACTGTGTTAACTGTCGGCAGAATCTTAACTTCAGTCGAATCCTCGGTAGCAACGACGGCAAACTGAGGAGTATAGCTGATGGAGACATCGTAGCACATAGCCCTGTATTCCTTGCCCAGCACTTCGACAGGCAGCGCCAGGTAAGTGTCTGTGGTCTGGAAGCGCCTGTTCAGTCCGTAAATGGTAACGGGATTGTCGGAAGTAATATGAACCGAAAGTTGTTCATTGATCTCAGCGCTCTTCACTTCAGCTTCAGGTGGAATCTTGACATTCTTTACGGTTTTCGCGGGGACAAAGACTGTTTCGTCGTAACCTATGCCCTTGATCTGTATCTTTACGGTTGCGTCCTCGTTACCTGTAATGAAAAATTCCAGTTGAAGCATATTAGATGCAGAAGGAGTGGAAGGATCTTTGTAATTCCTCATGAAGCAGAGCCAGAACTCCCTTCCTTCTGAGTTCTTCAGTACTTTCGAATTGACGTCGCCATAAGCAGCGCTGTCGGACTGGGCTGCAGCCGGCAGGTTCATCATGATTGCCGTAAATATTATTATTATGCTTTTTATGAATCTCAAAACAAATATTCCAATTTATTATCAAATTTATTATCAAACAATATCAGGGCTTTTCGAAGATCAATCCCTTGTTGTAAACCTGATCCCCGACGATGAGGAAAACATAGTATGCACCGTTGGACATCTTCCACCACTCAGGAGTAAACACATATTCATAATAGCCCGGCTTAAGTACGGAATTGATGTCATCGACAGCAGAGACGGTACCGTTCGTCTCTTTCAGGAAAAGCTTCTGCTCTTCCGTGTTTATTTCATTGATGGGCAACTTGTCGCCTGTGGACGAATAGACCACGAGTTTTACCTTCTGCTCGTTCTCGATGAAAAACGGTATCTTCACGGTGCTAAAGAAAGGATTGGGATAGCACAGTCCCAGTCCTTCGCCGAATTCATCATAGACCGGCAGACCGGGAACAGTAATAAGACCCGGTTGGAACGAGGTGTTCGCCAGCTTTGTCCCCTCAAAGACAATGCTGTCGGGTGTAAGGTAGCCTGTCGTGTCTTTGTAAGCCAGCCCTTCAATCTCGGCCAGGAAAAGCCTTCCGTTGTTCACTCTCATATAGTCATTAGACCGGATTATTAACCGAGACATGCCATAGGGATTGAATTCCACACGGAAGCCGTCCTGCGACAAGCCACGGATGCCCCAGGCCGGGTCGGCTTTGACAGACCTGATGTCGAACAGGTAAGCGTTAAAACTGAAATAGAGGGTAATTTCTCCGGTATTATCAAAATCTATCGTTCCTCTTACATCTATGAAAGTCGATACACCTCTCGGAGCAACCGTATCCGGTACGACGACACTTGTCTGGGAATAGAGGATACAATAGCTGTTTATTAGTATTAATAGCAGTAAAACTTTCTTGATCGTTTGCATTCCTCTTTTATTCAATTATTAATAAAAATTAAAAAACAAATATACAAAACAAATAATTCATTACAACCATCTGAAATATCGGCAGGTATTTCAAATAACCGAATGAATGACAGTCGTCACCACTCCCCAGACTTCGAAGTTCATTTCGGAGGATATCTCAATCGGATGGTACTTCTTGTTCTCGGGTATGAGGTATATCCTGTTCTTGATCCTCTGCATCCGTTTGACAATCAATTCGCCGTCGATGGCTGCAATGATGATGTTGCCGTCTTTGGGAGAAAGCGAGCGGTCAACTACCAGGATGTCACCTGAATAGATGCCGGCGTCGAGCATGGAGTCCCCCGTAACCCTTACAAAGAATGTAGCAGCAGGATTGCGGATCAGGTAATCATTAAGGTCGAGCCTGTCTTCCAGGTAATCGTCCGCCGGTGACGGGAAGCCTGCAGAAACAGACTCTAAGAACATAGGCAGTTCCACTTTCATGTCATTGCCGGGAGTAAATACTTCCGATACCTTCAGCGCCTTGCTGTTCAATCCCATATACGACAGTTCATTCAAATTCTTTTTCATCAAATTTCCAAAATTTCAATTTCTCCAACTAATAATCACGTAAAAAGAGGAAAGGAATTGCACGGTTTTCTCCGTCGTTATTAATTAGCAGATAGTAAACGCCGGCAGGCAGAGCGCCAAATTCGATGAAGTTGTCAAGTTTTATTTCATGAGCTGAGATTGCCTCTGAAGTACAGGCTACCCTGGCGCCGTTGACGTCGTACAATTCAATGCTTTCAATTTGCAGGTCGCCGTCCGACAGCAGCCGGGAGTTGCAATCGACAGGGTTCGGTACCAGCCTGAAGCGTGATGTATATGATTCCGCTTCAGGTATTCCTGTCGTAGGCGGGTTTCCCTCGACAGCGCCGACCGACGGAGGCACGTTGTATTCCGTGCCGTAAAAGTCCAGGGGTTTAGCCCCTGCAAAGTACTGGCTGATGTTCATCCCCTTACCCGTAGCCGGCGAATTTTTACCGATAATATACTTACCGTCATCAGGAACAAACTGCGGGTCGGTTTTGTATATACCTCCGGTTTCAACGACTGGCAGGTTAACATCGTCCCAGTCCGGATTATCTTTATTATACCACAGGTTAGTGGAAAATACGAATGTTTCAGGCGCAGTATTGGGGCCGATGTTGATGACCGGGTTAACGGACGAATTGTTAAGTACTACTAAGTTGTTTGCAAAAATGTTGTTGCCGCAGGTTACCTTGCCGGTGTTTTCCTGCAGTATCCTGATTGCCCATTTGCCGGGTTCGATGATGGTATTGTTTGCAACTACTGAATTGACCGTCCCGACAAAGGCAATGGGCGCCTGGGAACCGGTGAAAATGTTCGCAATGACTATTATCTGCTTCGACTCATAGTCGGCATCGGGTGGACGGAAATATGGTTCGCCCGTAGAACCGCCGATATTTATCGCCCTGTCACCGCAATTGTCGAAACGGTTCCTTGTAACAGCCAGGTTGCTGGAGCCGCCTTTTGCCTGTATGGCATTGGAGCCGCCGTCCGAAAACCGGCAGTCCTGTATATAGCCGTAATGGCAGCCGACCATGTCGATCTGGCTTCCCCCCTCGGAGGCATTGGTGAAGGTGCAGTTTTTTATTGTGAAATAGTCCAGCCCGGACAGTTTAAGCTGATCGTTGTTGCCGGTGGCAGCCATATCCTTCCAGGTACAACTGTCGAACACTACGTACTTTGCAGGTGTATCATAGCTCCCTCCGTCGTCGGCATTGACACCGTTGACTGTCTGCCCCCTGAACACGAGGCCCTTAACGTAAATATACTCCGGATCGACAAAGTGTATTGCTGTTTCATTGCCTGAGTATTCGACGTTACCGGTTTGAGCAGCAAAGATGTAAATCCAGGCGTTTGCCGTACCCTTGAGATTCTCTATGTACTCACCGTCGGAGCCCTCGGTGTTGCAAACGAGGATGGTGTCGCCGGGAGCAGCTTCATGGCAGGCCTGCTGCAGGTAATCGTAATTGTACCCGTCGCCGCCCGTGCCTACAGTTAGTGTTCGGGCGCACAACTGCATGACACTGAAGAACGCAAATAATAATATATATCTCATATCGTTCCCTTTCATTATTTTTGTTAATTTTAAAATTCAATATAATTTATTATAAATAAATAACATGAGAATATATTAAGAAATGTTAATAAATAATTTCACATTGCATTTGCTTGTTAAAAGCCTTGATAAATATACCGGTTGCGGAACCGAAGACTGTTTTTCACAGGAGAAGGATGTACTAATGATAGAGCTGTCAGGAGCGCCGGAGGACTCTTACCTTCAGTTCAACGCAGACAGCAGGTATTGCTCGCTCTTTTCCAAAACCGCATTCCACCGTGCCCGCGCTAACAGTGTTGACCTACTGCCTGAGATGGCCGGAGAAACGATTCAGGGATTTACCCTGCTGCCCGGGAACAGAATTGTCAGGATGGACCTGGTTCACTCGAAGGCATACTTCCTGTTGTTCGGCTCTGCACGCTCCAACCTTGTCCTGACCGATTCGGACAATGTAATAATTAACAGTTTCAGGTTTGCTAAGGAGCTGAAGGGTACTCTCTTCGAAGAGCCAAAAAGCAACCTGAAAGCGTTCACCGACTACGGGCCGGAAGACAGGCTGTCAGACGCCCTCGGCAAATCGGCTTTCATGCTCGGGAAATACTACGCACAAGAAATACTCACCGGGCTGGGATTGGATCCGGACAGGACGACCGGCAGCCTGAGCGGCAGCGAAAAAGAATATCTGATAGGATATGTCGGGCAATTTACCGAAAAGCTCAGAAATTCAAAGGAATACTACCTGCTTGAGACAGAGAACAAGAAAGCTATGCTCTCCTTAGTTAAACTCAGGCAATACCCTGTTGTCATCAGCGCCGGGAACGATATTAACGCCGCCGTCGAGAAGCGTGTCGTCAGCTCCATCAGGCACGACAACTTCTACCGGGGCTATTCCCAGCTCCACGGCAGGCTTGCGGGATTGGAGAGGAAACTGCTCTCGAACATAAGCCTCTACAGCGACAGTTCCGACGCTCTCGCAAGGGCTGAACAGTACCGCAACTACGCAGAACTGCTTTCGTCGCAGCCCAACCCGAAAGAAAAACTCGGCGACAGGATCGGCCTGTCGTCGTGGGAAGGTGTACGCATGGACATACCCCTGGACCCGAAGCTGACGATCATCGACAACAGCCGTAAGTATTTCGAGAAAGCACGGAAAGCACGCGAGTCGGTCGAACACAGGAAGAAACTCCTCCCCGGCCTGGAACGCCAACTCGAAGATGTGCGGCGGAAACTGGCGACACTGGAGCAGTCCCATTCCCTGAAAGAAATTAGTAATATTGGCAGTAAAGGAAACAGAATGAACGAGAACGAAAACGCACAGAAATACAAGATGTTCGACCTCGGCGACGGCTATGTGCTGTACGTAGGCAAAAGCGCCGCCAACAACGACGAACTCACGATGAAATTCGCCAGGCCAAACGACCTGTGGTTCCACGCCCGCGGCGCCAGCGGCTCTCACTGCGTACTGAAGGCGCCCAACGACGACAGGGTTCCGAAAACAGTAATCAAAGCGGCAGCAGCAGTTGCCGCCTACTATTCCAAGGCAAAGAACGCCAAATACACTCCGGTGGCCTACACACAGAAGAAATATGTCCGTAAGCCCAAAGGCGCCAACACTGGCGCGGTTGTGATGCAGAAAGAAGAAGTGATAATGGTGGAACCGGGGCTGCCGGCTTCGGCTGAAGAGTGATGCCGAAGAGAGATATAATTATTTCTCTAACCAGGATAATGCGTTAGGATTCTGAATATCACATTATTTATAATATTAACAAATTAACGATTTTCCCCACCTTGGATAAGGCAGGGGCTGGGGGCGGTTCGATTCTTAGTTAGTAAAATCAGATGACAGGAGTAGAGACAGGTCTCAGACCTGTCTCACACCATTCCAGGCACAGCCAATGCTGAGCCGATCGTAGCGAGACCGGCGCAGCCAATTATGAATTAACGAATGATGAAGTAAAGAAATTTTCCCCACCTTGGATAAGGTGGTGGATGGTTAGATATTCAGTGCTTTTGGGTATTACATGCACAATCCAGGTTTAATATTTTTATAACTTCTTTATTTCCTCTGAATTATTTAGTATATTATATATACTGAACGTTGTTGATAATTAATTTATTATCGGATGATGGTGGAAGAACAGCCATGAATAAACTATTAATGCTTCTCTCGACTGCGCTGTGTATGTTCCTGTTTTTCCGCTGCGGATGTGACAATCCCGTTGCGCCTGACGGCGACGCCTGGCCCTCCGGTTTGCCGGACTGGGACAGCAGCGAATATGACTGGATAGACTCCTCATACTTAGATTGGTGGGAATACCCCGCTTCACCGAAGTTTGCCCTTTCTATCTTCGAATGTTCTCCCGACGGGCAGAACCTGATTATCCAGAATTCCGGCAACAGGGTTTCGACGTTCAATGTAAACAGCAGGCAATTTACTTTTCTCATCAGCCGGTTGATATGCAATGCCGACTGGAACAGTAAGGGCGATGTGATCGGCTTCGGGTTCGAATCTTATGATAATGATGACGTCAGGTACTGCATTTTTAACTGGCACACTAAGGACTACTATTATGTTCCTGCGCCGGATACATTCGAAGATGTATCAAGCGGGTTCAAGTGGTGGGGCAGCGATACGACTTTTCTAACTGCTTTTACAGGTTATCACGACAAAGAAAGCCATCGATATTTGGTTAATATCAATCCACCATACAATTATGAATTCCGCGAGAACCTTGATTATAATTTCACATCATATAAAAATTACCGCTACTGCTTTTCCGGAGATTCCCTCAACCATCTGGGCCGCAATTACCATACATACTTAGACGTTAAGAACGAAAAAAATGAATTACTGGGCCGGTACCGCATAGACGGATTGACTTCAGCCTGGACGCCGGTCATCTCTCCCAATGGGCGCTACCTTGCTTTCCGGTGCTTCGCCGACCTGAAAAACACTAAAAGATATAAGTCTGATATGTTTGAATTCGGTGGGCTTGGGATCATCGACCTGCAGAATTTGAATTCAGGCAATGTTCTTTACAGGTTCTTTCCGGACTATGAAAATTCCATGCGTGGTAAATTTTACAGCTCCAGTATCAGCATCGGCTCCTGGTCGGCAGACAGTAAGCGCTTCTACCACACCTGGTACCTGCCCGATTCGACGGTACAGATTGTGAAAAGGGACATCTACTCCGGCAAAGTTACACAGCTTACGGACCTGAAAAGCGCACCGTAAATTTCGTCAAGCCTTCCCCAAGGGGAAGGGGCAAGAACTGCGGACTCTTCAAGTCCTCCCCTTGGGGA
>CAZWLN010000026.1:23107-59001 GCA_964634885.1 uncultured Hyphomicrobiales bacterium | reverse complement strand
TCAAGTCCTCCCCTTGGGGAGGATTTAGGTGGGGTGGGCCTGCATCTCTTGACTTTATAAACTTGATAAACTTTACAAACTTGATGAACTAAGAGACCCCATCCCAGCCTTCCCCAAGGGGAAGGGGCAGGAACGTCAGGCTCTTCAAGTCCTCCCCTTGGGGAGGATTTAGGTGGGGTGGGCCTGCATCTCTTGACTTTATAAACTTGATAAACTTTACAAACTTGATGAACTAAGAGACCCCATCCCAGCCTTCCCCAAGGGGAAGGGGCAGGAACGTCAGGCTCTTCAAGTCCTCCCCTTGGGGAGGATTTAGGTGGGGTGGGCCTGCATCTCTTGACTTCATAAACCAGAATCCAACCACCCCCTGCCCCCGCCTTATCCAAGGCGGGGAAAACTTCTTTATTTCAGCATTCAGAATTCAGAATTGGCTACGCCGGTCTCGCTTCGCTCGGCTCAGCATTCAGAATTGGCTACGCCGGTCTCGCTTCGCTCGGCTCAGCATTCAGAATTCAGCATTCTCTATGCTATACTTTGAAACTTCGATTAAATTTCATAAATTATATACTTAAAGTGCAGAATTAAATAGTTGGTGTATAATTTCGTATAGAAATTAATATTATTTATATAAATGAAGATAAAAACCGGAGGGTAGAATGAGTACGAAAACCGAATCGACAAAAAAAACAGCCGACATCGCCTGGTCGAGCGAATTAGACAGCCATATCGGCAAAGTAATCAATGGAGAAAGAAGATTCGAAAATGCTTTTCAGGCAGTATCGCGTATGATACTGGAAGACCCGAAAAAGATTGACAAGATCAACGTCAACGGCAGGCCTACCTACGACTTCAGGGTCTTCCGCGACGGTAAAAAACACATCATCGGCATGTACGACGAGATCAACAGTTTCGTATCCTTCGTCAAGGACGCCGCCGAAGGAGGCTCCTCAGCCGAGATGGCTTTCGTGCTCATCGGCGAACCCGGCAACGGCAAGACCTTCTTTGTCGATTACCTCAACCGGGCTTACCGCGAGTTCATCTCGATGCCCCAAAACCAACGCTACACCTTCCGTTTCACTGACCTCGACAAACTCGGGGGCTACGGCAAGATCAAATTCATCGAGTCCCAGACTTACGAAGACCCGATGGTACTTGCTATGAACCTGTACGAAACCAAAAATGAGAACATCGAATATATCAAAAAACACAAAGCAAGCGACAAGCAGGTTGAAACCTTCTTCAAGAGCCACAGGCCGCTGGGCGCCTGTACTTCCTACATCCTCGGAGAAATCAAAAACTTCTGCGACGGCGACATCGAAAAAGTTAAAGAGTTTATAAAGGTTGTCCCCGTGCCGATCAATGAATCGATGGGAACCCTGACGGGCAAGTATGCCGCTAAGGACAAGATTACGTCCTCGGCAGTGGACCTCGTTGGCGAGGAATCCATCACCCGCCTGCTGCACATCGCCGACACTAACAATCCCTACAGGTTCGACCTCCGCAGAGGTGCGCTGGCACGCGTCGCCGGCGGCGGCATCCACTTCGCCGACGAAATTTTCAAGAACAAGAAAGACTTAGTGCAGGTTTACCTCGGTGTCATCCAGAACAGGACAATCGAGGTCGAAGGCTTCAAGTGGCCTCTCGACTCCCTGATCATCGCCACCAGCAACAACGCCGAATTTGCACGCTTCCTCGAAGAAAAGGAACAGGCGCCGATCGTTGACAGGTGCAGGCTTACATATATGGCACACAACACCAATTACAGGCTCCAAAAAGAGCTGACACAGTTTGCCATCGGTAGCTGGGAGAAAACCACATTCCTCAATGAGAAGCTGCACATCGACCCCAACCTGAACTATGCTACTTCAGCTACTGTGATACTCACCCGTATGCCGCCCAACGACAAGCTCACACCCGTGGAAATGATGAAACTTGCTGCCGGTGAAGTTGCAGGTGAAAAGAGCATTAAAACTCTCAGGGAAGTAATCAATGAGTTGAACAATGACCCGGACATTACAAAGAGATTCGGCCAGAAAGGCCTTGGGCACAGGAATCTCGGCAGGGCAATACAGATATTGCTCGAACGCTCCGAGACGCAGGAAGGCAAATGTATGTACGCCGGCGACGTATTCACCGCCTTAGAAAGCGTTATTCTCGACTATGTACAGGATCCCAACGACCGTACCAAGTACCTGAACGACCTGAAAATTGCACGCGGACTGCACAGGAAAAATATAATGGCGGCAATATTCAACGCATACATGGACCAGCCCGACGCCGTACAGAAAGACGTCCTCAACTATGTTAACATGATCATCGGCATCGACGCTAAGAACCTCGGTCCCGACAAGATATGGACTTACAAAGACCCACAGACCGGGAAACTGGTACCGTTGAAGATCGATGAAAAATTCATCAACAGCGTTGAAGAAAGGATGGGCCTGAAGAGCAATGAACAGAAGCAAAGCTACAGGACCACCATCTCCAAGATCTACGGCCAGAAGATGATACAGGATCCGAACTATGACTTCATGGATAACAACGAACTGGTCAAGGCTGTAACAGACGTCAGGCTCAAGTCGGACATTGCCGGAGCAGGCAGCCTCGTCGGCGCCCTGTCGAACAGGACAAACGAAGAAAACCAGAAGCTCTACAGCAGGATGATCGACACCATGATCAATAAACTGGGCTATTGCAAGACCTGTGCCGAGAAAACAATTGAATACTTCTGCACCCAGGACGACGCAAATTAATTGGCCGGGTCGATCGATTTTGATCAGAAATAATATTATGAACTGCAATGACAAAGAAAAGTATTGATATATTGAACCGGCTGAAGGAAAAAGGGCTTACTCCTGCGCAACTGAGCTACATCGAACGCGAGCTGGCGATGGGATACCGCCACTACGTAAGGCATATCCCCGACGGGCAGTGGAAAATTCTCGGGTTGTACGACTACGGTGACCTGGCTTTCCTCCAACAGTTCCCCGTCGGCAAATCACCAGACTCACTTTCGATGCAAACGCTCGACGAGTTGCTCGACAGGGACAAGAAACGCGAACTGGACGGATTTCCCCGGAGAATTCGCATTGGGAAGATTGCCAAACCCAGCAGGGACAAGAAAGAGCAGATTGTCATCGTCCCGACGACGACGGAGCCGAAATTCTACCACGACGACAGCATCTCCGAAGAAGACGAGGAGCAGACTACCGGTGGAACAGGTGAAGGCGAAGAGGGCGAAGTAATCGGCGAAGAACAGGCACAGCCCCAGCAGGGCGAGGGCGAAGGTCAGGGAGCAGGACAGGGCGAGCAGTCAGGCCATGACGTAATCCAGGAAGCATTCGACCTCGGGAAGATACTAACTGAGAAATTCTCCCTGCCCAACCTGAAGAATAAGGGCAAGAAGAAGGCTTTCTCCAAATATACCTATGACCTGACCGACAGGCACAGGGGATTTGGCCAGGTGCTCGACAAAAAAGCCACCCTGCACCGTGTGCTCAAGACCAATATCCTTCTGGGTGACGTCGATCCCGAAAAAGGTATCAATACAGAGGACCTGGTAATCAACCCGCAGGACCAGATATACAGGATACTGTCGAAGGAGAAAGACTTCGAAACTCAGGCCGTGGTGTTCTTCCTGAGGGACTATTCCGGCTCGATGCAGGGCAGCCCCACAGAAGCCATTGCCGAACAGCACCTGTTCATCTATAGCTGGCTGATGTACCAGTACCAGAACAATGTCGAGACACGTTTCATCCTCCACGACAACGAAGCCAAGCTGGTGCCGGATTTTTACACCTATCACAACTCGGCCGTTGCCGGCGGTACCAATGTATTCCCTGCCTATGAGCTGGTGAATAAGATAATCGAAGAGGAAAGGCTTGCCGTGAACTATAATATCTATGTTTTCCACGGCACCGACGGGGACGACTGGGACACAGACGGCAAACAGGCCATCGATGCCGTCAGGAAGATGCTGACATACACCAACCGCGTCGGCATTACCATTGCCCGCAACAGTTGGTCGAGTGAAGTTACTACGGTAGAGCAGTATTTTGACAATTCACGGCTGCTGAAAGAAAAGCCCGGGCTCATCAGGCTCGACTCCTTCGACTCACAGTCGGCCTCAGAAGACAGGATCATCGAAGGTATTAAGAAATTAATCAGTTAACAGAATAATAAACTGAAAAAGTAAGCCCATGGAAATTATAGATCAAAGAACGAAAAAAATTATGGAGGACTGTAAGGTCCGCGCACGTAAAGCAGGACTGCAGTTTGACAACGAATCGCTGGAATACATCGTTACAAACAAAGACCTGATTGAGCTTTCACCCAAGGTAATGATACCTACGCTCTATGATTACTGGGTACACGACGTCGAGGTCCTGAAGGGCATAGGCAAATACAAACTCTATCCTTCCAACCCCTACGAGACAGTCATCAACACCAGGCCGGCCATCTCCTTTTACAACGACAACAATCCCGACTGGCTTAACACGATGATATTCTACCATGTACTGGGGCATATCGACTTCTTCCAGAACAATATCATGTTCCAGCAGACCTGGGACGACGACTTTGCCGGCAGGGCGCTTGCCGACAAGAGGCTGATTGCCTCTCTCCGCAGCGAACACGGCCGCTGGGTTGACTATGTGATTGAATTCAGCCGCAGCATCGACAACACCATCGGGTTCTTCTCCGAACTGTCGCTTATGAATTTCCCCGCAGCCATGTCCCCCTCGGACAAAGTAGCTTTCTACTTCGACGTTTTTCTCCAGGAACAGAACAAAGTCCCTGAACACCAGGTGTACAAGGAAGTCGAAAGGTTCAACGAACTTGTAAGCAAGAATCCGGATGTGGGAGAATCGGCTTTCTTTTCCGAAGTTAAACTAAGGTATCCCGAATTCCAGGCAAAGTACGAAAAGTTTTCTTCGAGGCCTGAGGAGTCCGTCCCCGACACGATGCAGTTCATCATCGACAATTCGCCTTTCCTTAAAAAAGAAGACAACCATTGGATGAAATCCGTAATGAGCATCGTCAGGAATACGGGAATGTATTTCTCTCCCCAGGGCAGGTCCAAGATCATCAACGAAGGCTGGGCGAGCTACTGGCACGACGAACTGTTCAGAGGAGACGGGCAGATTAAGACCCACGAGGTGGACTATGCCCGTACAAATGCCTGGGTTACATCCATCAGCAGGATCGGGCTAAACCCATACGCCATCGGACTGAGGCTGATACAATATGTCGAAGAACTGGCCGACAAAGGCAAGCTGAGCGTCAATTACCAGCGTATGCTGAACATCGACGACAGGGAAAACTACGACAGGAATACCTCCAAAGGCAAAGAAGCCATTTTCAGCCTCAGGAAGAATTTCTCCGATTTCATGCTGATCAATACATTCGTTGACCAGGATTTCGTTGACAAGCATGAGTTGTTTGTCGTGGGGCAGAGGCTGAACGAGCAGCGCGGTACAATAGAGTATTACGTAAAGAGCCGAAAAGCAGAGGATTACAAGAAGATGCTGCTCGATTCGCTCTATCATCCACCCTATATCAAAGTGGACCTTACCAGGAGCGACGAGAACAACCTGTACCTCATCCATGAATTTGAGGGCAAACAGCTATACAAGCCCTATATACCCGATACGATGATCGGCATCGAGTACCTTTGGGGCGGGCAGGTACATATGGAAACAACCGAGATGTACCGCAGGAAACCCCAGGGCGACGAAAAACCGCCGATAGAATACAGGAAAGTACTCTATTCTGTTAAAGACAGGAAAATAAGTAAAAGAAACATATAGAATCAGGTTACCATTTGATTAATAATTAAGAACAGGCCATGAAAAAGCAAGTAAAAAACAATAATAAAAATGTCGATACCGACCTGGAAGATTACGGCGCCATTCAGGACAAGGCAAAGCGCTTAGAGGCAATCATCAAGCTTGGCAATCAGATCAGGGAGAAAGAACGCAGACTGCCGATTCCTTTCAACGACTTCCTCTACCTGGCCTCGACGAAACCCAAAGAGGTTTTTCGCGACATATTCCAGCTTTTTCACGACATGATACACCACTATGTGCCAGCCGGCAAAGATGAATATGACATTTCTAATGATACTGTCGGCTTTTTGAACTACGACACCGGCAACCTGTTCGTAAAAGGCTGCGACAACCCGTTCTTCGCCGACAGGCTGTTTGCCAACAGGCTGATGGAACTGGCACACAGCTTCCAGAAAGGCGCCAGCGTCAACAACATATTCCTGTTCGAAGGCCCTCCCGGCAGCGGCAAATCCACTTTCCTCAACAACCTGCTGTACAAGCTGGAAGAATACGCAAAAACGGAGGTAGGTACAACTTACAAAGTGTACTGGAGGCTGGACATCAAGAAACTCGGCGGCTTCCGGAAATTCGAGAGCAGTCAGCCCGAAGCGGCAGAGTTTGCAATGAGGTTGTCCACTGGCGACGGACAGGCATACCTGCCCAAAGGTTCAGGATTCTCCTATCCTGAAAAGTACCTGGAATTCTCCAGCCCTACCCATGACCATCCCATCCTGATGATACCAAAGTCTTACAGGGAGAAGTTCCTGGACGAGCTCATTCCCGATGATAAATTCAAGGAGAGGCTGTTCAGCGAGAAACAGTTTGAATGGGTACTGAAGGACAATCCCAGCAACATCAGCTACTCGATATACAAGGCTCTGCTCGACGAGACAGGCGACCCGATGGAGGTGTACGGCATGATCATGGCCCGCAAGAACTACTTCAGCCGCCAACTCGGCGAAGGCATCAGCGTCTTTAACCCCGGCGACCCGATGATCAACCGCCCCATCGAAAATCCAACCCTTCAGCACCTGATCAACCTTCTTTTCAAGAACGACGACGTTAACTTCCAGTTCTCTTACCTGGCAAAGACAAACAACGGCGTTCTTGCGCTGATGGATATAAAAGAATATAACGCCGACCGCCTGAGGAGCTACCACAGCCTCATCAGCGACGGTGTGCACAAGGTAGGCCTTGCCGAGGAACATATAAAAACTCTGTTCCTGGGCTTAGCCAATCCCGGCGACAAAAAATTCTTCGAGGACATTCCTTCCTTCAACGACAGGATCATCAATGTGGATATACCATACATACTCGACTACAACACAGAAGTGTCGATCTATAAGAATAAATTCGGCGAGAAGGTAGAGCGCCTTTTCCTTCCCGATGTCCTTACCAACTTCGCAAAGATTATCATTTCCACAAGGATGGAAGCCAATTCACCGGAGATGAAAGCCTGGATCAGTACACCCGACAAATACAGCAAATATATAGACAAGGACCTGCTGTTGCTGAAGATGGACATCTACACAGGCAGGATACCGGAATGGCTTACTGAGGACGACATTAAAAAATTCGACAGGCAGGTGAGGAAGAATCTTCTTAACGCCTCGAAACGCGAGGGAAAGAAAGGCATTTCCGGCCGCCAGTCGCTGATTATTTTCAACGACCTCGTTTCGCACTATACCGAAGAGCAGACACTCATTACAATGGAGAATGTAATAGATTACATCAACAAGCTCGATCCGAGGTCCCGAGCCGAGATACCCGACGCCTTCGTCGAGTCCCTCGAAAGGCTCTATGACTACAATGTCCTTCAGGAAGTCAAGGAGTCCATCTATTATTACAACGAGGCACAGATAGCAAGGGATATACAGAACTACCTCTACGCCATCAACTTCGACATAGGCGAGACCAAAAAGAACCCCGATACAGAAGACATGGTAGAAATAAGCGAGGATTACCTCAAAAACTTCGAGGCCCTGTTCCTGGGAACAACGAGCAGCGCCGACCAGCGTAAGAACTTCCGCCGGGAAATACACAACGAGTATGTAACCGACACTCTCTCGAGGGAGATTCGAATCGAAGGAAAGAAGGTCACCGGGACAAACCTTTACAGGAAGATATTCGAACGTTACCAGCGCAATCTTAAGGAAAACGCCCTGACGCCATACATGGAAAACGACAACCTGCGTATGGCCATCATGGATTACAAAACACAGCAATTCAACACCTATGATTACAGGACGAAGAGGGACGTAGAACTCCTCATCGGCAATTTAGTGAAGAAGTTCGGATACGGCGTCGAGGGTGCAAAACAGGTCTCTCTCTATGTGCTTGACAGAAAACTATATAATAAATTTTAAATGGAAGAGAATATGAAATCAAGGCAATTATTACTTGCTATTATGGCCATTATCTTGTTTTACTCCTGCGGCGACCCTGTCCGTAACCAATTCGGCAAAGTGTCCGACAAGGCCGCAACCGTAGAAGTCTATATCAACAAAAAATCGTACCTGCACGAGTTCCTGAAGAATACATACCAGGAGGGCAAGCCGCTGTTCACTTTTCCTAACGACAGCAACGCCGTCGCCAAGCTGCTCGAATTTGTGTCCAACGACACTACTCCGCAGTACAAATGTACCTCGCACGGATACTTCAGGTTCTTAGACAATGAAAAACAGGAACTGTTTAAACTTGAATTCAACTTCAATCCCAAATGCCGGCACTTCGGTTTTTCTCTCGACGACAAGCCGAATTTCAGGAAAATGACTGACGACGGCGTGAAGTATCTTTCGTCGATGCTCAATCCCGACAGCCTGGAACAGTAGTAATAAATTGTTTTTGAGGAAGCGAAGAAGAAAGGATGTGGTTTAGACCGGCATCATCTTACTTTATTAACTACAATCATGTCACCCCCTTCGGGGTTGTTTGTCTTTACAAACTTTATAAACTTGATGAACTAATATCCGGCCTCATCGTCATCCTTACCAGCGCGGTTTCTCCGTCGCGGCCTGAAAGAATCCCTGTTGGCGATGTATATCCCGAGAAAAATGATCCCCAGCCCGGTGAAATGCAGTGAATTGAGCTCTTCTCCGTCGAGCGCTCCCAGAAGGATGGCTACAAAGGGTATAATATATGTAACAAACGAAGCAAACAATGCATCGGATAGCTTTGTGAGCTTGCTGAACAGGTAAATGGCAAGGGCCGAATTGACTAACGACAGGAAGAAAATCGAGGCTAAAGACATCAGTGTTTCGCTGTTATTGACAGGTATTGAGAAGATGTCTGTAGTCAGCAGGTATATTCCCGCAGGTATTGACATTGAGGTAAACATAAGGGCAATAAGTACTACGTCGTCAACACTGTTCAGCCTCTCCTTCAGGAGGTTGCCCGCCACACCGTACAAGATGCCGGCAATAATCACCAGCATGGCGTACCATGCGGAATCACCGCCGAAATTGCCCGGGTCGAAGTTAAGCCCGTCCCTGAAGAGCGTCAGCACCAGTGCACCGATCAACCCTACAAATACTCCGGTAATGCTTCTCGCATTTGTTTTCAGTCTGAACAGCATTACACCTGCCAACAAAGTGAACAGGGGAGTCAGGCTGTTGAGTATGCCGGTAGTTGAACTGGACAGGACCGTCTCTGCATAAGCAAACAGGAATGGCGGAATGCCAATCTCGAATACGCCATAAAGAACGATGTCCCAAGGCTTGTTCGCTGCGACCGATTTCCATTTCCAGACCAGGACAGGCAGCAGTGTCAAGCCGGCAAAAATAATCCTCAGGGCTCCCACCTGGCCCGCCGAATAAACAAGCAGCCCTTTCTTTATTAATAGAAACGAAGCGCCCCAGACCAGGCTGAGGAGTATCAACAGAGCCACAGCTTTTATTTTATTTGTATTCATATCCTTTTTACATTTTCAAAAAGGGTATTGACGACAGTGTCGTTAAGTATTTTGTCAGGCAATACCGAAATAGTCCTCGATGAACGCCATCTTGTCCTCAGCCTCCCTGAAATACCTTACAACCTGGAGCAGCTTGACCTGGTCGTTCCTGAGTTTGTTTTTGTGGTATTCCTCATCGAAGAGAAGATCGGGTTCGACACCGGTCAATTGTATCTCCCCTTCGAGTATGTCTCCTTCGATGGAGCCGCAGCGCTCGAGCATCTTGAGAGCAGTTTCCAGCCTGAAATCGAACCTGTTCTTGAAAACAAGTTCCTCTCGCAGGTATTCTATGCCGAAAGAATTGACCTTTTCTATGTCGGAGGTCAGCAATGAATAGAGCCTCTTGTAGAATTTCGGGTCCGGGTTAGCCCACTTGATGAAATCCATCTGGATTTCGATGTCATGCTGGTGATAGAGCAGGAGGCAGAGGGAATCGAGGCCGTCGCGGCCAGCCCTTCCGATCTCCTGGTAGTAGGACTCAATCGAGCCTGGTAACTCGCCATGGACAACAAACCTGATGTCCGGTTTGTCGATGCCCATACCGAAAGCATTCGTTGCGAGTACCGTTACATTGCTGTCCCTGATGAACCTGTTCTGCACAGCCTTGCGTTTCTCCTTGGGCAGCTTACCGTGATAGACTTCATGGGGTATCTTCTTCTTCAGGAGTATCCCTGAGAACTCGTCCAGGGTTTTGATTAGCGAGAAGTAGATGATTCCCGATCCTTTGTATTTTTCAATTGTATCGATGATTGCGTCGGCCTTGTCTTTGTTGACAAACACCTCCCTGGCTTCGAGCTTCAGGTTAGGGCGCCTGATACCGTAATGAAACACTTTTGTGCTGCCGGTGCCGAGATTGAGTTTTTCCAGGATGTCTTCCTGCACTTCGGGAGTAGCAGTTGCCGTCAGCGCTACAGTCAATGGATTGCCGATGAGTTCACGGAATTCACCCACACGTGAGTAATCGGGCCTGAAATCATGGCCCCACTCGGAGACACAGTGAGCTTCGTCCAGCGCCAGCAGGCTGATCTTCACATTCCTGATTACCTCGACGAACTCGGGTTTGCGGAACCGCTCCGGAGCAACGTACAGGAACCTGTATCTGCCTTCGGCAAATTCCCTCAGCCTGGTTTCTTTCTGCTCCCTGCTGAGAGAAGAGTTGATGAATGTCGCCGGTATGTTCTTCCTCAGCAGGGCGTCCACCTGGTCTTTCATCAGTGCAATGAGCGGGCTGATGACCAGAACGGGGTTTTCAAAAATCATTCCCGGCAGTTGGTAGCATATCGACTTACCGCCGCCTGTAGGCATTACAACAAGGCAGTGCGTACTGTCGCCGACAAGGGCAGAGATTATCTCTTCCTGTCCGGGCAGGAATGATTCGTAAGTGAAGTGCCTTTTTAATTCAGTTTTCAAATCCATAGTTATATATATTTATTTAGTTCACCAATGAAACGGGACGTTACCGTGTCCCATAAATAATTTTCCTTTACCCTGCGTTGCAGGTTCTCCGCGAGCTTTTGCCTCCTGCTGCCGTCAGAGGCAAGAGCAGACATGGCGCTAAACAGCGCTTCCCCGTTACCCGGCTCAATGACGAGGCCGTAATCTTCCGAACATATCAGCTCTTTTGTCCCACCCATGTCTGTTGCAACCACAGCACAACCGAAAAGCCCGGCTTCCAGGAGCAGAGTAGGCAATCCCTCGGGATAGACGGAGGGATTGACAACGACAGACGTTTCCTTCAGGAGGTTGACAGCGTCGTCATGGCTGAGAGAACCGGCATAAATTATCGTTCCGTTCGAATCAGCAGCCTGCCGGCGAACATAGCCTTCCAGTTCGCCGCTCCCGGCAATAACCAGTACAGTGTCCGGGTTTTGCTGATGAAGACTGTTGAACACTGAACAAAGCAGTTTTAATCCTTTTTCTTCGATGAGCCTGCCGGCGTAGGTAAATACTACTTTTTCACCGCCGGCGCCGAGTTCCCGTAGTACGCTTCCGAAGGGAGAACCACTGTCCTGTACACCATTGGGAAAGACACCGCTGCAGGGGATGGCAAAGTGGCCGAGCCAGCCGCAGCATGCTTCCGATACACCATAGAAAGCAGTTGCCTTTTTTCCGATACTGGAGCTTATGCAATGCTCATAGAAGTGACCAAGCTTGTCGAGGACAGGGTTATTAATACTGAAATGGCCGGTGACATGCTCGATGACGATGTGGGGCTTTTTTTTCAGAGCTGCTGTTTTTGCTGCCAGGAAGGTAAAATGATAGATCCTCATGTTCGAAACATATACATCCGACTCGATGGACATAATGTATTTCTTCAGATTGCGTGCCTGCTTCCCGGTCTTTATTATCGGGTAGCGGCTTTTCAGCAGGTCGTACACCGGGAGCCTGACAACTGCAATTCCCTGGTCTTCTTCAACCCCGGCAGTTCCGCCGGCAGCAGAAGTTACTATAAACACTTTAATGCCGCGGGCCGTCAGGTTCAGGGCCAACGAACGGACATACCTTTCCACCCCGCCTGTGTGCGGCGGGTAATATGCCGAAAAAAATGTTATAGTCTTTATTTTATTCATAAATTTCGTAAATTCATAAAATTTTGAAACAAAAATATTTAATAAATTGATGGCAGCAAAGTTAAATAATGAACCTTTAGTATCGGTGATAATTACGAGCTATAACTATGGCGGGTTAATCGCTGACGCAATCGACTCCGTCCTCGGCCAGGCATACCGTAACATTGAACTGATTGTCGTTGACGACGGCTCCACCGACGGCTCACTGGAAATCATCAGAGATTACGCTGCAAAACACGGAAATATCTCCTGTTATACTCACCCGGGCCATGAGAACAGGGGATTGGCTGCCTCACTGGAACTGGCAGTGGCCAAAGTCCGGGGAGAAATTACAGCGTTTCTCGAATCGGACGACAGGTGGCTTCCGGACAACCTTAGCGAAAAGGTCAGCCTGCTGACTGCCGACAGCGCTACAAGTGCGGTGTTCTCATCGCTCGAACTGACGGGTGAGAGCGTCTCCGGGAAATACACCGATTATGTCCTCTTCCTCGAATGGGCCGGAAGAAAACTGAACAGGACATCTGCAAAGCAATACAGGCAGGTGCTCTTGCGCAATCCTGCGGCAACATTTTCGAATATCGTCATCCGTACGGATATTTTGAAGACATTGGCATTCGGTTCCATGTTCGAAAAATGGCTTGACTGGCAGGTAATAATCGCAGCTTCACTGGCGGGCAACGTCAGGTATGTCGAAAGGAAACTGCTGCAGTGGAGGATTCACAGCCGAAGCCTCCATTACCGGCACATGAAAGACAACACAGCCGAAGGCTTGTCAGTGCAGAAAACAGCTTTCCTGGCCAATCTCCGATCAGTTTTCAATGAAGATGCGGGCAAATCTGTAAACAAAGAAGTTGCGGACTTCATCGGCAGCAGAAACATGAAAACAGCGGAGGCCATGTTCAATCTCGGCTTTGCCCTGTACCATCCCCTTGTTGCGGTAAGGAAGCTGCTCTCTCATTATAAGTATTGAGTTTCAGGTAATTAAAGAAGAAGCTCGAAAAGAATATCTGAGAGCCCATCACCATCAATGTAAAAGATGCAATAACGATTCTCATGGTTATCGTAATGCCAAGTTCGAAAAAGGAGCCTTCCTCCCAGATGGCAATTGCGTAGATGGCACCTGCCAGGCCGGTAAGCGCCAACAGGGAACCGGTAATGAGGCCTTTTTCCAGTGTCAGTTTATTTAGAATCCTGTCTATGGCTTTATTCTTTGGAAGCAGTTTGAGATTGACGGCAAGCGTCTTCGAAAAAATGGCGAATATCACAGCCTGCAATCCAATCATTACAAAAGCAAGGGAAAACAGGAGAGTATGAATGTCCCATTTCGAATTGGTGATGATAAAAATATAGGAGCTGACAAGCAGGCCTGTGACCATCATCAATATGCCGGGATACAGGAACAGCCATCTTGGAGAGTAGAGCAGAAGAAACCTGAGGTGCCGCCATCCATCCCTGAAAGAACGGAGATGGGGCCTGCCGGTCCTTCCGTCCGGCGACAGTGTTGTAGGTATTTCAGTAACCTTAAGGCCAAGAAGGGTGGCCTTGACAACCATCTCGCTTGCGAACTCCATGCCGGTAGTCTGAAGATTCATGGTGTCGAAAGCCTGACGGGAAAAACCGCGCATTCCACAATGGAAGTCGCCTATTTTGCTTTTGAAGAAGAGCCTGCCGATACCCGACAGTACAGGATTGCCCAGGTAGCGGTGTAGGAAGGGCATGGCTCCCTGTTTTATCCCGCCTTTAAAACGGTTCCCCATTACCAGGTCATAGCCTTCGCGCAATTTTTCAACGAAAGGCCCAATCCCAAGGAAATCGTAGCTGTCGTCGGAGTCGGCCATAATAATGAATTTACCGTTCGAAGCGGTAATGCCGCCGATGAGCGCCGAGCCGTAGCCTTTTTCCGCAATACGGACAACACGGGCCCCGCCGGAAACGGCAATCTCAATGGAACCGTCAGTGCTGCCGTTGTCGGCAACAATTACTTCCCCACAGATGGCGTTGTCTTTCAGCGCCCTGACAGCCTTGGACACACACAGCCCGATGGTTTCCTTTTCATTGAGGCAGGGCATGACAATCGACAATTCACATATACTGTTTTCAGTATTTACCATTAATGATTTTTCATTTTATTCATTCAAAAAGAATAAATTAAAAAACTCCGGCTGAGTATCAAAACAAATACTTTAGTATTTGAAAAAAAGAATCAATAATGAGAAAGAAGAATTATTATTATTCACCTTTTGATATTATTTTTTAACAAATCCCTACTCAGAAGCCCCGGTTAATTGCCTGGTTGTTTTTTTCAATTGTGATGATTGTCTTCAATTCCTCGATCATTAATCTGATCCTGCTTCTTTCTGTGAAAAAGCTGAAGACGGCAATGACGAGAAACACCAATCCACCCATCATAGCCAAATTAGGCTCATTGTAACTGAAAGCCAGATAGGCCCAGAAGGAGAAGAAGAACACAAATAAAATAGTCATCCCGCGTGGTATCTTGGAAATTACTTCCACACTCTCGTCAGGGCGGATTGTTGCTATTGATATGAGAGAGAACGGAGAATTGGACTTGTACACCGTAGAATAGAAAACAAAAACCGAGAGAAAGAGCACTCTGTCGTCGGAAGTAAACCGGTATTTTCCTTCTCTTGACGTAAGTGTCGAACCTTTAAGGGTATTTGAATGGAATCCCGGAACCTGAAAAGATGTTCTGTAAACAGTAAAGCCCGATTTGAAAAAGAACTCTTTGAATCTGTGAAGGCATATCAATTCGATGACAGCATAAATGAACAAGATAATTAATACCACGAAGAATGAAATAATAATATTATCCATATTTACATATTATTTGATGAAACGAACCCAATAATACTTCAAATTACAAAAACATATATAAAAAATGAAGTTTATAATTTATTAGAAAAATACAAGCCTGTTTACCTGATATTTCTTATATTTACTACAAAAATTTGCATTTTTGAGTTGGTGTAATGAATAAAACTTTAAAAATACTGTCAATAGTAACTTTTGCAGTTGGAATGCTAAACATTGGGCAGGTAACGGGCAAAACCCTGAGGGTGCTGTTCCTCGGCAACAGTTACACTGCCTACAACAACCTGCCGGCGCTTACCGACTCTGTTGCAAGGTCTTCGGGCGACACCCTGATAACCGGGAGAAGTGTCCAGGGTGGATATTCCTTAAAGGACCACTGTGGCTATGATTACTCCCTCTCCCAGATACGTTCCGGCAATTGGGATTACATTGTCCTGCAGGAACAAAGCCAGTTACCATCTTTTCCAATCGAACAGGTGGAGGATGAATGCTTTCCTTATGCTGCCATCCTTGACAGCATATTTAACCTGTACAACCCCTGCGGCGAGACGATGTTCTACATGACCTGGGGAAGAAAAAACGGGGACCCGGATAATTGTGCCGTCTGGCCGCCGGTATGCACCTACGAAGGCATGGACAGCCTGATCAATCTCAGAACAATGATGATGGCTGAAAGGCAAAAAGCTGTTGTGTCTCCTGTAGGCGCTGTCTGGCACCATATCAGGGATAACTACCCAAATTTGGAACTGTACGCTGCTGACGAAAGCCATCCGTCCATTGCCGGTACCTATGCTGCTGCCTGTTGTTTCTATTGCGCTCTGTTCCGCAGGGATCCAACACTAATCACATACAATCATAATTTACCTGAGAATGATGCTGCAATTATTAAATCGGTAGTAAAAAGAATAGTCTATGACAGCCTAATGAACTGGCATATCGGCGAATATGATCTCAAGTCCGCGTTTTCATGGAAGACAGCAGATACGAACACTGTAAAATTCATTAATCTTTCGAAAAATGCCGACACTTTTTACTGGGAATTCGGCGACGGTGCAGGCTCGGATAACGAATCGCCCGAACACATCTATTTGGCTCCGGGGACATACCAGGTCCGGCTTATCGTTACTAAGTGCAATCAGTCGGACACTTCAACCCATCAGGTTACAGTCGGGTTGAACAGCATCGATGAAACCGGCGGAATGGAAGCCGAACCCCTCGTCTTCCCAAACCCAACCACCGGTTTAATCACAATAGGTTTTAATTCAAGATATACCTCTTCCTGCTACATAACGATAAGCAGCCTTTCCGGTATTTCTCTGATTGATGCTCATGTAATAAATAACGATAAAGTTAATCTGTCCGGCCTTACCCCGGGTATATACATAATCACAATAAAAGGGCAAAACGGAAAAGTATATACGGAGAAAATAATCAGGTTGTGAAGCACACTCTCATGATTTTGCTAATTTCTTCTCCGGTTCGGTCGATGAAGTGATAATATTCAGCAGAGCTCTTTCAGAGGCAGAGATTACATCTCTTGCAGCAATGTAATCAACAGGTAAAATTTAATAAAAATATATTATCCCGATAATGTATTTTTGTTGAATGCTGTAATGTTATTATTGTAAGAGAATTGTTGTTTCAAAATGAAAAAGTTCATCCTGATAGAGCCACGGTTTAATGATGATGCTGAAAAAGAACTGACAGACTGCCTCAGCCAGCTCGACGCTATCCTCTCATCAATGAATTCCTGTAAAGACAGAATCATCAAACAAACGTTGTTCATTGCAGCGGAAGACTTTGAACATTTTCTCACTCTCAAAAATATACTGTCCGGGTTAATTGATGATTACTACGGCTCTCAAATGCCGCCCTTCACATTCGTACCGCAGCCCCCTGTCAAATCCGGTGTGTGCCTGGAAATTCTCCTCTCCGAAGGATTTACCGGCGTGAAAAGAGTCTCCGGCGAAGCTTATAATTATATTATCGTCGATTATCCCGACAGAACCGAACTCATCACCGGAGAACTCTGCACCGATGAACCCGGCGCTTCTGTAACTGAGCAGGCCGACTGCAGCATGAAGAAACTGGAAGCTGTACTTGCCGCCGAATCCTTTGCCATGTCCGACATAGTACGCCAGTGGAACTATATCGGTAACATCTGCGACTATTCTATTGATAATACTAATGCACGGCAGAACTACCAGGTCTTCAATGATGCCAGAACCTGGTTCTATAATAAGTGCTCCTGGAACAACGGCTATCCTGCTTCTACCGGAATTGGCGCCGGACTCGGCCGGATAATTGTCGATTGTATCGCTGTGAAGATGAAAAACGGCACTGCTGCCCTGCCTCTTAGGAATCCCCGGCAGGCTGATGCCCACAGGTATTCAGGTGATGTTCTGCTTGGGAAACCCTCATTCAGTTACAATGAACTCACTACCCCGAAATTCGAAAGGGGTAAAGCGGTAATTACTAAACATGGTACAGAGATATACGTATCTGGTACTGCTGCCATCCTTGGCGAAGAATCGCTGGCAGGTACAAATGCCGCAGCCCAGGCAGAAGTTACTGTTGAAAACATCCTGGAGCTCGTCTCCGACAGCAATCTGACTTTACACGCCATCGGCACAACAGGCCATAAACCGCTGTTCCGTTACCTGAGAGTTTACCTGAAGCACACTTCAGATTACCAACAAGTGAAAGAAATTACTGACAGGTATTTTCCCGGTATCGCTGCTGCCTGGCTTAAGGCCGATATTTGCCGCAAAGAACTGCTGGTTGAGATTGAAGCCTATCTTTCTTCCTGATTCTATTGCTTATGAGGCAATGAGATAGCGCCATAATTCAAATTATTGATTTGAATTATTGTTACAATTCATTAACTTGAATTCCATAGTATTAACTTAAATGGAATTATTGATGAGTATTTATACAATATTTCTCAGATTTTTGCCGACCCCATTCAGGGCCCTGGCCATGTTTTCGGTTCTCACACTCCTCGTTTCCTGCGGATCGGAAGAGAGTACCGAGTTGTATAACCAATGGAAAAACGGTGGAAATTTCAGCAAAGTAAGTAATATTTACCCGGAAGACCAGTCCATTATCCCGCCTGAACTCGCACCACCAGCCATTACATGGGAGGACTCCACAAAGAAATGCAGTACCTGGAATGTAATAATCGAATGTGGTGGAACCATCATTGCCAACTCGGGGCTCATCCAGACTGCTACGTGGATTCCCGACGCTGCCGTGTGGGAGGAAGTGAAAACCGCCACCATCGAAAAAGAAGCAAAAATCATTATTCTCGGCGCCGACAGCGCCTCGCCTGCAACATTACTCGCAGGCAGCGAAGTACGATTCAAGACCAGTAAGGACTCTGTCGGAGCGCCTATTTTCTTCCGTACGGTACCTCTTCCTTTTAAATTCGCCGTCGAGAATCTCGACAGGATTTCATGGCGCCTGGGAACAGTGTCCGGAACAAAGCCTGCCCCCATCGTCCTCGACAGGATGGTTGTCTGTGCTAACTGCCACTCCTTCTCGAAAGACGGCAAAGTGATGGGCCTCGACGTGGACTATGCCAACGACAAAGGTTCCTATGCCGTCGATTACATCGCGGCAGATGTGAAACTCACACCCGACAAGATCATCACCTGGAGCGATTACCACAGGGAAGACGGCAGGAAAACTTACGGACTGTTGTCGAGCGTCTCGCCCGACGGCAGGTATGTGGCAAGTACTGTTAAGGACAGATCCATCTTCGTTTCTGTCGATGATGAGTATTACTCCCAGCTCTTCTTCCCAATCAAGGGCATTATCGCTGTTTATGACAGACAGAAAAAGTTGTTCTCTGTGCTGAGTGGGGCCGACGATCCTGCTTTTGTACAGAGCAATCCCGTGTGGAGTCCTGACGGCAAGAGCCTCCTGTTCTGCAAAACAACCGCTTTTACCAGCCCGGAAGCAGAGAAGTCCTCAAAAGCGATATTGCCTACCTATGTGGCGAAGGAGTTCATCGAACGCTCACGCAGGTTCTACTACGATATATACACAATTCCGTTCAACGACGGTAAGGGCGGAGTCCCGTTAAAGCTCCCCGGTGCGTCCGGCAACAATAAGAGCAATTATTTCCCGCGCTATTCTCCCGACGGGAAATGGATTGTCTTCAACCAGGCAGAAAACTTCATGTTGCTGCAAGGGGACAGTAAACTGTATATCATGCCCGCAACGGGAGGAAAACCCAGGCTGATGAACTGCAATACCAGAAGGATGAATTCCTGGCATTCGTTCTCGCCCAACGGCAAATGGCTCGTGTTCTCCTCTAAGCAGCGCGGCCCTTACACGAAGCTCTTCATTACTCATATCGACGAGAACGGGAACGACTCCCCGCCGCTATGCCTCGAATACCTCACGCCGGACACACTTGCCGCCAACATACCGGAATTTGTTAACATGAAACCCGACGCCGGGTTCAAGATATCAGAGCATTTTCTGAATTCCGGGTTTTACACCGAATCGGTAGTAAGCTCAAAGGCCAGGAGCGGCGATTTCCCCGGTGCCCTCAAAGATCTCGACGCGGCAATTAAATCCGACCCCAAGAACTATATGCTCTACCTTCAGAGGTCCATCATCGAAGATAAACTGGGGTCGGCAAAGAAGGCAATGGACGACGTGAACAAGTGCCTCGCACTCAACAAAGACTGTGCCGACGCCTATTCGCACAGGGCAAAGATGAAGAACGACGCCGAGGACTTCAAAGGTGCCGTCGAAGACCTGAACCTCGTGCTTAAGCACCAGCCCCGGAACTTCATGGCGCTCTATTATATTGCCTATACCTGGCACAACCAGCAGGATTACAACAAATCGACTGAAGTGTGCAACAAGGTCATCGCCATGAAGCCCGATTACAGCTACTCGTATTTCCTGAGGGCGCTGAACAACATCAAACAGAATCGCATGAACAGTGTCTGCGAAGATCTGCACAAGGCGTACAGCCTCGGCTGTCCCGAAGCGCGCCAGGTAATCAACGACTACTGCGGCGGGATGTAGGACTATTAAGAAACCATATGGTAATATGGCAATTTCATACAGACAACAGCTAAAATATGATGAACTTTGGGAAAAAAAGTTCCGCGATCTTCTGAAATACAAAGAATTGTACGGTACTGCCAATGTACCCAATCGACCGTATAATCTCAGCGTACCTGAATGGGAACGCAGGCTTGCTCAATGGTGCAATACCCAAAGATGCTATTACAAGCGTGAAGAACTCAAAACCTGGCGTTACGACAAATTAGTATCCGTCGGTTTCGATTTCGATCCTTTCACTACCCGGTTCGAACAACACTTCGAAGATTTCCTGAAATTCAAAGCCGAATTCGGCCACACGCTTGTACCACAGGACTATAACGTCTATCCCTCGCTTGGCGCCTGGGTCAGCCACCTGCGCTCCAAGGATACGACTCCGGAACGAAGGAAACGCTTAGATGAAGCCGGCTTCGTCTGGAATTCCATCAATGAATTCTGGCAGAATATGTTCCGGGAACTGGTCGCATTCAAATCCAAATACGGCCATTTTAAAGTCTCGGAAAAACGGAAAGGCTTTGAACAACTGGGCTGTTGGACTGTAAGAATGCGAAAAGCAAAGCGTTACGGCCTGGGACAAAAGCTGTCCGAAGAGCAGATTAAACTTCTCGATTCCATCGGCTTTGACTGGGAGCCTTTGGAGGCCGACTGGGAAAGGAACATCAGGAAGCTGTTGCTGTTCAGGTCCAAATATGGCCACTGCTACGTTCCAAACAAAGGATGTGAAATCGAAGGCCTTGGATGGTGGGTGTACTGGTTGAGAAAAAACAGGCACAAACTGAGCAGGGAAAAGATTGAACAGCTCGATGGATTGGGTTTTGAGTGGGACGCCGACCGGGCATACCGTAAACGTAACAACATCAAGCCCCGTCGGGAAAGCAACGGCGTTAACGGCGCTTAGTGAACCCGGCGGCAAAAAAATTCCCGCTGCAATTGCTTACAACGGGAACCACTAATTTTGGAGATCAATTATGAAAAATCATAACGATAATAATATAATAAATTAATTCTTGATTTCAAAGGCTTTCTTCCTGAAAATTTCTTGATATTAATTTTTACCATTATTAACTTCTTTTAACAATCAGGGCTTTGCAACTCTCACTTTTATTAACTAATTTAATAATATTCGATTATAATATATATTATTAATCGGAATAATATTTAGTTTGATATAAATTTATTTAGGTAGTATAATGGCTATTGAAATAAGTATTGACAATTACAGGCTTTATATTCCTCTTAGAAAAAAGTGTCAGACGTTAATCGGCGGGCCCGCTCCACAGCCACTCCCGCCACTGGGCGCCAAACAACGATTGAAAAATAAGTATTTATAAAAATCATATATAATTAACACTATGATTGAACGGGAATTCGACGAAAACAACAAAAACGACTGCAGGTGGATGGCACACTACGAGGTACTGCTGGCCTATATTAAGGCTTCCGGTACCATATATATGCCGGAAAGAAAGAAAGGCGAGAAGTTGGAGGACTGGAAAGAAAAGATGATTGCCTGGTGCACCACACAGAGAATGAAGTACAGGTCGGGGAGGCTCATGTCCTGGCAGTACGACAAGCTCATTAGCATCGGCTTCAGCTTTGACCCGTTAGGCGACCGCATCGAAGAAAATTACCGGGAACTGCTGGAGTTCAGGGATAAATACGGCCACACAAGAGTGCCTGCCACTTCCGAAGAATACCCCATCCTTGCAACCTGGGTACAGACACTGCGCTTCAAGCCGCCTACGGGCGAGTTGAAGGAACGCCTCGACGCCGTCGGATTCGTCTGGCGGGCAAAGACGGACAACTGGGACATTAAGTACCGGGAACTGCTGCAATTCAGGAACAAACACGGGCACATGGATGTACCTCTCGTTTACGAAGGCTCGTCTTCGCTCAACTCCTGGATGAAGATGATGCGTAAGTTAAAAAGACGCAAAGACAAGGGACACCTGACAGACGAGAGAATCAGGCTCTTAGACGCAATCGGCTTCGAGTGGAACCCGAGGGAAGCAGGCTGGGAGAAGAATTACCAAAAGCTGTCGCGTTACATGAGATGCAACGGCGGCAAACTGATACCCCTGGCTTACAAACACGACAAAGAGTTTGTTAACTGGCTAAACCAGCTCAGGATTCGTAAGAATCAACTCCCCAAAAACAAGCTCGATATGCTCAATGCCCTCGGTTTCGACTGGACACCGAAGAAAGCCGGTTGGGAAAACCGCTACGAAGAACTCTGCCGTTACAAAGAAGAACACGGCAACTGCAGGGTACCCTTTCTAAAAGGAAAAAACGAGGGTTTTTACGCCTGGACCAATCGCATGAGAGCTACCAAAGACAGCCTGCCGCAGGACAGAATCGATTTGCTCGACAGCATAGGCTTCGAATGGGAAGTTAAACGTCTCCGCGGCAAACCTAAGCCTGTAAAAAGGACAAAGCTGTCGAAAAACAGTGAAAGCAAGGCGCCCGGCGACACCGACAACGTTGCTACTACTGAAGATGAAAAGGAAATGACCACTTTGCAGCATCTCCTGGATTATTACTAATGAAGGAGATTGTTGATGAATAATAATAATTGTTTGCCATCATTTTCTTCCGAACCAGATGGGATGTATTTATTGACTTGATATACGAAATAATGAACCATGTACTACTCTGACGAAATACCCGGAAGTGGACGTCCATCTGACTGGAACGCTCCAAAGCGAATCGGGACACAGGTAACCAAACAGCTATTGAATAATAAGTATTTATAAATATTCAGATTTATGATACAATGATTGAAAGAGAATTTAACAAAAAAAACAAATACCACTGCCGGTGGATGGCCCGCTTCGAAGTCTTGCAGGCATATACTAAGGAATCCGGCGCCGCATATATGCCCGAAAAAAAGAAGGGCGTCGAGATGGAGGAGTGGAAAGATAAGATGATTGACTGGTGCGTCAATCAGAGAATAAAGTACAGGACAGGTAGGCTCATGTCCTGGCAGTACGACAAGCTCGTAAGCATCGGCTTCAGCTTTGACCCGTTGGGCGACCGCGTCGAAGAAAATTTCCGGGAACTGCTGGAGTTCAGGGAGAAATACGGCCACACGAGAGTACCTGCCTACGACAAAGAATACCCAATCCTTTCGACCTGGGTGCAGACTCTGCGCTCTAAGCCGCCTACGGGTGAGCTGAAGGAACGCCTCGACGCCGTCGGATTCGTCTGGCGGGCAAGAAAGGACATCTGGGACGACAAGTACCGGGAACTCCTGCAATTCAGGGATAAGCACGGGCACATGAAAGTGCCGAAGGTCTTCGAAGGCAGTACTTCACTGAGCAGTTGGGTGAAGTCGATGCGCCAATTGAGGGAACAAAACAATAAAAAAATACTGACGGACGAGAGAATCAGGCTCTTAGACTCCATCGGTTTCGAGTGGAGCCCGATGACAGACAATTGGGATGAAAATTTTAAAAAAATGAAACGCTATATGAAAAGAGACGGCGGCAAACTGATTTGGTCATCTTACAGACATGACAGATCGTTCGTGCTCTGGCTCAATCTAAACAGGCGAAATAAGGAAAAAATGCCGAAGAACAGAATCAACAAACTCAACAAGGCCGGTTTCGACTGGGCGCCGATGAAAGACAAATGGGCAAAACGATTCGAAGAACTCAGCCGATACAAAGAAAAAAACGGCAATTGCATTGTCCCGGCCAGGTCCGAAGGAAAACAGGCGCTTTACATCTGGACAGCTCGCATGAGAAGAGATAAGGCGAAACTGTCGCAGTACAAAATAGATATGCTCGACAGCATCGGCTTCGATTGGGTTAAAGAGGACGGTGTAGCCGGAAAAGGAAGATGTACTCCTGCAATAAGTAAACCCGATGCAGCGAAACCTGTTGATATGGGCGGGGAATTGAATGATACAGTTCCTGAGAAAGATGAAAACGAGAACTATAACCCCTTGCAGGATTTAATCGATTATTTCAATTACTGACCTGGGACAAACAAAAGGCCATTACAGGTATAGCAGGCAAACATAATGGATTTTCCTTCAACATTTTCATAGAATTAATATGTCCCTTACCGACGGAATAGAGATACACAGTGAAGCCGTAATGAGGCACGCTTACAGCAGCGACGCCGGATTCTACAGGCTGCTGCCCGAATGTGTGGCACGGCCGCGCAATGAAGGCGAAGTCGTACGCCTGATAGACTGGTGCCGAAGCGAAGGCAGGAGCCTTACTTTCAGGGGAGCCGGGACAAGCCTCGCCGGGCAAAGCGTCTGTAACTCCGTCCTGGTGGACCTCAAAAGGTACTGGAACCACATTGAAGTAAGGGACAACGGCAAAACCGTAATAACACAGCCGGGAGCCGTCGCAGGCAGAGTCAACATGTACCTGAAGCAGTACGGGCGCCACCTTGGCCCCGACCCCGCTTCCATCAACGCCTGCACCGTGGGGGGAATTGCTGCGAACAACTCCAGCGGCATGATGAGCGGCATCGACATGAACGCATACCATTCCATCCGTTCCCTGCGCTTCATACTTGCAAACGGCCTCACTATCGACAGCTCCGGCAGCGGCTCTGACGATGCGCTGCGCTCCCAAGCACCGGAGATATACGACGGACTCCTCGCCGTCAGGGACAAAATACGCTCCAGCCCTTCGCTGACAACTAAGATACGGGAGCAGTACCGTGTCAAGAACACAATCGGATACTCCCTGAACGCCTTTCTCGATTGGGAGACACCTTCGGCCATCCTGGCGCGGCTGATGATAGGCTCGGAAGGGACCCTGGGGTTCATCTCCTCCATCGAGTGGGAGAGCTGCCCCGACTACGACCATAAATATACCTCGCTGCTGTTCTTCCCGGACATCGCCACAGCCTGCGGGTCCATTGCCGCTGTCCGGGAATTGGGAGCTACAGCCGTGGAATTTCTCGACTACAACAGCCTGCTGTCGATCGGCAAACGTGAAGGAGTGCCGCCCGTCGTCAGGGCATTGCCGCAGGGAACGGCAGCCCTGCTCATAGAATTCAGCGAACCCGGCGAAGCCGCGCTCGAAGACAGGAAGGCCGCCTTCAGGCAATTGGTTAACAGTCTCAGGCTGACAGACAGCGCCGGAGCCGGTTTCATCGAAACAAAAACGGCCGAAGACAGGGCAAAGCTGTGGAAAGTAAGGCAGGGGTTACTGCCGTCGCTTTCGGCCACAAGGGACAAAGGCTCGACGGTAATAATCGAAGACCTGGCTTTCAGGACGGAGGACCTTGCTGCCGCCGTAACGGACCTGCAGGAGCTTTTCAGGGCCTTTGGCTATGGCAGGACTGGGATATACGGCCACGGCCTGGACGGCAACGTCCATTTCATCATTGCCGAAAACTTTGACCGCAGTGAGCGCATCGCCGACTACGACAGGTTCATGCACAGCCTGTTCGACCTGGTCGTCGGTAAATACAACGGCTCACTCAAAGCGGAACACGGCACGGGCAGGAACATGGCTACCTTCGTGGAAAAACAGTGGGGCAGCGAAGCCTGGTCTCTGATGAAAAGCATTAAAACCCTGCTCGATCCCCACTCAATACTCAACCCCGGCGTAGTCATCAGCGACAATGACAGGATACACTTAGAAAACATCAAGTCCATGCCCGCAATCGACGACGAAGTGGACGGCTGTATCGAGTGCGGCTTCTGCGAGCCATCATGCCCAAGCAGGGACCTGACGCTTACTCCGCGCCAGAGGATAGTCCTCAGGCGCGAGGTAAAAAGATGTGAAAGCGACTTCGTAACTGTTCAGTCAATTACAAAAGACTATGGGTACTACGGCATGGACACCTGTGCCGTGGACGGACTCTGCGCTGTGAATTGCCCGCTGGAGATTAATACCGGCAACCTTGTCAAGGAACTGAGGCATCAGGGACAAACGAAACTTTCGGACGCCATTGCCGGATTAATAGCCGGTAATTTTGCTGCTGCTTCTCTATTAATAAAAGCCGGAATCATGACCGCCCGTGCTATTAGCAGCGCTGTCGGCGAAAGAAACCTCAACAGGTTAACCGGAACCCTTTTCAGGGGCAGGCTCCCCCGCTGGGACAGCAATATCAACCTGCCTGCAAAAAGCTGTTCCCGTTACTCCGCCCATGCACAATTCCTCTATTTTCCCTGCTGCGTTTCAAGGTTGATGGGCAGGCCGCCCGGCGGTACCGGGAGCATCATCGAAACGATGCTTTCCGTCAGCGGCAAGGCAGGACTCAGCCTGAATATACCCGGTGACAACGGCAACTACTGCTGCGGCATGGCTTTCCACTCGAAAGGCTATTTCGAATCATACCGGGTCATCCTCGGCAGGACCATACGGAAAATGTGGGAATGGACGGACGGCGGCAGGCTGCCCGTAATACTCGATTCCTCCTCCTGCACATACTCCTTCAGGAATTGCCGGAGTTTCTTAGACAGCGCAACAGAGGCCATGTATAATAAATTGGTAATTCTCGATTCTGTTGAATTCATCCACGACAACATCATTCCTGCCCTTCCCCTCAGGAAGCTGCCGGAAAAGGCCGTGCTCCATCCCAACTGCTCCCTGCGCAAAATGAACCTCGACGGCAAACTCCTTGCAATTGCCGAACAATGCGCCGAGACGGCCGTCGTACCCAGAGAACTGAATTGTTGCGGCTACGCCGGGGACAGGGGGCTGCTACGTCCCGAATTGACCTGGTCGGCAACAAAAGCAGAAGCGGCAGAAGTAAAAGAGATTGGCGGGGATTCCCATTATTCTTCGAATATTCCGTGCGAGGCGGGCATGAGCGGCGCCACCGGCAAAGAATACCTTCACATCATTTACCTTGTGGAGCGTTCGGCAGAAGCCACCTGACATTCTTCCACCCAGCAAACATATCGACCCACCTGTAAGCCAGGAGGGTAAATATCACACCGGTTAATGAACCGAAATATATGTCCATGAAAAAGTGCTGGACAGCATAGACACGTGACAAGGCTACCGTCAGGGCCGCAAAAAAGAAAGCGATGCCCCAGTATTTATTCTTTACGATAATTGACAGTACGAGGAACAGGGAGAAAGCCGTGGTTGAATGGCCAGAAGGAAAGCTGGCGTTACTCCATACTTTGATGCCTTCGACCAACTGGAGCGCAATGGCGTCTCCGAAGTACTTAAGAGGCCGGGGCATGCCGAACACCTGTTTCAGTATCTGCACAACCGCACCGGTAATGAGGTACGAGACAAGGAGCTGAACAGAATGGCGTATCCTGATGAAAGCCAGTGGTATCAGTAAAATACCCACGAACAGGCCGTCGCCCATGAAAGTAACATAGTAAGCAATGTTGTCGAGCAAGGGGGTATGCTGCCGGTTCAGCCAGAGAAGTATCTCGCCTTTGGGAAAAGCCAGTAGCAGCGCCAACCCAACAATAAGGAAAAGCCCATAGAGCGAAAAGAACCAGGGATTGCCTTTGATCAATTCAAAAATTGTATTGCCTGTTTGTGATGTATCTTTGTTTTGCGTGTATGGGAGCGAATCGTTAGCAGCCATTGATTATTCCAGTACTTTTTTGCCGTAAATTCGTCTGGTCCTGGGTTTTATCTTGATAACCCCATTCCTGCCGTTGTTGTTGTCGTTAAAACCGGGTATCTCGATACGGGTATGCCTCAGTACCTTGTCCAACAGGTCCTTGTTGAGCCTGATGCTGTAATAGAGCCTGTTGTCGAGGTCGCCGAGGTTCCTGTATGCTTCGCTGATCTCGTAAAACTTCTCGGCAATCTTCTCATTGCCCGGATGGTTGTCGGGATGATAGGTTTTAATCAAACGGTGGTAAGCCTCCTTGATGTCCCTCTGGGAGGCAGTGCGTTCGACCTCGAGAATTTTATAATAATCTTTTACTTTCATTCTTCAATTTACCATTAAACCGGCATATCTCATAATAAAAAAACGACGCAATAACCCCGCGTATGTTATATTCCTGATAAAAATATCGGCATATTATGGGAATACTGAAGAGAAACCAATGGGTTACAGTTTGACTGCCGCAATCCCGGATTGTCAATGAGTACGATTATTAGTAAGAATTATTCCGGAACCGATTATCTGTCAACAATTTGTGCCTGATGAGCAAAATATTCCCGGGCCGGAAGTTTATATTCTTGTCATTTATGCCGAAAATACTATATTGGAATATGTCGGATAAATAAAATTGTGAACAGGATGAGATTTGTAATAAGGATATTGCTGGTTTTATTTCTATTCGGGGCATACAACTGCTACGCCGTTGAGCAGACCGTATTCATCGAAAACCGTGGCCAATGGCCTGAAGAGGTACTCTACTTTGCAGAAGGGCAGGGGCAGCAGTACTGGGTTACAAGGAACGCCCTCATCATCGACAGTTACAGGTACGATGGCTGCATAATACAGGATAAAATTAACCCGTTCGGGGGAATTGCCCCCCAAGTCCGGAAGGGCAGTGTAATAAAGGTCGAATTTGATGGTTCTTTCCTCCGGACAGCGGAGCCTGCCGGGAAATCTCCTGCATATTACAACTACTTCCTCGGCAACGACAGCTCGCGATGGGTGTCGAACGCCGGCGCTTACAGCAGTGTATGCCTGAAAGGCCTTTACAAAGGCATAGACCTGGCCCTGTATTTCGACGGGAAAGGACTGAGGCACGACTTCCACTTAGATGCAGGGGCTGACCCCTCGCAGATATGCTATAACATCACCGGCAGCGATGGAATCGACATCGATAGTGAAGGATCGATAAATATTGAGACACCAGAAGGAGATATAAAAATTGCCGGAGTGGCAGCATTCAGCTGCAATCACGGCAGCCGCAGGCCGGTAGGATGCAGATTCGTAAGGCAGGACGGCAACAGACTGTCTTTCAGGCTTGACAATTACGACAGTAACAAGCCCCTGTTGATAGACCCGCTGATATATTCCACGTTCATCGGCGGCTCAAAATTCGACCAGGCCAGGGATATTGAGATACTCGCTTCGGGAGAGGTATTCCTTACAGGAACGACTCTGTCCAGAGACTTTCCGACATCTGTCGGCGCATACAGCCGCAAGATGAAAGACACCAATTCTTCGGAAATATTCGTTACAAAACTTGACTCCTCCGGCAGGAACCTGCTGTTCTCAACCTATATCGGCGGGCATTTCGAAGACGTACCCGAGGGATTAGAGATCGACGCGGCAGGCTATGTATTTGTTGCCGGGTGTACCGGAGGCGCCAAATCAAATAACTTCCCGGTTACAACAGGTGCCTGGGACACTGTTTACAACGGCGGCTATGATGTATTTATCCTGAAACTGAGCGACGACGGCAGCCACCTGGAATACTCCACATACATCGGAGGCAGGTACGACGACTTTGCCCAGTCCTTAGTCGTGGACAACGGCGGCTATGCCTACATCACCGGTTACACCACCGAAGGAGGCAACTATCCCACTACTGCTGCCGCTTACGGTAAAGTACACCGGGGCGGATACGACGCTTTCATTACCAAGCTCACCGCCAACGGCTCCAATATCCCGTTCTCAACTTTCATTGCCGGTAACAAGGACGATTTCGGCAACGACATCGACCTGGACGACAAAGGTAACATCTACATCGTCGGTACCACACGCTCTACTGACTTCCCGACTACTACCCGGGCCTGGGACAGGACCTATAACGACACTATCGAAACCGACGAAAGCGGGGATATTTTTGTCTCCGTCGTCGATATGTGGGGCAACAGGCTGCTGTTTTCCACTTACCTGGGCGGCAGGGCAAAAGAGCGCGCATACGGCATACGGCTCGACAGCAAAGAGAACATCATCGTTGCAGGTTAAACAGAATCTTCCGACTACCCCGTTACAAAATATGTGTTCGACACTACATACAACAGTACAATTGTAAACAAAGGAAAAGGCGACGCGGTAATTACAAAACTGCGCCAGCTGGAAGGCGACATGGTATTCTCTACATACTTCGGAGGTACGGGTACCGACAAAGCATACGACCTTTACCTCGATTCCTACGACAACTGTTTCATCACGGGAGTTACAGGTTCTGTGGATTTCCCGGTATCTTTCAATGGTTACGATACATCCTATAATGAGAATGTAGCCGGAGCAGACGCATTTGTAATTAAAACCGACGCCGACGGCAGGCGTATTCATTATGGCTCCTATTACGGCGGAAGCGGCAACGACGTAGGCCAGTCCATCAAAGTTTACAACGGGGTTTACATATACCTTGCCGGGACAACCTCCTCCCCGAATTTCCCGGTGTCGGCAGGCGCCTTCGATACTCAATACACCGATTCACTCGGATCGGAAGCATTTGTAATAAAAGATATGCCCTACTACATGATCGTCGATGCCGGCAGCGACATCAACATCTGTACCGGCGATACGACCACACTCGGGAGCTATGCCATCGGCGGCTCCGGGCAGATTACTTATCAATGGCAGCCCACAGACTGGCTTTCTAATCCCACTTCGGCGTTCACAAAAGCATGGCCGCCGGAAACCACGACATATACACTTACTGCTACCGACGGCAGCGGTTACCAATACTCAGACGAAGTGGTTGTCGGTGTCATGGATTACCCACAGGCAGTAATTGCAGGCAAGACGAAAATCGTAAAAAACGGCGCCTATACCTATACGGCAACATACCAACCCGGTTACGGATACGCCTGGAGTGTTTACGGGGGGGAGATACTCGACGGGGACCATACGAGCAGGGTGCTGATCAAATGGACGGACCCCGACTCCGGTTACGTTGCCCTCGTTGTGGACAACGGCAATGCCTGCCCCGACTCCCTCGACGGCTATCATGTTAATATTAAAAACATCGGGCTTCCCGGATTTGACTGCAGCGACACACTCCAGTTCTGCGAGGGGGGGGCACTCACACTTACCGCTCACGACGGCTATGCCGGTTACCGCTGGTCTAACGGCACCACAGGCAAGGTACTGGTCATTACGGAGTCCGGAAGATACTGGCTGGACGCTGTTACTGCCGACGGTTACGAAGCGTCTTCCGACACAATTGAAGTAACAGTATTCCCCAAACCACCGAAACCAACAGTAGCAGATTCAGTCGGCAAGTCTAATGACACAATTTTTGTCTGCAATTTACATGGCTATAAATACCAGTGGTACTACGGCAGCCAGAAGATAGCTTTCGCCACCGAAAGGACCTATAAGCCTTATATCGGTGGCTACTTCTCTGTTCTCGTTACCGACATCAGGGGCTGCCAGAAGAGCTCCGATCCATACGGATTCCGTGTATCCGTCGATGACGGCGGCGCCGACGTAGTCTCTGCCAACCTCTATCCCAATCCGGCAAACGGCACTGTAACACTTGAGCTGACGGGTAGCGGACAGGCGCTGAGTTCCTTCTCACTTGCAATTGCCGATGTGCTTGGTAAAACCTGGTACAGAAAAGAATACAGCGGAGTGGAAACACCCTGTACCCTGAATATTGATATTAACGGCCTTGCACCAGGAACATATTACCTGACACTGCGCAATTTATCGCTGCACACTTACCTGAAACTGCTGGTAACAGAGTAATTGGGTTGAAGAAAAGCGGCAATCAATAATGTAAGCACAGGCCGAAGCGAATACCGAAACCGGAAAGGTTCACCGTTGTCGGTTCAATCATCACGTAACTGGCTGTGCCCGCCTTTTTGTTGTTGTCTTCTGACTCGTAACTATAAGCCATATTTGCAAATAATTCCGTATATACGGACACTTTATTGCTGAAATAATACTCAGGCATCATTGACAAGAATGCCCCAACGATGATATGTGAATATGTCAAACAATGTGATTTCGAAAAAGTGTAAATGTAATTATCACCATAATATGGCTGGAATTTGTTCTGTGTAAAACCCAGCAAAAATCCGAGAGAATAGGAAAATTCAATATGGTCCCACAAAGAACGGGAATAGATGTTGTGCAACCTGGGTGAATAATTTAAAAACAGCGACGTGAGAACACCCTGAGATGTATAGTCGGTTGTATTACTATGAATTGAGTCAGTAGGAATATAGAACAACATCGTACCCAGTTTGAAATGTTCGGAGATATCAACGGAGAACGAAAGGCCCGGTATATTCTTTTCCATAGTCGAGAAATCCAGTGATCCCAGTTTTGATTTCCTTACCTTCCAGGTGCTGTCCTTGGGATTATAACTAGAAAGCTTTGTAAAGCCTAATGTATTATTCATTTGCGTGAACAATCCGGGTAGATAAGTAAAAGAGATATGGAACTTTTTATCCTCTTCCTCGAGAATATCGTGTAAGCTTTTGGTATTAACTCCGGGTGTGAGCCGGCTTGTAAAATCAGTTTTTTTTATCAATCCGGCAATTTCCGGAGGTGGAGGTATCTGCATCTTTCCATTATTGGAACAGAACGGGGACTTTTCTCTCAACCACTGTAGATTGAGCTGGTAAACATCCTTATTTCCAATAAATTCTTTTATCTCGGTACAGTGATAGACAACACAATTATTAGCGGCTGTCCTCCAGTCGTACTTAAAGTCTGGGGGACAAATAACAAATACATTACTGTCTGCATAGAGCACCTGACACTTAATCTTTTTGCCCTGCATATTAGTAAATTTAAACTCTTCAGCATTATCGAAATCGTAACGTTTTGCCGGCATTATGCACTGCCTGAGTGCCGAGTCATATTTTACACCTAAGCTGCTGTTGAAGATATTGCCGTTGTAAATGTATTCATAATTATTAATTAGGGTATTTACATTCTTTTTCAATGTTTCATTAAAAGCAAATGTAACCGACTGCCTTTTCCCGGCACTGTCGTATTCCACAACAGCGCTCACCTGATTATACCCGTCTTCATAGAATGTAGCACTGACAAAGTTGTCGATGCCCGGAAAAAGCCTGAAGTATTCCCTCTCCTGCTGATCGATGACCGAGCCGGTACGCGGCGAGATCTCATACTCTTTCATTTCTGCACTGAAAAGTGTGTTCCCGGCAGAAAAAACAAGCAATGCGAATAATAATCTTATATTCACTAACACCCTCATTTTATTGTTAATCAATAGTTTTCATAAATGTAAGCCCAGGCCAAAGCGCAAACCGAAACCGGAAAGGTTTGGCTTAATTGTAATCTTGTGATTTCCAATCTCCGATTCAAATTCATTATTAAGGAGAATATATAAGTAAATCTCAGAGAATACTGACAGGTTATGAAGTAAATAGTAGTCAGCCTTAAAAGAACCGGTTAGCCCCAAAGTAGCTTGTGTAAACTTTTGGTCCCGGTTTCCTTTGTAATTAAAATGGGAGGAACCGATTACCAAACCAATATTGGTAGAATAATCAATATAATCCCAAAAACTCATAGAATAGCCGATGCGGTTATTAATGATCCAGGACAGGTAAACAGCAGTGATTGTACCGCTTACGTCATAGTCCATATAATTCAGATTCTCTTCTTTACTGTCATGAAAAGAACATGCAATACCAATTCCAATATTGTCGGATAGCAGAATATCTACAAAAACAGAAGGGATCACGTACCTTAGTGCGTAAGGAGTTTCATAATTCCCAAACAGGAAATATGTCAACGGAGTTATGTTCGCTCCTGCATTCAATAGTGCGTGCTTTTCAGGGGTGGGGCCGGAATGGCCCGAAGTGTCCAGGGCACTTGCATTTGCATAATCTCTTAATAGCCGTGCAATCTCAGGCGGAGGAGGTATCGGTGTACCTCCGCTTGTATAAAGAAAAGGAGAGAGTTCTCTCAAATACTTCAGATTATACATGTAAATATCTTTATTGCTTTTCATTTCCGTTAATTCAGAAAATGAATAGACAACACAATTACTCTCTGCTGTTTTCCAGTCGTATTGGTATTCGACGGGACAAACGACAAAACGGAGACTGTCAACATAGAGCAATTTGCACCTGATTTTCTTTTGTTGCAGGTTAGTAAATTCGTACTCCACGGAATTATCTTCGTCGTACCGTTTTGCAGGCATTATGCACTGCCTGAGTGCCGAGTCAAATTTTACACCTAAGCTGCTGTTTAAGGTATTACTCTTGAATAAATACTCATAATTTTCTATCAGAACCCTGATGCTCTTCTGAATATCATCGTTCAAACCGATCGATAGCGACTGTCTTTTCCCGGCATTGTCGTATTCCACTACAACGCTCACACGATTGATGCCGTCTTCATAGAATGTAGCCCTGACAAAGTTGTAGAAGTCCGGAAAAAGCCTGAAATATTCTCTCTCCTGCTGATCGATGACCGAGCCGGTACGCGGCGAGATCTCATACTCTTTCATTTCTGCACAAAGGAGAAATACCGGGAAAATCATTGATAATACTACTGCAAAAACAACACTCTTAGGCCCCATGGATACCCTAGTAATAATTCAATAGAAAATATACTGCAATTTAATATTTTTTGATTACTTACTCAAGGTAAATATTGATGGTTCTTCATCTTTTTTATTGGTAAAAAATTGTAATGAAAGACAGATAAGATATTCACTTTAAGCCACCCCATCCCGGCCAACCCCAGGGGGAAGGAGTCCGGGATCCTTCAAGTCCTCGCTTTGGGAGGATTAAGGTCGTGTATAATCTCACTCCACCACCTGTTCCCTCTTACGAAACGCTGGAAAGGCAAGCCTGTACAAATTTAGCTGATTGTGGGATTTCTTTTTCATTATCATGAATAATATAATAGTATTATCCATGCTGAGGAGCAAAGAGCCCTATTAATACACTCTCAACGATTATATTCTGAACTTCTTCTTGATTTCTTTTTCTGAGTCCTGCTTTTTCTGGTCTTCACGTTTGTCGTACTTCTTTTTTGCCCTTACGACTCCGAGCAGCACTTTGACAAAAGGGCCGGAAAAGTACAAGGACAGAGGGATGATGGTCAGTCCTTTTTCGGCAATTGCCGTCTTGATCTTGATCAGCTCGCGGCCGTTAAGCAGAAGTTTTCGTTTTCTTTTGGGTTCGTGGTTTGTATATGTACCGTGTTCGTAGGGATTGATGTGAAAATTGATCAGGAACAGTTCCATGCTGTCGGAAGAAAGAAAACCCGCATAGGCTTCCTGTATGCTGCATTTGCCGGCCCTCAGCGACTTGACCTCGGTGCCGCGCAGCTCGATGCCTGCCTCATAGGTCTGCAATACCTCGTAGTCATGCCTGGCTCTGCGGTTCTGCATGATGGCTTTTTCTTTCCTGTCAAACTGTTGAGTCGATTTCATTTCAATTACATCACAATTATCACATTTACAAACACAATATAACTACAATCCCGGAAGATTATTTTATCACCCGTACGAAAGATCGTCAAAACCGGGCATCAATCTGAAAATATGGGTTCTTCTCTGTTTGTAGTGGGTATGTTGTAATTGAAAGGTAAATATTCAAAGATTGAAGAGACCCCATCCCGGCCTTCCCAAGGGGGAAGGGGCAAGAACCCAGAACTTTTTTCTTCTTTCTTGATGAACTTTATAAACTTGACAAACTTAATGAACTGATCAACCCCATCCCGGCCTTCCCCAGGGGGAAGGGGCAAGAACCCAGAACTTTTTTCTTCTTTCTTGTTGAACTTTATAAACTTGACAAACTTAATGAACTGATCAACCCCATCCCGGCCTTC
>CAZWLN010000026.1:10160-23007 GCA_964634885.1 uncultured Hyphomicrobiales bacterium | reverse complement strand
CCCAAGGGGAATTATTCCCCAAGGGGAAGGAGAGAGAAAAGAAGGGGTGTCCTCCCTTTGGGAAAGATTTAGGTGGGTAAAGCGCACCGGGCGCTCGATTATCTTATACGAAACACCGGAAAGCCGCATCAGTAGAGACGCAAGGCCTTGCGTCACTACGAAATAATGCAATAATACTGCTTCTTTACCACCATCATGACTAATATGATAGTTTTATTCATACTGAATAGGGAAGAGCCATTTATTTTTAGTTACCCACTATAAATGATGAAGAGCCAAAATATGTATAATTGACCGGACATCTTGTACTTTTTAGTATATTTTTAGAAAAACAGCAAAAAAAATGTTAATATGAATACAAATTTTCATAATTTCCGAATATGCTTTGACAGCAATGAAAGATTTTGCTTTGGGGAGGTTATATGTTACTTAAATATTTTCAGGTCTTGTTCATCTTTCTGCTTCCGGTGGCTGCGTTGTCGGCACTGGAACTCGATCCCGCCTATCCGAAAAACTTCGGCTGGGGCATTGTGCTTGCTTCTTCCAAAGGACACATTGCAAAAGACAAGTGTGACATGACACAGTTCGACTATTCCAACGGCAAGTTCAACCTTGTTGCCGACGAAAACGTAGAACTCTTCTTCAGGGTTTTGCTCAAAGACGGTAAGACCTTCGGCTATTACACCGATCAGGTAAGAAAAGCCAATATAAAAAAATCCGTAAACCTGAAGTATGAGTTCTACACCATACATTTTTTTGTTTCTCACGAGGACGGTAGTGAACAGTTCAGGACATGGCCCTCAAAACTCGGCGACATACCCGACTGGAATGAATACTTTTCCATTGAAAACACTCTCGACGACAAATTCAGCGCCTTCAACGGCTGCGGCTACCCCTGGTCCGACATCACATCCACGACCGACAAACTGCAGGAGTGGATTAAGAATGCCCGCAAGGGGTACAGGATATATTTCTATGTTAACTGCGGTTTCGTTAGGGAAGCATTGGAAAACAAGCACTGGGACGACACACAATTGAAATATGTGGTACCTGTCGAATATGTCGGTTCCGAGCCGTTGGCTGCCGGTACAATTGAAATTACAGGTTCAACGAACCCCCTCATGATGTGGAGCTACAAAATAGTTACGATGCCCGAAAAATTCGACGGGAGCGCAAAAGGTAAAGTCGAACTGTACAAGAACGACAAGCTTCGCAAGACTGTCGGGTTCACCATCATCGAGCAAGAAGGGAACAAAGGTACCTATAGCATCATGCTTTCTGATATTGACGAAAGTAGCGGGTTTCGCGGCTCTTTCCTGGTTACTTCGGGAAAAATTGAGGATGCCCTCGACAGCGCCGTCTATCAGTTGATCGGGCAGGGACTTAAACTGGGAAGGCTGGTGGAATAGCCGGAAGCTTCATTGGACCAGGCTTGACATGGCATTACCTGCAATGTATATTACTTTGTTTTGAAATAGATAGTGTTGTTTTCCGTTTTAAATTAAATAGTATCATATTTATTGAGGCTGTCTGATGTTTTTTAAGGAAATACTGCTTTATATCGCTGTAGTGCTGCTGTCAACTGCGTCACTGCTTTGTGGTGAGATCCGTTTCAGCGATTTTGTATCGAAAACCCAAAAAGCTGCGGGCGTGAATATAAAAAATGACAATACCCTTCTGTTAAACATTAGTACCGACAGGCTCAGGGAAGCAGTGTTATTCCGGAAAAGCCTGACCGTAAATGGATTTCAGATGGACGGCAGGGACCATTATTTCACGATGGAGCGGAAACAGCCTGTTGCAGATAATAATTCCACCATCATTACAACCGGGCCCGACGGAGACGTCCCTCTGCCCGTGCCGGAAATCATTTCTTTCTCAGGTACCGTTGACGGTCAGGCCGGCTCCTACGTCAGCATGGTTTTCATCGACAGCGAGCTTTATATCAGCATCGACGACAACGGCAGCAACTATTCGCTTAAACCTGTGAAAAACAGCAATTCGGAAGAGGCATCCGATTACTTGCTTTCCCCTGCCTCTTTCGACGAATTTACATGTTACAACCAGGAGACCCGCGAAGTCTATGAAAAAATTGAGAAAGCAGGCAAAGACTTCGTCCAGTCCAACGATCTGCTCGAGTGTGAACTGGCGCTCGAAACCGACACCGAATTTTTCGAAGTCTGCGGTTCCAACATCGTCAGAGCAGAAAAATACGCACTGTTGCTAATGCAGATGGTCAGCAATCTCTATGAAAAAGAAGTAAAAATTGTCTTCTACGTTGCCTGGCTCAAATGCTGGTCGAATAGCCCGGCAGATCCATACCAGATTGAAGGCGATCCGAACAAACTGGCGGAAAAAGCAATACCCTACTGGGCAAAATACTATACAAAAATCCCCCGCGACCTGGCTCACGTAATTACAAGCTCTTCCAAGGGCGGCGGAGGTCTGGGCTACCTCAATGCGCTGTGCAACCGTGCCGGTGATTACTCTATGTCCTTCAGCTCTGTACAGGGTGGCCACAAATACCCGACGACAGATTTTACCTATGATATGTATATCGTTGCCCATGAACTGGGACATAATTTCAATGCACAACATACCCACAGTTGTTTCTGGAATCCACCGATAGACACCTGCGTTGTCGAAGAGGGCATAGCCGGAGGCTGTTTGAAAACAGGCCAGAAACCTTTGCCCAATCCTGGTACCATCATGAGCTATTGCGGCTCGATAAATTACGAAACATACGGACGCTACGAAGTACAGATGATTTTTGACAGCCAGAACAAGGCGCTGATCAGGAAGACAGCCGAAAATGCTTCGTGCCTGTCCATAAAAATTCATAAAAACCTTGTTTTAACACATTCGGTCTGTAACAGGGCACTGTTTTCCGGCGACACCATCATTTTCAACTGGGTGTCGTGGCAGATAAGCAATATCAATTTCTATTACACCACCAATGGCGGTAAGAACTGGATACTCATTGAAAAAAAACGTTCAACCTTTCTTCCGGACCTGGCTTTTACCATTCCGGACCTGTGCGGGCAAAGCATCTGCTTTATGGCTGAATGTGCCGAAGACACTTCCGTTAAATCCATGACCGAGTCCATGAGCGTTACAAAACCAAGCCAGGACGGATTGATTGCCAGATATGACTTCGATGATAAAAATATCCTGGATATGCAGGAATGCGGTTCTTTCGACCTTAAGCCATTCTGCACGTTGACTGGCGCACCGGACAGGTACAATCAACCTGACAAAGCCATAAAGATCAACAGAGGAGGCTATCTGACAGCAAATCCTTTCATTTCTTCACCGGAACAGTTTACGGTGTCTCTGTGGTTCTACCCCGAAAACAACAGCACCATACAATATATTTTATGCCAGGACCGCGAACAGGGCAGTTTCTTTGGATTGTGGCTGTGGTTCGGCAATCTTGGGGGCATGGTACCGACTGTAAACGGCGAAAAGCAATTGTGGGCCGGCGAAATAAAGCTCAATAGATGGTATCATTGCGTTCTTACATACGACGGGCGCAGTCTGGCTCTTTACCTGAACGGCGTACTCAGCGTCAGTGCCGACAATGTTTATAATCTTAAAAATGCCTGTTCACCGCTCTATGTATGCTCCAGATACCAAAAAGAAACATTCGACGGGGCTGTGGATGACATAATGATTTATACCAGGTGCCTGAACAGCAATGAAGTCACAATGCTGTACAATTCCCAGGCCGGAGCTGCCGAAGGCCCCGATTCGGAATACGAGCCGATTGAACTCTTTCCCGTTCCCTCAGCCGATGTTTTAAACATCCGGGTCAATACCCCTGTGGTTGCAGGCGGTACCTTCACCATTTACATGCCCGACGGAAGGCAGGCATTCCCACCGTCGGCCCTTCCGGCGGAACGTCTTCATGTAATGGATGTGAGCAGCCTGGCACCAGGGGTTTATTACTATACATATAATGCGGGAGCCGACACATTCACAGGTAAATTCGCAATATGCAGATAATTACTTAAATTATACCATATGACCGGCAAATTCAGTAGAATACCAAAAGCGCTGAGGATTGCTTTGATTGCAGCCGGTATCCTGCTGTCGGTGCTGATTTACAGTTACTTCGAGACTTACTGGCTTAAAGTTAAGGAATATGAAGTCGTTTCCAATGACATTCCCCCCGGTTTCGACGGTTTTACCATAGTATTTGTAAGCGACATTCACCATGGCCCTTATTATTCTTTGGCTCGTGTCGAAAAATTGGCGGAAGAAATCAACGAACTCCGGCCTGACGCAATAATCCTTGGCGGCGACTATGTCTATCGCGGCACAGAGTATATAATTCCTGTATTCCGTGAATTGTCCGTCCTCAGGCCACCAAACGGTGTCTATGCTGCCCTCGGCAACCACGACCACTGGGAAGACGCAGGCCTGACACGCAGATGCATACGGCAGTCGGGATTTTTCCTCTGTGAGAATAACTGCCGGCAGCTTCATAAAGGAAATGACAGTATTGCCGTCAGCGCTGTCGGCGACCTGTGGGAAGGTGAGCCGAGGCTCGAAGATGCCCTCAGGGGAGTTCCCCAACACGGATTCTGCATATTTATAACACATAATCCCGACTTCCTCGAAAGCCTGAACGACAGCAGGATTGATCTTACTCTTAGCGGCCATACCCACGGCGGGCAGATAACGCTTTTTGGCCTGTGGGCGCCGGTGGTACCCTCAGATTACGGCCAGAAATACCGCTATGGCCTGACAAGAAAGGGCAGCACCGCTTCCATCATCACTTCAGGGACGGGTACAATTTCTCCACCGCTAAGATTGTTTTGCCGGCCTGAGATTGTGAAAATCACTCTCAAATCGCTGAAAGCCGGGAATTGACCGGTTCGTCAAGTTTTTCAAGTTCGTCAAGTTTGTAAAGTTAATAAAGTAAGAAGAAAAAGCAGGGGCTTCTTGCTCCTTCCCCTTGGGGAAGGCTGGGATGGGGTTTCTCAGTTTTTCAAGTTCGTCAAGTTTGTAAAGTTAATAAAGTAAGAAGAAAAAGCAGGGGCTTCTTGCTCCTTCCCCTTGGGGAAGGCTGGGATGGGGTTTCTCAGTTCGTCAAGTTTGTAAAGTTCATAAAGTAAGAAGAAAAAGCAGGGGCTACTTGCTCCTTTTCCTTGGGGAATAATTCCCCTTGGGGAAGGCCGGGATGGGGGCGGTTCGATTCTCAGTTCATCAAGTTTATAAAGCAAGAAAAAGCATAACCGGAGCGGTTTCCCCCACCTTGGATAAGGCGGGGGCAGGGGGCGGTTCGATTCTCAGTTCATCAAGTTTATAAAGTTCGTCAAGTGCTTAAAAACCCTGAAGGGGTGAAATGATTGCAGAAGCCTCTCAATCACGTCTTTACGGTGTCGTCAGGGCGACAGGGAGCACCTTGCCGTTAAAATAGCGGTTGCCGTGGAGTGCAAATTCAGAAATGAACTCTGCAATGTGGGTGCTGTCGATGGGTGCTTTGTAATCGGGAAAAGCCTTTGAAAGCATTTCTGTCTGCACTGAGCCAAGGGCAAGGCAGTTAACGGCAATTTTATATTCCGTAAATTCCACGGCAAGGCTTTCCGTCAGGCAGGCAAGCGCTGCCTTCGAAGCGCTGTATGCGCTCAGGCCGGGAAACTTGGCGCTGCCGTGAAAGCCGCCCATGCTGCTGATGTTAATTATATGTGCGCCGCCCTGAGCGGACAACTGCGGGAACAAGGCCCTGATGAGCCTTGCAACGCCGAACAGGTTGACATTGAAAAGGTTATGCCAGTCATCATCGGCGGTGTCCAGAAAAGGTTTGTTGATCAGGATTGCAGCGTTGTTAACGAGGACATCGATTTTTCCAAGTTCGCCGGCAGTAGCTTTAATCGGGGCCAGGTCGCTTTCTCCCAGGTCAAAAGGAACAGCGGTAACCCTGGAATGGGTGCTCTCTTCGAGTTCTTTCCTGAGGGCGTCCAGTTTGCTACTGTTGCGCGAGACAGCAACGATGTGATGGCTGCCTTTGTTCCCGATGGCTTTGGCTGTCTCATAGCCTATGCCGTTACTGGCGCCGGTAATAACTATATTCATGTAATAACCATTAGTAATAAAAATTTTTAATATAATATAAAAATAATTAATTTTCAATTAGTTTATTAAATATTATTCATTTAATATTGCATAAATGATAATGAATAAAAATTAATAATTGTTTTCGGATTTGATTGATTTTGGAAATGATATATGACTGAACGAGTCAACAGTAAAACCAGGAATGCTGTCATGCTCTCTGCATTCGCGGTAGTGTCGCTCGGCGTTTTTACCTACGCACTGATCCTCTACTTTACCGTTGACACAGGCACTTCCGGCGCCGTTAGCACTGAAGACAGCCTGATGATTAGCCGGATGGCTTCGGGCGATTCCTTTGATGAGACAGAAGCCGGTGAATTCATGGAGAAGCTGAAACCGTTCAGTCCTTTGCTCGATGTTCTCCGGGACTATGAAACAAAGTTGCAGGACGAGTACAACCGGATGAAAACCGACATTGCTGCCTTGGACATGGAAAAAATACTCTCGACAACGATAGACGAACCGGATAAAATTGACGATGCTGCGGCCATGCTTGCCAGGCTGGACGGAAAACTGCGGCAATACAAAGCCAGGTTCGACGCCATTTCTGAGAATACAGCCGCCGGCATCAGGAAAACAGAAATCGGGAACAAAGCCCTGCTCGACAGCATTTACAACCTCGTAGCAGGCGGCGACTACAATATTAACGAATACTTCTCCATCCAGGAGTCCTTTATTCAATTGGTTTCTAAACTTCAGAAGTTTTTAACCGATAAAAAAGGAGAATACAAATTAGAGGGGGAAAAATTAGTTTTTACAAAAGCTAAAGACCAGAAAACCTTTAGCGATTTTGGCAATAAGCTGCTCGATCTCTGGCAAAAAGAAAAAGAGTGGCTTGTGCGAATTAAGCAGCAGGAGGGGATTACTGATGAGGAAATACATACCCAAATAGAAAACTGCCTCTGAGAATTATATTGGCTTGTTTTTTGCATGGAAGTAAAAATACAGCGGGTTAAAACGGTTAACTCCACCCGTTGTAAGAGTTTAGTTGACAGGAAGGTTCACAAATATAGCATGAGGTGGTCATGAAATATATCATGTCATTGATCATATTATCGGTGATTATATCCGTTCCGGTGCAATCCCGTAACTCGGAAAGGGTTAAACATATAGGCCTCGAAGCTGGTTTTGACATCAAAGCCGGCTATCCTGACATATCCACTGGCGGCGGAGTAGTGAAGACACTGGAGGGCTGTGCCAAGATCAGCGACGCCGACGGCAGGCTCCTCTTCTACACCGACGGTGTAAACATCTACAACAGGGAACACCGACAGATGCCTAACGGCTACGAACTGACGGGTAACAAATCCGCTAACCAGGCTGGCGTTGTCGTGCCACAGCCCGGCGCCGAATCGAGATACTACATCTTTACTGCTAACAAGGATAAGATGATCGGCGTCAGGTTCACAATCGTCGATATGGACGCCGACAACGGACTGGGCGACGTTACGATGAAAAATGTGGCGCTCAGGGTGCCGGCAGCCGAGAAAGTTACTTCGCAGCAGCACAGCAACGGCGTCGATTACTGGATCATCACCCACGACTGGAACAGCAGCGACTTCTACGTTTACCTGCTGACTGAAAACGGCATCGACGGCCCCCCGGTCATTTCCAACACAGGCATTGCACTGCAGGGCGCCGAAGAAAACAAGCTGGGATTCTTCAAATTCTCTCCCGACAGCAGGAAACTGGCCTCGTCCATCTACGGCAAAGGCATCATAGAGATATTCAGGTTCGACTTCAACACCGGCGAAGTCTCCGCGCCGATTGCCTTCGAGTCCGACCTTTACAACACAAACTTCGACGTAGAGTTCTCTCCGAACTCATCCGTTGTCTATGTTACAGAACTCAATTCACCTGCAAAGATCGTCCAGTACAACATAGGCTTGGGGTCTGCCGACAGCGTCAGGAATTCTGCTACAGTAATTTACCAGTCAAAGAATAAAGCCCGGTTCGGCTCGCTTTACCCCGGTGAAGACGGCAGGATCTACCTCACAAACTATTCCAACAAGTTCCTGGGCATCATCGAGGAACCCGACAAACCCGGGAAGGAATGCCGCTTTGTCGAATACAACCAGCTGCTCGATTACGAATCGCCGAGGCCCGGCAACGCTCCCCGGTTCATGGAGAAATACATACCGACGGACGTGGCCCCACAGAGCTACAGGGAAGATGTTGACCTGGACATTTCAGCCGACGGTGCTTTCGACGAGGTTACCATCAGCCTGAAAACTGCCGACGCAGGAGAACACCTGGTTGAGATTCTCTCAATGGACGGCAAGGTAATGGAAAGCGTTGGCTGGACAGACAACAGGGAAAACAAAAGCGTAATACTGAACTTCAACACCTCGGCCTATCCTACAGGGCTTTACTTCCTGATACTGAAAACCGGGAGGCAGCGTGTCTCACGCTCACTTGCAATCTGGAGATAGAGGCCGGCCGGCGCTTATAAAGCCATAATTGCAACGGGATTAACACCAAAAACATAATGGCTGTAAAACGTACTGCTTTAACTCGCCTATTCCCCTAAGTTTAATCAATTTGTAATTAGGATTTTCATTGTCCATTTATTAATTTTGCCATGGTTTTTTTGGAAAATTATAATTATTTATTTATCAACGTCATAAAAGGAACAGCTATGGCAATGAAAAAAGACATCAAGAAGATCCTCGTAACCGGCTCTGTTGGCCAGATCGGATCGGAATTAACACTGGAACTCAGGAAAAAGTACGGCGCTGAGAACGTAATCGCTACCGGACGCAAGACCGAACCAAGCAAAGAATTGCTCGAGTCGGGACCCTTCCACTTCATCAACGTCAGCGACGAAGCTTCTGTTGAAGAGATGATCAACAAATATAACATCGACACAATAGTTCACATGGCTGCCATCCTTTCGGGTGTTGGAGAAAAGAACCCCATGCTCGCATGGGACGTTAACATGAACGGAACTATCAATATTCTCAACCTCGCCGTTAAACACGAAATGGCAAGAGTAATAATGCCCAGTTCCATCGCTGTCTGGGGCCCCGACTGTCCGAAGATTGCACCCCAGGACACTCCGCTGCACCCGACAACAATGTACGGCGTTACTAAAGTTGCAGGCGAACTCGTTGCAGACTACTATGTCCGCAAATTCGGAATCGACTGCCGCGGCCTTCGCTATCCCGGCATCATCTCCGCCGAAACAATGCCCGGCGGCGGCACTACAGACTACGCCGTCGAGATCTACTACGAAGCAGTTAAGAAGAACAGCTACACATGCTTCGTCAAAGAAGACACCCAACTTCCGATGATGTATATGCCCGACTGCCTCAAAGCTACAATCGACCTGATGGAAGCTCCCTTCGAGACACTGAAGAGACACAATGACTACAACGTCGGCTCCATGAGCTTCGACGTTAAAGTCCTTGCCGACTCGATCAGGAAATACAAACCCGACTTCAAGATCGACTATGCTCCCGACTTCCGCCAGGCTATTGCCGACTCGTGGCCGGACGGCGTTGACGATCAGCCCGCACGCGACGAATGGGGATGGAAGCCTTCCTACGACCTCGACTCGATGACAAAAGACATGCTCGAAAAACTGACAAAGAAACACGAGCAGGGCTTGATATAATATATCTCACCGTAGTAAGAAAAATGCCCGGGCCACAACGGTTCCGGGCTTTTTTTTGCCGAAAGATGGACTCCACCTCAAAGGTGGAGTCCATCTTAAAAGAAACGAAAGACTGAAAACTCTGTAGGGGCGTCAACCTTCCGAAGGATTCAAACCTTCGGAAGGTTCAATCTTTTTTTTCCCACACCTTAAATTAACCGTTTGTCCGGTAAGAATCAAACAACTGATTGAGGGGGTGGGCTGTTGGCTCTTTGTCCTGAGAATAAGCTGTTAAGCATGAAAAAATCACTAAGAATATTATAAATATGTTTTTCATTATGCTGCTCCCTATCGATTGACGATTACTTTGAATGTCATATTAAATTCGGCAGATTCGATTTTCAGGTAATATGTTCCGTTTGCTATGTTGTTTAAATACAGGTTTTCCTCCACTGTTCCCGTCTCATAAGTCCCGGTTTTAAGCGCCTCAACCAAAACACCTGTCATGTCGTAAAGGTTGAAACTCAAAGTTGTAGCTGCTGGTAATTCGAAAGTAACATTGATACTATTACCGGATGGGTTAGGATATAGAATTTCTAAAATTTCTTTGCCATCTATTACACCGGTTTTTAAAAAGTTTAACAACATCATTACCGAGCTAGCGCCGCCTATTAAGTATCCATTGTCTTTTGAGATATCCATACTCGAAAAATAGAAGCCTTCAGGATAAATAGTTTTATATAATGAATAATCATTAGTTTTATAAAATTTTGTACTATGCTCATCATCCGAAACCGCCAGATACTGACCGTCCGGAGAGAAAACCATGCTTCTAACCCAACTTGCAGTCCCCGGGATCTGCCCGACTATCTCGTGAGTCTGGGTGTTCATGACGGTAACAGCCTTGCCGGCTTCGTCGGGGCTGTTGAAAGCTAATAAATGACCATCATCGCTCAAAGTTAAGCATCCTGCCCTTTTATCATACTTGTAATCCATATTATATGTGCTCGTATTAATGAACATAATGGAACCATATTCTCCCTTGACCGGGTCCCAAAGAGCAATAATTACATGCTTACTATCCTTTGAGTAAATAAAAGAGCTAATTGATACTTTCCTGTTTTCGTCTCCAAAAGAGGTTAGTGTTTTTTTTAATAAACCGGTCTCAACATCGATAAAATATAAACCAAAAGGATTGAATTCAGCAATAGTCTTATTATCGGGAGAGATAATTACTTCTTCGTAGCTTGGCGCACTTTTCAGTTTATTCAGCTTTATGGATTTAATAACCTGATAGGTAGCAGCGTCGATTACATCGACGTAAGGATAGACGTCGTTCAAACTGTCGCTCTGTTCACGTGCTGCAACAATCAGGCTGTTGTCTGCGCTGTATTCCCCGGCTTCATAGCCCGGTATATGCTGCACCTGGCTCCCGTCGGAAGTGTTGAAGATGATGATGCCGCCGCTGCCGACAGTGAGTATTTTACTGTCGTCGTTGTTAAACTGCAGCCTGCTGATGTCGTGAGTGTACTTCGTCCAGACGATGTCGTCGGCAAAGCAGGACTGCGACAGTACAAACACAGACACAAGTGTTGTTAGAACCAAAAGTTTGAGTCTCATTGAGAACCTCCTAAATTAAGAAATTGAAAAAAATAATAAATATATAGCAGCCATAGCAAGACTGCTGCCATTGCTTCTTTACAATTTTTTTTTAAATCAAATTTCCCGCTGTTGTCAAAATACAACTATTTGGTGTTAGAACCAAAATAATAATTACAAAGTTTGAAAAGGACAAAGATAGCTAATATTTTGATTGCTTTACCGGGTAAGCGAGGACAGCGTGAACAATTCAAACGATTAATAATAATATGTAAATCAATTATTGTCATGCCCAGGCCATAAGGCTCAGTTGCAATACAATGATTTTCCCGTTTACGAATAACGACATTTCATGCCTAATACAATTCATTATCTTAATGACACATCAAAAGGCAAATTGTCTCAAATAATTGAGATTTCAAAATCTTCAGGATGCCTTCCCCAAGGCCTTCGTCCGCGCCGCACGGGGGCGGAACACAAAAAACAGGCCCAGCTACAGCAGCTAAGCCCAATAACACTAATGCCGGATATTAATATTCTACTTTTATGTCGCCGAAGGACTCGTAAACTTCGTCGGAACCGTTAGGGCGGAAGGAAAACTGTACCCGGTAAACAGCTGCTTTGAGGTTCAGCGTGTAGCAGTTTACACTCAGGGCGTTGGTTCCTTCATCGACTTGTTTTTCCAGCAGTGTTGCCAATTCGGAATCCGGTTTGTCCAACAGTATAATCTTCATGAAACCGGGCTTGTTGACGGTAAACTGAATTGTAGTGCCGCTGTTGCAGGGATTGGGGCAGGCAGTAAGGCTGTTGAGCATACAGCCGTCTTCTGTTTCGTCCAGAACCCTGTCGTGCAGTGTTTTCCCGACGGTGCAGCCCTTGGGCAGCCAGTCGGAAGAATCAACTAAGCTGCCGGGGGCACAGGTTTCATCCCTCATGGTAATGCCGGTAAACAAGTCTTCGCTTTCTCCGCCATGTTCACACGATGAGAGGGCCAGCACTGTGAAAGCAGCAATAAGTACAGGTAATAGCTTCATGTTGTGTGTTTCCTGCCATGACTAAAACAATTGTAACCTCAATATCTACTAAACGTTGGTATATAAAAAAGATTTTATTATTCAATAATTATTCTGCATGGGACTTGCATTGATGAGAGGAATAAGGCTTCACCCGTTAAAAGATGGACTCCACCTCGCAGGTGGAGTCTATCCTGACGCACCCGGAAAGGAGTAGATTGTTTCATTCTTTATCCGGCCCACGCCATAAATGACGTGGCTATTGGAAGAAAAAAGCCGCTACGTTTCAGCTTCATCTTGCTTTATAAACTTGATGAACTGAACCCACCCCATCCCGGCCTTCCCCAGGGGGAAGGAGAAAGAAGAACCTGCTTTTCTTCTTTCTTTACGAACTTGAAAAACTTTATGAACTTGACAAACTTTATAAACTTGACGAACTAATGACCCCATCCCAACCTTCCCCAAGGGGAAGGAGAAAGAAGAACCTGCTTTTCTTCTTTCTTTACGAACTTGAAAAACT
>CAZWLN010000026.1:0-10060 GCA_964634885.1 uncultured Hyphomicrobiales bacterium | reverse complement strand
TTATGAACTTTACGAACTGAGAAACCCCATCCCAACCTTCCCCCAAGGGGAATTATTCCCCAGGGGGAAGGAGAAAGAAGAACGGAATCTGCTTCTTCTTACATTAAGCATTCAGAAATCTTAATTCAGAATTCTTTACGAACTATTCCTGCTTGATAAGCATTTCCTTGTATGACTCTTTCAGGCCTTTACCTTCGTCCAGATAGAGAGTAACGATTAGTTTGTTCTGTCGTTCAAATTTATACTCGAATTTTATCGGGGTCTTATCTTTGTTCTGCATTTTACCCTCGAAAATCCACATCCTCTTCTTTTCATCATACTTGCCGGAGAGGTGGATCCTTGTTAAAACCAGGTTGTCAACCCTGAAGAGATAGTACTCTTTGTTGTCCTCATCCCAGCCGATATAAGTCATTACGTCATAGCCGACCTGTTGTATCTCGTTCTTAGAGTGAATTACCAGCACTCTGCCGCCCAGCATGAAATAGATCTCTGCGAAACCCTGGCCGTATTGTTTATTGACCGAATCGGAAACCTGCGAATAGGTAAGCTTCCACTTGCCTACCATGGGGCCGAGTAGTTCATGCTGGTATGTAGGGAAAATTTCGGGAACTGTAAAGTCCTGTCCGTACATCATCATCGTCGAGCAAAAAAGTATTATCAATGAAAACAATCTCATAACCAATCTCATTATATTTGTAAATTCAACTTGAAATGTAATAACGTCTTTGCAAGGAATTAATTATTTTCCTTCTGCCGGTTTGTCGGGATAGCCCATCAGTCGGGCAAAGATTGCCAGTGATGGGAAATGCTCGAATACCAGTTTCAGTATTACCAGTAACGGTACAGAAAGCATCATTCCGGGAATGCCCCAGATATAGCCCCAGAAGACCAATCCGAAGATGACTGCGACAGTGTTGAGCCGCAGGTGACCGCCCATTATCTTAGGCTCTACGACATTGCCCATGATGAACTGTGCCACCATCAGCAACAACGCCAGGAACAGAACCGGCGGGAATGTATCGAACTGGATAATGCCCATCAGCACGGGCGGGACAGTAGCAATGATGGACCCTATCGTCGGGATGTAGTGGAAAACAAAAGTCAGGAAGCCCCAGAAAACGGGGAATTTGATTCCGAAAGCGTAGCAAACCACTGTTACCAGAACACCCATCAACAGGTTGACGAGGGTCTTGATTATCATATAGGAGTAAACACTTTTCGTTACTTTATCGAAGTTTTCGGCGAGGCCGTCTTTGGCTTCGTTCCCGGCGAGGTACCGCAAATAGTCTTTGCTGCCGGACATGCCCGACAGGAAAACGATATAGTACAGGGCAAACATCACGAAGCTGCCTGTAAACGAACTAATCGACGAAGCAAGGCCTCCTACCGCCGAAGTGATGAACTCGCCGTTCAACAGTTCGTTCAGCTTGTCCGTAACGAACTCAGGCCTGATCTCTGTACCTGTAATGTCGCTTGCCCACAGCAGAATACCTTCTATCTTGGAGTTAAGCCTGTCGAGGAGGTAATCCTGTTGGGAGGAAATATCTGCGCCTGTCTGTACGATGATATTGACCAGCACAACCAGGAAGGCAAGGCTGATGACGGAGATAATTGGTACGATGAGCCAGTTTGGCACACGTCTCCTGTTGAGGAATGTAACCAACGGCTGGAACAGCAGCGAGAACAACAGCGCCAGTACCAGGGGAATCAACAGTGAAGAGAGTATTTTCAGCAGGTAGAACACCAGGATTACCAGGAATATTGTAAGAATGCCTCTTACTCTCGAGTCAGATGTTTCAGTCATAATTCTCCATGTAAACAAACTACAAATTACTAACTTACTTCGCCGGTAAATTTAGTCAATAATACTCTTAATTTCATACTATTTATTATCGATGGCAACATTTACCTCAGACAAGGAGAATGCTTTCCTGAGGTCATTCGGATCGATTGCTACGATGAAGCCTCGTTTTCCCCCGTTGATATAGATTCTGTCGAGGCTGAGTATTGTTTCTTCGACGTACACTTCCAGCTTCATTTTTGTACCGAAGGGGCTTGTACCGCCGAACTGGTAGCCGGTAGCCTTCATTGCCTTCTGTGCATCGCAGGGACTGATCTTCTTGCAGCCCCTGACGCGTGCCAGTTCCTTCAGCGACACTTCCTTGTCCCCATGCATCAGGACAATAAACGACTTTGTCGTTTCATCCTCAAATACGAGAGTCTTTACCACACAGTGCTCATCGACACTGAGTTCAAGAGAAGTCTGGCGTGTCCCGCCTTTTTCCTCGTATTCATACTGAAAAGGCTCGTAACCAATGCCGAGGCTTTTCAGTTCTCTTACTGCCGGCGTTACCGGATAGTCTGTCTTTGACACTTTTTCATTCCTGCATATTATTAATAATTAGTTATTATCTTCAATTTATAACTTATCTTCTTCTGAAATTCTTTGCCACAAATTCGTAATTGGCTCCGCCGGTCTCGCTACGCTCGGCTCGTCATTCGTAATTCGTAATTTTCCATACTCCCTTCACCAGTCTTATGGTGTGAGACAGGTCTGAGACCTGTCTCTACTCCTGGCACCCTAATCCAGTTGAAACTGGTTTCTATCATCGAGTTGCACGTCTAGCGTCTCTTCAACTCGTCATTCGTCATTCGTCATTCGTAATTCGTAATTCACCTAACTCCTCACTCCCAACTAATCTAAACCAAGCCAAATTTAATTAAATTTCTAAAATATTGTAACTATTATTGCTAATTTTGTAACTGTTTTAGTTACAAATTTGGAATAAATTAGAAATTAATGGCTGTAATAAAGACTTCTAAACTCCTGACAATTGACAGGCATATTGTCGAACAGGAAGGGCTCCATCCTGCTGCCACAGGCGAATTTACCCAGTTGCTGCACGACCTGACATTTGCCTTTAAACTCATCTCGAGCAATGTTCGCCGTGCCGGACTGAACGACATCCTCGGACTGACCGAGAACGTCAACGTACACGGAGAAAGAGTCAGGAGGCTCGACCTGTATGCCAACGAGGTCATCAACAAAACAATGAGCCAGGGCGGCCACATCTGTGTAATGGCTTCTGAGGAATCCGTCGATCTCATCAGGATCAGCAACGACAACCCCAAAGGCAAGTATGTCCTCGTTTTCGACCCTCTCGACGGCTCCGGCAATATCGACGTCAGCATCACCATCGGTTCCATCTTCGGCATCTACAAAAGACGCGATCCGGCCCGGAAAGACGGCGGGAACCTGGAAGATGTGCTGCAACCCGGTTACAACCTGATTGCCGCAGGCTACGTACTCTACGGAAGCTGTACGGTACTCGTTTACACAACCGGCAACGGTGTGAATGTATTTACTTACGACCCGCTGATAGGTGAATTCTTTCTTACCCATAAAGATATTACAATTCCCCATTACGGCTCGAGTTACAGTTGCAATGAAGGGAACAACCTGAAATGGAGCGAGGAAGTCAGGAATTATATTCACTATATTAAAGTGCCCGACAAAAAGAGGAAGACTCCATACAACCAGCGCTATGTAGCCTCTGCCGTAGCCGATATCCACAGGATCATACACTACGGTGGCATATACCTTTACCCCGGTGAGAAAGACAAGCCTGAGGGAAAGATACGCTTGGTCTATGAAGCAAACCCACTATCGTATATAATCGAAAAAGCAGGCGGCAGGTCAACGACAGGTAAGCAGAGCATTCTCGGTGTCGAGCCGAAGTCCATCCACCAGACTACGCCGTTTTTCGTTGGCAGCCCGGAAAACATCGAAGAACTGCTGATGTTCATGGAAGGCAGGCCCCCTCACGGATTCTAATGTTTCTTGCGTTTCAATTTCGGCGCCCTGATGGCATTGGATGAAACCGTGAATGTAAGGTCGCGGAAATCGTCGATGCTGCCCGACAGTAGCTTCTGTTCTGCAATGAACCCTATCATAGCGGCGTTGTCCATACAATAGCCAAAATCGGGAGTGATGACCCTGAAGCCATTATACTTTGCCACCGCGGACTGCATCTTTTCCCTGAGAGCAGAATTTGCCGAAACGCCCCCGGCAATGACAATGGTTTTAATCCTGTTGTCTTTTGCAGCGTTCACTGTTTTCCTGACAAGCACATCGACAATTGCCGACTGGACGGAAGCACAAAGGTTAGGCACCTCCTCTTCGAAAATCTTCCCAGCGAACTGCTTCTCAAGGAAATAGCGTACTGAAGTTTTCAATCCGCTGAAACTAAAATCATAGCTTTTGTCGCCGATCATCGAGCGCGGGAATTTGTACTTCTTCGGATCTCCCTGCTTTGCCAGCCTGTCGATCTCAGGCCCGCCGGGATAGCCCAGTCCCAGTAGCATGGCGATTTTGTCGAAGGCTTCACCTGCTGCGTCGTCTCTTGTAGCCCCCAGTATCTCATAGTCTGTGTATGAGTTGACGAGGAAGATAATGGTATGGCCGCCGCTTACAACAAGTGTAATGAAAGGAAAAATGATGTCCGGGTTGTTGATGCAGCCGGAGAACAGGTGCCCCTCGATGTGATTGACCGGTACTAACGGCAGCTTGTACCTTAATGCCAGCCCCTTGGCGAAATTGGCTCCGACGATGAGTGAACCGGCAAGTCCGGGTTCGGTCGTAGCTGCCAGCAGGCCAATGTCATGGATGGTCGTTCCCGCAGCCAGGAGCGCTTCCTTTACAACAGCGGAGATCGACTCGAGATGCGCCCTCGAAGCCAGCTCCGGCACAACACCGCCGTACCTGAAATGAAACTGCTGTGAGGAGATGATATTGCTGATGACCGCTCCGTCCCTGATGACGGATGCTGAGGTCTCATCGCACGATGATTCTATTGCCAGTATATTCATAATCTATTTTTTATTTATTTTTTTCATTTTTTAAAGATGTAAAATTAAGAAATATTGCTAAAATATCGGGTTAGGAAATTAACCGCGCCCGGCAGGACGGAATTTCCTGACTGTTATAATCAGGACTTCTGCTGCTTATCATAATGATAATAGCTTTGTCCTTACGAACTTTCTTCTTAAATTACATTTAGTTAATTATTCTGTATGGAAATTGAGAATTCTGAAAATGAATAGAATAGTAAGTATTATCCTGATAACAATAGTATTGCTGGTAATCGGCATCAGTGTATTCCTCTATTTTTACAGCGACAGCAAACTCAGCGGGAAGCTGCCCATCGAAAAAAACAGCGAACTGCTGATAGTCATTCCGAAGAATGCCTCCATTGAAAGCGCAATGGACATCATCAACGAAAAGGGTATTCTTCTGCCCCGATGGTACTTCGTGAACTTTGCCAAGATCTATTCCAGGATTTTCAACAAGCAGCTCTACGCCGGGACATACAGGTTTACGAACGGTAACACAAACATGCACGTCATCCGTGCCATTTTTTCAGGCGAGCAGCAGTTCATCGTCATGGTTACCTTTCCCGAAGGCCTGTCCGTCAGGGAATATGCATCCATCCTGAAGAACCGAATCGGCGCCGACTCGGCGAAATTCGTTTCGCTTGCGTCCCAGGACAGCATTCTACGTAAATACGCCATCGAAGGAAGCTCCGCGGAAGGCTGCCTGATGCCCAACACCTACCAGCTCTACTGGCGCCACGACGAATACGAAGTACTGACGAAACTGCTCGATTACCACAAGAAGCTCTGGGACAGGAAGTTTGCCGCACAGGCAAAAGCTGCCGGCTGGTCGAAGACCAAAGTACTGGCGCTGGCCTCCATCATCCAGGCAGAAACACCCATATCCGACGAGATGCCCGTCGTCAGCGCCGTCTATTGTAACCGCCTGGCAAGAGGCTGGAAGCTGGAAGCGGACCCGACGGTACAGTATGCAGTCGGCTCAAAGCGTAAGCTTTACAACAAAGACCTGTTTTACGACAGCCCCTACAATACGTATAAATACCCCGGGCTGCCTCCCGGCCCAATCAACTCTCCCGGTGAAGAGGCCATCAGCGCTGCCCTTAACCCCGGCAAAAGCGACTACATGTACTTCGTCGCCATCGGCGACGGCAGCGGCCGCCACCTGTTCTCAAGGACAAAGCAGGAACACCTGGCCAATGTCGCCGTTTACAGGAAGAATGCAGAGAAGAAGCGTTAGAAAAAGAACTTAAGTATTTTACTTTTTATTACCGTTACGGTTATGACAATTCCAGTGGAAAGCAGATCGGCAGCGGCTTAGCCTGAGTTGACAGCCGGGATTTAGCCTTACCTTAAAGTATTTTTTTTTTTTGCTAATATTTTGCTATATTGATAATGAATTCGAGACAGAATATTCTGTTTGTGAATTGGAATGAAACTTGAGAAAATTTTAAGAATAACAACAGGTAAGTCCTTATGCGGGTAAGGGGCGAATCTGTACACGAAGCCGGGTATTTTACAAGCCCAGGTTATTGTGTATGATTTTGGTTTGTTTTATTACTTTAGCATGAATGGAGCAATGCCTATGATTGTCGGTTAGTAACTGGTTGCTGGTGGTTAGTGGTCAGTGGCAGATAGTGTGTCTTTCCCCCGCCTTGGATAAGGAGGGGGTAGGGGGCGGTTGGATTCGGTTGTAAGTTACCGAAGGCCAGGAACATGTGTTCCCTCAAATCGCGTCAGTTTATCGTTTCCCCTGTGTTAAGCCTGGGTAGCGGGGGCGGGAAGGGATTGCCGGAAAAGGGTGCAAAAAACCCGTAACGGCTGTACCGCTACGGGCGCTGTGCAGACTTGCGGAGAGATCTACTTCAAAACAGTTTCTCCGTAAGTCTCGGTGCCAAAATAAGTAAAATTTTTTAATTATTTTGGGAGAATTTGTTATGAAATTGAAATTGATGATAGTAGCTTTTGTAATGCTTTTTATAGCCGGCCTTCAGGTTAAAGCACAAGAACCATGTATGCATGAAGACGGTACTACCGGATTGATTAAGGAATTTGAACGTCCTTATACATATATTGATAATAATCAACAACCACATACCTGTACATTATATGTTAGAGTATGTGTAACATGTAGTGTAGTACAGGGGAAGTTTAGACTAGAATTAAGGGAAATGAGAGCTTCTGATGGGTGTTCAATTACAAGTGGAGCATATAATGATCTTTTGAATTATTTATGTACTGAAGCTTGTTATCGTGAAATTTGCGGTTCGAATATTCCTCCATGCCCGGATACTAAAATAACTGAAATTGTAGAGTATAGCTGTTTAGATCGTACAATTTTAATACATGGAAATTTTCCGGATAATTATTGGACCGAGGAAGTATTAATGGTATGCCCCGACTCACCCTATTGTGTTCATCATTATGAAGAATGTTTTAATGAAGAAACAGGGGAGTATGAAAGAAGAAATGAAACATTTACCACTTATGGCGGCGTACCGACTTGTCCTGATAATGATTGGGATAATCCTGTATCTGGTACTTGCTTAAACTTTGGAACAGCTTGTGATAATCAATAAATCAATTTCCCCTGAAACTTTTTTGTGTTTGGATTGTTAATAATACTTTGAAACAATGAAAATCAGAAAGAATTGAATTATCCGTCGCCGTCCGGAGTCTGTAAACTTTCGGACGGCGATCAAAATAAATTGAAAGGAATTTATCGATGAGAAGATTTTGTGTATTCCTGCTGTTTTTTATATTTATTTCCAATGGTAAATCTGATGTCCTGGAAAAAATTCCGTTCGGTATGGATTTTCACGGAATTGTAGAACGTAACGATACAGTTATCGCTTACGGCTCAAATGATATAATGTATATGAGGGCAGAAGAAGGCGCTCCATGGGAAACCCGGACTGTTTTCCGCAAAGGCTCCATCGTGGCAATGTTTTGGGAAAACAACCGGCTCGCAGCTTTTACAGACCTGGGAGATGCCGCCGTTTCGGAAGACAATGGACGGAACTGGAGCGTTAAGCACATTACCGACGACACCCTGATTGCCGTTACGGGTCTGCCCGGCGGCTACTGCGCCAGGACTAAGTATAAACTGTTTACGATGGACAATGAGTTTAATTTTCAGCATGAATACCCTCTCAAATCAAAATATAATTTCTCTACCTGGCCGGTTTACCCGACTGTTCCCTGGCTGTACCGCTATTCCCTGGCCTGTTTCCGTGATCAAATTATTGCCGAAACCGAAAACGCGAAATACATCGTGTTAGATCTTGAACTCAATCCTGTGGACACCGTTTCGTTTTCGAAACTGAAATTGTGTACCACATGCAACAACAAGCTGCAGATGAGGACCTACGGGGACTATTTATATATCGTTGTCGATAGCAGGCTGTTCAGGACAAAAGACATGGCGGACTTCGATACTGTCATGCAATATAGCGGCGACTTCCTGCTCTACAGGCCCGGAAGCGAGGGACTGGCCCTGTTCGAGCTTGAAAATGACACTGTTCCATATATATACCGGGCCTATACCATTGACCATAATAATTCTATTACAAAAGAAATGGGTTCTACTGCCAAGGAGTTCCAATCCGAACTTTCTATAAAGGACATATTCAATCATAATGGCCGTATTTATGTTTTGGGAGATGGTACCTATATGTTGGAAATTAACATGCAGGACAGCGCCATGACATTAAAGTCCTATCTTACAGGTTCGATTTTGGATAAAACCGATGATTCTACAATCTATTTCATAAATGATAGATACATATTGATTTCTACCGACAACGGTAAGACAATCAGGCCGAATATTCTCTGGAAGGAAAACCTTCATTATTGTAAAAATATAACAAAAATTAACTTCAAGGCTTACGACAAAAAAGAAAAAACGCTGTATATCGGAACTACGGATTACAAAGAAAAGATCAAAGGGGTATATAGTACCAGGGATTTTGGTAAGACAATACGGTTCGATTCTCTTCCAGGCTACCACTTCATTCCTTGGGATCCTCCGAATTATTATTCAAAACTGCCGTATTTTCCGTATAATATGCAAATCAGAGATGACGCCTTCGTTGTCAGCTGGTTTTCCCAAAGGAACGATACCGTAGTCTATTCGAGAATACTTACTTACGACAAGCAGTTTCAACTTGTCTGCACCTATCGCGATTCGGGATATGTAATAGATTATGTGAACTCAGGCGACACTAATTCCTACCTCGTGCACTGCCTGAATATCAAGGACAATGCTTTTGAGGCCAAATACACTACCGACCACGGTAGGAACTGGGAAATTATCAAAAAGTACAGGCCATCGGACCTGCTGTTTCGCTATACCGAATTGATAATTGACGGCAGCCCTCTTGTGTTTATGTTCAATTTTTGTAAAGATGATTCGGTTTATTCCATCGAGGCACTCGACGTGAAAAAACGTACAATCAGCACGGTCTATCAGTATAAAGTCCCTAAGTATGATTCGGATACATGGTTGTTAAACCAGGCATGCGCCGAAAACGACACCATTTATTTAACTATCCGCGATACCATTTTCTACATGACGGACATCAACGATCGCAGCAATTGGAAGCATTATATTTTACCGAACGGAGGTTGTGCCTGTTATCAATTTGAAAAATCCGGCAACAGGTTCTGGGGTATGTTCTTTGACAGCGTACAAACCGATGTCGGCCGCTACTGGATCGAGATCAGGCCGGACTCCACCGTTTCCGTTGTCGAGTCCGAAACGACAGCCGACGGAACCTATCTCTATCTATACCTGCCCAAACCTACACCCTCAACAAACCACGTCCGAACTCTGATTTACTTCGATCCAGCTGTAGAGTTCGACCTGAACAGGGTAGGAGTCATCGACGCAGCAGGTGAGAAAGTAGAAGGGAGCGGTAAGATTACATTCGAAAGGCTTTCACGTGCAAGCGGCTACCTGAACTGGGATTGCTCGCAGGTTAGCAGCGGTGTCTATTTCATCCACATACGCCACGGGAACACTGCACGGGTGGTGAAGGTGATAGTGAGCAGGTGAGGAGTTTGGAGAATTACGAATTACGAATTACGAGTTACGAATTACGAATTCTGAATTAAAAATTATAAATTCTGAATTATAAATTATAAATTCTGAATTAAGAATGAAGAACTA
>CAZWLN010000025.1:35251-60517 GCA_964634885.1 uncultured Hyphomicrobiales bacterium | reverse complement strand
TGTGTTTGCAGACAAGACAGAGGCCCCGATCAATGAATGTCGATTCGTAGAGACAGGTCTCAGACCTGTCTCAAAGAAAGAAATACCGATATAATAAAATCCGGATTTGGTGATTTGTCAAGGTATCTGTTTAAGGATGTAGAGACAGGTCTCAGACCTGTCTCAAAGAAAGAAATACCGATATAATAAAATCCGGATTTGGTGATTTGTCAAGGTATCTGTTTAAGGATGTAGAGACAGGTCTCAGACCTGTCTCAAAGAAAGAAATACCGATATAATAAAATCCGGATTTGGTGATTTGTCAAGATATTTGTTTAAGGATGTAGAGACAGGTCTCGGACCTGCCTCATTAAGGCAGCCACAATTTATATTGTTTGGCATATTAGTTGATAATTTCTATATTTACATTCATTTATGAATTGTGGAATATGAAGGATTATATGGAACAAGATACATCAACAGAACAAAAAGTTGACCTTAGCTCTTCGGACTATTATTTTAACCGCGAACTGAGCTTCCTTGAATTCAACTGGCGGGTGCTGCTCGAAGCCGAGGATGAGTCCCATCCCCTTCTCGAGCGCCTGAAGTTTCTTTCCATTTGCAGCTCGAACATGGATGAATTCTTCATGATCAGGGTTGCCGGACTTAAAAGGCAGCTCGCCGTCGGTGTGATTGACCTCTCGCTGGGGGGGATGACGCCTTCGAAGCAGTTGGAAGAGATAAGAAAAAAGAGTGTTCCCCTTTACAAGAAGCAGGAAGAGATATTCAACGAAAAGATAATCCCTGCCCTGGCAAAAGAATCTGTTCTGTTCCACAATTTCGACGAACTGGATACAAAGGAGAAAGCCTATTTAAAGAAATATTTTACAGAGAGTGTCCTGCCGGTTCTGACTCCCCTGAGCCTCGACCCGGCCCACCCATTCCCCCGGCTCATCAATAGGAGCCTCAACGTTTCTTTCGTGCTCAAGAACAAGACAAAGAAGGCTACCGAGTTCAGGATGGCAATTGTACAAATACCGTCGGTACTGAACAGGTTTGTCCGTCTCGACCGTTCCGACGGCTATCATTTCGTGTTGTTAGAGCAGATAATCGAAGCGCAGGCCAATATTCTTTTTCCCGGACTGTCCATCGAAGCCATCAACACCTTCCGTGTTACACGCGATGCAGACATAGAGATTGCCGAAGACGAAGCCGAGGACCTTCTGAAGGAAATTGCAGAGCAGGTGAAGCACCGGAAATGGGGTACTGCCGCAGTCAGGGTGGAAGTAAGCTCAAATATGCCGGAGTACCTTGCGCGCCACCTGATTAAAACGCTGGAACTGGAAGAAACAGATATGTATGTGCATCACAGGCCGTTGAAGCTGCCCGATTTCATGGATCTGCTCAAATTAGATATCAGGGAAATCAAAGATAAGCCTTTCCAGACGAGGGTACTGCCCGAACTGCAGTTCGAAGGATCGAGCATTTTTCAGGCAATACGAAAACGCGACCTCATGGTCTTCCATCCCTATGACAGTTTTACCAACAGTGTGTTGAAGTATGTTGACGAGGCTGTTGACGACCCTGCCGTCCTTGCCATTAAAATAACGCTTTACCGGACAGGCATCGATTCGCCCGTTGTTGCTGCACTCAAAAGAGCAGCCGAGAAAGGAAAGGACGTTACTGCCTTCGTGGAACTGAAAGCGCGTTTCGACGAGGAAAACAACATCATCTGGGCCAGGGAACTTGAACACCTCGGGGTGCATGTGATCTACGGCGTACTGGGACTGAAAACTCACTGCAAAATGTGTCTGGTCATCAGGAAGGAAGCTGAAAAGCTCCGGACCTACCTTCACCTTTCCACCGGCAATTATAATCATCCTACTTCGAGGCTGTACACGGACCTGGGGTTCTTTACGGCAGACGAGGAATTCGGACTCGACGCCATTCACCTGTTCAATTACTTAACCGGCTATTCGCAGTACAAAGACTGGAAAAAACTGATTGTTGCGCCGGTCAACCTCCGAAAGCAGCTTGTGAAACTCATCGAACGGGAAACGGAATTGCATACGAGGGAGAATCCGGGGTTCATTTTTGCGAAGATTAATGCCCTCGCCCATGAGGAAGTAATCCATGCACTCTACAGCGCTTCACAAAAAGGAGTGAAAATAAAACTGCTGGTACGCGGCATCTGTTGCCTTAAACCGGGCATCCCCGGAGTGAGCGACAACATCGAGGTCAGGAGCATCATCGGCAGGTTCCTGGAGCACAGCCGGATTTTCCATTTCAAGAACGGCGGCAATGACGAGTATTACCTGTCGAGCGCTGACTGGATGACGCGTAACCTGCACCGAAGGGTTGAAGTGATGTTCCCTGTCACAGCGCCTCACATCATCGACCAGTTAAAGGAAATCATCGACATTAACTGGCACGACAATTCAAAAAGCTGGGTACTGAAACCTGACGGTTCCTATGAAAAAGTAAAGCAGGCAGAAGGGGAAAAAAGAATTAATGCGCAGACCTATTTTCTTGACAAACTGGAGAAAGAGTTGCGTAAAACGCAGCCCAGCTATCTTCCAAGGACAAACATTTAAAAACGAGGTCAATCAGGATAGTTATTAATCAGATTGACGACATCGTCAACCTGGTCCAGAGAGCCGTCTCCCGGCAGTGTAATCCTCACGGTATGGTTGCCGAGAGAGCCGCGCAGGGTGTATTTGCCGCGGCAGATCACTTTGTAATATGGTTTTGCCATCTGGTCGTTGTAGGTCACTTCGCCGAGTTGCCCCAGGTATTTTACAAAATTCATGTCGGAAACACAATCGAATAGAATATCGAAAACGTTGGTTCCTTCCATGCATCCTTCAATTTTCTTTGTTTTTACTACCTTCATCGCCCATCTGTCACTACAATTCCAAAACCAATACTTAAATAATTTTCAAAAATATGAAGAATAATTGGCATCTCAAAAATATTGCATGTCTTGTAATGAATGCCGTTTAAGAAAATGACGGCAGCTGGTCATTCCTCAAAGAAGAACGGGAAAAAAGGCTGTACATTGATTGCCATGTGACAGCCTTTTTTAATAATTGATTAACCGGCTATTTCTCTGCTTCCTGTTCCTTCTTCTTGAACATGCTGAGAATGTCCACACCTGTCGTATTCTCAATCATTTCCGTAAGCGAGGTTACGGCGCCGGGAAACTGTGAAATCAGTTTGTTAAGCTGGCCGCTGCCGTTTCCGCTGTCAACCATTGTGAGTTTGTCGATCTTGATGTTCTTGATGGTATCAGACATTGAGCGGATGATGTCCGGAAGCATCTTGAGCATGAGAACCTTGTCGCCGTTGCCGTCGGCGCTGAGGTAAGACTTGATGAGCATATTCAAAACAGCGACCTGTGCTTCGCCGTCGGCGATGATGTTCGAAGCGTCACCCTTGGCTTCGAGTTCGAGGGCTTCGCGTTTTGCTTTGGCCGGTTCGATGACGTCGGCAGTAAGCCTGCGTTTCTGCAGCTCGATTCGCTCGAGTTCGACTTCCTGCTCATAGACGACCTGGGCTTTGACACCGGCAACCTGTGCCTGTTTTTCTTTCTCGATGGCGACTTTCTCCAGTTCGGCTTTTTTAACACGGAGATTGTTGTTTTCTACTTCGACGTTGGTGTCGGCCTGTGCTTTGGCAATCCTGATGTTTCTTTCGGATTCGATATGGGCAACGTCGATTTCCTGTTTCGAGACAGCGTAGGCTTTTTCAGCTCGTGTCTTGGCCGCTGCTTCAGCTTCTCTTGCCTCAGCGGTTTTATTAGAACGGGCAATCTGAATATTTTGTTCGGACTGCACTTTAGCAGTTTCAATCTCCTGTTGTGCCGTAGCTCGTGCGATTTCGGCTTTTTCCAGGGCCTGGGCCTGGGTGGCTTCGGTTTCGGCAATTTTATTGGCGCGGGCAATGGAGACATTCTGTTCCGACTCGACTTTGGCCGATTCGATTTCCTGGTGGGCTTTGGCTTTCGCCATCTCGGCCCTTTGGAGTGATGCGGCTTCAGCTTCTTCTGCTTCAGCTCTCTTTTCTGCTTCTGCTTTCTTTGCGTTGGCCAGTACTTCTGCCGTCTTCTTGCGGCCGATGGAGTCGAGGTAGCCCCTCTCGTCAGAAATATTGGTGATTTTCAGGGTGTCAAGTTTAAGGCCGAGTTGGCTCAGGTCTCCAACAGCTTCGTCGATGAGTACTTCGGCGAATTTAAGCCTGTCTTCGTTTACTTCTTCAGGTGTAAGTGAAGCAAGAACACCGCGAAGGTTGCCTTCGAGCGTGTCTTTGGCAATGGAATGGATCTCTTCTTCGGTGCGTGTCAGGAAACGCTCGACTGCGTTACCGAAGGCCGGTTCCGTCGAGTCAACCTTGATGTTGGCAATGGCTTCGACAGCCAGGGGAATGCCGCCTTTTGAGTATGCATTGCCGACCGACAGTTCGATTGGTATTGTTTCAAGGGACATGCGTGAGGCTTTTTCGATGAAGGGCATCCTGAAAGCTCTGCCGCCGCGGATGATCCGGTAGCCGACGATGTCGCCGTTAGGCAGTTTCCTCTTCCTGCCCGACAGGATGATCACCTCGTTGGGCTGAGAGATGAGCAGCAGCCTTTTGAGGGATATAAGGATAAAAATGAAGGCAAATGCTGCCAATGCAGCAATAATTACAATGAGGACACCGGTTTGCTCCATAAATATTACTCCTTAATAATTAAAAATCAACTGGGACAATATATACTGTATTATCCTTAACATCGATGATGAGCGCTTCTTCACCCGGTGCGAAGCAGTCCTGCGAGGAAACGTCCGAAACGAGTGCGATGAGGTCAAGCATATTACCGGAAGCTTCAATCCTCATCCTGCCTTTTCTTTCTTTGCCGGCGGGTATGATGACGACGCCTTTCCTGCCTTTAAGATTGAAGATGTTTACGGCTTCGCCGGATTCACTGTTGGTAAGGTACTTTACAGTCTTGTAGCCGATGAAGGAGGCCAGGGTACCCATTCCGAAAGACACGCTGAATGTAAGGAAAGGCAGAAACCCCATAAGGGAGAGAATGGTACCTGTAAGGCCGAAAAGCGTAGAAAAGTAGATGAAGTTACGTATGCTGATGAATTTTACTGCTTCTGCCGATTCGCTCAGGTGGTGCTGGATGGCGTCCGGTTTGGAGTCGCCGTCCGTATCTACGGGATGGGAGTCGATGTGGGCGACAGCGAAGTGGTGCCCTGACTCGAGCTGATGGCTGCCGTCGCTGTCACCGCTGCCGAGATGGTGCCCTGTGTCACCGTGGTCTCCGTCGAATCCGTGAGAGTCGTGACCATGGTCGCCGCCGAGCATGGAAGCGCCGGAAAGTATGCCGCCGAAAACAAGGAATGCCAGGTAGATATAGAATATCAGATCCATATGATTGTTTCGATTAATGACACAGATACTCCATCTTACAAACAAGATACAGTAAAATTTATTATTTGAGGATTAAATTACTAAAAATTTATTTAAAAAGGAAAGTATTGTTCGAAGAGAAAAAACAAATCAGAATAATTTTCTGGAACCGTTGAGATAGAGTGCCGGGTCAAGTAGTGAATAGGGTTTCTGCTTTCCGAGGAAATTGCCTGCCATGTATGGTTTGATTTCTATTACGGGAAATTTGTACAATTCCATGTGCAGCATGCTGGTGTTGCCGAGATTGACAAGGTCCATGATATAATAGGGAGTCTCCATGTCGATCCTGTTCTCATTGAAGATGGTGCCGACCTTCCCGATGGGTTGTCCCTGCCGTACCTGATCGCCGACGTTTACGAGCACTTCCTGGAGTGCAGCATATTTAAAGAATATCTTATGCGGTGTCCTGACGACTATATAATAAGTTTTATTGAAATAATTGCCGTCGTTGTGTGAAGTAAACACATCGGTAATGAAAACCATTCCGCTTTCAATTGCGAGGACTTCAGAACCGGCCGGAGCAAAAATATCTATGCCGCAATTAAATTTTTCATCCCTGTCTTCCCAAAATGAGCCCTGTGCCCCATTCTTGGGGATGTCTTTCGCATAGCTGTCAGGTACGGGCCAAACGCTCATCGTTTCAAACGTCCTCTCTTAAACTCAAGTGCTTTACCAATGAAATATTTTGCGGGTAGAAGTGACAATGGATTGCCATGGTCCAGCCTTTCCGGGTGCCATTGTACTGCCAGGACGAAAGGTTCACCTGCCGGCGGCTCACCTCCGGCCCATTCGATGGCTTCGATTACGCCGTCGGATGACCTGGAAGCGACGACGAACCCTTTGGCAATGTCTTTAACACACTGGTGATGATTGGTGTTGCTTACTCCTTTCGTAACCTGTACGATGCTTTCCAGCAGTGTTCCCGGTTCAATTGCAACATCGTGGAAACAAGTGTCGGGTTTTTTACATTTATGCTGTATTTCCGTTTTGTAATCTTCGGGTATATCGACAATCAGGGTGCCGCCGTAATAGACATTGAGCAGTTGCTCGCCGCGACAGATGCCGAACACCGGCATTCGAAGCTTTCGTGCAGCATCGATGAGAGCGAACTCAAGCGTATCCCTCCTGTGGTCGATCTCACACCTGGCTGTGTCCCCGGGTTTGTCGTAACGTCCCGGCTCGACGTCGGGCCCGCCTGTCAGCAGAAGTCCGTCGCAGCTGCCGACAATCTTCAGGGCGCTGTCCAAGGGTATGGTGTACATGTCGAACCAGACAATGTCTTTGTCGGCTTCGAGGAGCCACCTGGAGTAATTGTCATAATGTTTGGAAATGGCAATTCTCAGCCTGGATGTGTCTGACTGCTGCAAAGCGGCAGACGGCTTGTCCTTCGAATTGGGGGAAGGCCCTTTACTGCAGGCTGGTACGGTGCAAAGCGCCATTGCGAGCAATACCGCATATGCAGCGGTAAGCACTGTTAACCTGGCCGATATTTTTTCTCTGATTGGCATACTATTCATTGTTAAATAAACCGTAAATTCTTTCTTCTAATAGCGTCTGTCCTTTTTCTATACTTACATTTATCGGTAATACATATACATTAATGTTATTTTTCTCAAAAATATTCTCAAAATATTTCAATTTCACCGAGTCTTTCTCGGTTGTAATAATATTTATCAAATTATAAGCCAAACATTGGGAAACAATTTTTTCTACGGATTTGCGCTTGTATTTGTAATGGTCAGGCATTGCAATGTGGCTGACAATGTTGAAGCCGTCGTTTTTCAGGGTCTCTTCGAAACTGCGTGGGTTGGCTATGCCCGAGAGTGCAACGGCGCCTTTCCTCAGGTCATATATCTCCTGGCCGTCGGGGCTGGTATTATTAGAGAGCCTGAAAGGCCTCAGGGTGTCGTACTTGTAAACGAGGTTTTCGGTGTATTGCAGAGTGTATTTGCTGAGCTGCCCGAGGCTAATGTCATTCCTGAAACAGACGAAGTCTGCCCTCTTCAGCGATTCGAGCGGCTCCCGCAGCCTGCCGTAAGGAAGCAGATGGTGCTGTTCCAGTGTCCTGTTGTCGAGAAGGACAATGTCCATATCCCTGTGTAGCAGGCGATGCTGGAAACCGTCGTCAACGACGAGGGAATCGATGTCGAAAATCTCAACTGCTTTAAGGGCTGCTTCGTATTTCACTTCATGGGCAATGACCGGTACACGAAGCGCTTCTGCAAGCAGGTACATCTCGTCGCCGCATTCCTCCGGCGTATAGTTGATGGTAATGCCGTCAGATACATAGACAATTCCCTTTATCTTTTTTTTATAGCCCCTGCCGATTATAGCCGGTTTCTTTCCCATGTCGAGGAGCATTTTTACGAGCATTTTTACGAACGGTGTTTTGCCGGCGCCGCCGACGCTGATATTGCCGACGCTGATGACGGGGACATCCACATGAAATGTTTCCCTCTGCTTCTTGTCAAAGCTGAGGTTCTTTTTCCTCACGACGTACTCATATATGGTTGACAGCAATCTCAGCATTGAACAAAGACACCTGTTATTTTACTGTTTATTTATTTTAATTTTTTCCGTAACTACTTCATTCACAGATAATTATTTTTTTTTTCAAATTTTCAATTTCAAATTTTTCCAATTTATAATATAAGATAATAATATTTGTTATTATGTGGTATATTATATTACAATTGTGTAATAATTTATGTTACACATTTACACTTAGATGATGTGGGTAGTGTTGGGGTTTCGGCTGTTTACCGGCATTGCAAAGTGTTGTAAAGCATCCTGACCGTGTTCATCATTGCTACATTGTGTACCCTGATGATGTCTCCTCCGAAACCGGGAAGAAGAGAGTGTAAGACAGCCGTAGCGAAATCTCTTTCACTTGGTTGTTCGATTGCGAGAATTTTCCCGATGAATGTCTTCCGGGAAATACCCAGTAACAAGGGGACACCCAATTCCCTGAATCTGCCGCTATTCCTCAGCAGTTGGAGATTGTGCCCCACGGTTTTGCCGAAACCAATACCAACGTCGGCGATAATCTTCTTTGCTCCGTACTCTAATGCGAGTGAAATTTTATCCTTCAGGATACGGTATATATCCTCGACAACATTGTCGTAAACAGGATTGTTCTGCATGGTTCGCGGCGAGCCCTGCATATGCATGATGATTACCGGAGCGTCGTATTCGGCAGAGAGGGCTGCCAGCAGAGGGTCGAAATCGAGGCCGCTGACGTCGTTGATGATGGAAGCGCCGTTGTCTAAGGCGGCTTTTGCCACCCTGTATTTTGTCGTATCGACAGAGATGGTTACATCGGGCCTGGCTTTTCTCAAAGCGCTGATGACGGGCAATACCCTGGCGGCTTCTTCTTCTGAACTGACGGCTTTGGCGCCTGGCCTTGTGCTTTCACCCCCTATGTCGAGGATGTCGGCGCCGTCTTCCAGCAGTGCCAGTCCGTGGCTTACAGCTTCGTCCGTACGGGAATAGCTGCCGCCGTCAGAAAAAGAATCTGGAGTAACATTGACGATCCCCATTATTTTGGGGAATTCTCCCTGTTTAGTAAAGTAATCCATCATTTCCTGATTATTTTATAAAAAAGGGGTCCGGCAAATTGAACCCCCTTTGAATATAATTATTTTATTTATATCTCAAGCTTTGTGGAACACTTCCGCTACCTTTTTGGCAGCTTCTTCGAAGTTGGTGGCAACTTTGAATTTCATGCCTGACTGTTTCAGGGTTTCAGCGCCTTCTTTTGCGTTCGTGCCGTCGAGACGAACAATGACAGGAATGTTAACCCTGACGGTCTGCAGCGCTTTGACGATGCCGTCGGCAACTTTGTCGCAGCGGACGATGCCGCCGAAGATGTTGATGAGCACAGCTTTGACGTTGTGGTCGCTCATCATGATCCTGAAGGCGTTGGCAATCCTCTCAACGTTGGCGCCGCCACCGACGTCGAGGAAGTTTGCAGGCTCGCCACCGGAGAGTTTAATCATGTCCATCGTTGCCATTGCCAGTCCGGCTCCGTTAACCATGCAGCCGACATTGCCGTCGAGTTTGATGTAATTCAGGTCATATTTACCGGCTTCAACCTCGAGTGGGTCTTCTTCACCGGTGTCTCTCAGTCCGGCGTATTCGGGATGGCGGAAGAGGGCGCTGTCGTCGAAGTTGATCTTCGCGTCGAGGGCGATGATGGAGCCGTCTGTCGTCAGGGCCATCGGGTTGATCTCGAGGAGGCTGCAGTCGAGGCCTTCATAGGCACGGACAAGATTCTTGATAAATTTTACGAAGTTCTTCAGTGCAACACCCGACAGTCCGATTCCGAAGCCGAGGTCCCTGGCCTGGAAGTCCTGGAAGCCCATGTCCGGGTCGATAAATTCTTTCAGTATCTTTTCGGGGGTTTCAGCCGCAACTTTTTCGATTTCGACGCCGCCTTCGGTAGAGAGCATGATGACATTCCTGCCGCTGACTCTGTCGAGGACTATGCCGGCGTAGAATTCCCTGGCGATTTCAGCTCCGGCTTCGATGAACAGCCTGTTAACAACAGCGCCGGCAGCGCCGGTCTGTATTGTAACAATCTTATTGCCGAGGATGGCCTGGGCCAGTTTGAAAGCTCTGTCGGCGATATTGCCGTCGTGGACGACGGTAACACCCTTGACAGGTTTACCGTCCAGAACGACGGGTTCGTTCGTGTCGATGGTGCAAATGGTGCCTTTGCCCCTGCCGCCGGCGTGTACCTGGGACTTTACGACTATTGTTCCGATCCCTTTCAGGACGAAGTCCTCGTAAGCAACGCTTCCGGCTTCTTCCGGTGTAAAAACAACTCTGCCGTGCAACACCGGTACATCATATTTCCTAAGCAATTCTTTTGCCTGGTACTCGTGGATTTTCATAATTCACTTCCTGTATTTTTTATTTTATATATCAAATTCATTTGTTTTTCCATTTTTTTATTTACAAAGCTATTAAATATTCCAAATATTAACAAGAATTAGGAAAATGAAGAATGGATTCTAAAATATTTACAAATATTTAAACGTTTTCAGGAAATAGTAAATTTTGGGTAGAATATTCTTAGAATTAAGGTCGGTAGTATGAAGATTTTCAGGATAGTGTTTTTAATAGCAATCGGTTTCCTTTTTGTGTCCTGTGAAGACACGAACCAAACGGTCGTCTCCTACGAAGACGGAATTACCGATATTTGCATCGACAGGCAGGGCAATATCTGGTTCGGGACAACCAATTTCGGCATTGTCTTTTACGACGGGAGCAAATGGAAGAACTACCGTACTTCCAATTCGGCAATAGCACACAATTTCATCACTTCGATTGACTTTGACTCGAAGAACAACGCCTGGATTGCTACTTACGGAGGATTGGTGAAGTTTGACGGCAAGAATTTCATTACCATAAACACTACCAATACATATTTCGATCAGCTCAAGGTTTCCTATGTTGCGGTGGACAAGTACGACAACGTCTGGGCCGGTACTTACGGCGAAGGCGCATGGTACTATGACGGCGACACCTGTATCAATATCATGAGGTATCCCGGCCAGGAGGATGACGAATTTGTCAAATTAGCCAATTATATTACTCATATCACAATCGACAAGGAAGGCAGTGTCTGGGCTATTACACGTGGAGGGCTGTTCAAATACTCAACCGATGGAAGTTACTCCCAGTACTATACTTCTGACGATTTTGTCCTTTCGGATTACTCCCTGAATGAAATTGTTTTCGACAACATGAACAACCTTTGGCTTACAGGCTCCTACGGACTGGCATACAGAAAAGACGACAGCTGGTACACCATTACCGAGACATCGAAGATACTGCCAAGCGACAATGTTTACTCCATCTGCATCGATTCGACCGACAAGAAGTGGATTGCCATGAGAAGTTCCGGTATTGCCAGTTTTAACGGTACCGACTGGGTATTCTACAACAGCAGTAATTCAGGATTGAAAAGCGATGAAGTTACGTGCATTGCTGCCGACACAAAGGGCTTAATCTGGATTGCGCTGGACGGCAGGCAGGTTTGCCGGTTCAATCCCGCCACGGGCACCTGGAAAACAACAGATATTTACGACTTCTGACCTTCGAGCAGTTTCACAGCAGCATGAAAGACCGTCTCCGGGCTGATTAGCCTCATGTCGTCCTTTGCCTCGCTGTCTCCGTCCGGAGGCGACACAACGGCTGAATTGGCCGAGTAAGGGCCCCATCTGCGCCCGCTGATTTCGGAAGTATTGGGGAAAAGTCCCACAACTGGCGTACCTAATGCCGCCGCCACATGGAGCATGCCTGTGGAGTTGGCTACAAGCAGCTTTGCACCTTCGATCAGTGCAATCATACCTCTCATGTCCAGCCTGCCGCACAGGTTGACAATGCCTGGTGAGCGTTCTGAAATTGCCTTACAGGAAGGCGCTTCCGAAGCTATGCCGGTAGTAATAATGCGGTAATTGTTAACGCTTAACAGTTCAGCCAGTCCGGCGAAAGACTGTGTAGGCCAGTCCCTCGATGAACCGCCGCTGCCGGGATGGAGTATTATGTAGTCGGTTCCTGCCAGGCCGTTCTCCCTGAGAAGTATGTCTGTTTCAGCCTTAGCGGCGGGACATACGAATGGCCTTACAAGCTTCGTTTCCAGTTCTTTTCCCATAAGTACAGAAAGAAGGCGGACATTATACTCGGCTTCGTGGTATATGCCTTTTCGCCTGTGGTCGAAAATCCTGTGGTTGAAGAGAAGGGAGTACAGGCGATAGGCGCTGCCTACCCTGAGTTTTACTTTCGATGTGAAAGCAGCCATTGCTTCATCATACCTTGGCCTTGGGAAGAAAGCGGCGTCAAAGCGCCGGGAGCTGAATATTTCCTTAATGCCCCCGGAATAATTATCAATATATATTGCCTCGTCAATTGCGGGACAGTTTTCGAGCAGCGGTTCAACATAGGACCTGGCAATGAGTGTCAGTTTGCATCCCGGAAATTCTTCCCTGATTGCCCGGCACAAAGGAAGAGTCAGTACCATGTCGCCGAGCCTGTCGGTCCTGACGACAGCAACGGAACCTCTTGCCAATAGCTGAGCTATATCCGTAATTGCCTCATTGTGCAGTTATGTTACTGGAGTCCAACGCGATTTGAGCAGCCTGCCGGCGAACTGGAACCTGTCCATATACCTGGATTCGGAGATGTGGGTGTACATTACTCCGCGCTTCTTGTAGGAGGAAGAATGGGCGAACAATCCGTTGCCGATATAAATGGCGGAATGGCCAATTCTGTTTGACCGGGAGGATGAAGCGAAAAACATAATATCGCCGAAACGGAGGTCGTCGAGCTTCCTGATGGGCTTGAACATGCGGGACTGCGCGTCGGCTCCGGCAGGGAAATACTCACCTACGATGTCGCTGTAGATCATCGAGGTGAAATTGGAGCAATCAATCCCTTTGCGGTTGCGGCCGGCGTACCGGTACGGTGTACCGAGCCAGGAGTTGATGTTCCTGATGGCCCTGATACGGAGACTGACATCGTCAAAAACCGATTCTTCCATCTCATCGTCACCGTCGCCGGTGAGATACTCGTAAAGCAGGTTGTCGAATGTATAGTAGGAAAGTTTGTCGAGAGTGTAGGCAAAGTCCTGTTCATTGAAATGGTCCATGTATGCGGCTTTGCGCTCTACATAGTTCATTGCAGCCCTGGCGTTTTTCTGGGCATATTCGGGGCAGTACTGCCTGAGCAGGGCCATAGACATACGAACCAGCTGCCTGGATGTCTCCCTGCTTTCATATTTTTGGGATTTACTGTGTTTAGATGTATGATGGTGGGATTTTGACCCGGATTTCCTGTTTTTTGCCTCTGCACATTCGGGGCTGAACGCCGACTGAGCGAGTAAGAAGCCAAAGAATAGAATCAGCACATTTATATATTTCATAAGCACTTACAAATAATTATACAATTAACTCTTTTACAAGATAGAAAAAAAATGATTAAATACCAATTACTAATTGTTCACATTGTTGTAAGTGGTTGCGAAATAAGCCGTTTATGGCCGCCGTACAAAAACAGGTATTGTTCTCTTCAAATTCCTGGAACGAAATCGGGGTTCAGAAATCAATTGCAGCCCTGTGTCTCCGGACCAAAAGGCCTTAGCCCAGGGCAATCGGCAGGGCAATCCTGAAAATGGTGTACTCGTCGATGGTGCTTTCCAGCTCGAACTGTCCTTCGTGAATGTCCACGATCTTCCTGGCGATGGTCATTCCCAGTCCCGAGCCCTGCTGTTCATGCGTACCGCGGTCGAACTGCATATATGCATTGATGTTCCTGATCTGGTCTTCGGTCATACCTCTGCCGCTGTCCCTGAATGTCATCTCATACATCTCGTTGTTGACTCTCGTAGTAATCTCGACCGGCGTACCTTTGTCGGAGAATTTGAAGCAGTTGTCGAGAATTTCCTCGAGCAGTTTACGAAGGTATGTTTCAGAGATGGCGATTGGAGCGTCGGCAAGGTTGAGTTGAAGGTCTTCGAGCCTGTTCCTGTTGGAAGCCATATCCCAGGCAGACTCGTGAATTACTGATTCGGCCGAGATGACTTTCTGTGTACGTACTTTCATTATCTCGGAATAGTTTGTCGAAAGTATTGTCAGGTGAGAGTAATAGAGATAATTCTCGAAGAGCCTCTTCAGCCTTTCCGCGGAGAGCCTTACGTTCTGGAGCATACTGACAGTGTCTTCATCCTCGCCTGACTTCTTGAATTTCTTCATCAGCAGGTCGCTGTAACCGAGTATATTGAAGATGGGAGTACGCACTTCATGGGGCATGGAAGAGCTCAGGTCCGTCCGAAGGCTCTCGAACTGGTCCTCAAGCTGTTTGCGGCTTTCCACGAGGCTGATGGTCCTGAAAGCAACCTTCTGATCGAGCAGTTGTTCGGCTTTTTTGAGTTTGATTTCTTTAAAGGTGGACTCGATAGTAGCTGCAAACAGGTTGGACATGATGCCGATCATACGGAAGAACATCTGTTCCATGTTGCACGGAGGTTTGCTCAGGCTGAGCAGTACAATTCCCAGGATGCCGTTAGAAGCGATGAGCGGCACGATGAGGTAATAGTTTTTGTAAATCTCTTTGTTGTCGTTAGGAAAATAGGCAACGGAGGCGTTTCGCAGGCATGTTCCGACAGTGTCGTTGTCAACCAGGGCCTGGAATATTTTTCCGGCAGTTTCCGGTTTGATTGTTGGGATGCTGCTGCTGTAATTGAACTCGAAAGTTTCTTCGTCGATCAGGTACAGAGCAGAGAAACGGACATCTTCGTATTTGGTGTAAACGCCGAGTCCCAGGGAGATGACGTTGGAAACCCTGTCGTCGTTAAGCCTCTGGCGTGAATACTCTTCGATGGATTCGAAGAAGTCCGTATATTTTTTTTCTATTTGATAAAGCTCACTCATAAATAGCAATTTATAATAATTCTTACTCATTCAATAACAAAATCGACAACGACTGCTCATAGTTATCGACAATTTTGGGTAAAATCTGAGGATAGGCTCCCGGATCAATATTCAAAATTTTCCATATCTCAATGTTAGGCTGGTGGACGAGGTTGTCGCCCGGAAAGCCGAACTCCATTATGCGGGCGATTATATTGGCCAGGTGGACACAACTGGCCTGTATGTCGATCTGGTCTTTCACTTTGCCTGTGCTGTGGTACTGTATGGAGTTAGTAATCGTCGTCGGCAGCTTCCACTTCTTAGCGATTAGTGTGCCGACCTGCATGTGGTTGAACCCCATCAACTGCTCTTCTGCTTCCTGTATGGTTACGTTGTTTTCCAGAACATAATTGACTACTTTAAAGTATTCCTTTTTCATAGATTTCAGGAAGAAGAGCTTGCCGATGTCGTGAATGACACCGGAGAGGAAAAAGTTTTCTATGTTCTTGATGCCGATGAGCTGGCCGATGATGCGGGTGATGACTCCGACGGCAATGGAGTGTTTCCAGAGATCGATGAGGTTGAACTTGGCCTCGGAGTGTTTCTCATAGAAAATATCCATGATGGAAAGGGTGATGACTAAGTTCTTCACTTCGTTGAAACCAATGTAGAAAATGGCCTGGGAGATGGTGTCCACTTCGCACTGAAGATGATAGATAGGGGAGTTGACAGCTTTCAATATCTTTGTCGAGGAGGCAATGTCCTGCGAGATGATGTTAGCAACGTCAGCAACGGTAGAACGGGGGTTTGCCATTACTTCCAGCAGCGTAGTGTATATTGTCGGGAGTGTGGGGAACTCCTCTACCTGCTCGACGATATCTTCAACTTTTATCATAGGGATTTATTCTCTTTCTTTTGAATGATTTGAGCAGCCCTCAGGATGCCAAGATGGACTATCGCCCTTTCATATTCATTCCTGGGTTTCCAGGCCATTCTTTTTGACAGTCTTTCTATGCACAGTTGTTGCAGTTCGACACCGAGGTCTGAGACTTCGTCGTCTTCGTCGGCTTTGATCCTGATGGAAAGAATGTTCCACGTTTTCAGGAGGTTCTTGTGCGAGTCCCTGAGTACGGTTCCGGCTTTGAGAAGTGTTTGCCTGTAATTGTTGATGACAGGCTCTGCGGCGATCATTCCTTCCTCAATGTCATATATGCTTATCTTTTTCGGCATTCAAATTTTCAAATCCAGTTTATAAAAAATTGCAATATATTAAAAAATATTATAGTTAATAATAAATTATCGCTTAAGACGTTCAAACAACGGACAAATGGTATAAAAATGATGGAAGCGGAGTGTTGTTTTTAATAGATAAGGAAACATTAAATTTCAATAATTAGGTATTTTTAGCTAAATTTGTATTTTTAATTTAGTTGTAATTTAAAATTAATTATTAATAATGGCAAAATGGCTAAGCAATTAAGTATATTATATGTTACGAGCGAGATAATACCTTTCGCCAAGGTAGGGATACTAGCAGACATTTCCTATTCGTTTTCCCTGGCAGTCCGCGACTTCGGCCATGACCTGCGTGTCATGCTACCCAAGTACGGTGTTGTGTCCGAACGGAAGAATAAGATTCACGAGATCAACCGCCTGAGGGATATTGCAATCCCCATCGGCAAAGGTTCTGACCTGGCAACAGTCAAGTCCTCCTCTCTGAACAACCCCCGCACAAAAGTCCAGGCATACATTACTACAAACAGTAAGTATTTCGACGCTAAGAAAGGCTTTTACAGCAGCCAGAAAACAGGCGACAACTACGCCGACAACGACGAAAGGTTCATCTTTTTCAGCAGGACTGTAATCGAAACCTGTATGATTCTCGGCTGGTACCCGGACATTATACACTGTAACGGCTGGCAGTCATCTGTCATCCCGGCTTACGCCAAGATACTCTTTCCCGACAAGTTCAAAAAGACAAAATTCCTGTTTACAATACATGATTTCCTCGACCAGGGTGTCTTTCCCGAATCGACTTTCGACAAGCTGAATTTCCCTGCTTCCGAGCAGGCCAATTTCATTCATGATAAATCATTCAATTTCATGAAAGCCGGCATTCAATATGCCGACTACATTACAACCATCAGCCAGGCATACTCCGATGAGATACTGAACAATAAGGATCTCGGCAACGGCCTGACGGCCATGCTGAAGAAAAAGAAAGACAAGTTCCGGGGTGTGAATGTCGGCATCGACAATTGGACATGGAACCCTGAAACCGACACATCCATCAAAGAAAAGCTCGGAGGCGATTTCATAGATTATAAATATGCCAACAAACGTGACCTCCTTAACAGTTTCGGGCTGGAATACGACGCTAAAACACCGGTCATCGGTGTCTTCGGCGACATCTGCGAAGACGCAGGCTATCCGGTACTCATCGAGGCTGCCAACGAATTTATGAAGTCCAATGTCAAGATGGTAATCTTTGGTGAAGGTGAAACCGAGATCAAGAAAGACCTTCGCAAACTGGCACGTACTTTCCCCGGAAAGATCGGCCTGAAGATCGGCCCCGAAGACAACACAACCCACAATATCATTGCAGGTTCCGATATGTTCCTGATGCCCGGCAAGCATGAACCCAGCGGCCTGTATTCACTATATGCCCTCGCATACGGCACTGTACCGGTTGTACGCAATACCGGCGGTTTGAGTGACTTCATCGCCGGCTTCAATGCGAAAACAAAAAAAGGCAACGGTTTTGCGTTCAAGGAATACACGGCGGAGGCTCTTGTCGCTGCTGTGAATGAAGCCATGGCTGCCTACGACAACAAAGAGAACTGGCTCAGGATTACAGACAATGCTCTGAAGTCTGATACGTCTTGGAACAAATCGGTCATTAAGTATGATGAGATATACCGGTCTATGGTGAAAGAGTTGTAAGGTTAGGATAATAAAATTTGATAAATATGAAAAAATGCAAACCATTCATGAAAATTAATTCCATTGTTTTTTTTCTTACGTTGTTCGCGTCGGCTCTTTTCATGGAGTCTTGCAGCGATTCTCCGACAGTAGCCGGTAATTCGTACGTCTATGATACTCTCTCAGTCTATCCCCTGTCGTCCGACATTTACTCCGAGATAATCAGGGCGACAACCAACTACTACAGGCAGGAGCCAATGCTCAAAATCCCTTACAACCTGATTGGGTTTGCTCCAAGTGCCGATCCCGACCTTGCTGCCGTAACTTTCATGAGGTTCGAGAGCTTCAGGGCGCTGATCGGTACAACAGCCGATTCTCTTGTCCATCTTGAACGGGGCGACATCCAATCTGTGTCTTTGTATATGTATTCATCGGACTACAGGATGGGAGACACCAATACAACCCAGTTCGCCTTCGATGTTTATAAGATCGAAGAACGCTGGGACAGCGATGATGATTTCACGAGTGTTTTTCCGGGTGGAAAAAACAGCATGAACACCGATGATCATTTCAGTGACCATCTGGGTGAGTTCAACGGTACCATCAGCATTACCGACAGTTTGCCGACAATGGTAAAAGTGGATCTCAAGCTGGAAGAAGCCAGGGATTTGATAATGGACATGATCAAAAAACAGAGGAATATCGACAGCATCATCGCCGCCGGAGGCACTGTGGACAGCCTGAATATTCCCGATTCTCTCGCCATTTGGGGCATCGGACTGGTACCCAGGCAGGGGGTCAATGTCCTTAGGAACTTCTATGGATCCTCGAACAGCGATACTACTTACAAGCCCTATTTTATTATCAGGTTTAAAAATGACAGCGGTACGGAAGATTCGACCAAGCTGGAAGTCGTCCTTGACGGTACCTTTTTCAACTGCTCACCGTTGAACGACGACAAATCCCTTGCTTTCCAGGGATTCCGTACAACACGCGGCGAACTGACATTCGACCTCAATCACATCCCCAAATTTGCGTCCATCCACAGGGCGGAACTGGAGCTTACACTTGACAGGGAGAAATCTTACTTCGGCAACCTGGCAGTGGACTCCATTCTCTACGCCGTAACTTTCGACGAAGGCAGAACCGGTACGGTACTTACCGAGAACTATGCGAAATACCTGGGATCAGATAAATTTATTTTTTACCAGTTCATTAAGCCTCTGGAACTGTGGACCACAGGTTCCGACACCATTCCCAGGACAATCAACCTGGTGCCGCGTGAGACAACGGTCTATCTCCGGCCCGACAGGTTCGTGTTTTTCGGAGCAGACGCCGACAAAAGTAAACGGCCCAAGCTGAGGGTAATATACTCGGTTAAACCGGATTTTAAGAAAAGCGGAAAATAAAGAAGATGATAATGAAAAGCATATATATCAGGTTTTTTGCAGTATTATCGCTGCTGTTAACAATGGCGGGCCATGAATGTTTTTCTTCCGGTGGTTCTAATTACTCAGTCTTCGGCATAGGCGACCTGATGGGAGCCACAGGTGCATACTACCAGGGTCTTGGCGGCACTTCGATTGCCATCCCGTCCAACGGCGCCATTAATACTAAGAATCCTGCATTGTGGAGTTTGGTAACATCGACCAAACTTCAGGTGGGATACAGGTTTTCACAGTACTATGTAGAGCAGGGTAAGTCTGAATTGTTCCAGAACAACGGTTCCATCGATGTGATTGCAGGCCTGCTTTGCATCGATACGTCATTGGGATTGACAATCAGTTTCGGCCTTTCTCCTTACAGCCATGTCGATTACCTTAACACCGGCAGCTTCAAAGTTGTCGTGGACACGATGGAAGTACAGGGCAGTACACTTTACAGCGGCAAAGGCGGCCTTTCCAACGCATACGTCGGGGCTTCCGTCTCGCCCTTCAAAGGTTTGTCCGTAGGCCTGTCGGCCTTTGCAAACATCGGCAGTGTGGCCACATACCTGATTACCGAGACCTATGACGAAACTGCCATCGGGACAGCTACTTTAAAAGACGATAACTACACAGGCTCAGGAATCAGGGGCGGCCTTTACTACACTTTCGAAGGGCTGGGCCTCGGGGTATTTTACGAAAAACAGTTGAACATGAAAGCCAGTACCAGGTTGAGATACTATTACAATTACGACGATCTGGATACAACAATAGAATACAGTACACCCTATACCCTGCCCGATTCATACGGCTTCGGGCTTTCGTACCGTACAGGCAAGTTCCTGTTCGGCGCCGACCTTACAATGCAGGACTATTCCAATTACAAATACCAGCTTTCGCCAAAGTTCAAATTCAAGGACTATATGAACGTCAGCCTTGGTGTTTCCAGGCTGGGCAGCGAGTTGACCGGTGCAAAATACCCCGACAAGGTAACCTATAATTTTGGCCTGGGTTACAAGCAGTTGAACTATTCGGTGCTTAACTCGGAAGGCAAGTTCACGGACATAGACGAAATATACGGTTCTTTCGGCATGTCGATGCCTGTCGTTAACAGTACAACCTTTGACTGGTCATTGACGGTAGGTTCCCGCGGAACGACAAAGAACGGCTTGGTACATGAGATCTATGCACAAATGTTCTTCAATGTAAGCATCGGTGAGACCTGGTTTAAACCATTTAAGCGCAGCTACGAAGAATAGACCGGACATACCTATGTTTTCCACCGGATTTACAGATGATTACTTTAAACCGTTGGCTCTTTCATTTGAAGCGGCCAGCTGCGACAACAACGCTGCCGCAATGAAGAAGTATATGAAGAACGTCTCCGATTTCCTCGGGTTGAAGTCCGAAAACAGGAAGTCGCTTCAGCGGGAGTTCTTCCGCCAGTACGGGCTTCCCCCAACTGCCGATATACACAAGAGCATCTGTTGGTTCTGGTCCCAACCCTATCGGGAGTACCAGTACTGCGGGATGGAGATGATGGGAAAACCGGTGCTCAAACTGAAACCTGAAGACATTGTAACAATAGAATATATGATCGTCAACAAATCCTGGTGGGACACTGTTGACCTGGTTGCAGCTTCTGTTGCAGGCAGGTATTTCATCGCCTGCCCCGAAGCCATACCTGTGGTAACTGAGGCCTGGATCCGTTCCGACAATATATGGCTCAAGAGGAGCGCTTTGCTCTTCCAGTTGAAATACAAGAACAAGACCGACAGCAGCCTGCTCTTTGATTATATCCGACGGGAAGCCGGCCACAAAGACTTCTTCATCAGGAAGGCAATCGGCTGGGCATTAAGGGAATATTCTAAAACCGACCCGCAGTCTGTTAAGGATTTCATAGAAAACACCGAACTTTCACCATTGAGTGTGAAGGAAGGTTTAAAAATAATAAATAAAAACAAAAACAAGGATTGACTATGAAAGTTGAAAAAGAATCGGTAATAATCCGCTCTACAACGGTTATCGGCATTCTGAAGGACGGCGAGGCGGCCATGGGCTCCGACGGCCAGGTCTCTTTCAACAATACCGTCATGAAGCATACGACGAAGAAAGTACGTAAACTCTATGATAATAAGATTCTGGCCGGGTTTGCAGGCGCTACTGCCGATGCATTCACTCTTTTGCAGAGGTTCGAGGAGAAACTCGAGTCCTACCGGGGCAATCTCTACCGTGCATCCATCGAGCTTGCCAAGGACTGGAGGACAGACCGTTACCTCCGCCGCCTTGAAGCGATGCTCGCCGTGATGGACAAGACGAAAGTCCTGCTCATCAGCGGCACCGGAGACGTCATCGAACCAGACGACAACATCATCACCATCGGCTCCGGCGGGAGCTATGCTCTGGCTGCTGCCCGTTCCATGGTGAAATTTACCGACATGAAAGCTCCGCAGATCGTTGAAGAATCGTTAAAGATTGCTTCGGACATTTGCATTTATACTAATTCCAATATCACAATGGAAACATTGTAAATAATTTAATTATTATGTTATCAATTAATACACCGGAATAAAATGAAAGACTCAACGGACATCCAACTGAGCGATGAACAAAAAGACGCCATCGTCAATTTCATTATTCAAGAGAAAAACCAGCAGCTGACTCCCATCCAGATAGTCTCAGAGCTGGACAAATTCATCATTGGCCAGGGCGAAGCAAAGAAAGCCGTCGCCATTGCCCTGCGTAACAGGTGGCGCCGACAGCAGGCCCCCAAACACCTAAGGGACGAAATAATGCCCAACAACATCATCATGATTGGCCCTACGGGTGTCGGTAAAACAGAGATTGCACGCAGGCTGGCGCGCCTTGCCGGTGCTCCCTTCGTTAAGGTGGAAGCCACCAAGTTCACCGAAGTGGGCTATGTCGGCAGGGACGTCGAATCGATGATCAGGGACCTGGTCGAGCGTTCTGTTTCAATGGTCCGGGACGAGATTGCAACTCATAAGAAGAAAGAAGCAAAGGTTGCTTCCGAGAACAGGATAATAGACATCCTCATACCGCCGGTAAAACGAGGCCCTTCGTTCGACACGGTTACCGAGCAGGAGATCGACGACAATGAAAGGACACGCGAGAAGTTCCGTAAGATGCTCAGGGAAGGAAAACTCGACGACAGGCAGATTGAAATTGAAGTGCTTGTCGATCAGATGCCCTCACTCCAGGTTCTGGGGCCCATCGGCATGGACGAAATGGGCATGAACCTCCAGGACCTCTTCGGCAACATACTGCCGAAGAAGAACAAAAAACGCAGGATGAAAGTTTCTGAAGCGAGGGAGGTACTGGAAAAAGAAGAATCCGAGAAATTGATAGATATGGAAGCTGCCGTCAAGGAAGCAATACGCCGCGCCGAAAATTCGGGCATTATCTTCATCGACGAGATCGACAAGATTGCCTCCCGCGGCCAGTCCCAAGGCCCGGAAGTGTCCCGCGAAGGCGTGCAGAGAGACCTGCTGCCCATCGTCGAAGGTACAACGGTCAACACAAAATACGGCCCGGTCAAAACCGAGCACATCCTGTTCATTGCCTCCGGCGCTTTCCATGTTTCAAAACCTTCGGACCTCGTACCCGAACTTCAGGGCAGGTTCCCAATCAGGGTTGAACTGAAAAGCCTGACGGAAGACGACTTCGTGAAGATACTTACCATCCCGGAATTCGCGCTGATCAAGCAGTACAAGGCGCTCTGCGAATCTGAGAATATTAAGCTCGAGTTCACTGATGATGCTGTAAAGGAGGTTGCTTCAATCGCTGCGAAAGTAAACGACGAGATTACAAACATCGGCGCCCGCCGCCTGCATACGATTATGTCCACGCTCCTGGAAAACCTGCTGTTCAACGCTCCCGACAACATCGAAAGCCTGGACTACGTCATCGATGCGGAAAAAGTTAAAGAGAACCTGAAAGACATAATTACCGACACGGACCTGAGTAAATTCATATTGTAATGTTGTCAAGAAAATGTAGAGACACAAAGCTTTGTGTCTTTACAATAAAATATTTCGAGTATTAAATGAAAAATTGATTGGAGTATAAATTATGAACCTGGTAGCAATAGTTGGCAGGCCCAATGTAGGCAAATCGACACTTTTTAACCGCATGGTCGGCTCCAAAGAAGCCATCGTCGAATCGACTCCCGGCGTTACCAGGGACAGGATTTTCGGTGAATCCGACTGGAACGGCAAATACTTTACCCTCATCGACACCGGCGGGTTCATCCCCGGCGCCGAGGATCAGATGGAGAAAGCCATCAGGGAACAGGCGAATATTGCCATGGACGACGCCGACGTCATCGTCTATGTCTGCGACGGCAGGGACGGCATCACAGCCTATGATTACGATATTGCCGGAATCCTCAGAAGGGCGAAAAAGCCTATTGTCCTGGTTGTCAACAAATGCGACAACGCGATACAGGATGCTAACGCCTTCGAATTCCATGCCCTCGGAATCGGCGAGCCTTTCCCGATCTCTGCCCTCAGCGGCAGGAATACCGGCGACATGATGGACGCCATTGCAGGCCACCTGAAGGACATTGGTAAGCAGGAATTTGACCCAAGGCTGAAGATTGCAATTGTCGGCAGGCCTAATGCCGGTAAATCGAGCCTGACGAACGCCCTGCTGGGCGAGGAAAGGATGATTGTTACCGACATCCCCGGTACTACCCGCGATTCCATCGACAGCATCGTAAAATATTACGGCGAAGAGATTGTACTGATCGACACGGCAGGACTGCGAAAGAAGAGCCAGGTGAAAGAGAACATCGAGATGTACAGCATCTTCCGCACTGCACGGGCCATCGAGCGCTGCGACGTTGCCATCGTCATGCTGGACGGAGAGCGCGGACTCGAGGACCAGGACAAGAAGATCATCAACCAGGTTGACGAGAACCGCAAAGGGATGCTCATCGCGGTTAACAAATGGGACATCGTGGAGAAAGACCACAAAACAGCTGACAAGTTCATGAAGGACTTCTACGAGTCCATGAAAACATATGAGTACCTGCCTCTCCTTTTCATCTCGGCGCTGACAAAGCAGCGCATTTCCAAGATACTGGAATACGCAAAGCAGATCAAAGAACGACGTGAAACGAGAATCTCAACGTCGAAGCTGAACCAATTGATCCTTCCGGACCTTGAGTTTACCCCGCCGCCCTCGGTACAGGGCCGCGACCTGCGTATCAACTACATTACCCAGGTGAAGACAGAACCTCCAATATTCGCCCTGTTCTGCAATTTTCCGCAACTGATACCCGATTCGTACAAGAGGTTCATCGAGAGGACCATCCGAAAGCACTGCGACCTGGTAGGCACACCCATCTCACTTCTGTTTAAGAAGAAGAACGTCAGTAACCGCGAAAAGGATGACGATTAGTCTAATTACGAATGACGAATGACGAATTACGAATGATAAACTAAAGAGGTTTCCCCCGCCTTGGATAAGGAGGGGGCAGGGGGTGGTTGGACTACGTCAGTTTATCAGGTTTATCAAGTTCATAACGTTTATAAAGAGAGAAGAAGCTGAACCGGCGCATCTTTCTCCTTCCCCTTGGGGAAGGCCGGGATGGGGTCTGTTAGTTTATCAAGTTCGTCAAGTCTATCAAGTTCATAAAGTTTGTAAAGAAAGAAGAAATAGTTACTGTTTCTTTCTCCTTCCCCTTGGGGAAGGCAGGGATGGGGTTCTATTAGTTTATCAAGTTCTTAAAGAATGCTAAATTCTGAATTCTGAGCCGAGCGCAGCGAGACCGGCGGAGCCAATTCTGAATTACGAATTACGAATTACGAATTACAAATTGCAAATGAAAAATGAAGAATGCTGAGCCAAAGCGGTTTTCCCCACCTTGGATAAGGAGGGGGCAGGGGGTGGTTGGACTTCTTTGTTCATCAAGTTCATAAAGAAAGAAGAAAAAACAGGTTTTTCTTCCTCCTTCCCCACTGGGGAAGGCCGGGATGGGGTCTCTTAGTTTATCAAGTTTTTCAAGTTCATCAAGTTTTAAAGTAAGAAGAAGCAATCACTGGGTTCTT
>CAZWLN010000025.1:0-35151 GCA_964634885.1 uncultured Hyphomicrobiales bacterium | reverse complement strand
GTTCATCAAGTTTTAAAGTAAGAAGAAGCAATCACTGGGTTCTTTCTCCTTCCCCACTGGGGAAGGCAGGGATGGGGTCTCTTAGTTTGTCAAGTTTTCCAAGTTCATCAAGTTTTAAAGTAAGAAGAAGCAATCACTGGGTTCTTTCTCCTTCCCCTTGGGGAAGGCCGGGATGGGGTCTCTTAGTTTGTTAAGTTTTTCAAGTTCATCAAGTTTTAAAGTAAGAAGAAGCAATCACTGGGTTCTTTCTCCTTCCCCTTGGGGAAGGCCGGGATGGGGTCTCTTAGTTTGTTAAGTTTTTCAAGTTCATCAAGTTTTAAAGTAAGAAGAAGCAATCACTGGGTTCTTTCTCCTTCCCCACTGGGGAAGGCAGGGATGGGGTCTCTTAGTTCGTCAAGTTTGAAAAGAATTACGAATTACGAGCCGAGCGTAGCGAGACCGGCGGAAGCAAAGTTTATTGCCTCATTAGGTTCGCAGTTGCCAGAAGGAACCTTCCTTTGGTTCCAAACCATCGGAAGGTTTGGAATGCGTTTCTACTGTTTTAACAACCTTCCACAATCTTTATCTCCTCTTCGGTCAGGCCGTACATTTTAAGCAGTTAAAATACTCATTTGCTTTTCTAAGATTATTACTGTATTTTGATCCTGTTAATAATCATTAGTCGGAGAAAAACATGAGATTCAGGTTAGTAATCCTTATTTGCCTTATGTCATCGTCCTTTGGGTTTACCGGGTACCGTTACTGTTTAGCTGCCGATAATGCGCATAAGGAATCCTTTGATACGATTACATTTAATAAGTATTCATATTCAATAAAGAAATTGAAAAATTGGTATTTAGAAAAACAGTGGCTGAAAAATTATGGCGTTCAGGCATGGTACTATTTAAAAGGCAGTAATTATGACATGAGAAAAGGTTTCATAATGGTCGAATGCTATGAGAAGGATTGTTCCGCTAAGAACCAACCTGAAAAATTAGTCGACAGCCTGAAGAATGTAGATTTCAAGGATATGATCGAAATTCCACCAATGGAGAGCGGCCAGCTTTATAACGGCGATTTGAAACCTGTAACAGTTATACTGTATCGTGGGCCTGATTGTGACAATTACCAGGCGGCAGCGTATTTTGAAGAGAAGGATTATTGGGTAATAATGAGAATGTACACTCCATCTCGAACGGAACTAAATTTGTATTACCCTGATTTCAAAGAATTGCTATCATCATACCATTTTATTTCTGACAGTTCAGAATCATACTTTGAAAAAATAAGTAAGATGAAAAACCCACAGGACCCTATGTCGATAGAATTTCTCGAAGAGGCATACAAGAATGATTCAGATTCGGCTTTATCGATGACTTTAGCTACTTTTTCTTCAAAGTCCAACAAATTGATACCTTCGGTGAAAGATTTGGAAATGAAACCGGCTTTCGAGCGCTATGCCTATGAGATATATCAGCTGTTCTTTACTCCAAAGAAATTATTAAGGATCGGTAGAGGTGAATTCGGAGATTCCATTTATAGAAAAGTGAAATATATTATTGTACAGGACAAGATGGATATATCCATTATAGATGATGAAAGATTGGAAGATTCAACAAAATACAAAAACGACACAATAAGGAAGCCATTTTGGAAATATGTAGGTAAACATATGAAGGGATTATCGAAGCTTACAATCAATGAATTTTACCCTGATATTAAAGTAGAAGGCTCAAAAATAATATTTGCTACTAATGATTTTGTTAGTTTAATAAATAAATATTTAAAGGAAGATTTTACGGAATTTGGTTTTATGAGTCCTTCTTATGCCAGTGGTGAAAGCGAGTTAAGACTGGAGTTCTTAAACCGGATGGTTAAAGTAATCCCGGGTCATTGGGGAGGTGCATGGTATATTGAAACTCATCCCCTCGTTACGAGAATTATTTTCAATAAAAGCCTGACAGAAGCGGTATTAACATTCAGGCTGGTGTACCAGGGCGGGGAAGCAGCTTTCAAATTGGTAAACGGCAAATGGGAAATGATCAGTTCCAAACTTACCTGGATTGAATAGGCACTCTCGGCCGGTTCGTATCCTAATAACAAAACATTGATTGTGCCGGGAATATGATTCAGTTTTCAGAATTAAGTTTTCCCTACTCTACTGCCTGCTGTCTTCAATCAGCGACAGGATGGGATACATGGCGTTGTAATGTTTCTGGATGAACATAGGGTTGCGTTTCCTGAAGAGCCTGTTACCCAGGTCGTCAGTTACCCTGATCAGTATCTTCTCTGTCTCGCAAAGAACGGCAGGTACGGTATTAATTGATCGCGTGACCTGCCAGTTCAGGCAGTTGCAGGAGTTGTTGCAGCGGCCTTTTAAGGCACAGACACTGCAGGCTTCATTCTCATATTGTGCTGCCTTAGTCAGCTCGTCCAGTTTCTTTTCGTCGATGCCGTCCCAGACATTGCCGATGCAGTACTCACCTGCAGTGCTTCCGTCCTGAACGAACTGTACGCAGGGGTAAAGGTCGCCGTTCCAGGCAACTGATATCTGTCTCTGAGCCAGGACGCATTTATGGCAGAAACCGTACTGTTCCTTGATATGAGTCTCAAATTTCATGTCGAAGGGGCTGAAATATATCTTTTCTTCCTTCTCCATTAGCTGTTCATATAACTTCGACAGTTTCCGGTACTGCTTTTCCAGCTTTTCAAGGTCTTTGTCCGTCCACGCTCCGGCATAGTTCAGCGAAGCAATAATGTAGCGGAATCCCTTCCCGATGAGGTACCTGACCGAGTCGCAGTAATTATCGACTGTCGCGGGAGTAACAACGAGCAGGACACTGCAGTATGGCTGATGGCGCAGCAGCATTTCGAATTTGTCTTCGATGAGGGCGAAAGTACTTTCGCCTTCAGCCGTTTTTCTGTGCAAGTCGTGGGCAGTGGAGTTGCCGTCAGCGCTAAGGGCAATGTGAATATGATTTGCGACCGAATATTTCAGGAATTGATCGTCGAGTAGCGAGCCGTTCGTAGTCATTTTGTAATGGAATGGAAATCCCTTTTCTTTTGAATAGCGCGAAGCGAAGTCCATGGTGCTGTAAATAAGGTTTTTATGAAGGAGAGGCTCCCCGCCGAAGAAAACGATCCCGAGGTTATTATTTCTCTCCGCACCGAATCTTACCGCCTGTTCAGCAACTTCGGCAGTCATGTAATTCCTGGGTTTGTTGGGCGAGTAGCAGTAGGAACACCTGAAATTGCAGTCAGTAGTGATATGTAATGTGAGATGCATTGTTTCCCGCTATATTATTGTTTAGCCAGCCAGTCGAAGAAGTCGTCGATCTGTTTTATTAGCATTGCCTTGGAGTCTGCTTCGGTTTTTTCGACGGGATCATAGAAAATGACAATGTTGTATTTGTCGGTTTCATCAAATTTATCCCTTAGCACATTTGCAGCTTCTTTTGTATTGATGCGATAGACCGTAGAACCGCTTTTATCCAGGCGCAGCAGGGAGTAATCCTTTTCCGAGGCGAATTCCACACCGAGGTTATACTTTTGGGAATAGCATTCCACATGGTGGTTGATAATCGTATCTTTCGTTTGATGATTTACCGAATCCCATACCCAGGTTTCATGCTGAATCTCTTTGATGTCTATGCCCTCTTCCAGCGCTATCCCCCTTTTTGCAAATTCCTGGATAATTATGCTGTAAGCGTCGCTTTCAGACATGAAAACCGGCGCCTGGACGACCATACACCCGACAGTGCCCCTGCCTTCCCCGTGGAGGAAAAGCGGAGCCACTAAGCATTGCTGTTGATTGTCCTGGTTTTCTCTTTTGCATTCGGAGGCTTTTTTCTCGAGATAGAGTTCATAATCATTCACCGGTACAGGATTATCTTTGCAGCTTGTCCCGGTGTTGATAAGGAAGGTCATTACTGCCGCCGAAAGAGCTTTTTTATATTTCCATCTCTCCGGCAGGTTGTCCGTCAGCAGTTTATTATTATCACGAAAATCGGGTAATTCCGGATAGAGAGGTTTCCTGTAGTTTTTCAGAGGCTTCAATTCCATAAAATATAATTCCCGGTAAATTGTGAAAATACAACTATAACATGTAAACACATTTGAATATAAAAAGTTTCAGAATATTTATAAAATCTTTAAAATATATGCCTTTACATTTATAATTGTTACATGACATATAAACTTATATCTTATTTACCGGTTCCGCCGCATGCCTTTCTGATTGCATATATATTATGCATCGGCTTTATCCGGTTGCTAACTCTTAATAACCATCCCCGACTTGCGTACTGTCGGTGTCTGCAGGACGATGAAATAGACGCCTGCGGGCAGGCCGCTTAAGTCTGCGCTGACGATTCTCATTCCGAATTCACAGACAGTTCCGTTGAAAAGTGTCCTGACTTCGTTCCCAAGTATGTCGCTGACACAGAGCTTAGTTTGCCCTGCTTCAGTCAGTTCCAGGCCTATGTCTGCCGATGAATTTGCCGGATTGGGCCTGATTGAAACAATTCCGGCATTGCCCAGTGTGTTGACAAGGCGGATGCCGCCCTTGTCGCATAAACCGAGGAGGCTGAATCTGCCGTTTACAGTGTATATGTCAGCGGTACCGCCGTCGGTTACTACGTTGCTTAACAGCAGCCCGCAGTCTGTGGAGTTGCCAAGGCCGGCGACAAAGCGTACATTGGCAATATGAGTGCCTGCGGCGGTGTCTGAGGCCATCCCTCTGAAAGTAATATAGGCTGTGTCTTTGCTTTTGGTCTGTGACTGATAGTCGAGCGGGGCAAGTAAAGTGCTGTTGAAAGCAAGGTCGGCCTGCAATCCGGTAATATTCGACAGGGCAAGGTTCTGCTGGTTTTCCATAATGACCGGAACAGTGATGATGTCGCCGGGATAGGCTTCGACTTCAGGTATTTTCAAAGTAACCCGGGCAGAATAGGGAATGCCGGCAATACTCACCGAATCGTTAACGGCGCAGGGAGTAATATCGAAATGCAGTACAACGTCGTACTGCTTCAGGTCGACCGGAGTATAGGCGATTGTAATATCTGCCGTGCCGTTGACAGGCAGTGTCAGGGGAAAAGGATTGCCGACGATGGAGAACGGCGGAGCTACAGGCGGAGCCGTCGCTATGGTTAATTCTCTTTTCGACAGGTTCTTAAGAGTCATTGTCCCGGTCGATGTCGTACCCAAATAGGACTTAATAGTGATCGCAGCGGCTGTAAGCGAGGGAGAAGCCACAAAACCCGTAATTGTTACTTCCCTTTTATATCCGCAAATAGAATCGACAACTGAGACGGTCTCCGAGAAGGCGCCTTCTGCTGTCCTGCCTGGAAGATGAATGGGCAGGGCAAAGGTCTCTGCCGGATCGAGTACGAACCCGGTTACCGAAGATTGAATGCCGGATGAGAGCACTGCATAGCCACCGGCCCTGACAGTGCCCGAGTTAGCGATCCTGAGGACAGTATCCGTTGCTGCTTCCAAACAGATATATCCCAGGTCTGCTGCCGTTTGCAACGGCACGAGAGCGACACTGTCCTTGCGTGAAGAGAGGGCAATAGAGATTGACGAATCCTGAGATGAATTGGAAACAATTTCAATGGATGCTGTTTTTTGCCCGGGGGATTGGGGTGTGAACGTGACAGTAATATCCGTGCTGTTATTGGGATCGATGTTAATGGGTGCTGGCTTTGAGAGTGAATAATCGTCCTTGTCCGCACCGGTAATATTGATTTCGCTGACGACAAGAGTCTCGTCACCGGAATTTGCAAGGGTTAAAGTGCTTTGTGAAGAGCTTTCACAGATGATGTCGTCCATAACAGCGAGCGTAGTGTTGATCTGCGGCCGGGTAGTGTAACCCTCTCCCAGGAGCTGAACTACGGCCGGGCTTCCGAAGTCATTATAATGGAACTCGAGTGTTCCTTCAGTTAAACCAAAGGAACTCGGTTTAAAACGAAGATTCATCTTCGACGTATCGCCCGGCTGCAATGTGAAATGCCCTCCGCCTGCGAGGGTAGAAAAATCCGCATCATTGGGTTTGCCGTGTTTTGTCCCGGTAATTTCAAGCGGAGCGTTGCCGATGTTTTTAATGGTAACGGCCTGCATCGTGTCTTTATATTTCCCGAGGCTGACCTTGCCGAAGTCGATGATGTCTTCGAGCACAAGTAAACGTGGTTGTACTCCTACCCCTGTTATTCTTCTTATGAGAGTGTCAGCCTGGGTAATTACTACAATCTGTGCCTCATGTATTCCGGTCCTTGCAGGTGAAAACCTGAATTCGGCAGGATTGGATTCACCTGAATACAGGCTGTACTTCGGAAAGCCGGATACTAAGGAAAAAGCTGAGGCGTCGGTACCGGTAAAGTAGATGGAATCGACCCGGAACAGGTAGGAACCCGTATTCTGTACATAGGGCTTCACAACAGAGTCTTTGGTACTGCCGACAAAGCATTTGCCCATGTCCACGTCTTTTGTTTCGGTAACAGGCATTACTATTGCCCAAAGCGAATCAGAGACGTCAGACTGGAGTTGTGCGGCAGCAGAACCGAACCAGATCGGCAGCAGGATCAAGGTTATTATTGCTTTTTTCATAGTTTTGCGCCTCAGGATTCTGGTTAATAAATCAGTCTTTAACACAGCGGACAGAAAAACCGCTCTCTTTAAGATAATTATACTGACTAATACTCGTTCTGTCATACCCGATCATTTTTACCCATCCGTAATCACTATTCAGGGGATAGTTTGTAGAAGTCCACCAGAAGCCTGTATAATTTAAAAAGGAGAAATAGCAGGTCATATTCACATCATTGTACAATCTGGCTCCTCCAGGCAAGGCAGAAAACAGTATCTTGTCGGTAGCTCCGGTGTTGGGAGGCATCCATATCCCATAGATTGAATTCTTCAGGGCGCCACCGGCAATTTCAATACCACCCAAACAATTTGCCAGTTCGTTCCATTCGCCTAATGTCGAGATATGCCATCCTTCAGGTGCGAGTCCGCGGCTGTCATTCAGTGCATACCAGTTGTAAAGCCTGCCGAATATCTCACCTGTGGCAGGGTCATTGTTGTAATAGCACCAGGCGCCGGTTGACAGCCTCTTCCATACATTTAAGTCGGTAACCTGTGGTATGGAATCTCCATTCCTGTAATGGTCCACATTCAGGTTTGATGACATCCATGTCTTGCCGCAGGCCATGACGTCAAATCCTTCAAGATAGTCAAGCCTGGCAGTCACCCTTGCCATACACTTCCATGAGGGTGTTTTGGGTATGTGCCAAAGGTAACTCAGCCCTTCGACACTGTCGGCTATTTCAATCCAATTTGTACCGTTATTCGTGGTAAATTCGACCTTAACTTTCTCTTCGGGCGATACTCCCTGCCAGGTGATGAGGGTGTCGCTTCCGACAACGAAATATTCCCCACCGTTCGGACGGATTAGTTTCAGTGTCCTGGCGTATGTTCTCTTGCCCGGGAAGCCACCGCAGACAAAATAGTTTTTTTCGCACTTGTCGGTTTCAAAAATGAAATTTGTAAATGTAAAGCCGCTGTCAACAGGGACAAAGCTTACTGTAAGGTTTATTGTCTGGCCTTTATAAAGCGTAAAATGGGACGGCGTAACGGAGAACGAAGGGTTAGTACTGGTGACATTAGATACATTGAAGGTTGCATTTTTCGAAGTAATACTGATTACCGAATCGGTAACCAGCCCTGGTTTTGGCATGGAGAAGATTATGTATGAAGGGTTAATGGAGAAATTGGATGTTAAATTAGCTGGTGCGAAGTATGCGCATGAAGATGTCTTTTTATTAAGGGAAAACCAGAGTTTTACATTTACTTCTGCGGAGTCGCACCTGTCAACGCTTTCCCACTCGATTGTACATGGCACCACTTTGTCCCTCCCGGACTCAAGTATTTCGAGGAAGATACTCTTAGCCTGTTCTTCGGTAGTAATGGCATTGTAAAACTTCCCTCCTGTTTTTTCCGAAAAGTTCTTCATGCACTTGGGTATAGTATTGCTAAGACAAATACAGTAAATTGTAATTTCATTTTCCAAAGCTTTGTCAATGATCGTTGCTTCTTCCGGATCGATGGTAGGATCTCCGTCGCTGATCAGTATCATTATTTTCTTGTGCTTCCCTTGCAGGGCGACATCGATGCCACCGGTTTCATCCTGAAGCATTGCTTTGTTGAAATCGGTTGCATTAGCGTTGCTCTGGTCGATCACCAGGGATTCGATTTTTTCGTGAAGAAGTGTGTAATCGGTGGTAAAAGCTTGATGAACAACACTATTCTCTGCAAATTTGGTAATAGCACATTCTGCTCCGCTGCTGCTAAGGCTGTCGATCATGGTGTGAGCGGCAGTCTTCGCAAGGTTGAGGCCTTCTTTGTTCATAGTCAATGATACATCCACAACGAAAACGGCAGAAACAGGCCCCGGCAAGGTCTCATCGGGACAGGTAATCTTTGTAATCTTACGCAGGAGATTGTCTTCGGTAAGAATGAAATCGGACGGTTCCACGAACTTGTACTGTTCTCCGGTTTGATTCTTAGCGTAAAACAAAGCTTTCATGTTCGGATAATCACCCGTGTTGAGATTGAAGATTGTAAGTGATTGAGGCATCACAGTATAGCAGCAAATTGCCAACAGCAGTATAACGGACGCTTTCATAATAATTGTTTAATAATTTTATAAAAAATTATTGTTCTTTATATTAATACATTTCTTTAACATTTCCAATATTTATTTAAATATATTTATAATAATGTAAAAAAATGTTTGTAACTCAGTACATGTTAAACAACTGCTTTTTTCAAAGCAAAAACCACCGGATACCGGTTCATAAATTAATTCTTAATACAGCGGACCGAATAGCCGAATCGCTCTCTTGAAGGCACGACGCTGTAAACAAGGGCAGCGTTACTAATTTGAACAGACCACATTGCCGAAGACCACCAATTAATCGACCTGCCTTTACTGCCGAAGGCTCCGAGATAGCCTCGTGAACCGGCGGGAAGCCCCGAAAAGCATGTTTCGTTAGTAGCAGCGCTATCGTCGAACGTCCAAAACCCATCATCGTCAGCAACTGTTCCGGTGCATTTAATCTTTCCGCAGGCAGCTTCCTGGCCTCCCAGAAAGGCGATCATTAAACTCCATTCATTAGGGGTAGGGATGTGAAAACCGTCGGGAGCAAGGCCGCGAGGGTCATTGACTGCGTACCAGTTGTAAAGCTTTCCGTAAATGAGTCCGTTCACAGGATCGTTGTCATAGTAACACCAGGCTCCTGTCGTAAGATGGTCCCATTCGGTCGGATCGGTTACCTGCGGAATGGTGTCTCCGTTCCGGTAGGTTGCAACGTCAAGATTGGCAGCCATCCATGTCTGGTTGCCGATGGTAACCAGGTCTGCCAGGCATTCGTAGCTTTCCTGCCTTGCAGAGACTTTGGCGAGGCAGTTGTAGCTCGGTGTTTTGGGTACACGCCAATTATAGCTCAGGCCCTGGACGCTGTCTGCAATTCTTATCCATTTACTGCCATTATTCGTCGTATATTCGATGTTGACTTTTTCATCGGAATTGACACCGTCCCAGGTAATGACGGTGTCACTGCCGACAACGAAAGTATTGCCGCCGTTCGGGTGGATGAGTTTCAGGACTCTTTCCGAGGATTTTTTCCCCGGATAGCCTCCTGAGACGGTATATTCCTTGTCGCAAACATCGGTACTGAAGTAAAAATCAGTGTGTGTGAAGCCGGCGTTTACGGGGGTAAAGCTGACTTTGAGGGCCTTGCTTTCGCCCCTTGCCAGGCTGAACTTGTCGGGAGAGATAGTAAAAGCCGGATTGGAACTTTTTACTTCATATACTTCATAGGCGGAATTGACAGCGGAAACGGTAATTGTCGTGTCTTTTTGAATTGCGACGGGCGGTTTGATGATCATCATCGACGCGGGTTCAATCTTCAATCCCGGGAGTTTCTCAAAGGGTGGGGTATAGGCCACGAAACCTTTGCTGTTGTTTTCAAGACAAATAATTCCGGCAGTAACGACGGATGAAGAGCATTTCACCTCAGACAGCCAGGTGATTGTACAGGGTTTTTCAACCAAAGAGAGATTAAGGATATCCAGGTAAGTTTGTTTTGCCTGATGTTCGGTGTAAATGCCGTAAAAATATTTGCCGCCGGTCTGCTTTGCAATTTGTACTAATTTGGCAGGCGATTCCCCTCCCATCATGACACAAAATATTGTGATTTTGTTGCTGACGGCAGAACCGATGATTGTCGTTTCAGAATAATCATAGGAAGCTTCGCCGTCTGTCAGGAAAACCAGTACTCTTTTGTATATGCCCTTCCTGGCTGTAGGTATCCCGGAAGAATCGTTGTTAATCAGTGCGTTGGAAAAGTCAGTTGTGATGCCGTTAACTGCCAGGGATTTGATTTTTGTCCTCATCAGGTTCTTATCCTTTGTAAAAGGTTGTACCAGATGGTTATCCGTAGAAAATGAAACAAGGGCAATTTCATATTCCGTTCCTGATGCGTCTAACTCGTCCATCATCGCTAGTGCAGCTGTTTTGGCATTGGCGAGCTTATTATCCTGGCCCATTGAGATCGAAACATCTATTACTAAAGTAAATGAGAGCGGCATGTATATTTGGGACGGGCAGGTTACGGACAGCACTTTCTGTTTCTTGTCGAATTCAGTTACCTGCATGTTTGAGGTGTCAAGGCTGTAAATCAGTTTATTGCCGGCGTCCCTGGCATAGAAACTGGCGCTGATGATGGGGTAAGCGGATATGACGGGGTCGAAAGCAGTAAGAGACTGGGGAACTGCTTTATAGCAAAGTAGAAAAAACAGTATCAGGGCAGTCTTTTTCATAATTAAGTGATAATAAATATTTAAATTATAATTTCACCTTTCCTTAATATAATTGAAAATATTAATAAAAATAAGCAGAAATATTAAAAGATTGTACTTTACTGAAATAAATGAATAAGTCCCTGATTGGAATAGAGAAGCGAATTGAGTAATTGTTTTGGCTCAGAATACTGTATTGGTGCCTGGAAAGAAAATATAGCCCATCTGGCTTGTGGACACCATTCGCTGAAAAACGGCGGCAATTAAAAAAAAGGCAGAACGGGAATAAGCCCATTCTGCCGTCAGTGCATGATTTAAGCTGTTTATCTCTTAAGGTTTACAGCCGTGCTCAGGATGTTGTCTGCTGTGTTGACCGACTTTGAGTTTATCTCGTAGGCTCTTTGTGCTACGATCATATTGACCATTTCGTCAACGACATCCACATTGGAGCTTTCGAGGTGGTTCTGGATGAGTTCGCCGGTGTTGTTGGTTCCCGGTTCTTCATAGATGGCATTGCCCGAAGCTGCGGTTTCTTCGTACAGGTTGTCCCCGACGGACCTTAAACCTGCGGGGTTGACGAAGCGTGCCAGTTCGATCTGGCCCAGTGTTTGAGCTTCGGTAGAGCCGTCGTAGAGGACGCTTACTTCGCCCTGGCGCGAGATTTGAATTTCTACGGCATCGTCCGGTACTGTAAAGCCGGGATCGAGTAAATAGCCCTGGGAGGTGGTAATCTGTCCGTTGCTGTCGAGCTGGAAGCTGCCGTCGCGTGTGTAAGCAATCGAATTGTCGGGCCTGCGGATGACGAAGAAACCGTCGCCGTTGATGGCTGCGTCGAGAGAACTCGAGGTCTCTGTAATGTCTCCCTGTGAAAACTGCTTCGTCGTGGCAACGAGTTCGGTACCTGAACCAATCTGTACTTCGTTCGTAGCCTCGGTGCCGTTTCTGCGGTTACCACCGGCCGGATTGAGTGTTTCGTAAAGCAGGTCCTGGAATTCGGGCCTTGTTTTCTTGAAACCGCTGGTATTGACGTTGGCAAGGTTGTTGGAGATGATTTCAACATAGCGTTGCTGTGCTGTCAAACCTGTCGATGCGGTCCTTAATGTTTTATCCATAAGTAAATCCTTTTATTTTTTTATATTGATACTCTTCCCAATCTGAAGCTTTCGTCGAGGGTGCTGTCATTGGTGCTGATGACTTTGCTGCCGAGTTCAAACATCCGCTGCAGTTCAATCATCTGTACCATCTCGTCGATGATGTTCACGTTTGAATTTTCGAGCCAGCCCTGTCGTATGCTTACATCGTCCGGCCCGACGGTTTCCATTTCGGTATCCGGCCCCGCCATGAAGCAGGAACTTGAGGCATTGACCAATGAAGAAGTATTGTCAACCCTGATGATTTCAATCCCGTCGATCCTTACATCGTTCAGGGAAACGTCGCCCTGCTGGGTAATTTTCAGGTTAAGGGCTTTTGTGTCCGACAGGCTGAAGGACTTCAGAAATTCGTCTGTCGCTATGTTTATTGCTCCTCCCTCGCCCATTAACTTCTTGCCGTCAGAAGTTGTAATGAAACCCTCTTCCGTCACTGTAAAATTTCCTGCCCGTGTCAGGTATTGCTCACCGTTTTCGTCTTCGACAAGGAAGAAAGAGTTCTGGTTGTCGATTGCCAGGTCAAGCTTGTTGTCAGTGAATGTGAAGGAGCCGTTGGAAAAATCGGTGTATTCACCCATCGGTGGGTCTTCCTGTTCAACGGAAACGGGCATATTGGCAAAGTGATCGGCGGAGTCGATGACCTGCCTTTCGAAGACGTCGGAGCGTTTGAATCCGGCTGTGGAAGCGTTAGCCATGTTGTTGGCGACGACTTCCAGCCGTGTTTGCTGGGGCAGCATTCCTAATGCCGCTGTGTATATTTCTCTAAGCACTTTCTCACCTAAATAGAATCCATTCTACTTTTGTTTATCCTAAAATCCAAAGTGATTTATTTCAATATCTGTGCCAGTAATTTCTTAGTTCGTCAAGTTTGTAAAGAATACTGAATGCTGAATGCAGAATTCTGAATGCAAGAAGGAACTGGACCATTTTTCCTTTTCCCTCCCCCACTGGGGAAGGCCTGGGGAAGGCCGGGATGGGGTTATTAGTTCATCAAGTTTGTAAAGATACGAGAATTAAGAATGCTGAATTTGGAAACAATAGAGTTTTCCCCGCCTTGGATAAGGCGGGGGCAGGGGGTGGTTGGACTACGCCAGTTCATCAAGTTTGTAGAGTTCATCAAGTTTATCAAGTTTATCAAGTTCATCAAGTTTGTAGAGTTCATCAAGTTTATAAAGCAAAACAACCCTGAAGGGGTGGCATGATTGTAGTTTATCAAGATTGTAAAGAAAGCCGGCCCAGGCAATTGAACAAGGTGCAGCTGCCCCTTGTTCAACCACACATCATATACTCTATGCAGCTCGCAGATGGAGTCCATCTCTTCCGCCCCCAACCTTCCGAAGGTTGAGAACTTTCCGAAGGTTAAGAACGGCTATCCAAGAAAGAGGATAATAAACGCCAAAATACCTGAAATGTCAATTATTATCCATTCAGGAGGATGCTATTTAAACCGTATAGCTTTAATCGGTTGTACCCTGACGGCAATGAAAGAAGGTACAAGGGTGGCAAGGAACGAAAGCACGATGGAAGCGCCGATGACCAGGACAAAATGCCAGTATTCGAAAACAATTGGGAACGAATCGAGAAAATAGATGGCGGCGTTCAGCCTGATGATGCCGAACTGCTGCTGCAGGATGCCGAACAAGAGCCCGATGCCTGAGCCGAGCAGGGTGCCGACAAGGCCGATCAGTGTCCCCTGGAACACAAACACGGAGAGTATGTCCCGCCGCCTCATGCCGATTGCCCTCATGATGCCGATGCTGTGGGTTTTTTCCACAACGGTGATCAGCAGAATGGTTATAATATTGGAAAACGCTACGATGCTGATCAGGGCAAGTACAATCGGTATCGGCGCCTTCTGGAGTTCTATCCAAGCAAAGATGGAGCTGTGGAGCTGGAAGACCGAGACACAGTAATAGGGGTAGCCGAGATAGTTTTCGATTGCCACGGTCAGCTCTTCGGTCTTCCCGATGTCATTAAGCATAATTTCGTAGCCGTTGACGGTGTTCTCAGGCATCAGAAAAAAGGACTGTGCCTGGCGGAAAGGGATATAGACAATAATGTCGTCGTACTGTTCCATGCCGGTCTTGTATATGCCGCGCACAATGTAATTGTCGATCTCGGGGTAGAAATCATCCTGTTGCTGTTCCCTGGAATTGGCAAAGAGGACGACCGTGTCTCCAATCGAAACAGAGAGTTTACGAGCGAGGCTGTTGCCGAGTATTATCTCTTTCGATGAGTCTGTAGTGAAACCGAAAGTCCCGCTGATGATATTCTTTTTCATATCCGTGATGTCGTATTTGGGTGTAGTACCTGTGATGAGGACCCCCTCGACGAAATTCTTTGTCCTGATGAGCCCTTCCCTTTTCACAACCGGTGCGACAGCCCTGACGTCGCCGAACTGTTCCGGCAGTACGTCTGTAATTCTTTTGTCGAAAGCCATTGGCAGGTTCCGGGCAGATAATATGTTAATATGTGAAGTGAAGCCGACGGCTTTTTCCCTCAGCAGGATTTCGAAGCCGTTCAGGGCCGACAGGGAAATGATGAGAGCCATGCTGCCGAGCATGATGCTTGCCAGGGCCACTCCGCGGGCAAAACTCAGGAAGCGTTCCCTCTTTGTCGAATAGGATATTCTTTTAGATATAAATCTTAATGTTTTAATATTCATTATTAACACAATAAATTGAAAAAAAAGCAAATTAAAAATTATTATTTAATAAAATATTAATAATATTGCTAAAAATGCAATTGATAAGTAGTAAAAACTATGTTTGAGGGATATGAAATATCTTATATTGGGGCACAAAGGCCAGCTCGGCAAGGAATTTGTCCGCTACATGCAGCTTAACGAGATGGAGCATTACGGCTTCGACATCGACGAGGTCGATATTTGTTCGAGGGAAAAAGTGCACAGCCTCATCAATGATTTGAGGCCCGGAGTAATTGTTAATTGTGCGGCTTACAACCAGGTTGACGCCTCCGAACAGGACCCGGGGCCTGCCTTTGCCGCCAACGCCGACGCTGTACGCTACATTGCCGAAGCGGCAGAAAGGAATGGCTCTTTCGTAGTCCATTACAGTTCGGACTATGTGTTCGACGGAGAGAAAACGACGGGGCTGTACAAGGAAAAAGACGAACCCAACCCCATTAATAACTACGGAAATAGTAAGCTCCAGGGCGAAAGAAACCTTCGGGATATTACTCCTTCACACCTCATCTTCAGGCTCAGCTGGATTTACGGTTTCGGCACCCAGAGTTTCGTTTTCAAGTTCCTCAACTGGATTGACAAGCAGGAGATACTGAAGATAGCTTCTGATGAGGTGTCTGTGCCTACCTACACGAAAACCATTGTCGATGTTACAATGAAAGCCCTGAAAAAAGGCGCTTCCGGCCTCTATCACCTTACGAACAGCGGCTACGCTTCAAGGTATGAAGTCGCAAAAGAAATACTGAAAATACTCGGCAAGGGCAACATTCTTTACCCTGTGCAGAGAGAAAGCTTCAACCTGCCTGCAAAGAGGCCCTATTTCTCTGCCATGAGCAATCACCGGGTTGCCGCGCTTACCGGCGGGGAGATACCCGTGTGGCAGGACGACCTGAAGCTGTACCTGACATCATGAAATAAATATGTTTCAGCCTGGTTCGTTTATCAGTAAACAAAAGCAACACGATTAATGATTTTTGTTGAATATTGATTGTATATTATGTCTGAGATAACAATACGGAAATATGCTCCGGAGCAAAGAGCTGAGTGGGAAGCCTTCGTTGCCGCTTCGAACAACGGAACCATGTTCCACACACAGGCTTTCCTCGACTACCATGAACCCGGCAAATTCAACTTCGACCACCTGATGATATACAGGGACGGCGAACTCGTGGGGTTGCTGCCGGGCGGAGTGAAAGACGGCGGCAGGGTATTCTGGTCGCCGGTGGGCGCCAGCTATGGTTCCATTGTTACAAAGGACATTCATTTCAAGCCGGCCCTCGAGATCGTGGACGGGCTGCTGGAATACTTCAGGGTGAACGGTTTTTCGGATATTTACCTCATCCCCCCGCCCTTAGTCTATTCCCTCAATTACTCCCAGCACATAGAGTATGCGATGCTTTACAGGAAGTTCGACTTCGAACTCCACTACATCTCCCACGCCATCGACCTTAAGCACGGCGACAGGTTCATGGAGCAGTTCGACAAGACATCGCGCAAGGCGCTGCACAAAATTTTCCGGGAAGGGAAGCTTACCATTGAAGAGAGCGAAGACTACGAGTCGTTCAACAGGATACTGCTTGAAAACAAGGCGAGGCACAACGTCAAGCCTACCCATACCCTCGGGGATATGCTGAAAATTAAGGAGCTTATGCCCCAAAACGTCAGGCTTAACATGGTTTACCTCGACGGTAAGCCCATTGCCGGGTCCTGGCTCTTCCTCTGCAACAGGAAGGTGGTACTCTGCTTCTACAACATGCTTCTGTATGAATATGAACACTACAAACCTGTTTACCTGATCATGCACGAAACCGTGAAGTGGGCGACTGAGAACGGTTACGAGTGGGTGGACATCGGCGTTTCGCAGGACACGTCGGCAGAGGACCCGATGACTCCATCAATCAACCTGATAGATTTCAAGGAACGTTTTAATTCGCGTGGCATCCTCCGCAGCACCTACCATTACAAATTCGGGGAGTAGGCGTTGGGTAAAGCCTTGACGCCTATACCGGTTTCTCTGTGACCGAAATGGCGTGAGACAGGTCTGAGAACTGTCTCTACTTCTGCTTTATAGTATTGAGACGCAAGCCTTGCGTCTCTACAACTCCTAACTCCACACTGAAAAATCACCGGTTCACAATCACCTTTGCTACACGTGCATTGTTGCCGTGGCGTATATGTATGAAGTAAACGCCGTTGGCTGCCTGGGAGCAGTTCCAGTTAAGGTAGCCGCTGTATGGCGACAGCCATTCAAAACTGATGTTTTCACCGCCTTCGATTCTCGCGCCTGTAACGTCGGTTACCCCCACTTTACTCAGGTCGAACTCCACTTTGGGGTCGAAGTAAACCAGAGTACGGACGTGGTTTGTTGAGGGTGTAGGTTTGGGTGGGTATAGATAGAGGTAGGTTCCGTCGGATGTCGTTTCGGCCTCGACAACGGAAACAGTGGAGTCAGTATTGATCTTCAACCAGAAATTATTCCAGTACGAACAGTTCGTATCTTTATAACAACAAAAGAATTTATCTCCGAACTTTTGCAGGCATTGCCTAATTACACCTTTATCCGGCAATAAATAGTAATTCCACGTATTCCTGTTGTAAATGTCGGTCATATAGAACAAAGTGTCTTTGACCGAGAAATAAACCGTATCTTTATAACTACAAACTGCATTGCCGTTATTCATATTCTCATAGTCATATATATAATGACATTTATATATATCCCTGATTTCGCGTTTCTCAACGTCGAGGGCTTCATAATTGTATACAGAGTCCACCTGATTGAAAAATGACATGAAAACGATTTTCTTACCTTTAATTTCCAACTCACGGTACCAGATCAAACTGTCGCTTACTTTGTACTTTTTAATAATTTCCCAGGTCGTACCTTTGTCGCTCGTATATTTTACTTCAAAGGCATTATCGTTTGAATTGAGGCATTGTATCAGGAATGTGTTCGTATCGGTTGCATGAATATAATCGACGGCAAAACATTTGAAATAATACTTATGCAATAGATTGAAGTTCTTGTCGAAGAAGAATATGCGGGAATAGGCAGTGTCCCGGAACTCAGTATAGCTGCCGGTAACGAAGTAATCGTCAAGCGCCTGCAGGTTGGGAAACTGCTTAAGTTTCGGGTAGAACGGGTCGGGAAACGCAGTCGGGGATACATCCATTTCAGGGACAGGTTTATACTCAAAAGTTTTTCCGAAGTCGCGCGAGATAAATATACCCTTTTTCCCTTTCGAATCAGACCCTCCAAGGTAGAGTTTTTTTTCTTTTTCATCGTAATACTTTATATAGAACAACAGCAATGCCGGAGCTTTATTAAAAGAGCAACTGTCATAATTGACACGTGGGGTTATCGTCATGAAATCATCTTTTGTCAAAAAGATATAAGGATAATATGTACCGGCGAAGCCTCGTACAATTAAATATGTCGAATCGTCAATCCTGTCCGGAATGCTCCATTGAATGCCTGATACATAGGAATAATTTGTAATTATGCTGTCATTAATATTGTTCATTGTTAGAAAATTTGCAGCGCCGGTTACAAATAATCTATTCGAATCTACAGTAAAATTTGTTAAAAGAGCGTATATCTCCCGCCTTTCTTCAGTCTGTGGTTGATTTATTAATTGAATGGAGTCTTTCCGAATAAAAAGGTAGAGTTCACACTTGAATGGTTCAGTATAATTTTTTATATCATAATAATAATTTAATATGTACAATTTATTATCATAAATTTTAAAAAAACTTTTTGATTTACAGATGTTTTCCCAAGTATTAAAATCCTTTGTACGAAATAGGCTTGAATCGACCGCGTAGTAAAAATATCCGGAATCAGCGCCGATCTGCCGTTTTGAAATGCATTTTGAGGAAAGTCCGGTCTTAATGAAAGCAACAGTATCAGTTAATTGCAGTTCTGAATCGAAGACAAGCAACTTAGCCGAGTCAGTTTCGACAATAAATTGTCCGTCGAAATACTCAATTGAAAAAGCATATCTATAGTCATAAGGCGGATAATCTGTGTTATAATCCATTCTTGTAAATAAACCATAAGAATTTATTACATTTAAATCTTTTCCTATTGTAATCAACTTTTTTCCCGATCTGATGAAATACCCTCCCGGATACTGTATTGCTGCAAAAATTGAATCTACCGGCTTTCCGGCAATCGTCCATGTTTTTGCCCTGTCGTATGACAGGGCAATCCCCTCCGATTCGGAAAAAGCTACTATCCTTTCGCTTTCCAGAAATACTTTATTAATATATCCTCTTTTGAATATCTTGACCTGATTCCATGTGTCGGCGTTATCATAACTAATTCGTATATTTCCGTCGCTTCCGTAAACTATGACAGTGTCTCCATTAGCGACAACTCCTCTGTAATAATCTAAAGTAAGCTGGTTCTTTTCGATAATGGCAGTATTGGAGAGGCAATTATAAGAATATAGCAGCAGAAAGAGTAAAACCGTTTTCTTCATTTTTTCATTCCTTTCAATTGTTTGCCTTCTGAAGGCTTTTAAGTATTTCCTGTTGAGTATTTCAACTTAATATTTTATCTAAACAATCCTGAACGGAAATTGTTACAGGGAATTTTTCTATTTATAGCAAGTTACTATACTTTTTTAATATGTCCACTCACATCTCATCATCAAAGGCGGGGGAAACTTCTTTAATTCAGAATTTACATGCTAATCCACCCCATCCCGGCCTTCCCCAAGGGGAAGGAGAAAGAAGAACCAGCGCTGTTTCTTCTTACATTCGTCATTCGTCATTCGTAATTCGTAATTATCTACCCCCTTCTTATCCAAGGCGAGGGAAAAGACTTACTTTCTGCCACCAGCCACTAATCACCAGCATCTGACCACTAATCACCAGCCACCGGCAACTAATCACCAGCCACTAATCACTAACCAGCAATCATAAGCACGTCTCCTTTCTGCACAAACATAGAACTAACTCTCAACCGGAGTTTTCATCCGTTCATTTTGCTTCTGCGTTAAGATTAGTCCTTTACCCGCCAGAGAGGACTCGTCTTTTTACCATGAAAATATTTTCGAATAATAATGCTCAAATATCCAAATACATTTAAACTAATGTCAAAATATGAAAATAAAAAGTCAAAGTCAAGCGGAATTTTTCATTACGCATTGTCGGGCAATGCGGGAGGGGTAACTAATTGTATTATATAGAGATAGCGAATTGTAAAATATTTGTAAAATTTTCCTGACTGATAATATTACACGATAATGATAGGGTACTTAAGCTATTACCGGTAAGCGTGTATTGCAAATTGAATAATGTTACTATTTTTGAAGAACTATTCTGTGTATCTCCGGTAACAGAAGGGCAGCTGCCTCAGATGAAAGCAGTATCTTCAGTATCTGCTCATCGCCGAAGTAGCGGTAATTGACAAAGTGGGCTGTGGTGTCGACGGATGAAAGCTTTTCGACTATCTTGCCCGCAGCGGTAGTAGTGCAGTTAATGATCACTATTGAATTTACATCCCTGAAGACTTCAGCGTTAACGGACAGTGGGGTTTCTTCCTCGGTTATGTGCAGTATGTGACCGGAGTTAATTATGAACTGCGAGTAGAAAACTGCGCCGTTTGAACTGTCCGCCAGCCGTCCTATGTCCCCGGCAAGCGTTTTACTGCCGGTTCTGTATTTGCAGACAAAGAGTCCGGTTTTAATTACGATGAAGGGCAGGCCCGAAGACCGGCTGTCCGGGCTGAAGACAGTCATCCCGCCTTCCGGATTGAAGGCAGAGCGGTAGTTGATGGCGATGCCGGTACTCATCATGAGATCGATCATCGGCTGTATTATCAGCTTGAAGCCGCTGTCGGCAGCCAGGCGGGCCTCTTCGACGCTTAAGCCGGGAACGGCACAGGTGCCGTTGACTGCTTTAGGGTCAGCGCTCCTGATGCCTTCGACGTCGGTCCAGATGTCCAGTTGGCCGGTACCGAGAAGGCCGGCAAACACTAAGGCGCTGAGGCCGGAACTCTCGATGCCCATAGTGGTGATCTCCCCGTTTGTGTCGCGTGCAACGAAGCCCTGGGTAACGACAAGCCTGTATTGGTCGAGCAGAGGCAGCAGCGTTTCCCTGAGTTTCCTGCCTGTTAGTTCGAGGTTGGGTGCGGCGTTGCCGAAGTGGGAATCGCTGACAACCAGTTCGGTGGAGTCTATGCATATATGGTTGAAGCCGTTGTCCCTGAGGAAGGCGTCAATAATCTTCAAAGCAAGCAGTTCGCCGTAACTGAGTATCAGGTCCATTGTACGGGGGGTGGCCTCGCGTGTAATGGCGATGCCCCGGAGGAGCTGTCCTATGTCCGTATGAAGCAGGTTGATGGATTGCCCGAGGGCCTGGGAGTGAGCCTTGTCTTTCAGCAGCGTACCGGTGAACTGGATGTGGGTGTCGATGATCCGGTCCAGCATGGAGCAGGCGAGAGTCTCGTCGCCTTTTTCCGCTGTACGGGCCGCCTTTTTCAGGTCGCGTGTAGCTGTGGAAAAAGCAGAGATGACCAGCAGGGCTTTTTCGTCCTTCTTCGATTCAAGAATATTCAAAAGGGCATCGAAACCGTTCCGGTTCTTAAGTATTACCCCGCCGAATTTCATTACCAACATTTGCTCGACTCCAGTTTATAATAATTGTAAAATTAACGAATTGTCGGGGAATATTTATTAAAACCGAGTGGATTATGGGATTATTTTTTGTGAGTATTCTTAAACCAGGTCAAATTCCCGCAGCCTTGAAAGAGCTACTTCAATGTGGCGGGGTTTCATCAATTCTTTCTTCCGGTTTGTCCAGTTGCCGATTTCTTCCAGAATTTCATTAGTCGTTTTCTTCGATGTATTCTCCGCGATGAAATGAATTGTGGCTAAAAGCTCCAGGCCGTAAGGCGATTCGAAGCCTTCGATGAACGAGAGTAATCTTTCGGTTCTTTGCTTCTGTTCTGTCGTTGTCTGATTATTATAATATTCGACAACCTCCTGGAAATTCTCACTGATAATAGTGATTTCAGTTGCAGGGGAATTGTTTCCGGAATCGTATTGAATATATGAATTATTTATATACTTCAGTAAATGGTTCAGTTTGTCTGAGTATGGCCCATAGTATCCCTTTTCAAATTGTAGGTTGAGATTCTCGCCGAACAGCTGCATGAAATATGCTATTTTTTGAGTAACAAGCAAGTTTATCTGATAGTCCAGAATCCTGTAATTTGCCAAAACATATATAAATAAAGCTCTGGGGCAGGTCAGGGCTACTTTCTTTTTCTCAGGAGCAGGTTGTTCATTGAAACCGGGTTCAAAGATCAGGACATCAGTATGTTCAGATATATCAGAAAGACAGCTGAGAATTAATTGTTTCACTTTAGGCCATTCCAATCGGCCGTTGCCCGAACCGAGGGGTGGAACAGAAATTGATTTTATATTATATTCTTTAATGATTCGAAGCAAATCCTTCAAACCGGCTTCAATATACTCATATTTCGAAGGGTAGCGCCAATGTTTTTTCGTAGGGAAGTTGATGATATACTTTGGATAGAGTTGACCAGTCTCTGTTATCAATAGCTTCCCTATGTCGATTGTTCCGTCTTTACATGCTTTTTGGTATAATTTATAATTAAGTGGGAATGCGTTTTTAAAAGCAAGAGCGATACCTTTACCCATTACACCATGAGTGTTAACTGTATTAACAATAGCCTCGGTCTCGCTATCGATTATATTTCCAGTCGTATATCGCAACATTAATAATACCAATCCCTTTTAATTTTACATTACACCCCGAACACAAAGAACTTAAGGTAAGCGGTTTCCGGCATGGACGGAAGAATGGGATGGTCGGGCGCCTGCATCCCGCGGAAGACAAGCCTGGGCTGCCTCATCTGTTTGACACATTCACCGGTTACCGTCCTGAAGAAGACCTCCTCTGTTACATGCTGTGAACAACTGGAGGTAACGAGTAGTCCTCCGGTTTTCAGGGCCTTGAGCGCCAGCTTGTTAAGCCTGGCGTAACCTGCAATGGCTTTGTCCACATTCTTTTTGCTTTTGGTAAAAGCCGGCGGGTCCAGAATAATCATGTCCCACTGCTTCCCGGCAGCAATCGCTGAAGTTAGGTATTCAAAGACATCATCGACAATGAAGTTGGCAGACAGGTTGTTCAGTTGAGCGTTCTCCGCTGCTCTTTCGATGGCTTCGGTGGAATAGTCCACGGCTTCGACGCTGCGGGCGCCGCCAAGTGCTGCGTTCAGGGCAAAGCCTCCCTGGTTGGTGAAGCAGTCCAGCACGGACAGGCCTTTTGCAAGCCTGCGGACTGCCAGCCGGTTCTCTTTCTGGTCCAGGAAATAGCCGGTTTTCTGGCCTTCGGTGAGGGACAGTTTCAACCTGACGGAATTTTCACTGATTTCAATTTCATCGGGTATAGTGCCGTACAGTATTTCGTCGTTGGACGGCAACCCCTCCATCTCGCGAAGGCGGGAATTGTTTTTCTGGATGATGCCTCCGGTACGCGGAAACAATTGCAGAAGGGAAGTAACGATTTCATCCCTCATTGCTTCCATGCCTGCCGAAAGTACCTGTATGGAAAAGTAATTGTCGTATTTATCGACGATGAGTCCCGGCAGGAAGTCGGATTCGCCGAAAACAAGCCTGTAACTGTTCTCGGAAGGATAGAGCATTTGTCTCAGTTTAAGGGCATCCTTGAAACGGCTGACGAAGAAGTCCCTGCCCGGCAGTTCACGGGTTGTCAGCAGCCTGACGGCAATGAGGCTGTGAGGATTGTAAAAACCCAATCCATAGCTGTATTCTTTCTTGTCAACAATCTCTACGACAGTACCGGGCGCCAGGATGGGTACCCCTGTCAGTTCGTTGCTGAAGATCCAGAGATGGCCCCTGCGGAGCCGGCTTTCGCTGCCTTTTTTCAGTATCAGTTTGTCAATTGCCATATTATTTGATTTCTTGTTTAAGTGCCTGAATGATTTCATATCTCAGGAATTCCGGAGGTGAGGCCGGTTCGAGCCTGGCGATGATTACACCGTCTTTGCCAATCAGGAACTTGGTAAAATTCCATTTAATGGGATTGAACACCCCTCTGTCATTGGTTAAAAATTTGTATAGTGGGTGGGCATCAGGGCCGTTAACGTCGATTTTATCCATCAGTTGGAAGCTGACCTTGTAATTGACCCTGCAGAATTCCTGTATTTCTTTGTTTGAACCCGGTTCCTGGCCGCCGAACTGGTTGCAGGGGAAAGCCAGTATCTCGAACCCCTTGTCGCGATACTGGCCATAGAGCTTTTGAAGCCCTTCGTACTGTGGTGTATAGCCGCATTTACTGGCTACGTTGACTATGAGGAGCACCTTACCTTTGTATTGGGACAATTCAATTTCGCTGCCGTCGATGGTCCGGGCTTTGAATTGATGGACACTTTCTCCAGGGGCTACTTTGCCTGTCATGTTCGGGGGTACATTCTGGGAAACGATTTCAGTAACGACAGCCCCGATTGAGTCTGTCCGGGCATTCCCTGAGAACACAAGCACGACGGACATTGTCGTGACAATAATACTAGTCAGTATGGTAATTCTTGCAGTCAGGTTATTTTTTTTCATATATTTTCTTTCTTAATTGTTTACTTTCAATATAAAAACACCTCGTTTGTGAAAAGGCATTTGTTAATACCGTGTTGTTGCCGGTACTATTTAATCCATTTACCTTTCGTCAAACAATATAACGGATGAAAACGTAAAAAATTAACGGCAAATAATTATTGGCTTTACAAATTGGTGATTACTACTTAATTTGTGGTGAAGGAATATGATGAGTATGTAAAGGATTGAGATGGAAATACCTGAGATATTACTTGAAAGGCTCGGCAGGGCGCGAAGTGTTGCAGTACTGACAGGAGCCGGCGTTTCTGCCGAAAGCGGAGTTAAAACTTTCCGCGATCCTGACGGCCTGTGGGCTACGTTGAACCCGATGGAACTGGCGAGCATGGAAGGATTCATGGCTAATCCGCGAGCTGTACTACGCTGGTACCGCGAGCGGTGGGACCTGCTTCGCAACCTGAACCCCAATCCCGGCCATCTTGCCATCGCCGCGATGGAAAAGCTGTTCCCGGTTTTTACACTCATTACCCAGAACGTGGACAGGCTGCACCAGAAAGCCGGCTCTACCAATGTTGTGGAGCTTCACGGCAACCTCGTGGACAACCACTGTATGGATTGCAGGAAGCCTGCGAAGCTGCCCGACGACATACCCGAAGGAGAACTGCCGCGGTGTCCGTACTGTTCAGGGCTGATCAGGCCATCGGTGGTCTGGTTCGGCGAAATGCTCCCCGACGGAGCGATGGAAGCGGCTGAGCGGGCCGCCTTTTCCTGCGATGTGTTCTTCAGCGTCGGTACCTCAGCCGAAGTCTATCCCGCTGCAAGCCTGCCATACACTGCAAAACAGGCAGGCGCATTCGTGGTAGAAGTCAACCCGAACAGAACCGTACTCAGCACCCGTGCCGATTTGCACCTGCAAGGGCCTTCCGGTGTAATGCTCCCGAATTTATTAGAACAATATAATAATTATATTAAAGAAAAATCATAATTTGGTCTGTACGTCAAAGGACAATGAATTGAATTGATTATAAATATTTGCGGGTGAAAAATGGAATTGAAAAGAATACTGATGGCCCTGATCATAGGGTTCTCCTCTTTTACATATCTTAGCGCCCAGGACGAAGACCTGGACAACATGGAATTTGAAAATGCACCTGAACCGGAGGAATCGCTTACGTACTTTGCTGTAGGCGGCGGCTATATCGGTGACTTCAGCTTTTTCAACCTCGACAAACTCGACCCACTCCTTGAGAACATGAACCTTGTACCCGGCGACTTCAAATCGACCATCTATCTTCAGGGTGCACACGGTTTTGTACACATGGGCATGCTCAAGATACCTTTCCTGAAGGATCTGCGCATCGGTGTCGTTGGCCTGGGCGGAGCCTCTAATCTCGAAACGAAATTCGGGGACACAACCCACGGCTTCAACTTCGACGTAGGCATGACCGGCGTATCCATCGATTACCCGTTTGTTCTTTTCAGGAAGTTTGCGGTGCTCGTAGGCGTTACCGGCGGCTGGGGCGAGATCAACATAGAAGCTTACAAGTCGCCCAAGAACGGCAAGTGGCCGGACTTCAGCCCCACGGCAGGCAACAACAGCTATTTCCAGCGTGCGACGGCGCCGTTGACTTTCATACGTCCGAACCTCTACCTGGAGTATGCGGTGGTGCCGCTGGTAATGGTCAGGGCAAACGTAGGCTACAACATGACATTCATGGGAGACTGGAAGCTGAACAGGACGACGAGCCTTGAAAGCAGCACAGTGCCGGACATCAATGGGAACGGCCTTTCGGTACAACTTGGACTTTTTGTAGGAATTTTTAATTATTAAGAAAAAATTCGTATATTTGTATTCCTGTTGACGCGTCGGCAGGAAAACGGGCCTGTAGCTCAGTTGGTTAGAGCGTCGGACTCATAATCCGCAGGTCGGGGGTTCAAGTCCCTCCGGGCCCACAAACTTTAACTTCAGGAAATATTTCAAATTTGTGGTAAATTCTATATTGGTGCTTGCTTTGACCATTATAATAAAATATTTTAAGAGCCATATCTTTTCTTTGATCTGACGGAAACAGGCAGATTATTTTTGATTAATGCACAAGTGAACATAATTCAGTCAATCCCCAGATCATTAGAATACTAATAAACTACTTGTTAAAGTAATATTTAATATTATTCTCCGACCTATTATTTGAAAGTATTATTATAGAGATTAGCAGAATGAAATTTGAAGTGGATATATCAAACCTGAAGAAGGTGCCCTATGAAAAAGGAATATGATTTCTCGAAAGGAGTTAAGGCAAGTTCTATGTTCCTGAAAATGAGATAGAGTTGCCGGTCTATCTGAATGAAAGTAATCGAAAGTTCTATTCGGAGCTTGCCACAGAAAAAAAGATTACCATGTCGGAGCTTATTAATAATATCCTTTCAAGGGAAAAAGAACTTATTGATATCATCGTACCAAAATGATTACAGACCCTCATACCCTGGACGTAACAGTGGCTGAGTGCTAACCAATTCCGAAAATCATCGATAATTCCAACCACCCCCTGCCCCCTCCTTATACAATGAGAGGAAAGTTGCTCCGGCTCAGCATTCTTCATTTTTAATTTTTCATTCGTAATTCGTAATTCGTAATTCGTTATTCAGCATTGGCTCCGCCGGTCTCGCTGCGCTCGGCTCAGCATTCTTTACGAACTTGACGAACTACTAACCCCATCCCTGCCTTCCCCAAGGGGAAGGAGTAAGATGCGCCGGTTCAGCTTCTTCTTACTTTATAAACTTGACAAACTTTACAAACTTAATGAACTAAAGAGTCAAACCACCCCCTGCCCCCTCCTTATCCAAGGCGGGGGAAAAAGCCTCTCTGGCTCAGCTTCTTCCTTTTTCATTTTTCATTTGTAATTCGTAATTTAAAATTCTTTATAAACTTGACGAACTTTACAAACTTGATGAACTAATAACTCTTCAGCCGTTTCCACAGATTGTGCAGGTTGTTAAGATAGACCTCGGGGAGGGCGTCCAGCCTGTCCACTCCCAGAATTAACGGCACCCCGTAGAATATGATGGCAATAGACATGACTGCATCCATTATGTCTGTCTCCGCCGGCAGCTCGCCGAGCCTCACCGCAAGCTCCATGTTGTTCTTAAAGATGTCGAACAGGTTGAAATACGGTACCGTTTCAATATCGGGGTATTCGGGGAAAGCCATGATTTTTTCGGCGACGGTCAGGTCGTTTTGAATCAATTGCTCGCTGAAGGCGTCGAGCGCGAAATTGGCAATGATTTCCCCCAGTATCCTCTGGTGGCCGATGGTCTTCACCTCGCCGGTGATCCTGAAAATATACTCCAGCTTGCCGATTCCGCTTGTCTCACCGAATTCCCTGCCGGACAGGTATGAGGTCTGAAGGCTCCAGAGCTTGATGAAGAAAATCAGCATGTTTTCTTTCTTGGAAAAGTAATTGAAAAATGTGCCTTCGGAAACACTGGCCTCGTAACACAGCTCCTTGATCGATATGTCATGGAGCTTAGCCGATTTTGTCTTTTCGAGCATGGCATTCAGCAGGTCCAGTTTTGTCCTGGCAGCTTTCCTTTCCCTCAGGGGTATGTTTTTCAGCTTATCCATTTCCCTTTACCCATTTTTTTAAATTTTGCCAAATGTAAAAATAATCAATATTTTGTAAACAATTTCATTGCCCATCTTAAATGAAGGTAGAGCCCCTTCTGTAGCTGCTTTCCCCTCCTTTGACAAGGAGGGGGCAGGGGGTGGTTGGACTTCAGTTTGTCAATTTCATCAAGTTAACATATAAGAATAAGTTAAACTGGAACGACTGTCGTACCATACCCCACCTAAATCCTCCCCAAGGGGAGGACTCGAAGAACCCTGCTTCTTCTTGCCCCTTCCCCTTGGGGAAGGCTGGGATGGGGTTGTTAATATGTAGCATATCAATTTCATCAAGTACACTTGTAAGAATAAGTAAACCGAAACGACTATCGCTCCATACCCCAACTGAATCCTCCCCAGGGGGAGGACTTTTCATCAATACCCCCACCTGATTCAAACAAGGTACCGGCCTCAGAATTCGATTTTTATTCCTCCCATCGGGTAGATGCCCTGCTGGTATTTTTCCTTTACTCTCTGTTCTGTCTTGTCCCAACTGTACTTCAGCACGTTGTCTGTGTTCAGGAGGTTCTGGACCGAAACGAAGCTGATCAGCGACCATCCGTTGAAATTCAACCTGAAGTCAGTTTTGAAATCTAAGCGGGAGTAGTTCGGCTTACGGACAGAATAGGCGCGGCTGTAATCGCGGCATCCGTCGTTTTCCAGCTTTGACCTCTCTACGTCGTATGGAATGTATGGAGCGCCGCCCGCAAAAGTATATTTACCGGAAAATTCAATTGTAATATTGTTAGACAGTACCCATTCGTAACCTGCTAATAAATTGAGGATGAACCTGTTGTCGAAGGCGCCCCATCTCCATTCGCCGTCGGAGGCTTTGAATTCCTGCCTTACAAACGACAGCGCAGCGGTAATATAGTATCCCTCCGTGAAGTTTTTAATGAAAGACAGTTCGGCGCCGTAAGTCCTTCCCAGTCCTTTGCTGACCATAGAATCCTCGCCGAAAGCGCTGCCGAAATTGGCGCCGGCGTTCAAAAACGAAAAAGTCGAGGGAGTGGTTTCAACCGGCGCTTTTGAAATATCCTTAAAGTATCCTTCTAATTTGATGTAAGAGTCTTCGGCCAGAGTCAGCGTGTAACCGGTTACATAGTGGACAGCCCGAATGAAATCCAGGTTCCTGTTCTGCTCATCGAGGTAATAGGTACCGAGCGGCAATGATTGGCTGTGAACACCCAATCCAAGCGTTAACCGCTGCTTCGGCGTGAAACTCCATGACAGGGAAGCACGCGGTTCGACGCTGGTTTTTTCCGGGAGTGCGAAGTATTGGGAGTGTACACCCAGTACTACGTTCAAATCGTTGTTAATGCGCCAGTTCCAGTTAAGGAAACCCAGGTACTGCATTGCGTCGCCGTCGGCTCTCAGGTGGTATATTGCCCCTTCGTTGTTATCGACAGTGTATCTGTCGTCTTTCAGGTTATAGAACCTGTAACGGGAGGTAAAACCTGCAGAAAAGGTTTGAGACGGCTCCGGTGTGTAATTGAGCATGTATTTGACGTCTGCGAAGGACTCCCTCGAATCTGCAGTGTACCATTTGTCCGTAGAAATCACTTCATGGCCGGGACCAACAGTCAGTGAGTCGTCTTCTGTGTTGAATGCCTCCGAACATATCCCTACTGTTAGGTTCCCATATATTTTGTCGCTGAAGATCGATTGGAGGTTAACAGCAATGGCCATGAGTTCCGTCCTGACTTTAGTGTCGAAATCGCCTGTAACGACGTCTTCTTCCTTGCTTTCCAAATTATCCATGGCGCTGGTGCCCCAAAGCCCTGTGATTGACAGCCGGTGGTTGTCGCCGAGGTTGTAATCATTTTTGAAGGACAGATCCTGGTATTTTGGGACCCCCGAGAAACCGAACGACACTCCCATTGCTTCGAGCAGGCTGAGGAATGAGTACCTGTAATTTATAATAAATGAACCGTCGGCAAACTTTACCGGGCCTTCGGCGCCAAGCTCGAAGCCGTTGAAACCGATTTGTGCCATAAATTCGTACTTGTCCCTGTTGCCTCTCCTCGTTTTCAGGTCGAACACCCCGCTCAGCTTATCGCCGTATTCGGCAGGAAAAGCGCCGGTTAAAAAGTCGGAATTGCTCAGCAACGTAGTATTGATTGCACAGATTGGGCCGCCGCTTGCTCCTTCGGTGGCAAAATGGTTGGGATTGGGTATGTCAAGGTTGTCGAGCCTCCATAGGAGTTCCGTAGGCGCCCCCCCGCGTATTATTATGTCGTTTCGCTGGTCGTTGGTTCCGAGTACCCCGGCAAAACTCTGTGCCATTCGTGCCGGGTCGTTCAGCGATCCGGCAAAGCGGCTGACGTCGTCCAGGGTAAACCGTACGGAGCTTACGATGGCCGATTCATTGATGGCTACCGAGGATCCTTTTGTGCCCGATACATTTACTTCTTTTGTATTGATGACGCTTTCTTTAAGCTCGAAATTTACAACCACTTCTTTGCCCGATGAGACAATGATTGCAATCGTTTGCGTTTCGAACCCGATGAATGTAGCCTGCAGGTTGTATCTGCCGACGGGCACATTCTTAATCCTGTAATTGCCGTTTTCATCGGAGATGGCGCCCTTGTTTGTTCCCAATATCCTTATTGTTGCAGAATTGACCGCTGAACGGTTGGAGAAATTAATAATGCTGCCTTTTACGGTTTGCGTTGGTGTTGACTCTGTCTGTGCATTTGCTTCAACTGATGAAAGGAAGCTTAATACTACCAATAGAATGATTTTTGCTTTCATATTTTACGTCAAAATTGTGAAAAAAGGAAATTTATTACTCCGGACCTGTCCTCTGCCTTCTGTCTTGTCTCAAACGACCGGTCAGATACCCGGCTATATTTTCGAATTCGGTAACTCATTCATTTCTTACATATAATAGATTAAAATTATTATATTATAGCTTATTATATAATTATTCTATTATTCAATTTTATAGCTCACTACAAAATTAAATAATACATATATATTTTGCAAATAAATTTATTCGGGTATTCAAAATATTGGTTCTTTGCTATTTGCAGTGGGTAAATAACGAAGATAAAACAAATATGAATTTATCAATATTAATAGACACACCCCGGCTGCTGCCGCAGCCACCCCTCTTATCAGAGGGGTTTGAACCTGAAACAACGCTCCCCCTCAATCAAGAGGGGGTCGGGGGGTGTGTAATGGCGCTTTATTCCTGTATTGTTGCAAAATTTCCTATTACTGCTAATACCCATTATCGTAATTATAGATACTCTTTATACCCAGACTGAATAGCGAAGAACCAAAATATTGTTTAAATACTATACATAAGTGATTGATTACAATAATACAACAGTTGTTGCAAGGGATGCAAAAAACGATTGTGATGTTTCGAAATAAAAAATGCCGTCTATAATAAAAAGTGATTGAATACTATAATAATTATAGTAACTCATCCTTACCACTTTCTTTTTGCAATTTACCAGCTTATTGTTTTAATTTGTTAAAAAGTTGTTCTTTCATTTGTTGCGGGTTTTACAATGAAATATCTTACTTGGTTATTGACAGTATTATTCTTGTCCTTGTCTGCTTACTGCCAGGCACCTGTAAAAAATGTCCTGCTTGAGGAGTTCTCAACGGCTCCCTGTGGATTCTGCCCCGAAGGCGGCATAATCGCCGAGAAGCTGATACACAAATACCCCCATCTCTATACTTTTACACACCATGCCGGTTTCGGTACCGACAGTATGACAATCGGCGAAAGCAGCACCATTGCTGCGAAATATACGAAATTTGCTCCTGCTGCTGCCATCGACAGAGGCCACTACCCCATCCCGGTTTACACGAAGGAAGGATACATCGGTGTGTCCCGCCAGAAGTGGGACAGCGTCTGTGCTGAAAGGCTGAACGAACCGGCAGAAGCTATTGTGTCGTTTGTCTCCCTTGATTTTCAGAAAGAAAGCCGTCTGCTCAATGCCGAACTATCTGTTCAGTTTCTTACTGAAAAAAGTTCTAACGACTTTCGTTTTAACCTGGCAATCGTCGAGGACAGCGTCAGCGGGGTAGGTAAAGGCTGGGACCAGAAGAATTACTTCAATAATGACCCGACCTATCCTGAATTGTACCATAAAGGCGACTCCATCGTCGGATACCAGCACAGGCATGTCCTCCGGGCGCTGCCTACAGGTGCATGGGGTAAAGAAGGCCTGATTCCTTCAATACCGGAAACCGGTGTGACATACACCTATAAACTTGAGGATTACAAGATACCGGACAGGTGGAAACCTGAGGACATTACTCTGTTCGCGTTTGTTTCATACTACAATACCGACAATACTAAACATAAGATATTGAATACTGACGTCAGGGTTCTTCCCGGTTACGGTACCAACGACGTTCCTGAGGCGGAAAATGGCGCAGCGGAGCCGAAGTTCAGCGTCTGGCCCAATCCGGCAGGCAGCCTCGCATACATCAGGCTTGATTTTACGGAGCCGACGAAAGCAAAGATAGAATTGTTTTCGTCCCTTGGCGCAAAGATCAGGGACATTGCCGGGTCGGACAACTACACGGACAATATAGTATATTTCCATACTTCTGACCTGGCTCCCGGTGTCTATTACCTGAAGGTAACTCACAGAAACGGCTCGTACGGCACAAAGTTCACAGTTGCGGAGTAAGGCACAAAGCATTTTTGTGAATGATAAGAATTATTACTCGTCGTAGTTCTGAGAATCTGAAGGTTACAGGTTTTCTGCTTTAAGGATGATATTCCTGTCTTTGAGCCAGTGGGTAATTTCAATGAACTGATTGTCGGAAATCTGCCATTTCTCCCTGATACGTTTGATGATTTTCTGTTCCTCACCGTCGTATTCTAGGTCTGCAAGTACGAGTGAAAGGATTTCCAGGAGGATGGAAGTCTTACTAACGAAGGAACTGTCGTTCAGGTCGTCCAGGATGTCGTCGAGCTTACGGTTACTTATTGTGTAATCGGGCATCGAAGACTCTTTCTTATAGAATTCGATGAGTTTCTTTTCTTCAGAGTGAAAATTTTTGTCACAGTTAGCTACAAGATAGGTAAGTTCGAGAAAGTTCTCGCGTTCTTTAACTGTAAGGAAATCCAAAAACATAATTCATTCTCCGGCAGTCAGTTCTATAAATATTGTTCCTGCGTCGGTTACCAGATGACTTCAGTGTTAGGCAGCAGTTTAGTGATTACTTCCTTTTCGTCGTCGGGAATATTATTGCCGAACAGGTACAGTTTCTTCAATTTATTAAGTTCTATGATGCTTTGCGGGAGGTATTTGATTTTATTATCAGAGAGGTACATTTCCCTAAGGTTTGCGAGGTTGCCGATGCTGAGGGGTATCTCTTTGAACCTGTTTTTCGAGAGGACAAGCTCTTCGAGGCTCTCAATTTCGCCAATCCTCATCGGCAGGTATTTGATTCGGTTGCGTACGAGTTGCAGCTTCCTGAGTTTTGTCAGTTTGCAGATGCTGTCGGAAACGAACTCAACCCTGTTTTTGTTAATGTACAGTTCCTGAAGGTTCTGCAATTCACCGATGAAGTCCGGTATGGAGTCGATATCGTTGTCGGACAGTATTAGTATTTGCAGGTTCTTAAGTAAAACAATGCTGTCCGGAATCTGTTTCATCCCCTGGAAAGAGAGGTCGAGTTTTATAACCTTTTCGGGTTCCTGCATCGCCAGGATATATGAAGTATAGGTGCCGGCGCTATCGGGTTCCTGGCTGTCAAGGGGCTGCTGGGCCTTTGCCATTAAAGGGATCAATACCAGATTGATAACCAGCGCTATGATCTTTCCTGCCGTCATATATAATTCCCTAAAATTTAATTATACCCTAACATACTAATATAAAAAAATAATTTTATTAATAAGTAATATACTGAAAATTATGAATAATTTTTTAAAATTAACTAACAATTTCAAATTTTTCAATTTTTAGTATCTGCTCAGTTAAATTTACCTTGATAATAAAGTATTTAATCTCTATATTAACAAGAATTAATTAATTGTTATAAGGATTGATTTGATATTTTCAAATGTCAGTCAGATAATAAGACCGGCAGTGAAGAAAATTAAAATACACGGGACGGCAATCTGATAGCCCGGATGAAACCGTGAAAAACGAGCGTCCCGAAATAAGAATAAAACACGGCTGAGACAACAAATTTGAACAAAATAGCTTTGTGATAGTAATTGTGTTGAGGTCGAACATGAAAACCATTCTTATTCTCATAATAATATTTCTAATCAGTGTAATTCCTCTGTCCTCCCAGGATATGAAGCCGATCAACTTCCAGGCAGCAGCGCGCGACTCGGAGAACAAGCTGCTTGTGAATAAGCAGATCAGTGTGAGATTCTCCCTGCTTCAGGGAAGCGCATCCGGAACTGCTGTTTACGTTGAAAAGCACAGCGTAAAAACCGATGATTACGGGCTGTTTACGCTACCCATCGGCTCCGGTTCAGTCCAAAAAGGCAGCTATGCGACGATTGACTGGGGCAGCAATGATTATTACTTTAAAGTCGAAATTGATCTCTTCGGCGGCAATGCCTACACTGAAGTGGGCACAACGAGGCTGCTGGCTGTACCCTACGCGCACTTTGCCGAGAAATCGCGATCGGGAGATGCTGACTCAGACCCTGCAAATGAGATCCAGACCTTAACGGTAAACGGCAACCAATTGTCGATCAGCCAGGGGAACGTGGTTACACTTCCGACAAGCGGGGGCAGCGCAGGCGACAACTGGGGCAGCCAGACAGTAGCCACCAACGGCACTCTCGAAGGTAGCGGCACATTGTCGTCACCGTTGAGGATAGCCAAGCAGAACGCGACTGTAGGCGATGTCCTTCAATGGGACGGCAACATTTGGACAGCCGGTAAAGTCAGCGGCGACGGTTGGGGCAGCCAGAAAGTTGTTGCAGGTGCAAACTTAGAAGGAGAAGGCACCGATGACAGCCCGTTGAAACTGTCCGGTTCGGGCGCCGCCAACGGCGATTTTCTCCAATGGAACGGATCGTCGTGGCAGCCTGCAAAAGTCAGTGGCGACGGTTGGGGCAGCCAGAAGGTAGTAGCCGGCGCCAACTTAGAAGGGGACGGTACCGGGGAGAGCCCATTGAAGCTATCCGGCTCAGGCGCCGCCAACGGCAATGTCCTCACCTGGAACGGCTCGTCGTGGCAGCCTGCTACCAACAATGAC
>CAZWLN010000024.1:56772-62001 GCA_964634885.1 uncultured Hyphomicrobiales bacterium | reverse complement strand
CAAATACATATTTGAAAATGATGTCGTTTCGCAGGTTGATCTTCGATAAGTCGATATTGCTCATATATTTCTCAATGATAATAAACCAATTGACAAATATATATTTTATATCAGTATTAACAAAGAAAAATAATAATAATCACATGTAAAATCGAGCAAAAAGTACACACGGCGATCAGATGATCCGAAGGCTTTCCCGGGCAATCCAGCCGATTCTCCCGTCTATGAGCCTGATCTTATACCAACCGTTAAGTTCTTCTTCGATCACAACTTTTGTACCTTCATGTAAGGTAAGATAGACTTTACCGTTTTCTTCGGGCGAATGCCTGATGTCAACCCTTGGAGAAAAGACTATTGCTGTGTCGGCTGAGTTTTCATCAGAGTATTTTGCGTTTGCAAAATACACACTGACCAAGGTTACGGTAAAGAAGAACAGCGAAGCGATGAACGATACTTTACGCCAGAATATAAGCCTGATTACAAGATATACCGCAAGGGCTGCAAATGTAAGCCACGAGAAGATCACGATCGTAGAGGCCCATCCTGCAGAAGACTGCATATTCCTGAAGGTTTTCAGCCACTCCCAAACGAACAGTTCAGGCTTCTTTTCAATCCTGTCTGTAATCATCCCGTTGACAAAAGCAATGTTATACACGATGTCGTCGTCATTTGGCTGAAGTTTAGCTGCCTTTTCATAAAAAAGGAGGGCTGAAGAAAGATTGTTCAGCCTGAAATATGTGTTGCCCATGTTGTAGTACAATTCGGGTGATATGTAACCCGAACCGGCAATGGCAGCGTATATGTCAAGAGCTGCCTGGAAATCTGCCTTGTCATAGAGGGCATTGGCTTTGGTAAAGTAGTCAGGACAAGATGATTCGTCGCTTATTCTTACAGTTGCCCTGATGTCGCCTGGGGCAATCGTTGAATCGTTCTGTACAGCAAAAGCAGTAGATGCTGAGAAAACTATTACAAATAAAATTATTATCTTCTTCATTATTGCCTCTCAACCTTGTTTTAATTTTTCTTCGATACCAGACAATACCGTAACGGAATCTTCGAAAACCTTACCCATTGCTATGTTTTCATCTCCCGAAGGGGCAAACCTGGCATATTCACATTTGTCGATGATATCCATAAGATTTGCAATTACAGCTACGTCGATGTTCATGTTCTTCAATGAAGCAGAGGCGTTGTCTCTCGTAAGTTCGGAAACAGGTATGTGCAGCTTATCGCTGATGTAACCCCAGGTGGCCTTTGACAGTTCCTCAAAAAATTGCGGTTTGTTGCCTGCATCCAGATGATTCTTTGCAAGATTGAGCCTCTGACGGGCAATCTTCTCAGCCCTGCGGGATTTCATCAGCGCTTCGTTCTCGTAGAGGTCGCGGCGTTTACGCCAGTAAACGAACACAAAAGCAAAGAACAAAGCCGGTGAGATGCTCATCAGGTAAAAGAGCCAGGAACCAAAGAATGAATCGCCGCTTTTATTGAAATCCGAATCGCCGGTTTTAATGAACCTGATGTCCTCGCCAATGACTTTCAGCTCTTCCCCGCCATTGCCATTAGCCCTTACCACGGCGCCTTCACCTTTGGTAACGATGAGGTTAAAAGCTGCAGATTTGACGGTTACATACTGTTTCCTGTCAAGGTCAAAATATGTAAATTCGATTGGCCCGATGGTATAGCTGCCGGGATACCTCGGTATCAGCAGGTACTCGAAGGACTTGCTGCCGCTAATGCCGTTGGTACTCATCGATATATCATCGATGGTCTTTGGTTCGAAGCTTTCGATGTCCGGAGGTATTTTCAGATCGAGGGGTTCAATCAGCTTAAGGTTACCGGAACCGGATATTTTCAGTTTTAACGTCACAGGCTCATTAGTCCTGGTATTTGTCTTGTTCAGATTGGCAATCAGCTCGAACTTGCCGACGGCGCCGTTGAAGCTAACAGGCGGATTGGCCGGCAGAGGCCTGACATTAATAGTCTCGCTGCCTGAAGAAGCTGTGTATTCGAAATCCCTGTAAGAATTCCTGCTAAAGAAAGGATCGTCGAAGAAATCTTCGAATGGATCGTCAAAGAAAGGACTATTGCTCTTCTTTTTCTTCTTTTGCTTAGGTGCATTCACGCTGACGCGGACTTTGAAGTCCATTTTCAAAGGATCGATCGTCAGTTTACCGCTCTTTTGCGGCATAAGTATCACTTTTTTGATCAGTATGCACCTGTAAGGTTCACCGTTAATGACTTCAGTGGAAGGAACAGGGTCTTTTACCTCGACTTCTTCTGAAAAAAAGCCGCTAAGAATGGGTACCTTCGGTGTGGAAGTCTGCGACACAGACCTTTCCAGGTCCCTGTGAATGAACAGGCGGTACTCCGCAACGATCTGCTCGCCCTGGTAAACATCTTTTTTACTTGTACTGAGCCTGAGGAACAATTTATTCTTTATGTAGCCCATCGCTTTCGAGTTCAGGTCTTTTTCTGCCTGGTTCTCCTCGGCCCTGGCCATTTTCTCTGCCTGTGAAGGCTCGACAACCTGTATCGTCAGGCTGTTTGACTTGACAATCTGCCCGTTGATGGTAACGCTGGCAGGCATAATCGTGAAGGTACCTTTCTGCTTTGCCACCAGTACATAGTTGATGGAAACAGAGCTGCTGCGCCTCCCGTTGATAATACTTGTCTGCTGCGACTGGCTGGGCCCCATGGCAATATCGAAGCCGGGAAATGTCGGCGCCTTGAAATTCGAGGCATTTGCATTCTCGATGGTAAACGATACCTGCAATGTATTGCCCTGGCTTACAACTTTGGGGCTGGCTGTCGCCGTAAATGAATAGTTCTGGCTGGAGGCCGCACTCACACAGCCAATCAACCCAATCATTACCAATATCCACGTTTTCTTTGTCATAACTTCAGATCGATTATTTTTATAAATCTATTTTCAGCATGGTTTTTAACGTATAAGAAACGAAATTTATTTTCCCTTCATGTTAAATAACCGAACTCAAACAGGATTGGCAATTACCAATTCTTACCAAGACTCTTTTTCGGCTTCTTTTTGTCCGTCATTTTCTTTTGAATCTTCTTTTCGTTGAGTTGAAGATTGTTCAATATCCTGTCAATATCTTTCTCGGTGAAATTCTGGTTCTGCATCTGCATTTTGAACATATCCTGAGCAGACTTCTCCTCGTTGCTGCCGTCTTTCTTCTCATCAGCCTGTGCCTGCTGTGCAGATTTCATTGCTTTGCCGAGCTGCTGTTTGAATTGCTCCTGTTTTTGTTTCAATTCCTGCTGCTTTTTGTCAATGTTGTCCTGAGTTTTGTCGAACTGTTTCTGCATCTGTGCCATCTGCTGTTTCATCTGTTCTTTCTTCTGAGGATTGGACTCCTTGTCCATCTGCTTCTTCATGTTTTCCATCTTCTTTTGCATCTCCTGCTGCTTTGCCTGCTCTTGATTCATCTTGTCCATATCTTTTTTCATCTCGTCGAGCTTTTTGTCAAGAGACTGTTGCTCTTTCCCGGCGTTTTGTCCTTCATCCCCGGATTTCTCGTCCATCGACTCCTTCTGTTTTTCATTCGCCTGGTTCTGCTGCTGGTTCAGGTCCTGCTGTTTTTTGTTCAGTTCGTTTTGTTTCTGGTTCATGTCCATCTGTTTATCGATGTCCTGGCTTTGCTTGCCCTGCTGTTGCTGCTGCTGCTGTTTTTCAAGGTCCTGTTTTTCTTTGTCGAGCTGCTGCTGTGACTGATCGATGTTCTGCTGTTGCTGATCGGCAGTTTGTTCCTGTTGCTGCTGCTGGTTCTCACTCTGCTCTTTCTGTTGTTCTTTCATCTGCTGCTCTTTCTGTTGTGCCAGCTTGTCTTCCTTCTTGTCCAATTGCTCTTTCTGTTTGTCAATATCTTTCTGGAGGTCCTGCTCCCTGTTTTCCATCTGTTCCTTGCGGGACTGCTCCTGTGCCTGCTCTTTCTTATCCCTGGCGTCACTCAGCTTCTTTTCCTTTTCACCGATTTCCTTCTTCATCCGGTCAACTTTGTCCTGCTCCTGCTTGATCTTGTCCTCAGTCATCCGGTCTCTGTTTTCCTGCTGCCTGTCAAGCTGTTCCTGCTTCTTGTCAACCTGCTGCTGCTGCTGCTGAACCTGTTTTTCCCCGTCCTGTACTTTTTGTTCCTGCTGTTCCTTTTGCTCACCGTTGGCGTCCTTCATCTGGTCCAGTTTTTGCTGCTCCTGCTTCAGTTCCTGTTTCTCCTGTTCGAGTTTCTGCTTTTCCTGTTCCAACTCCTTTTTCAGCCGGTCGATCTTTTGTTCCATCGACTCCTTGCGCATCTGGTCCTTGTTGTCGGCAACCTGCTGTTCCTGTTCACCGGTCTGTTGCTGCTGCTCCCGGGCCTGCTGCTTTTCTTCCTGCGCCTGCCGGCGTTCCTGAGCTGTCTGTTGGCGCTCGTTCCTGAGTGAGTCTATCTGTTTCTGTAGATTATCTATTTTTTCCTGCTGTTCATTTTTTTTCTGCATCTCCTCTTTCTTTTTCTGCAGCTCCTGTTCTTTCTTGTAGAGGGAATCCTCTTTCTGTGCCATCCGGTCGATCTCATCGTCTTTCTGCTTTATTTGCCTGTCGAGTGAGTCCAGTTTCTTCTGAAGTGAATCCTGCTGGTTTTTCAGGTCGGAATACTTCGACAGTTCCGGATCCTGCTTCAGTTCCCAAAGCTTTCTTTGTACGAAAGCCAGGTTATGCTTGGCTTCCATATCGGATGGATTCTTCCTGAGAGCATCCTTGTATGAATCGATGCTTTTGAGGATTGTCTCGTAGCGGGTGTAAATGTCGTAGGAAGTGTCTGAGGATATCCTGTAATAGGAATTGCCGAGGTTGTACATGGAGTATGAATGGAGTATCTTGTCGTTGAATTTCGACGAAGAAAGCACAAAACTCTCTACCGCATCATAGTATTTATCCAGTTTATAGAGGGCGTCGCCCTTGTTAAAAACGGCTTTTGTATAGGAAGGGTCAACAGAATAGGACTTGGAATAGTTCTGTTCAGCCTCAGAATACTCACCATCGGAGTAATGGCTGTTACCATCCCTCAGAAGGCTCTTTGCCGATTCGGCTTGTACGGCGTTAATGCCGACTGCCAGTAAGAATAATATACCAATTACTTTAGATATTTTCATAACCCTGTTCTCATCATTTTATATTTTTTATATTTCAGGAAACATCAAATCAAACCACCCCCTGCCCCCTCCTTATCCAAG
>CAZWLN010000024.1:10009-56672 GCA_964634885.1 uncultured Hyphomicrobiales bacterium | reverse complement strand
GAGGGGAAAGCCGCTCCGGTTTTGTCTTTCCCTACATTCTGCATTCTTCTGTCTTTACAAACTTTACAAACTTTATTAACTTGATGAACTGAGAATCAAACCACCCCCTACCCCCTCCTTATCCAAGGAGGGGAAAGCCGCTCCGGTTTTGTCTTTCCCTACATTCTGCATTCTTCTGTCTTGATAAACTTTACAAACTTTATTAACTTGATGAACTCTGTCAAACCACCCCCTGCCCCCTCCTTATCCAAGGTGGGGAAAGCCGCGCCAATCCTGAAATCCGTTGATATTCAAAAGACTCATTTCTATTTCTTATTCGAATTATTTTCCCTGAACAAATCGAGTGTTGCAAACAGGCGGCTTTTCTTTTCACTGATGAACAATTCAATCAGCAGGAGCAGGAAAGCAACTGCTGCAAAATACTGGAAACCGGACTCATATTCGGAGAACTTCATCGTACCGAAATCTTTCTTGTCTGCCTTTCCCAGTTCTTCCATCAGGTTGGCAAAATCGGGGTCGCCGTTTGAGGCGTTAAGATAGGTGCCGCCGCCGATGGAAGCTATGCTGCGGAGTATGTCTTCATTAAGGCTCGAAAGAATAATCTTTCCGTTTTCGTCTTTCATGAAGTCCGTAGCTCCGCCTTCTTCGTTAGTAACCGGGATGGGACTGCCGTTTGGGGAGCCCATGCCGATGGTATGGATCACAATGCCTTTCTCCGCTGCTTTCTTCGCTTCTTCCAGTACATTCTTTTCGTGGTCTTCACCGTCGGTAATGATTATCAGAGTTTTACCGGCACGGTCGTCGTATATGACTTTCTTACCGTTTTCTTCAGTAGTGTCCGGCTCGAATGAAGTTTCTGCAATCCCGATGGCTTTACTGATGGCGGTTCCCTGTGTCGGTATCAGGTCGGTATTGACTGTACCGAGGAACAGCTTGGCAGCGGAGTAATCGGTAGTAAGCGGCAGATGCAGAGAGGCTTCACCTGCGAAAGTAACGATGCCGATCTGGTCTCCACGCAGCTTGTCAATGAGCTTAGAAATGGAGAATTTGGCGAGCTCGAGCCTGCTCAGGGCCGACTCGGAGCTGTTGTCCTTTGCCATCATGCTGTTTGAGACGTCCACGGCAACGATGATGTCCCCGCCTTTACGTGTGCCCTCTTCCAGTTTCGATCCAATCTGCAGGTTTGCCATCGCCAGGACAAGGAAAGTGAAGGCAGCGAGCAAAATGATGAACTTCAACAGCGACTTCAACGGTGAAACGTTCGGATAGAGGCTGGGAATGAGGTTCAGGTCGCCGTAACGCCTGAGCAGCGCTACCCTGTACCGCCTCAGCAGGAAGTAAAACAGCGCCAGCAGCGGCAGTGCCGCCAACGCCCAAAGAAACTCTATGTACTGAAATCTTAACATACGGCATTAAGACGAAAAAACCGTTTGGTGTTGTATATGCTGTGGAAAATTTTTTTTGGGGGGGAGAGAGGAAGCTACATACGAAAATTATATTGCCATTCAATACTTAAACATTTCTATATGCAATAGGTAGCTGTACTTATTAAAATGATTGGCAACCAGAAATTATGGAAATAATTAATTGGAGCCATTTTTATCAATATTGTCGCTAATTAGTTTATTCTTTATAAGCTTATCAAAATCTGATTCGTAAATTTGTAATTGTATCTTCTCATATTTCTCAAATTCTTCTTCAGCAAATGTTTTTGCAATTTCCGCAGTAACCTTACCTGGGTCATGAAGAATGTCTCTTTCATTGAATTGAAGGAAAGCATCCAATTTGGCCACCCAATCTTTCATGTACATAATGGTTTGTTTCTTTGCCTGCATTTCAGCATAATCCAAATACATCGAAACAATACGGTTAAGACTGTCTAATTCTTGTTCATTCAAATAGTTTTTTGCAACAATAACATCAGTTTTTCTTATTTTTCCTCCAGGTCCGTTTTTCCACGAGGTAAGTCCCATATTAAGTTTTTTACTATCAGCACGTGAAAGGATAATTTCTGCAGCAGTATGCTTACTGATGGCCCAATGAAGTTTATTCTGAACAGTAGCAAAGAATTTACCAGTTTCTTCACATTGGGAATCATAATCGGCGCTGCATTGAGAATAGATATCAGTAATCTTTTGATAGAAGCGCCTTTCGCTGGCACGGATGTCCCGGATACGCTCCAACTGTTCATCAAAATAGTCCTGGCCAAAGATATACTGAGGATTTTTTAACCGTTCGTCATCCATTGTAAAGCCTTTGACAATGTATTCTTTCAATCTTTCAGTAGCCCAGATGCGGAAGTGGGTAGCCTGCAATGAATTGACACGGTAGCCAACAGAAATAATAGCGTCCAGATTATAGAATTTTGTTTTGTATTTCTTACTATCACCGGCAGTATGTTCCATAATGGAACATACTGAATTTTCAGTCAACTCGCCGCTTTCAAAAATATTCGATAAATGTTTAGTGATTGCCGGCCTCTGAACGCCAAACAACTGTGCAATCCTCTCCTGTGTAAGCCAGATGTTTTCATTCCGGAGAAAGACTTCAACTTTTACTTTATTATTAGGTGTAGTGTATAACAGTATTTCAGAGAAAGTATTGTTATATGTCTTTGGCAATGATTTTTTCATAATTCAACCCTTTGAATTCCCCAGAAATAACCGTAATCTTAACATACGGCATTAAGACGAAAAAACCGTTTCGTGTTGTATATGCTGTGGAAAATTTTTTTTGGGGGGGGAGAGGAACAAGCGCATTATAAGTAGATTAATCAAAAATTTGTAAAAACTAAAAAAGTATTACAATAAAATTTATTATTTTTACATCATAATGTGTAAAGTGTTAATAAATTGGAAAAAAGATGGGAACGAAAGATAACGTAATATCACCCCCTAATAAAATAAACCGAATAGGAAAAAGTTCCAATGTAAGTCGCGAAACGATGGGCGGATGGAGCATTTCACAGAATATTGGAACCATTAATAAGCCTGATAGACATAAGAAAAAAGACAATAGTTTTTCGACAGACTTCCACCCGAACTTAATCAGAGCATGGTTTGATACAGTCTTGAATCCAATGATTGAAGGGTTGAGAGCTGAACTATTTTGCCTGGAGAAAAAGAACCTGACCTGGAGGTCATTTACATCTTCGTTTGAGTTATTGAAACCTTTATATACTATGGTTTATTATAAATACAACGACAATCTTGAACAGTGCATTGTTTATATTGATGGATTACTTGAAACTATTAATAATCATGACAACTCACTGAAGAGTTTAAACGATTCGGCTAACAGTATGTATCTTGCTCTTTTGAATTCCCCACTTTTGTTAAATACTTTCAAAAACAAACTTGATAAGTACCTGAAATCTAACCCTGATACTGACAACCAATTGCAAATGGATTTACAAAGTGATAATACTCTTAGATTTATTACAGAATATATTATTAATAATAGGGAAAAACTGGACAGGGCATATATTCTAAGTCCTTTTTGGAATGAGAACAGCAAAGATTTTTTAAATATCTTAACAAACAGGAAATTATCAAGCAAAACTAATAGTCTGAAAAAAGCAATAGAGGAATTTGAAGTTGTTGTTGACAGAACGCTAGATATTATTATGAAAAAGAGGGATCATTTTTCAATCTTGTATGGGGTTCCTCTTGTTCAAAGCATGGAATTACAGTATTAGTACGATTATATGTTAAAAGAAATCCCTAAGAAAGCCGTATTCGATACAAGCGTTTTAATAATTGCTTTAACATTAAATTATACATACTCAATGGCTAATGAAAGCCGTAAGAGGATACTAGAATGTGTAATGGATATAGGGAAATTGCCTGAACTAATTAAATTGGACCATTTTTTTAATGAAATATCTACCTATCACACAACTTCACATGCAATCGGTGAATTGTCCGGGCTTGTCAATGCGAGATTAGCTCTATCTGATGAACAGAAAAAAGAATTCTGGGATTCCTCGATTATGTATCTAAGAACGAAGCAATTCAATGAAGATCATATTTCATTATTGAAATTACATGGGAATAGCATCTATACTGAATCATTCAATAATACTGGATTTGTTGATACTGGTTTGATACAATTGGCAAAAGTAACTCATCAACCAATTATTACCAATGACGAGAGGACAATGGGCAAATATGCCAAATATCTTAATGCCGATGTATTGGTTATAAAGAAAGATATATGGATGTATATATAATCAACCCAGGCCCGTACAGGAAGACTGGGTAAAAGAGATTAAGAATTGCTGCCGGGATGCGGCTGTTCCTTTTTTCTTCAAACAATGGGGCGGCATGAACAAGAAAAAAAATGGCCGAATGCTCGAAGGTAAGTTCTACAGTGAAATGCCTAAATATAAGAAAGATAAATGAATCTATCCCTCAACCTCAATCAACCATGGCAGGGAATTCACGACGAGTTGATTAGTATGATAAATGATAATAAAAACGGTTGACAGTTCCTTTTTACTCTTTGGATTATATAAAGATATTAATTATATTGACATAAATATTATGTCATATAATATAAAATATAGGTCGGTATATGCTGGAAAGTATCTTCGGGTCGCTCAATAAAGAAAGGGTGCTATTGTATCTTACCATACGCAAAGAAGGCTATGCACGCGAAATTGCCCGTTACTTCGACACCGGTTTAAGCCCTATTCAAAATCAGTTGGAAAAACTTGAAACCGGCAATGTCCTTTATAGCAGGCTTGCCGGCCGAACCAGGCTGTACTCAATCAATCCCAGGTATCCGTTTGTCAATGAACTGTCGAGCCTGTTGGAAAAAGCCGTTCAATTCCTGCCCGATGATGAAAAAGAACGACTGTGCTTTGTCCGTAAAAGGCCCCGAAGGAAAGGAAAACCTCTGTGAAAGCAATCAAAGACATGAACATAGGCGAACTGGAAAGATGGTCTGAAGCAGAAAACCAGTCGGAAAAGTTCAGCAGGATCAGAACAAAACTCGTCCTGGCAATCCGAAGAAACAAGCTTCTGTAATTTGTAATCTATTCCATTCTCAAATACTGTTAAGAAGCGAATAAAACTTGCTTCCTAAGAATATTATTATTAATTTGAAAGTCATTTTAAATTGGTGAATAATTATTAATACTTAGGTGTTTTATGAAAAGAATTTCGATACTATTTGTTTTATTCATATTTGCTTGCTCCATGGCACAGGCTCAATCGCTGTCCAACTTCAATTCAAAGCCGGCAAAAGCCTCTGACCTGCCCCAATTCGCAAACGACTACGTAAGGCTCGCCCCGGACAATCATGTAATCGGCGCCAACACCAACAAAAGCGGACTGGACATGATCATGGGTTCCGACACTTTGTACCAGTATTTTAAACGCAGCACAAACTACACTACCTATTCAATCACAATAAGTGGAAACAACTATCCCTTTACGGGTTATAACGGCCTTTACGTAATGCTCGGTTCAAGGTTCAAGACTTCTTCCGAAGTAAAAGTCGAGCGGGTACTGATTGCATTCTCCTGGAAACAAATGGTAGGCTCAGACTTTGACACCATTCCCGTATATGTAATCCAGTGCGACGACACTTACGACCTGCCTACCGGTACGACAATTGCCGCGGGATTCCCTCTGCTGAACCAGCTTGACACAACATCATCACAGTTGACATTCACATCAATACCCATTGTTCAGTCAACCGGCGCCACCAGTAAAAACTTCGCAGTAATGTTGTTAACATACACCGGTACTTCCGAGTATGATGCCACTGCAATACTCTCGAACCTCCAGGGTGACGGCAAAGGCGAAAAAAATACCGTCGTGATCTATCCTCAAGATAGCAAATTGTACGTTGCTACTTTTGCAGATTATTTCAGCAGCGTTCAGATGGATGACGAAGGTAATCCTCCCGACTTCGACGTCATGATAATACCAATTGTCAGTTCCGGTACCCCCAACGAAGTTAACGACGGTAAGCTCTCCTTTGAAGGCGTTACACTCAACAGCGCAACTCCAAACCCTGCTTCTGACAATGTAAACCTCGACCTGACACTGGAAAAGAGCAGTGACGTTACTGTACACCTCGTTGACCTCCAGGGCAGGGTAGTAAAATCAATCACAAGGAAAGGCCTGAACGCCGGCAGCCATAACTTCAGCTTCGACCTGAAAGACCTTGCTTCCGGCGCCTATTATTACACTGTAATCACAGATTTCACCAAATTCGGCGGCTCTCTTAATATTGTAAAATAACCGGCAAAGGCTTTTCGGCCTTAAGCTGTATTAAAATATAACCGACAACCGGCGGGACAATCCTGCCGGTTGTTTTTTTTATCCCGGATTGTGCATTAGATAACCCAAAACACGGAAAATCCAACCACCCCTGGCCCCTCCTTATCAAAGGAGGAGGGGAAAATCGTTAAATTGCTATATATCAATTAATAATATGATATTTACAACTCCTAACGCATTATCCGGGTTTATTCGGTAAAGCTCCTTTTTGAAAATCGTCTGTTTCCAAGTCCGGCAGCAACCTATTGTTTATGTTAATCATTTATTTATTACTTTCCGTAATCATAATTAATAAAAATTATGTTACTTCGTTAATGTAATAAAATTTGATAATATAAACATGTAAATGAGAATAAAATTGCTGAAAAGATTCCTGATGAATAGAATATCAATACTTGTTATGTTATTCTTAACAAACTGTTTCTGTGCCCTTTCACAGGAATCCGGCCAGCGTATCGTCAAGCCAGAACAGTCAAACCACCAGCCTGTTTTTACGGATAATACCCTTAAACTATATACGAATTGCACTGAAATCTGTTTTGACAAAAAGAACACATCACCCCGAATGCAGCACATCGATACTTTATCCGAATATTACAAGCGCAGCACCGGCATCATGACCCCGACCATTTCCGACGGAATATCAACTTACAACCTTACCGGCAGCAACCCTTTCTATGAAATGCTCGGTTCCAGGTTTAAAACACAATTCCCCGTTACGGTTCAAGGCGTTCTGATCGGCTCCTGGTTTAAACAAATGAAAGGCCAGGAAACAGATATGATTCCGATATATGTTTTTGAATGTGGAAATTCCAATATACTCCCCTATGGCAATGAGATTGGTAAAGGCTATTTTACTATCGACAATATCGACACCTCATCGTCGGAACTGAAATTCAGTTACCTGCCGATTAAGATGAATGTTGAAAGCAGTAATTTTGCCGTGATGATTGTAACTTCGCTCGACGACAGCCGTTTTGACTCCTACGCTCTGTGTACCAACAACCAGGGCGACGGGAAAAATGAGAAATCGGCCATTGTGATGTATAGTAAGAACGACACTCTGCACTATGATACCTTCTCTGATTATTTCTATAAAAACTATAATGTGACAATGAAGGACGGCAACCCGCCGAACTTCGACCTGGTAATGATACCCATAGTTGAAACAGACATGGCCAGTAGTGTCGGCCTGGCCTTCGAAGGCATTACGCTTAACAGTGCCGGGCCTAATCCCGCCAATGACAGGGTGAACCTGAACCTGACCCTCGACAGCCGGTCTTCGGTCACTGTTAACCTGGTAGGCTTGGACGGCGGAATCGTCGGAACCATCACCCGGTACGGACTCGATCCGGGCACCTATGACCTTGGTTTCGACCTTAAAAATGTGCCTTCAGGCGCCTATTTCTATACTGTCATCACAGACCGTGCAAAATTCGGAGGTAAACTGAGTGTCATCAAATAAACTGCCGGTTTTTTCCTGAGGCCATTATTCAACATTGACACCCTCGGAAATTACTTCTCACGGCATTCCGGTTAAGAGTTTTTTGTATATACGGATTTAGGGAATATTCATTAATTTGTGTCTTATTTTATTATACAATTTTGGAAAAATATGTTACGCAAAATAATTGTTTTAACAGCGTTCATTACTGCTGTGCTGTGTTCATCGACCCACAGCCATGCTGCCGTCACAAACGACAACGATGGCATTACCATATACGAACCATTGGCCCTCGCCGATCCGGAAGATTCGTTAGTAATTAATGAATACAAAGATACAATGCTGACATACATGAACCGCAGCACTGCTCTGATGCATTACAATGCTGCTGTCGGCAGTGACTCGATGCCGATGACAGGATACAACCCATTCTATAACTTCATCGGGGTAAAGTACCACATCGACAGCCCCAAATGGTTGAAATACGTCCTTTTCGTCTTCCACAGACGTGTTGTCAAAGGAGACGCAGACCTTTCTATGCCCGTAAGGATATACCGGTGCGACAGTGCAACAGGTTTACCGGCAGGTACTCCGCTGAATACTACATATATGAGAAGCGACAGCATCAAGCCAAACTATGACCCCAACAATACGAAGTACACCTGGCTGAGACTGACGGATTCTGTTGTTGTTTCCGGTAACTTTGCCGTCGCTTACCAGTCATTCAACGGGACAACAGAATATGACTACACAACTCTGTACACCAACAGGCAGGGAGACGGCAGATCAGAAAACAGTTCTTTCGTGATTACAAATGATGGGAAAACCGAGGCACCGTTGTACCTCTCCGATTTTTGGAAAGGAAAGGGATTCAAGATGGCTGACGGCAATCCCCCCGATGTTGATGTAATGATTATTCCTGTGTTTTCTTCAGGCTATCTTGGTGTCGATGACGGAGGCAGCGCCTTTTCAGCCGGCGGTTTTCGACTTAAATCCGTAAACCCCAACCCTTCCAACGGCAAAGTAATATTCGATGTGGCTGTCGAACGGCAAACCGGCCTGACACTATCCATCATCGACAGCGAAGGCAGGCTTGTACAGTCGATATACAAACAGAACCTCTCACCTGATGAATACAGGTTCGAATTTGACCTTAACGCTAATTGTTCCGGTTCGTACTTCTATACTATTGTGACAGACCGAACGAAATTCGGCGGGCTGCTTGAAATAGTGAAATAAATATTATTCTTATAAAAGTCTTTTCCAAATAAAAGAAAATTAATTTATAGGTTGTGCGTTATAGCTTCCGGTAGAAAATGATTTTTGAAATATATTTGGAATTAACAGTTTTTGAAAGATAAAACTCAGCTTTATAAATGGGCAATAAGCCAGGCAACTTTGAGAATATAAATAAAATATATAATATTAAAGCAATATTTACAACTTACAATTCATTAAATACTTCTATTCAAAATAGGACAGGACAGGACTATGTACAATAAAATCAAGGAATGCTGCCGGCAGGCATTCTGCAGCATTGCAGGAATCGGGCACACCGAAACGGGTGATTCCGGGTTATTCCGGATAGTATCTCAGGAAGAATTCATCAAATCTCTTCCTGCCGAAATACAAACTGAGGTATTACTGAAAGGCAGCATCGAACAGGTGGCAAAGATTTGGGGTGAAATGACATCCGTTAACAGGACATTTTTTGACGGTTCTATTACTGAAATGGCAATGTTTGCGGTTAACAGATGCCTAAACAGCATAAAAGCTCAGGATATTGAATTTGACCCGATAAACATCGATGCCATCATTGGCGCTACCAATACAGGCCCTGGCTATCCAAGCCTCGCCGACAACGTCAAGCTGGGTATCGGCGCTCGTTCAGAAGCCATGTGCTTCGACGTAACCGAAGCCTGCACCAGCGGCAGTGTCGCCCTGTTCCAGGCCTACAACATGATCAGGTCGGGCTTATGCCAAAATGTACTGGTAGTATGTGCCGAAAAAGCAACGACACTGACGAAACAGGAAAACTGGCAGGGCAGCAACTTGTTCGGAGACGCCGCCTTTGCTGTGTTACTCCAGGCTACTAAAGACGAAACCAAAGAATCGTTCGACTTTTTCAATTTCAACTGCTATCCTTTTGACGGCAACCTCGGAATGATCAGGAAAACACAAACCGGTTTTGAGCAGGATGGGAAAAAAGTCCACATCTTCGTTGTCAAGAACGTGGTTAACGCTTTGGCCGATGCGGTTAAAAGAGCTGAGATTGCACTGAACGATGTAAAGCACCTTGTTTTCCACCAACCCAGCACTAAAACAGTCGAATCGTTCAGGGATTATTTACTGCCTAAGTGGCCCGATTTCAAAGGCATCTTCCACAGAAGCGAAAATATAGGCAACGCCAGCAGCGCCTGCTTCGGCCACCTGCTCTCCAAAAAGTTCCACGAAGGCATCATTAAACCGGGCGAGAAGATCATCACTTGTACTTTCGGCGCAGGAATGAGCCTGGGAATAATTGGACTGCATTTCTAATAGTTGATACTGCAATTAAGAATAGTTGTAACCGGCGGTCGTTCGATCGCCGGTTTTCGTTTTGTTGGAACACAATTGCATGGCACACCGGGCAAAAAATATGGTTCTTCGCTATTAAGTATGGGTATCAAGAGCTTCTATTATCACGATGATGAGTATTAGTAGCATAGGTAATCTGACAATGATACAGGAATAAAGCGCCATTACACACCCCCCGGCCCCCTCTTGCCAGAAGGGGAGCGTTGTGTCAGGTCTTAACCCCTCTAAAAAGAGGGGTGGCTGCGGCAGCAGCCGGGGTGTGTCCATTATAATGTGAAAATTTCATATTTGTTTTTTTCTTCGTTATTTTCACACGGCAAATAGCGAAGGTTCAAAATTTTTCTCTTCTTTGCACCCGAAATTATACTATTTTGCACCTACCATGTGAATTAAGAGTAAAATTTTGGTAACAATGGTTAAAGCAAAACAGGAGAAGTTTTTGGAAGCGTACAATCCGGTAAAGGATAGTCTCTGGCGCTATTGCCTGTATATGGCCCGAAACAGGGAATTCGCCAAAGACCTGCTTGGGGAAACAATTACCGCAGCCTGGCAGAGCTATGACAAACTGAAAGACGACAAAGCCTTCCTGGGATATATATTTACCATAGCCAGCAGGATATTCTACCGGATGAAGAAAAACTATTACTCCGGCTTTGCTTCTGTCGAAGACGCGGAAACACTTTTCAGCGCCGCAATGCAGCCCGATATGCAGACAGACATTAACCTCCTGCGCGAGAACCTTGACAAACTGCCCGAACAGCAGAAAGAAGCCGTTCTGCTGTTCCACATCGAAGGCCTGTCGAGGAAAGAAGTAGCGCGGGTACAGGATGTCAGCGAAGAGACTGTCAAATCGCGTCTCGCACGCGGCCGGAAACAACTGGCAATTTATATGGGGGTTGACGATGAACAAGAAGCTTGACGACTACTTCACAACAGCCCGGAACATGAAAGCCGGAAACAATCCCTGGCAGGGCGAAGATCTGTTGACGCTCCTCGATGGCAAAAAGCCGGTTTATATTAAATATAAAGGAGGACTATTCATCATGACTTCATTGCTCGTTGCACTCATTGGCCTGGCGTTCCTGGCAGGCAGCCCCGACGCTGAGAATATTGCCACCAATATACCTGCCTGTTCTCAGAACTTAACTTCTGCCCTTCCTGCTGAATCTGAAGAAAATGGAGCAAAGAACAGCGTTTCCGCCCACAATACAGACAATCGTCAGGAAAAAAAGAATAATAACGACAATACCAAAGACAAAACAAACATAGTAACTTACCACATGGTTGCAAAAGATGAATCAATAATCGCCGAAAACATTTTTATTACTGTGCCCGGCCCCGACCTTACCATCAGCAGGCCCTTTCAGTCCGACAAAACACCAACCATTAAAACTTACAGCTTCGGTTTTGGGAAGACTGACAAAAAACAGGACCTGATTGAACCTGCGACACTAAGGACAGAAGTAAAAGGTTCCTCTGTGATCGGTTCTGCTTTGTTGCAGCTTTCACGGGACGAACTGCAGACAATCGGCATTCTGCTCAATGACAGCCTTCTGGAATATGACACGGAAAGTTTCGATTGGATTCATCCGGTACCCTTCCGGAACAATCCATCCTACAGGTACGGCGGGAACATCCCCGACCTGGCCGACAACGGCTATCAAGCCAACGGCGACACTTTCCTTGTCAAATACCAGAACACAATTGACCTGAATTATAAATTTAATCCCGAAATCGACACACTTGATGACCTGGAAGTAAGGGCTTTGAAAGACACTATAGTAACTGAAATAATTGACGGCAAGCCTGTTACGCTTGAACGTATGGTTGGAATTTATGCTAATAATAAAAAACTGATTGGCCTCACCGAAGAGCAGATTGCTAAACTTTGTGCCCAATCTAATTACGGTTACCGGAAACAAACGCTGCACTACAACGGTTGGCCTAAAAATTCCTACTCCAGGATGACGCCGGTCTGTGTTGCTTTCAATTACCGCAATTCCGACAAAAAAGTAAGGCAAATCAACTGCCAACACCCGTTTTGGATGAATGAAAAACCAACATTTACACTCGATTACACTGAACTTTTGCCGGTTGCCGTCGAATTTAACGGCAGCGAACTCATCAGCAAGATTGTTTTCTGGTTCTTTCCGACAAAAGAATTCATCGGCAATCTGCCGGAACGTTACAGAGCGCCATTAGAAATCGAAACCGAAGCGCTCGGTAAGATCAGGGACGGCATCATGGCTCCCGCAGAAGCATGCTCCGCCGTCAGGGACAGCTCCTTCCTCGACATCTGCCGCCTGGGTTCCGGAGCCATTTCCATTGAAGGCATTTTTCCTAATCCCGTGGAAACCATGGCTACTTTCTCCTATCGTTTGTCCGAGGCCAGGAAAATCAGAATAGACCTTCATGACATCATGGGCGGTTACATCGGCAACCTCATGGAGGAACGAACCATGCCGGCCGGTACTCACAAGCTTTCTTTCAATGCCCGTGGCATTAATCCCGGTTTATACCTGATTTCCGTCAAATCCGACAAAAATGAAATTACGACAATCAGGACAATTATTAAATAAGAGGCTAACCATGAGATTATACATAATACTAATAATAATATTAAGCTATCTGCCGCTTTATTCTGAAAATGGCTGGGAAATTGTTATCAGTAAAAGTAGTTTCGGCTATCAGGTGGATTGTTTCGACGCATACAATTCTGAAAAGCTCTGCATAAGCGGGACAAACGGAATGTTCATGACATCGGGTGATGGCGGCAGCGCCTGGACCAGGCGCTATGCCGGAACAGACGTCAGCCTGACCGGCCTGCACTACCTCGACACCACAACGGCTTGGATTTGCGGTAATAAAGGAACAATCATCCGCTACGACCTGCAAAAGAATCAATTCCGCGATTGCTCGATTGACTGGAGCCATGACCTTAAAACGATCTGCTTCATCAGCCCCGGCACAGGCCTTGTGGGTACGACAAAAGGGCTGGTACTCAGAACATCGGATGCCGGTTCATCATGGGATTCGGTGTTTGCCGAAAAAGGCTACCAGATTACAGAAATAATAATGAAAAATGAAAAAGATGGATATATGCTGGCGCTGCCTTTGAAAAATGAATTCTCTTCAAAGCTCTTCAGGACTACCGACGGCGGTATTACCTGGACCACCGCGTTGATAATTAAGGATGAATATGCAGGATGCCTCTACCTGCACGGCAGCGACATCTGGATAGCAGGCCGGTATGGTATGCTCATCCATTCTACCGACAACGGATTAAGCTGGCAGTGGTTCGACACGGGATCAACAGATTATATATGCGATATATATATAATCGGCGACACTCTCTATGCACTTACACAAAACGACGGTTCCTTAATAAAGAAAACCTCACTTTCATCGATGAAATGGGAAACCGACTATTCCTCAGGCAAGCTGGAAATGAACGGTCTCTGGAGCAACGGCCGAAGTCTCTTCACTTTCGTCCGGGAATTAAAGATGGACGGCAGGCGAGAATTGTTGAGGAAAAGAATAAAATAAGTTTTCACACTTATGATAAATAACGGGGTAATTTAAAAGTATTTATATCAATTCTGGTCTTTAGTCTTGCATTATCTCTCAAACAGTATTCTCATGCCCTTTTGGAATATGACTACTAATAGCTGACGGATTGTGTTTAGGGTATATTACGATATCTTCCATAATGGTTCCAGATACCAAGCATCTGAAAAACCAATTTCTTTGATATTAATATTCGGATAAGACTGTAATAAGCTAATAATACTATTACTTAAACTATTCTCAGGATCAATAGTATTTAGCATATATTTAATACAGCATAAGGAAGGATATAGTTTGAATTTATCACTTCCCGATGGAACCTTATTCAACCAACTGCCTTTCGGCTTAGGTAAAAACCTATAGGAAAACAGATTATTATCCCATAGCCGAAGATGGTGCGCACAGATATTTCTTATCTTACTAATACCCTGAACCCAACTATGCAAATATGTATGATTCTCGGTTAAATAGGCTTTTGCAATATCATCTTTTGCTTTTACAGATGGTTTTAGATTGCCGTATAATTTTGACAAAATACCAAAAGAAACAACCTCCAGAGTCTTCCAGGCTGGTGGTTTTCTACTGTCATGGGGATATTTATCTTTATGCTCTTTTATAAAACTTTCTTTAGAACGCTCTAATTCTGATACTATAATTCTTAATGCTGACTGATGTTCATCGATATTCTTGAAAAGATTAGAATCTTCAAACCACCAGGGAGAACACTCCAATGATAAATGATAAATCATTTTGGTTCTGAAACTGATTTCAATTTTTTCAATAGCCTTGAACACAATCCCTCTCAACTCAGAATCGAAATTGTATATATCAATTATAGATTCAAATTTACTGTGAGGTTTAAAAATATGATTGACTTTATCTTGCTGCATCGACCACCAGTATCCTGCCAGACGATAATAGCTTATATGACTCAAATAGTGTTTAGCCAGGTCATAATCTTCTATTTCCAAGCCTCTTTCTATTAATTGTTGAATTTGTTGTTCAACACTGTATGCCGGTTTATTATAATTCATACATATTAAAATAAAAAGACTCGCCCTGGTACGCTGTTCTCATGGGAAGCGCGGCGAGTACTGTTGATACAAACATAGCACTTTTATCTTTAATAAACAAGTAAAAAAAACTATAATACATTCCTCTATTCCCTTTCTCACACCATCTGTCTCCTCATGCATATACAATATGTCTGCACGGATTTTCCGGAGATTACGTAATAACATGTACTAATAAAAATATTTTGTAAAACTTATCATACACTCATCTTTTTTGATGTGGTCAATTCATACGTCCGTATAATATTGGAGCGCTTCACGCTTGAAGTACTCCTCCCTATCTTCAATCAACGGTACTTTTTCAAAATCTCTCAAATGCTCTCTAACAAATTAAAAGAAATATGATTAATGTAAAAAAAAGATTTCTACCTTTACAGATCAAATTATTCAAATAGGCCTTAACCCCGGAGACATCTGTCTTTGTCCTCGTGTTTCACTCCCTCCTGTATTTGCCCGTATGCTACCCAACAGGGCCAATCGGCCTCTGAACTTAAATATCCTTAAGCATAATAAAATGATTGGCACTCTCTTGCGTCAACTGCTAATTGAAAAATTAGAGTTTTGTTAAAGAATAAATGGAATGGTTATTATGAGTGCAGAAGCAACTACACCGATGCAGGAATTTGAGTATAAAGCCGAAATGAAACAGCTTCTAAGCTTGATTATCCACTCACTTTATACCCACCATGAAATATTCCTCAGGGAACTGGTTTCCAATGCATCGGACGCGCTTAACAAGATCCGTTTCAGGAGGCTCACCGACAGTAACATTCTCTCCCCTGACTCGGAATTAAATATAAAAATCAATTTCAATAAAGATGAACAATACTTCTCGGTAGAAGACAGCGGCATAGGCATGACCATGGACGACCTGGTCAACAGGCTCGGTACGATCGCCAGCTCGGGCACATTCGAGTTCCTGAGCCAGTTAAAAGCTGATGGGAAGCCTTTCGACGCAAACATGATCGGTAAATTCGGCGTCGGGTTCTACTCCGTTTTCATGGTCGCCGACGAGATCATCGTCGAGACAAGGCACGCCGACCCCGGTTCCAAAGGCTACCGTTGGAAGTCACTCGGCCAGGACAAATTCACCGTCGAAGAGATCGACAGAGCCGAACGCGGCACCAAAGTCTATTTCAAACTGAAAGACGACTACAAAGATTTCTATGAAGCATACAAAGTAAAGAATGTCCTGAAGAAGTATTCAAACTTCGTGGACTTCCCCATCTACCTGAACGACGAAAAAGTAAACACCGTAACAGCACTCTGGCACAAGAAGAAAGACGACATCGGCGAAGAAGAACTTAAGGATTTCTACAAATTCATCTCCAACGATTACCAGGACCCGATGGGCCACATTCATTTCAGCATCGAAGGCAACGTCAACTTCAAGGCCCTGCTGTTCATTCCCCAGACTGCTCCCCAGTTCCTTTTCAGGGACACACTCGACAAGAACCTCCAGCTCTACTCCAGCAGGATATTCATACAGGACGACTGCAAAGAGCTGCTGCCCGATTACCTGGCTTTCGTCAAAGGCGTCGTCGATACCGAAGACCTGCCCCTGAACGTATCGCGTGAAGTTACTCAGAACAGCCCGCTGATGGCAAAGATGAAGAGCATCATCGTCGGAAGGATACTGGGACAGCTCGAAGACTGGGCCGAAAACGACAAGGAGAAATACCAGAAATTCTACACTACTTTCGGTACACTCTTCAAAACCGGCTACAACAGCGATTATGCCAACAAAGACAAGATACTCAACCTCCTGCGCTTCGAGTCCAGCAAAACCGGGAAAGGGCAATTCACTTCATTTAAGGAATATGTCACGAGGATGAAGGACAATCAGGAGGAAATTTATTTCATCTCAGGCGACCACCGCAACACAATCGAGAAAAGCCCCAACCTGGAATATTTCCGTAAGAACGACATCGAGGTCATTTTCCTTACCGACCCGGCAGACATCTTCATCTTCCCCTATATTTCCGAATATGAGAAGAAACAGCTCAAATCAATAGACAAAGACGACATTAGCCTTTCGGCCACGGAAGACAAAACAGAAGAATCGCTCGATGAGAGTGCAGCCCAGAAACTGATACTGACAATCAAGGACGAACTCGGCGACAAAGTCGAAGACGTCGTCATTTCCAAACGCCTTGTCGAATCGCCTGCAACTCTCGTCGTCGGCAAAGCCGGAATGGACCCGCACATGGAAAAGATAATGTCGATGATGGATAAGAATTACTCTTTCTCAAAGAAAATTCTTGAGATCAATACTTCTCATCCCCTGATTGTAAATCTGTCCAGGCTCAACGGCGGCGACAGTTTCAATCCCATCCTGAGAAAAGCCATATCCCAGATATATGAGGGTGCACTTTTACAGGAAGGCCAGCTACACTCGCCCGTGGACTTCGTTAAGAGGATGAACGAACTGCTGGTAAAAGCAACGGAAAGCTAATTGCAATACATAGGGATAAGAAAATTTATTAGTTTACATTCGCTCATAAATGTTGTATTTTTGTATTTTTTAAATGTGATAAATTAAATAAAGTTATAATAAAAAAGGTTGGTTAATGAAGCTTTCTGAATTTAAATATGCTCTCCCCAAGAACAATATTGCACGATTTCCAGCCGAGCCGCGGGACGCCTCGCGCATGATGATACTGAACAGGGAAACAGGAAAGATGGAAGACAAGAATTTTGAAGACATCGTCGCGAGTTTTAACAAAGGCGACTGTCTCGTTGTCAACGAAACCAAAGTCTTTCCGGCAAGGATCTATGGGAAGAAAGAAAAGACCAACGCCCGCATCGAAGTAATGCTGCTTAGGGAACTGAAAGCAGAAGAAAGGATTTGGGATGTCCTTGTCGAACCTGCCCGCAAAGTTCGCATCGGCAACAAGATCTATTTCGACAACAACAAATTCTACTGTGAAGTAATAGATAATACTACTTCCAGGGGCAGAACCGTAAGGTTCAGTTACGACGGCAACCTGTTCAAAATCATTGAACGCATAGGTGAAATGCCACTCCCGGACTACATCAAACGGGAACCCACGGAACAGGACAAAGACAGCTTCCAGTGCATCTTTGCCAACCCCGACCACCTGTGCTCCATCTCACCACCGACAGCCGGACTCCATTTCTCTGAAGAAATCATCAAGAGGCTGGAACACAAAGGTGTGAAGATAGCAAAAGTCGTCCTGAACATCGGACAGGGCATTTTCGAAAAGATAGAAGTCGAAGACCTGACAAAACACCGCATGTACTCCGAGTATTTCCATATCTCAAGGGACGCTGCCGACATCATCAACAAATCTCTTAAGAACAAGAAACATGTCGTTGCCGTCGGCTCAAGTGTAGCCAGGGCAATTGAAGCTTCTGTGCTTACGAGCGGCGCTGTCAAACCCAACAAAGGATGGACCGATAAATTCATCTATCCGCCTTACGAATTTAAGATTATTACCAGGCTGCTTACCAACTTCCATCCTCCGGCATCTCCTTCGTTGCTGCTGGCATCTGCTTTTGCCGGGAAGGAAAACATCTTCAAGGCTTACAAAAGGGCTATTAAAAATGAATACAGGTTCCTGGCCTATGGAGATGCGATATTGATTATTTAATATGGATTGGATTTATTTAATTTTGAAAAATAATAAGGCATACATTCAAGTGTGCCTTTATTTATTCTAAATAGAGGTGAAAAATAATGGGAAAGAAAAAAGACTCAGAACCGAAAGAAAACACAGCCATCAATGATGAACTGCGTATTCTTGACGATTTTGCAAGGGCTGATTATGAAGCTTGGAAGAATGAAGTGGAATTGTCTCTTAAAGGTAAGCCCTTCGAATCATTGATCTCAAAATCCTACGAAGGGATTGCAATAAAACCTTTATACAACAGAGACGATTTTAACCTCCTGACTGAAACAGACAATAAGTTTCCGGGCATGGCGCCTTTCATCAGAGGTATTGACAATGCAGGCTATAAGCACTATCCCTGGCACATTGCACAGGAATTCGCCTACCCCGGCGCAGACGCCATGAACAGCGCATTAAAACATGACCTGGGTATGGGACAAAACGCCGTCATGCTCAGTCTCGACTACGCTACCTCGGCAATGACCGACCCTTCGACGGCAAAAGAAGACGAGATCGGCTACAACGGCACTTCCGTTTGTTTCCTGAAAGACATTGAAAATGTGTTCAAAGACATCGACATTGCGAAATACCCTGTCTATATAAAGAATGCGGTCAATCCACTGCCCCCGCTAGCCCTCCTGGCTGCATACCTGAAGAATAAAGGCATTGGCAAACTGACTGGCGGCATCCTTTCAGACCCCCTGGCATGGCTTGAAGAAAACGGATCACTCCCCTACAGCGCCGATGAACTTTTCAACAGCCTGTCCGAAATGATTAAATGGGCCGGAAACAACCTGGGCGAATACAGGCTGTTCACCGTTGACGCTTCGCTCTACAACGAATGCGGCGCCAATGCTGTACAGGAACTTGCCTTCTCGATGGCTAAAGGTGTTCACTATCTCAGAAAACTACAGTCTGAATACCTCCCTGTAGATGCTATTGCACCAAGGATGATGTTCAGGTACGCCGCCGGTCCCGAGTTCTTCATGGAAATCGCCAAATTCAGGGCTGCACGACTCCTGTGGGCAAGAATTGTCAAGGAATTCGGAGGCAGTGAAGATTCACAGAAAATGTTCATTTTCGCAGGCACCTGCAAATGGAACAAATCAAAACTCGACGCCCACACCAACCTCCTCAGGGCAACATCCGAAACATTGGCTGCCATTCTCGGCGGATGCAATGCCGTCAACACAGGCAACTTCGACGCTGCTTTCGGACTGCCTACAGAATTCTCCCGCAGAATTGCCCGTAACATACAGATAATACTCAAAGAAGAATGTAACCTTACAGACACTGTCGATCCGGCTGCCGGTTCCTGGTACCTCGAGACTCTCGTTTCCGAACTGGCAAACAAAGCCTGGGAACTCTTCAGGTCGATCGAACAGGAAGGCGGCTTCTGCGAGGCTGTTAAAAAAGGCATCATTAAAAATGAAATAGACAAAACAAAGAAAGACCGGATGAAGAATCTCTTCTCAAGGAAAGACATCCTCGTCGGTGTAAATAAATATTCCAATATGAACGAAAAAACCGTCGAGTCCGAACAATTCGACATTGTCGGGTTTGCACGCACACGCGTAAGCGAAACTGCCACCTACATCATGAACAGGGGCAGTAACGGTCCCGCTCCCATTCTTGAAAAGATTAAGAATAGATCAGGGAACCTCAATGAGAACCTCGTTTCTGCCGTACAAGCCGGAGCAACCATCGGCGAACTGGCAGGCAACCTGTTCTCAGGCCAGGATTGTGCGACAATCGAACACACGATTTCACCTGAGAACCTGACCATCGGCTTCGAATACCTCAGGGCTAACGCCGAAGCTTACAAAGCAGTCAGCGGCAAAGCTCCCGAAGTATTCCTGGCAGCGATGGGACCGGTAAAACAACATAAAGGCAGGGTGGATTTCGCCATGGACTATTTCAGGGTAGGTGGCTTCGAGCCATTATACTCCCAAGGTTTCGACACCGTTGAACAGGCTGCCGAGGCCTTCTTCAGTTCAAAAGCCGGCATTGCCGTACTGTGCTCTACCGACGATACCTATGACGAGTTGGTACCCGCCTTTACCCAATTGGTTAAAACCAGGGACAAGAACCTCGTCGTCATTCTTGCAGGCTATCCCAAAGATAGAGTCGAAGACTACAGGAAAGCCGGCGTCAATGATTTCATCCATGTCAGGTCAGACATTTTTGAAACACTGAAGAATTTGCAAAAAGCTGTCGGTTTAATTTCTTAATAATGAAAAAATATTGGAGACAGAAATGAAAAATCCGGATTTTACAAAAATAAATTTTGATGGAATAATTGAAAGCCAGGATGAAAAAACCTGGCAGAAAAGCTTCGAAAAAGAGTTGAACTGCAAACTTGAAGACTCCGTCCTCGATTCGATGGAAAACATCAGGATCAGGCCTCTTTACACCAAAGATGAATACGGCAAATATTCCCATTTGGATTACACGGCCGGTATTCCTCCCTTCCTGAGAGGCCCCTACCCTGCAATGTACGCTTCCCGTCCCTGGACCATCAGGCAGTATGCAGGCTTCTCCACAGCCGAAGAAAGCAACGCCTTTTACAAGAGGAACCTGGCAGCAGGCCAGATGGGATTGTCGGTAGCATTTGACCTTGCAACCCACCGCGGTTACGATTCGGACCATCCCAGGGTAATCGGCGACGTAGGCAAAGCAGGTGTTGCCATCGACTCCATTCTCGATATGAAGATACTGTTCGACAGCATTCCTCTCGACAAAATGTCCGTATCGATGACAATGAACGGAGCCGTACTTCCCGTGCTGGCTTTCTACATCGTGGCTGCCGAAGAACAGGGCGTGAAACAGGAACTCCTCACCGGCACCATCCAAAACGACATCCTGAAAGAATATATGGTAAGGAACACCTATATCTATCCTCCCGTTCCTTCGATGAAGATAATTGCAGACATATTCGAATACACTTCGAAGAATATGCCCAAATTCAACTGCATCTCCGTTTCCGGCTATCATATGCAGGAAGCTGGAGCACCCGCCGACATCGAGATGGCATACACCCTCGCTGACGGCCTGGAATACGTCCGTGCAGGTATGAAAGCAGGACTTGACGTGGACGCTTTTGCACCACGAATCTCTTTCTTCTGGGGCATCGGCAAGAACTATTTCATGGAAATCGCTAAAATGAGGGCTGCCCGCATCATCTGGGCAAAACTCATCAAACAATTCAATCCGAAGAGCAGCAAATCGCTGGCTTTGAGGACACACTCACAGACATCGGGCTGGAGCCTGACCGAACAGGATCCTTTCAACAACGTCGTCAGGACGGCTATCGAAGCTATGGCTGCTGCCCTGGGACACACACAGTCTCTCCACACCAATTCGCTCGATGAAGCCATTGCGCTTCCTACCGACTTCTCTGCCAGGATTGCCCGCAACACGCAGATCTTCCTGCAGGAAGAAACCGGGATATGCAAGGTTGTCGATCCCTGGGCAGGTTCATACTATGTCGAAGCCCTCACCAACGAACTGTTGCACAAAGCATGGGCACATATCCAGGAAGTCGAATCGCTCGGCGGAATGGCCAAAGCCATCGAGACCGGCGTACCCAAGATGCGCATCGAGGAAGCCGCAGCCAGGCGCCAGGCACGCATAGACTCCTGCGAAGAAGTAATCGTCGGCCTGAACAAATACAAACCCGAAGCCGAAGACTCCATTGAAATCCTCGAAGTGGACAACACCGCCGTAAGGATCATGCAGATTGAAAGGCTGAAAAAACTCAGGGCCGAAAGGAATGAGCAGGAAGTACAGGAAACTCTCGAAGCCCTGACAAAATCTGCGGAATCCGGCGAAGGCAACCTCCTTGAATTGTCTATCAACGCTGCCCGCAAAAGAGCCAGCCTCGGAGAGATCTCTTTCGCTTTGGAAAAAGTATTCGGCAGGCACAAAGCCGTCATTCGCGCCATCTCCGGCGTTTACAGCAGCGAATTCTCAGAGAAAGAAGAAATCGAAAAAGTACGTCACATGACAGATAAATTCGCACAGGTGGAAGGCAGAAGGCCCCGCATCCTCGTCGCCAAGATGGGACAGGACGGCCACGACAGGGGCGCAAAAGTCATCTCTACCGCCTTTGCCGACCTTGGATTCGATGTGGACATAGGACCCTTGTTCCAGACACCCGAAGAAACTGCACGCGAAGCCGCTGAGAACGACGTCCATATCGTCGGCGTCAGCTCCCTTGCTGCAGGCCACAAGACATTAGTGCCGGAACTGTCAGCAGAACTGAAGAAGAACGGCAGGGAAGACATAATGATTGTCGTCGGCGGAGTAATTCCTGCCCAGGACTATCAATACCTGCTGGAAAACGGAGCCACGGCCATCTTCGGCCCCGGCACAGTAATACCTGTCTCTGCCCAGAAAATCATGGAGAAATTGTTCGAAAAAGCAGCTATTGAATGAAACGAGTAAAATCCGATAGAAAGCCGGAATGGGCACCTGACCGTTCCGGCGACGAATTTGCATCATACGTGATCCCCGGCGCCCAACCGGGGACCGGTAATATTTCCGGCCAGAAGGTCCCTGCGTCAAGGTCGCTCGAGATAGAAGAACTGAAGAAGGGCATACTGGAAAACAACAGGACTGTTCTGGCAAGAGGCATTACCCTCATCGAAAGCAATTCCCTACGCCACTTCGACAAAGCCCAGGAACTGATCAAAGAGCTGCTACCCTACACCGGCAAATCCGTCAGGATTGGCATATCCGGGCCTCCGGGCGTCGGCAAAAGCACTTTCATCGAAGCTTTCGGCGTCCATCTTTGCAGCCTCGGACACAAGACGGCAGTCCTGGCAATCGACCCGACGAGTTCGCTGACACGCGGTTCCATACTGGGGGACAAGACAAGGATGGAACGATTGTCGTCAAACAGGAATGCATTCATCAGGCCCTCGCCCTCCGGTGGAACGCTTGGAGGCGTGGCACGCAAAACGAGGGAAGCAGCCCTACTCTGCGAAGCTGCGGGCTACGATGTAATCCTGATCGAGACGGTCGGCGTGGGCCAGAGCGAGATTACCGCCCGCTCCATGGTGGATTTCTATATACTCATGCTGTTGCCGGGTTCAGGCGATGAGATACAGGGCATCAAGAAAGGCGTTGTCGAGATTGCCGACCTCATCGTTGTTAACAAAGCGGAAGGAGACGGCCTCATCCCCGCAAAAGTAACAAAGGAGCAATACAACCAGGCTCTCCATTACCTGCAGCAGGCGACAGAAGGCTGGACAACAAAGGCAATCACAATTTCGGCAGCGAACAATGACGGCATCGACGAAGTATGGAACATTGTCGGGCAATTCCTCAAGCATACAAAAGAGAGCGGCATTTTTGAAACGCGACGCAGGAGCCAGACTCTCAACTGGTTCTATTCGCTGACGGAAGACGAATTGAAAGCCCATTTTTACAATCATCCGCAAATCAAAGCGATAATCGGTGAACTGGAAGAGCAGATCGTCAGCGGCGCTGTCCCCCCCACCCAGGCCGTGGATATGGTGATGAAGAAGTTTCTGGGGTTGTTCAAAGATTAGGGTCTAAATATCATATCTTTTTGATTTTCATCTTTACAACAAATATATTTCCAGTAAAGCGTTAAGATTTTGTAAATTAGTATTTTTTATAAATATTGGTTTTATGGGGAAATTTTGCGAGAATAATAACAGAAGCCTATAATGAACAGTTTCACACTAAATATGATTGAAACCAACTATGAAAGCTACCAACAGTTAATTAGCCTGTATCAGGAATATAAAAATTTAACTTTTGATACCATAATTCTTTCATTTAGTAAATGGTTCAGCGCTAATTTATGTTCTGCTCTCGGCGGTATTCTCGACAAATTGCGAAATAATTTTAATGGAATACGAGTTGATCAAATAGAACCAAGTATTAAAAAAATACTCCAAAAAAATAATTTTCTGTACCATTTAGGTTTTGAGCATATTACAGATGACCACCACACTACAATAAAATATTTGAAATTGAAACCAACAGACGGCAGATATTTTAATAATTATGTATTTACCGAATTACTGAATAGGCCGGAGTTACCGCCAATATCCCTCGGATTGAAAAAGAAAATAGCCGAATCGATATATGAAATATTTGTCAACGCTCAAATTCATAGTGAATCCAACAACATTTATACTTGCGGACAATTTTTCCCAAAAACACACACAATTAAATTTACAATTACGGATACGGGTTTAGGATTCAAAAATAAGATCAATAAAAGGTTCAACAGTTCACTGACATCAACAAAAGCAATAAAATGGGCAATCGAAGACGGCAATTCTACAAAAGAAGGGGTTTCAGGCGGCATCGGCCTTGCAATACTTAAAGAATTTATTTCGAGGAATAAAGGTATATTTCAAATAATCAGTGATGATGGATTCTATCAACTCGATTCAGGTGGAGAGAATACGCAATTTTTTAACGGTTCTTTCCCGGGAACAATAATTAATATGCAATTTAAAACCGATGATGTTACGTCTTATAAATTAAAAAATGAAATTGATGATAACGAAATATTTTAAAGGAAGACAGTAATGGAGAAAGTACAAATTAATATATTCAGTCTGGTAGGCAGTTCTTTTTGTGTCGAAGCTGAAGACGGTAATAAACTCTATGAGTATATTAAAACAGCCGTTATGGAAGGAAAAGATGTTGTTCTGGACTTTCTTAATGTTGAGATGTTAACTTCGGCTTTTCTTAATTCTGCCGTCGGACAAATATACCGCGACTTCGATGAAAATGAGATAAAAAAACGGCTTAAAGTGTCCAATCTCTCTCCTGAAGACTTATCGTTACTGAAAAGAGTCATCAATACGGCAAAGATTTTTTTTAAAGACCCAGAGCGATTGCAGAAATCAATAAATGAAATCATGGAAGAGAATTGATGAAAAGGAGGTATAATCTGTCAGACACTGCTGTTATTAAGAACAAGCCTTTTTTCTTCGATACGAATGTGATTTTGTATATTTTTTGGCCTACGACATCCCAAAAATATATTTACGATTATTCCTCAATATTCGCAAAACTAATAAAACAAAAATCAGAGTTATTCATTGATTATACTGTCATTTCCGAAGTTATTAACAGAGCAATTAGAATTGAATATGATAATTATCTAACTGACAATGTGCTTGATCGTAATAAATTTACCTTCAAAGAATACAGAAACCGCACGGAAGGAAGATCGGCTCTACAAGACATTTATCATGTTTTGAAAACGAAAATAAAGCCTTGTTTTAATATGATTGGAAAAAACTTCACCTGGGAAGATATAAGCAGTTTCCTTAGTGTTGACACTATGGACTTTTCCGACAAAGCAATAGAGTTATTATGCAAAGAAAATGATATGGTTCTTGTTACAAACGATTCGGATTTCGACAGTTCAGATATTGAAATCCTTACATCGAACAGTAAACTTTTAAAGAGTTAAATTCAAAAGCAAAAACTTTGCATTTCCACCCCCCCACCCAGGCCGTGGATATGGTGATGAAGAAGTTTCTGGGGTTGATGAAACCGTAATTCTTTGTAGCATTTATCATTATTTGAATATCCCATAACCCCGTAGGGGTTTAAACACACGAATCCAAAATCAAAGATAGACTCTGATCCCGCCATATAAGTAAATATAAAAGTCTTCGTATTTTGTGCGGTAAAAAGTTGTTCCGGCCAATTCGAACCCCCAGTAATTGCTGGGGTTGTTCAGGTACCCGATGGTGCCCGCCACAGCGAATTCACTTTGATCATGATAGACCATCATGCCGGGGCCTAATGCTAATGTAAAGTCTCCAAGAGGAAATCTGTAGTACAATTGATAGGCGTCCATGTCAATGTCAATCTGCTTTGTAATTGTTTTATCAATTATCGTCAACGAATATTCATCAGTCCAGTTGAACTTATGATAGCGGAAACCGATCATGCTCATGTCCTCATCGATCAGATAGTCGATGCCGCCGTGGAAACAAAGGTCTGGGTCAAGGCTGCTGTTGGCGTCGATACAAACGCCGAGGCCCAGGTTGACGCCTATGTGCTTGTTGTTGAAAATATGATCAGATGCATTGGCTTGTAGGGAAATAAAGAATACAAGTACAAGATAACAAATTCTTTTCATGATAAACCTTCTATTAATAAATACTGTAAAATTCTTTTCTTGTTGTAATTTAATACATATTTTGACCTTTAGCAATATTAAAACCACCGGTTTGAGAAAAATATTACTTAAGAATCTAACATTATTTTTTTCCTGTAATTAATAAATTAAAATGCAAAACCAAGATAGAATTCAAAAAAGTCAACAGTACCAATTTCATTAGGTAATAACTCTGAAAAGGTTAAATCAGTACCATCGATCTTCCAGTCATGTCCTGCAGTCATTGATGATATGGTCATCCAATTGAAACCTACCCTCAGCGCACTATTTCCAATCTTCAGAACCTCTGCGTTGACGCCGATTCTCCCAGGAATAACCCACTCCCAGTTGCTTATTGCTGTCGAACAAAAAAAATTATTCAGAATTTCTCTAAAATTAACATCATTGCCATAATACCTTTCCCTTAATGTACCTGTATAAGATAAATAGCCTAAACCACTACCGATGAGTATGGAATAATTCTTGAAAAATGAAAATGACATGCCCAATTCAAATGAGAACATAGAAGCCGATTCAAAATAATCTTTCTGGCTGCTTTGCTCTCTCAGGGCATCATTCGAGAATTCGTAATTAAGACTGATGTATAAACCGACATCGAATATTTTAATGAAGTCGCTAATTTTCTTTGTAGAATTTGTCTGGAAGTTTGTTTCAAAACCAATCCCAAATAAATACATCCCTTCATTTTTATTCTCGAAATTCCCAAAATAATCATATAAAGAATTATTTAATAATGTTGAATTGTTTACACGAGCCAGGGACAATCCTATCTGGGAATAGAAGTAGTTATTACTCTCCGGCGAATCATTACTAATACTTAATTGCGTAGTGTCTTCCGAGCCGAAACATACTGCAATACTTATAAAAAATATTGATAAATTGCACAATATTAATCTCATCTTTACCACCTATTATTTGTATCAGTTAGTAAAAAAACACAGATAGATAAATTCCTGGGCATGGCACATCTCCATTAAATCCAACAAAATCAAACTCAATCCTTCTTTCGGTATATTACCGTGAATTATCTCCATTTTGATAAATATAAAAAACAATTTAATTTACAAATTATTTGAATTAAAAATAATCAATATCAAGATTATTCGAAAGTAAAAAGTTCGAACCCATTACACAGATAAAAATGAGATTTGGAATTTCTCGGTTTAATCGGAATGGAAATGAGAATAACACCATTACCGCATTTGCACCGAGTATTAGATATTATTATTCTTATTATTCTATGGCAGTGAACAGGGCCTGAACCCGTAGCCCATTTCATAGTCAAGGGAATGAAAAAATTTTCAAATATTTGAATTACCTTCCAATCATTAACATCTTCGTTTCGGACTGGTTATTATTTTCAATCCGAATGTAGTACAAGCCGATTGGCAAGGCGCCCACTTCGATTACTTCCTTGCCGGCTGTTTCCAATACTTTGGAACCGAGGACAGAATATATTGTAATCGTTGATTCTTCCCTGATATTTCCGTTCAATTGAATGAAACCGTTTGCAGGATTGGGTATAATGGAAATACTGTGTACCTCAGGGAATTCTACTGCTGTACCTGTGAAATTAATCGTTGCTTCGGCCCAGCCCGCCGGATTGGATTTGTCGGCAGCAGATGGCCAGTATTTCCATTCCGTCTGTGTGTCTGTACCGTCAAAACAAATTCCGATGGTTTTTATGCCGCTCGGGTCAATTCCAATTGTATTAAACGGAATGATGATTTCTACCGTATCCTTGAAATTACTCTCCATGACATTGTTTGCTTCCCAATCCTCCTGCACTAACTTACACGTGGAATAATCGCCATATACACCCTTGGAATAGCAGTCGGTTGCAGACACATGAAACCACCAGTCGTCGCTCATCCAGGAGTTGGATTTGTCGTTGTTTAAGTCGAACATTACTTCAGGCAAATGGACACTATTCCCTGACATCAGATTGGAACAATATGCCAGGTACAGGTTGCTGTTGTCATGCTTATAGAATACTGTTATTTCTTTGCCGCCGTCAAGGATAATTGCAAGGCTTTTAGCATCAGTCCACTCATCTGTTGAGAATTTGCCATCAACAGTAATAGCTTTGCCGGTACCTATCTCAATCTTTTCAACCGGGAACAAAGGTGTAATTAATACCAGAGATAGAACGAATAGAGTAATTGATAAGTTTTTCATAAAAAAATACCTAAAAAAGGTTCAACATAATTAACTTTATTATACGTACATTTTTTGAGATGGTTACAGGAAATTTAAATATATTCAAAAATCTTCTCATTCAAAAAAACAACTTAATGCTCCGTCCTGATTCACTGACACAAAACAAGATATTTCGTTGTCTATCGTTTAATATCCGTATAATGAAAAACGAAATTTAGATTAATTGTATTAGAGGGTTTCATAATGAATTTTGAAGAACGTATTAACGAAGAGATCAAGGAAGCCGCCAAAGCAGGCAACAAGTTGCGCTTAGAGACTATACGGTCGCTCAGGGCCGCCATCATCGAATACGTAAAAAGCGGTGAAAACAAGGAATTGACGAAAGAAGTGGAAGACCAGATACTTCTCACCGCCGCCAAAAGAAGAAGAGACGCAATTGAAATGTACGAGAAAGGCCAGCGTTTCGACCTCGCTGCAAAGGAAGAACAGGAACTGGCAATCATCAACGAATTCCTTCCCAAACAGCTTACCGAAGATGAACTGGCCGAAGGCATCAAACGGATCATCGACGAAACAGGCGCTGCCGACATGAAAGACCTGGGCAGGGTCATGGGCGTGGCAATGAAAGAATTCAAAGGAAAAGCCGACGGCAAACTCGTACAGCAAATGGTAAAGAACATACTCGGATCGCGCTGACATGGAATTTGACAATTACGACGAGCGTCAGTTACTGGAAGATACGTTAGGGCAACTGGAATTCAAATTAGTGCTGGAAAAAGCTGCCGGCTTCAGCATGTCATCCTTGGGAAAGGAGATGGTTCTCAGTTGCACTCCGGGTAACGACATATTCTGGCTCACAAGAGAACACAACATGATCGAAGAGATGATCAGGCTCATCATCGAGGATGACCCTCTCCCCTTCGACGGCCTGAGCGACATCAAAACCAAGCTGCACAAATCCCTCATCCAGAATGCTGTACTGACAACAACAGAGTTCCTCGGCGTCCTGGAGACAATCAGGGCTTCGAGGCTGATGAAAGGATACTTCTTCGTTAAACAGAACAAGTACCCCATTGTTGCAGAAAACGCTGCCCTGCTCCACGACAACCGGCTGCTCGAAAAGCATATATCCGACACCATCGACGTCACGGGCGAGGTTAAAGACAGCGCCTCGCGCGAACTACAGCGCATCCGCGGCGAGATCAATTCCAAATCTGCCCATCTGCGCCGCCGTCTCCAGTCCATTCTTAAGAAAGTGGCCGAAGACGACATGGTACAGGAAGAATTCGTTACCCTGAGCGAAGGCCGCTTCGTCCTGCCGGTCAAGGTAGAACACAAACGCCATATCTCAGGCATCATCCACGGCTATTCCCAGACCGGCTCTACTGTGTACCTCGAACCGGCAGAGATATTCGAGCTTAACAACGACATTTCGCTCCTGAAGAACGAAGAAAAGAAAGAAATATACAGGATTCTGGCGAACCTGACAGCAGAACTCGGCACGGATGCACGTGACTTCCTGCGTTCCGTGGACATCCTCGCCCATCTCGACTCCGTCTCCGCCCGCGCTAAGTATGCCGTCGAGTACGGGGGCATCAAACCGGAAATCTGGGAGATAGACGAGATCTACATGAAAGACATCAGGCATCCACTGCTGGTACACGCCAAAACCAAAGACAGGGTCAAATCCCTGTCGATAGATTTCTCCGATAAGATCAAGGGGCACCTCATCTCCGGCCCTAACGCCGGCGGCAAGACAGTAGCCCTTAAGAGCATCGGACTGAACATTGCAATGGCTCTCAGCGGCATCTTCCCGCTGGGCGTCGTCAAAACCAATTACAGGAACATTTTCTCGGCCATCGGCGACCATCAGTCCATAGAAGCGGACCTCAGCACCTTCAGCTCGCAGATACTGAGGCTCAACAGGATTCTGAACAACTGCACTTCCAACTCCTTAGTGCTGATAGACGAGATACTGTCGGGCACCGACCCGCAGGAAGGCTCTGCTCTCGCCGCAGGCATCATGGATACATTCATCGAACTGAAACTGTGCTTCGTGGTTACGACACACCAGTCCGCCCTTAAAAGCTATGCACTGACAAGAGATGTGATCGAGAACGACTCCTTAGAATTCGACCAGGATAAGCTCCTTCCGACATACAAATTCCTGCAGGGCGTACCGGGCAATTCCTACGCTTTTGTGCTTGCCCACAACATCGGCATGTCGGAATTAGTGCTCGGCAGGGCAAAGACCTATCTCGGCTCGAAGCAGACGGAGCTCGAGGAGAGCATCGGCGTGCTGCAGAAATACCGCAGCGACATTGAACGCCTCCGCGAGGAAGCCCTCGCCGAGAAACAGAACTCGGAGAAGATCAGGAAGAAGTTCGAGGAGAAGTTCGAGGAGATCAAAACTAAGCGGAAGGAATACATCGAGAAGGCAAAGGAAGAAGCCTACGATATAGTCCAGAAGTCCAATGCCCTTGTAGAGAACACTATCAGGAAAATCCAGGAGGAGAAGAAATCCTTTGCCGAGATCAAGAAGGATTTCACAAAAGAGAAGACACAGTTGGAAAAAGAGATAAAGACTATATTCACCAAGGACAAAGACACAGACGACGTGGAAGAGGAAGCAGTCGAATTCAGTGCAGGCGACAATGTAACCGTCGATGACTCCGCGAATGTCGGCGTCATCATCGAAGCCGACGAAGACAGCCGCACCGCCCTCGTTGATTTCAACGGCCTGAAATTCCGCCTTCCATACGGCAAACTCAAGCTGTCGGCGAAGAAGCCTGCTGTAACAAGCCGCCCGTCAGACCACATCAGGTTCGACGCCCGCTCCCGCCTCGACCTGCGCGGCAAGCGTGCCGAGGAGTCGCTGATGGAGGTGGATGAGTTCATCTCCCATGCCCTCATCACTAACGTGCCCCTGCTGACGATCATACACGGCAAAGGAACAGGAGCCCTGCGCCAGGCAATACACGACTACCTGAAACACCACCGCATGGTGAAAAGCTTCCGCCTCGGCGAATTAGTCGAAGGCGGCGCCGGCGTTACCGTGGTGGAGCTGGAGTAAATTCTGAATTACGAATTACGAGCCGAGCGCAGCGAGACCGGCGCAGCCAATTAAGAATTACGAGCTGTAGAGACGCAAGGCTTGCGTCTCAAGAAGTTAGAGGTCTGGAATTAGGTAAGAGAAGTGTGGAGTTGGAAGTTGTGAATTATGAATGCCATGACAAGAGAAACGAGACCGGCGCAGCCAATTACGAATGATCATGTAATGAGCTTTTTGTGATTTCCTGTAATAAAGTGTAACCCTTAGGGGCTGGGCGCTGGCCCCAAGCCCTGTAAGGTGGAATTTATATGGATGTTAAATACTACAGTTAATTAACTTACCAACTTAAGTAGTGAAAATATTACTCGAAAGGTTTTGAATTTCTTTCTTTGGATAAAAATTGAAAAATTCCTTCAATAATAGAGAATATGGATATTGATAAAAATACCATAACTAAAACATATTTTATATTTAAATTATTTGAAATTTTATCTATTGACACTTTTGTCCAAATATTATTGATATTTTCAGGACCTTCTCCATTTTCGATATAACTGATATTATTTATTGGTATTGAATTTGTAATTAAATACTCTCTGATTATCAAACCACTATAATCTAATGAATCACCTACAATATAATAATCATCAGATCCTTGAGGAAAATTTACAACATAATCATGTTTATATTGAAAATAAAAAATTGAAAAAATAATAAAACAGGAAAATGAGATTATTGAACTTACAATCCAAATACCTCTCATTTTCACTTTTTTATGACTTGTAACTCCTGCGATGATTAATAATATCACTAATGCTGAAAAAGTAGCAATAAAACCAGATTCTATACCACTAATACCTGGTGGCTGTATTTGAATAATTATTCCACCAAATGCCGCAAACAGAATACTAATTATTGATATTGCTTTTGATAACATATTCATTTTATTCATATTATTCCTGTAATAAATCAATAAATCTACAGTTATCATCTGTTTTAATTAATAATTCATTAGTTTTAGAATTTTTTCTACTACCCCAAATTTTCCAAAATACTTGTTTGGGGAGATAAACCTTTATTGGTTGAATACTTGATGATAAAGCCGTAAAAGAATGAACTCCTTTTGGATACAGACCTGGAGAACAGTAAAAAATTCTATATCCATCCAATTTTTTTCCTTCAGAATCCAAGACATTAATTTCAATTAGTACTTTACCATTTTCTTGTATATTATTCCTATATCTAAATAAATTCATGGAATTCAGATATCTCATATTCGAATCATACTGTAATAGAAAGTTAGAATCTCTTATGCTTTGTACATTATTTTTATACAGATTTATTAATTCATTTATTCCTTCATTTAAATCAATAAGTTGATCATATTGAAAAAATTTCTTTCTCTCAATAATCGTGTCTTTCAATTTCTTCAGTTCGTTAATTCTTGTCTTTAACGTGGGTAATCTATTTTTAGAAATAGTATCTAAATAGTTTATCTTGTCAATTATTTCTTCTTGCTTATTTTTATCAAGAATTGCGATAAGTAGTTTATTAGAGTCAAGTTTTTTCCCTTTCAATTTAATGATAGGTAAGATAATTTCTTTATGACTATTAATACTGTCAAGTCTGTTTATTTGGGGATTTAACTCATAAAGTAGTTTATAAATATCAACATCATAAGGATATATACCTTCTTTTAGTAATATATCTTCGATTTTTAAAGAATCAACTAATACTACTTTTATTGACAATTCAAATTTTGAATTTAAATTCTTTATTGAATGATCAGTTTTCAAAAAATAAGACAATGTAATCCTTTTTTTTATTTTCTTCAGACCATCGATTTGTAATGAGTATGAATACTCAGAAAAATGGTTTAGTAAAAAGAAATACAGTAATATTGTAATCAGTTTTTTCATAATAATGTTTCCAATGAATACCTTTTAAGCAATAAATTTCATGTGTCAATGATCTTTTAAATTCTTCCATTCAAGACATTGCAATATTTCATTTTGCAGTTTTTCACTTAAAACAGCCAAAAATCAATACTTTCACTTTTTGTTAATATCTTACTTACAAGCTTCTAAAAACTTAGAATAATAACAATCACCCATTAACTATTTTGTAATTCAATTCTTTTCTTCAAGAGTTTTTTCTATACATATTAATTATCTTAATTATTAAATATTTACAGTATTCCCCCCCTCTAACACAACATAAACCAAATATCCCTGTCGGTAGGCCTCGGGAAAAAGACCTCGTCTGTTTGTGGCTCGACGAAACGTAGCTTCAGGTCAGCGTTAACCATCCAGTTGATCGCATGGCCGCCGGGCAGCATGCCCCAAACGATGCCGAAGCAGTGTGCTTTTCTTCTTCTGCCGTCCTTGTAAGCTGCTTCGGCAAAATGTGCCTTCAGGACCAGCGCAAAATCGTCGCAGTCAAACCTTTCCTCTACCCAGGTATTCCTGTCAACGGCACTGTTACGGATGATCTCTTCGGCATCTTCCACCGAAGGACAATAATACTCACCGTCGGCAAGGTATAATTTAAAGGAAGCATGTAGTTTACCGTCTAACTGCTCTTTAATCAATTCCTCTAATTTTGAGGCAGAGAGATAGACCCGGGTGGGCCTGATGATTTTGTTATCAACATGCCAGCGGCGTACAAATTTTGAACTCATAGCGTTACTCCCCATATTATTGAAAAATAAACACTTGTTTGAAAATTTCTCTCCTATGTTTCTGCTACATAACAATTAACATATAAATCACACTGTTCTCAACTCATTGGTCTTTTTCCAGGCAAGCATCAAATTCCGTTATTAATATATATAATAAAAAATTCATAATACTACTGAATAATTACTTAGATCAGAGCCAAAATAAGATGATACTTCCATCAGCACTACACTCAACTATCCGCACGCCATTTTTCTAATCACCTTCAAATTGTATGCTGTCTAAGTAAAACGTAACAGGAGGATTGTTCTCATGAGAATCGACGACAAAACAGAATGCCCCCATGACATTTGAAAGGTCTCTACCTGCCAGACTGATAGTGATTGGTGTCCACTGCGTTGTCAGGGTTACAATTTGCTCTTCTGTACTGAAAGAACCGCACTCGTTGTATCCGGCTTTGAACCTTACATTCTCCCCACCCCTGGCTCCTTTTACCCAAAACGTAATTCTGTTGTATGACGAGTCACGCAGGTCTCTTCCATGGTTTGCATTGCTGCACCAGTTATTTGCGGGATACTGCCAATATACTCCGCCCCAGCCCTCCTTTCCGGCCGTATATGTTACCCGGATGCAATCGGGCCCGGAAACAAATGAGTCCGTGTTATTCTTAACTAATTGAATATTTCTTATGTCCCCCATTAAACCGGAAGAATAGAAGTTGGTTTCAATGCTGTATGACCTGACATTCTGACCGGTGGCAACGTTGACAAAAACAAACAGGAATACAAATAATGAAGTATTAAACAGTTTTTGCATTTTCATGGCCCTTCTCGCTATTAGTTGGACAATTGTTGATTCAGTTATTATTCAATATTTCTTGCAGTCTGTTACTAATGATTCGGTTCTTCTCGGGAATTAGCTGATATAATGATGGTTCAAGCTCGGTTTCAGACTCAAAGTCTGCAATAGCCTGGTTATTATATATCTGCTCCAAACCTCTCATCAGAACTATAACAGAATTTCTAAGGCCTGAATACCGATTATATATGTTGGGATTGTTGAGTTCCATCCCCGTTATTTCTTCGGATTGCCTTAATAGATTGCGCGCCCGCTCTCTGTTTTGTCGATCTATATGATGACCTTCGGGAATTGGCCCAGAAGGAGTACCCGGAGTACCTCCCCCCACACTCTGATGGTAGCAACTATCTCTTATTCTTTCAATCTCATCTTTTAATTGTTCAATTTCGCTGTTTAATGGCGGTAATATATAAAATTCATAGATAGCTATGAAAAAACCAAAGGTTGCTACTGCTGTCGGAAGAATAAATTTCAGGAAATAAAAGAGATAGATCAATATCCTACTTCTTTCTTCCTTATTCTCAGGAATCTCATCATTATTATTAGTATTTTCCATGTAAACTCCCAAATTATATTAATACAGAACCAGTCTGATTGCCCAGCCATCATATCCTGTTCATTTTTAAGGGCTTATAATCCATCGTCCAGCCTTCACGTCAATTTTTTGGTAAAGATATGCAATAAATATAAATAAACCACTACTGAAAAACTACTTAGATGTTTCTCCGCTTGGGGAGCAGGTTCTCATTTTCAGGCAAAATATTTGATAGGCAATTTTTAGCTAATTCTTTGATTTTTAAGGCTTCTGTGTAAATCCCGACAAAGCGTCCGGCAGGTTGTTTTAACAATTTTTCCTTATTAATTTGCAGATTTGTTCGCAATCGCAGCGTTTTTACACTATTCGAATCGCCCATCCCAGCTTCGGGACTGAGAACGAGAGGATGGTGCTTTGGAATTTTGTTGTTACAGATGAAAAACCCTGGGAGAATGAGTTCTATCAATTTTTCATTGCCACGAGCTTCAGTACGTGGACAAGTATTCAAAGTGATAACAGGCTTTGGCGCTTCCGCTTAAATTTCTCTATCATTCATCATACTGAATTCAGAATTAACGAAAAAGCCCCGAACTCGCGGGGCTTTCTTCATTCGTACGCCAGACAGGATTCGAACCTGTGACCCTCAGCTTAGAAGGCTGATGCTCTATCCTGCTGAGCTACTGGCGCAGAATAGAATACAAAATTAAAAAAAAAATTCCAAAAAACAAACTTAGAATTTTGAAAATTATAATAATATGCTTAACTTTGTATTCGGGTCAAGTCCCGTGCGGCTAAAACAAGCCCAACCCCGTCAGGTCCGGAAGGAAGCAGCGGTCAGTTTGATTTTAGAGCGCCACGGTCAACTTGACCTTAAATTTTTATAATAAAGGCAAAATCATTTTATCTTTTCTTGTACGTCTTTATTAAATTGTAAATTTTTAAAAATGAAAAAGTAAAAGGGAATAAAAAGTATAGATGAAAAAAGAAATAATTATAAACTCAACGCTGAACGAAGTCAGGATTGCCATCACTGAAGACGGCGGCCTGGCAGAGTTCCTGATAGAGATGCCCGACAAGGAGAAATCCATCGGCAATGTTTATTACGGCAAAGTAAACAAGATCGTTCAGGGCATCAACGCTGCCTTCATCAATATTGGACTGGCACAGGACGCCTTCCTCCATTTCTCCGACGTCGATGAATCGCTTGAAAACGCCATCACCGACGATGACGACGAAGACGACGGCATCCCAGGCGACATATTCAGCGACCTGGAAGACCCGAACTATGACACAGACTACAGCGCCGCTTCAGTCGCACTCCGCAAAACGAAGTACCTCAAAACAACTGGCGCCGACCCGAAACAGGCGACTTTCAGGACCAAAAGATCCGGCAACATCAACATACACCTCGAAGAAGGACAAAACATCATCGTCCAGGTTGTGCGAGAAGCATACAGTTCCAAGGGTGTACGCGTTACCACCAAGATAGCCATTCCAGGCAGGTACACAGTACTGCTGCCCTTCGACAGCATGGTTGGCATTTCCAAGAAAATCGGCACCTTCCAGGAAAGAAAACGCCTGCGTTTCCTCGCCAGGACGACACTGCCCGAAGGATTCGGCTGCATCATCCGCACTGCCGCCTTCGGCAAGAACGAAGAAGAACTGAGGCAGGACTGGGAAAGCCTCATTAAAATATGGCGCGAGATCGAAGAAAAAGTCAAAAAGGCTGAAGGGCCAATGATTGTTTACCAGGACATGCAGCTTGCCACAAGCGTCATCAGGGACCTCTTCACCAGCGACGTTACACGCGTCATCGTCGATTCGAAAAAACTGTTCAAAGAGATTACGGCCTACCTGAAATGGGCTTCTCCACACCTCGTAAAGAAAGTGGAACTCTACGACAACCAGAAACCGATATTCGAATCCTTCGGCATCGAAAAAGAACTGGAAATGACATATAAACGTAAGGTCCCACTTCAGAGCGGCGGCTCCATCGTCATCGACCAGACCGAAGCAATGACCGTCATCGACGTCAACACCGGCAGGGCCATGAACGACAAACAGCAGGAGAAGAATGCCCTGAAAACCAACCTCGAAGCCCTTAGGGAAATTGCGAGGCAAATCAGGCTCCGGGACCTCTCAGGGATTGTTCTCGTTGACTTCATCGATCTGTCGCAGGAACCCAATAAAAAGAAAATTTTCATGGAGATGAAAAAGGAAACACACAGAGACAGGTCGAAGACTGTTGTCTATCCTCTCACACAACTCAGCCTGATGCAGATTACAAGACAGCGCGTCAACCAGAACATTGCAGAAAAAACATCGGATACATGCCCGGTCTGCCAGGGTTCCGGAAGGATACCTTCAAAAGCCGTAATACTGAACAACATCGAGAGATGGCTGAAGAAATTCAGGGCTAAGTCCAAAGAGTTCCGCCTCGTACTCTATGTCCACCCGCAGATTGCACAGTACATCTCCGAAGGCACTTTTTCGAAACTCTCACGCCTGATGATTAAGTATTTTGTGAAAATCAAGGTGCAACAGAACGACCAGTTCACTATGGACACTTTCAGGTTTCACTCGTTCCGCCGCCAGAAGGATATTACTCAGGAATTCAATTAATGGCGGACAAAGATAAATACGTTACCATACTGGGTTCTACCGGTTCCATCGGCGTTCAGTCGCTCGACGTACTCGACTCTGCCGACACCGAATACCGTGTAGCCTATCTCACAGCTAATACCAACATTGAGCTTCTTGCCGCTCAGGTAAACAAATACAAGCCTCTCGGCGTTGCCATCCGCGACGAGAAAGCCTACAGGGAATTCAAAAAGAATTACAGCTTCGACTGCAAACTGTACCACGGTGAAGAGGGAATAATCGAAGTTGCAGGAGACAAAGACAATGACCTCGTAATTTCAGCCCTTGTCGGGTTCAGCGGGGTAATCCCCACACTCACTGCCATCTACAGCGGTACGACGGTTGCCCTTGCCAACAAGGAGACGCTCGTCAGCGCCGGGAAGATCGTAATGGACGCCGCAAGGGCCAACAACACAGCAATCATTGCCGTGGACAGTGAACACAGCGCCGTTTTGCAGTGCCTGGCGGGGGAAGATAAGGAAAACATAGAAAAACTCATCCTGACGGCTTCCGGTGGCCCTTTCCTGAATGTACCTGCCTGCGAGTTCCCCAACATCACCGTTGAACAGGCCCTCTCCCACCCTAACTGGTCGATGGGCAACAAAATCACCATCGATTCAGCTACGATGATGAACAAGGGCTTCGAAGTAATCGAAGCTTACTGGCTGTTTGGTGTGGACGCAAAAAATATCGAAGTGCTCATTCACCCGCAGAGCATCATCCACTCCCTGGTACAGTTCAACGACGGTTCGGTCAAGGCACAACTCGGGCTGCCCGACATGCACCTGCCCATTCTATACGCTTTTTCCTATCCGCACAGGCTCAGGAGCAATTTCAACAGGCTTTCGCTTGCCGACGTCGGAAGCCTCAGTTTCTTGAAACCGGACTTCGAAAAGTACCGCTGCCTTCAGCTCGCATACGAAGCGCTGAGTACCGGCGGCAATGCCCCGACAGTACTGAACGCAGCCAATGAAATCGCCGTTTCGGCTTTTCTGAACAACACAATCAGTTTTGACAAGATTCCCCTCGCGATCGAAAAAGTAATGAACATGTCCCATTTTACCGTCAATCCCGGCCTCGACGAGATCATCGAATCCGACATCAACGCCAGGGACCTGTGCCGGGATATAATAAATAACTGCTAATGAAAAATAGTAATAATTAAATATAGGAATTGACAATGGATTTTTTAAGCACACTATTCTACTTTGTGATTGCTCTTGGTGTACTGATACTCGTACACGAGTTCGGCCATTTCATCGCAGCCAGGTTAACGAAAACCAGGGTTGACACTTTTTCAGTGGGGATGGGTTTCAGGTTGTTCGGCTGGAACAAGATCAACGGTTTCACCTTCGGCAAGCTGCCCAAAGACTGGGATGGGAACGGCCATACGGACTACAGGCTGTCCCTGCTGCCTCTTGGCGGCTATGTACGTATCGTCGGCATGGTTGACGAAAGCATGGACTCCGATTACGCCCAGTCCGAACCAAAACCCTACGAATTCAGGTCAAAGAAGACATGGCAGCAGATGTTCATGATTACCGCCGGTGTGATTATGAATTTCCTTCTCGCTGTGGCGCTCTTCGCCAGCATACAGTATTTCTGGGGACAGGAACGCTATCTCACTACAACCGTCGGCTATGTCCAGAAGAACTCTCTTGCCGAAAGGTACGGCTTCAGGTCCAACGACCAGATTCTAACCGTTAACGGCCAAAAAGTAACCGACTGGATACAGATGAAAGAACTGCTGATGCTCGAAGAACTCGGAGCCACCAGGAACATCGGCGTTCAGAGAGACGGACAGCCTGTCAGCCTGACAATTCCCGGCGACACCCTGGTACAGACACTCGGCAACGAGAAAAACATAGGCATCTTCCCCGCCAACATCAATGTATTCATCACATCCGTCGAATCCATCGGCCCCGCCGGCAAAGCAGGCATCAAGGAAAATGACACAATACTTTCCATCAACGATGAGATAATCAACACGGCAGTCGAGATGCAGGAGATACTGAAATCCAACAAAAAGGCATTAGTATCTGTCATCTGGAAACGCGGCGGCCTCATCATGGGAGACTCCATACTTACCAATGCGGACGGCACCATCGGCGTAGGCCTCTACGAATTCTACAACGGGCCCTTTGACATTAAGGAATTCGGACTTGCAGAATCCGCCGTTTATGGCTGGGACGAGTCGGTCAGGAACATCGACCTGTTTGTCGGAACTATATCACAAATTGTCAAAGGCAACCTCTCATTCAAGAAGAGCCTCGGCGGCCCGCTGGTCATTGCACAGCAGGCAGGACGCCAGGCAGAAATGGGCATGGACAGCTTCCTGCGGTTCCTGGCAATACTGTCGGTAACGCTCGCCCTGATCAACATATTACCCTTCCCTGCCTTAGACGGTGGCCACCTTGTGTTCATCATCATCGAAGGCATAATACGAAGAGAAGTCTCGGTAAAGATAAAAATGGCTTTCCAGCAGGTAGGTATGGTAATACTGATGCTGCTGATGGCATATATCATATATAACGATTTCACAAGGTTGTAAACAATGGACCAAAAGCTGAGAATACTGCTTACAAACGACGACGGCATCGACGCCCCCGGACTGAATGCCCTCGCCGAATCCTTGAAAGACCTGGCGGACATATACATTGCCGCTCCCGAAAGGCAGAAAAGCGCAGTAAGCAGCGCCCTGAACATTTCCAATCCCCTCAGGGTCTATGAAAACAGGCAGAACGGCTTCTGCCGCCGCTACGCCATTACCGGCACACCGGCAGACTGTGTCAAGCTCGCGCTTACCACACTGCTCGATTTCAGGCCGGACCTGCTTATCTCAGGTATCAACCACGGCGAAAACACAGCAATTAATATCCTGTACTCCGGTACTGTCGCAGGCGCAGCCGAAGGAACACTGTTCGGCATACCGTCGATTGCTTCTTCGGTCGCTTCCCATGACTACGAAACGGACATGGCCGCGGCAGTACACTATACGAGAACGATTGCGGAAAAGGTACTTTCAGAGGGCCTTCCCGACGGTGTAATGCTAAACGTAAACGTACCGTCCCTGGGTTTGGACGACATAAAAGGCGTGAAAATTACGCGGCAAAGCAACAATGTCTGGAAAGACAAATACGAAGCCAGGACCGACCCCTTCGGCAGGACCTATTACTGGTTTGCCGGCAGCTTCGACCGGAAGGATTGCGATCCGGAAAGCGACGACCAGGCAATGAACGACGGCTATGTATCTGTTACCCCTTTGGAGTTCAATTTTACAAGTTTTGAAACCATCGAAAAAATAAAATCATTTTTTAGTAACTGATTCACTTTTTTCGATTGATTTTGTTTATTATTTTTATATATTGATGAAAAAAAATTTAATAAATAATAGATAGATTTATTATGTCAAATGTAGTAACAACTGAACAAATACAGGAAGGTATGATTGTCGCCGAGCCCATCCTTAACAACTTCGGCCAGGTTCTCATATCTCCCGGTGTTATCCTTCAGGATAAACACAAGAATATTCTTAAGACCTGGAATATAAAAGCTATTTGCATTAAATCGGACGACAGCGACGAAGAAGTTGAAATCAGCGAGGAATTGCGCTCTCTTGCAGTTGACAGGCTGAGTAAACGTATGTCCTGGGAACCCCGCAATGCCATAGAGAATAACCTGTACCAGGTAGGAATACTTCAGACAGCTAAAAATATTCTAAAGAAGAAGCAAAAGGATGTAAGTGGACATAATTAGCAGGATTTTAAAAAGCGTAGAGGACTTCCCTACATTACCGACAGTTTACACGGCCCTGACAGACGTGATGGCGAATCCACGCTCCACTTCGCAGGACGCTGCAGCGGTAATCATGCGCGACCAGTCGGCAGCAAGCAAAGTACTTAAAACGGCCAATTCGCCGCTCTATGGCTTCAGGGGTAAGATCGACACCATATCCCAGGCCATCTTCCACATTGGTTTCGAAGAAGTCAGAAACCTGATTATTGCCATCTCGATAATCGATATTTTCAAGAACACAAAACTCTCCGTCAACTACAACCCTGTGGAACTCTGGAAACACTCCATTGCCGTTGGTGTCATTACAAAGATAATCGGCAAGGAACTCGGAGTCAAGAACCTTGAGAATTACTTCCTGGCAGGCATCCTGCACGACATTGGCAAACTCCTGTTCATCAAGGACCTGCGTAACGAATACGAGAAGACACTGCAATACTGCCAGGAGAAACACATATCCATCAAAGACGCTGAAGCCGAGACTCTGGGCATCACCCACACCATCGCCGGCGAGCTTATTGCAGAAAAATGGAAACTGCCCGCTCCTCTCAGGAATGCCATCAAGCACCACTACTCAGGCATCGTTGACGGCGAAGTGAAATTCCTTCCGGCCAGCGTTCACATTGCCAACGTTGTTTCGAGAATGCTCGAATTCGGTGAAGCCGGCGACGAACTGGTGCCGGAACCCAATTTCACTGTCTGGAAAGCCATGAAACTGCCTGACGATTTCTTTACTAAAAACCTTAACCGTATTATTGCTGACTATGAGACGTCTTTAACAATATTTGCAATTTCATAAAGTATTATGAAAAGCAGCACTCAACAAAATATTAATAAACTATTCCTTGATTTCGTTGATTCAATAGAAAATTATACCTTCCAGCGCAAGAACTCAGACCACATTGGAGATGTGGTTGCTCAGGGGCTGCTTGTCTTCCTTAAATTCCCCTATTCGATTTCCGTATCCCTGTTCCTGCTTAACGACCTTACCTTCGAATTCGAACACAGCAGGACCGAACCCGGCATCTTTTCGTCTGAGAACGTAAGCTTCTTCAATAAATTCATCGACAAAGGCATCATCGGCAGTACACTCGAATCGGGCCAGAAAGTAATATACCCGAAAGATGAAGCCGTCGGACAGGACTGCATCATTTTCCCGCTCATCACTTCAAACAGCGGCGTTGTCGGGCTTCTGATGCTTACACTCGAATCCATTCCGGAGGCAAAGACAAAAACCGCACAGATGTCAATCGACAACCTGTACAAAATGTCGTCGATCCTGACAAGCCTCTTTGCTACTGTCATCGAAAACAGCCTCTTCTTCCAGAACCTGAACAAGACTCAATCGCTGCTGGAGCAAAAAGTTGCTGCCAGGACCATGAGCCTGGCCCAAAGCAAGCGCGAACTGCAGACAATACTCAATACCATTCAGACCGGCATTCTGCTTGTCGAAGCCGATACCGGCAAGATAATGAACACCAACCCCATTGCCAGCCAGATCATCGGTTTGAAGCAGGAAGACATGATCGGCCAGTTTTACACTGACTTCCTGCCACCGGCAGACATTGACGACTACGGTACTTCCAGGAAAAAAGGCAACTTCGAATCGGTACTGAAAAGGCACAACGGCCTGTCGATTCCCGTCCTGCGCAATGTCGCTAACATATACCTCGGCAACCAGAGATTCCGCATTGAGAGTTTTCTCGACATTACCGACAGGAAGAACAGCGAACTGGCGTTGAAAAAAGCAAACGAACTGCTCGAACTGAAAGTCCAGGAAAGAACCATCGACCTCCAACTCCTCGTTCACAAGCTGAAAGAAGAAGTCTCCGAGAGGGAAAAAGCTGAAAAAGAACTGCGCCGCCTGCTCGAAAACGAAAAGGAAGTCGGAGACCTGAAAACAAGGTTCATCTCCTTAGTGTCGCACGAATTCCGTACACCGATGACCATCATCAGGTCTGCTGCCCAGATGATCGACAAATTCAAGGAAAAGCTCTCGGACGACGAAAAGACCGAGAAGATCAAACGTATCCTCGTTACCGTCGATACGATGTCGGACATACTCGAAAACGTCCTGTTCATCGGCAAGACCGATTCCGGTACTGTTTCTCTCAATCCCCGGCAGGTGGACCTGAAGGAGTACTGCCTTAACATCATCAACGACCTGCAGCTCGGCCTGAACATCAGACGCAACGTCAACTTTACCACTGCCTCGGATGACAATACCACATACGTGGATATTAAACTGCTCCGCCATATCCTGTTCAACCTGCTTTCCAACGCCATTAAGTTCTCCGATGAGAACACAACAATAGATTTTATGCTCGAATGCCACAGAGACAGGTCCGTCTTTACCATTAAGGACTATGGCATCGGCATACCTGCCGAAGAGCAGGAGAAAATTTTCGAGTTGTTCTACCGTGCCAGGAACACAGGAGCCGTTTCAGGCACCGGCCTCGGTATGTCCGTCATCATTAGGTCCGTCAAACTTCAGGGCGGCAAGATTGAACTGACGAGTAAAGTGAACTCCGGAACAACGATCAAAGTTACAATACCCAATCTGATAAACCTCCGGGACTGAAATGAAAAAGCGAATACTGATAGTTGAAGATGAAGATATAATCAGGAAAGACATCATACGTACCCTCGAACTGAGCGACTATGAAGCCCTTTCGGCCTCGGACGGCAGGCAGGCCCTCAAAATTGCCCTGCAGTACCTTCCGGACCTGATCATCTCGGACATAATGATGCCCGAGGTTGACGGCTTCGAATTCCTGCTGCAGTTACAACAGGTTAAAGAAACGGCAGACATACCTTTCCTGTTCCTGTCTGCCAAAAGCGACAAGTCGGACATCAGGGAAGGCATGAACCTCGGCGCCGACGATTTCATCACCAAGCCTTTCGACATCGACGAGCTGCTCAACGCCGTTGAAACGAGGTTGAAGAAACGGGACATCAGCCGTGAGAAATACGATCAGAAATTCGAAAGCCTCCGTACAAGCATCCGCCAGAACCTGCCTCACGAGATCAGGACCCCTCTCAGCGTCATCATGGGTTACACCGACCTGCTGATGACGAACATCGAAAGGATGAAACCCGGCGAAGTGAAGGATATGCTCGGCAATATTAAGTCCTCTGTAAAGAGGCTCAATACCCTCGTCGAGAACTACCTGCTCTATGCAAACCTGGAAATCATCGCTTCCAACAGCTCCGAAGTTGAGAAGCTGCGAAAAGCCAGGACCGTAGCGCCTGAAGTAATCATCAATTCCGTCATCAGGTATGAGTCCGAAAAGACCGGCAGACAGGCCGACGTCGAAGCGAACATCGACGAAGCAATGATTGCCGTCTCGGAACTCTATTTCATGAAAATCATCGAGGAGATGGTAAGCAATGCTTTCAAGTTCTCCTCTCCGGGATCAAAGATAGAGATTGACGCTACAAAAGATGAAGAATTCTACTATGTTTCCATCAAAGACCATGGCAGGGGCATGACTCCCGAGGAGATAGCCGGCATCGGCGCCTATATCCAGTTTGAACGCAAGATCTATGAACAACAGGGATCGGGCCTGGGGCTGATAATTGCCCGGCGTTTAACCGAGCTGCACGGCGGCACCCTGAAGATCAGCAGCGAATATGGAGAATACACCCTCATCGAGATGAAGTTCCCGCTCCTGGAGTTCTGAAGCGGAACGGTTTGGGAGTGGTGGCTGGTGGCTGGTGGTTGGTGGCTGGTGATTGGTGGCTGGTGATTGGTGATCAGTGGCTGGTGATTGGTGGCTGGTGTTCGGTGATTAGTGGCTGGTGATTGGTGGTCGGTGATTAGTGGCTGGTGATTGGTGGTCGGTGATTAGTGGCCGGTGATTGGTGATTAGTGGTCAGTGGCTGGTGATTGGTGGTCGGTGGTCAGTGATTAGTGGCTGGTGGTCAGTGCTCAGTGATTAGTGGCTGGTGGTCAGTGATTAGTGGCTGGTGGTCAGTTGTCAGTGGCCGGTCGCAGACAGTGAGTCTTTTCCCCCGCCTTGGATAAGGAGTGCAGATAATTACGAATTACGAATTACGAATGATAAATGCTAAATTATGAATTAAGAATGCTGAGCCGGGCGCAGCGAGACCGGCGGAGCCAATTACGAATTACGAATGATAAATGCTAAATTATGAATTAAGAATGCTGAGCCGG
>CAZWLN010000024.1:0-9909 GCA_964634885.1 uncultured Hyphomicrobiales bacterium | reverse complement strand
GCGCAGCGAGACCGGCGGAGCCAATTACGAATTACGAATGATAAATGCTATATTATGAATTAAGAATGCTGAGCCGGGCGCAGCGAGACCGGCGTAGCCATTTACGAATTACGAATGACGAATGACGAATGTTTAATAGTTAAAAACAGGATATTATTTTGAAATAGAGGCAATTTTTTGCAATTTGGAGAAATTGTAATTTTATCCGGAGTGTTCGGTATTGAGATCATTTGTTAAGGTTTTTCTATCTGCGATGGCGCTAATCTTCCTGCTGACAGGAATTTGCGCTGAGCCTCTATCCGCCTCCGGCGTACCTTCATTTGCTTTTCATGACTCCCATGTCGATTGCTCAATAGAATCATATCACTTGCCAATGTTTTTTGGAATTAATGATACATATACAGATTGTTTTTCTTACTCTTATGCATTTGCTGAAAATGCTGATCAATACACTAATAGTAAACAAAAAATCATATTATCAGACAATACAATAGTCTATGACAGCATTAATACCGTCCTGAAAGAACAGATAAAGGGAGACAATGTCTTTATGAATACGGAAGTTGACACTGCTGCCGATTATCAGGGAGGAATCGGAGAAATATGTAAAATATTCATTAATGATTTCAAAGGCAGCAATAATGAAAGATGTGAAAATGTAAACGTCATAATAATCATCAGTAGTGAGGGTAAGGTATTATTACTGGGAGTTTTGGATAGTATCAACAGAAGATTATCACAAACTGAAAAAGAAGTATTGCTTTTCCTGGACAGTGTTCCCAATCGCTGGATACCGGCAAAACAGGGGAATAGAAATGTTACCTCGTTATTAATCCTGCCAATCAGATTACATTTTGAATAGGCACGTTTCAATTTATTTAGTACATTTTAAGGCCAGACCTGTCTCGAATCCTGACACCTGACTATACAAACTTGACGAGCTTAATAAACTTTCCAACCGCCACCTGCCCCTCCTTATCAAGGGCGGGGGAAACTTCTTTAATTTAGAATTGGCTACGCCGGTCTCGCTACGCCCGGCTCAGAATTCTACATTCGTCATTCGTAATTCCTCATTCGTAATTCTCTAAGTGTCTCACTCTGCCTTAAGGATTTTCTTCCTGATTACTTCGCGGCCTGTCCTTACTTCGAGGAAATACACTCCGGGGGCAAAGTTGCTGCCGTTCAACAGGAACGACTTCCTGTCGGAGAGGGCCTGCTCGTCGTTCAAGGACAGTACCATGTTCCCGAGCGCGTCGTAAATGTCTGCCGACAGGTTTAAGCCGGATGCGTTTTCGACGGTAACCTCGCAGATGTCCCTGAAAGGCTGCGGAGTAACAGTTACGTTTACTGTCGAAACCGGTTGCTCTTTCACATCTTTCGTATCAAGATTAATTTTAGCAATGTAGAACTTATAACGGTCTTTGTAGCCGCTGACGATGATGTTTTTCTCGTCAAGATTGTATATATTACATATACCGCTTAGCGAGTCATTAGAGAAATTCATCCATCTGAAATCAAATATAGTTTCCATCTCAGAATTGTATTTCAGTAAAACCGAACGTATCGAATCGTCGTCATTGTTTTCGGCTTCGGGATCAAAATAAGTATCTCGTCCATATACAAGAAAGCCGCCGTCCGGTGTTGCGACAAGGCCTTTTGGAACAAAATGGATGCTGTTAGCAATATCAACCTTCTTCAGGCCTGAGCCGTCCTTTTCGATTTTCCAGAGTGTACTGCCGCTTTTGGGATTGTCCACGTCGTCCCGTTTTTGGTAGAAACCGACAATAACGATGCTGCCGTCCTTCAGTTGAGTAAGATTCACAGGATATATACCCTGTTTCTCCTGCCCGATTTCCAATCGCTTTATACTATCTCCATTCACATCGCTGATATATATTTTTATAAATTTGTTTGCCCATGTCCCTGAGGGTTGCTCAGTGCTGTATGATTGGCACAAAGTTATAAAATTGTTATCATTGCCTTTCGTGAAGCCGCCCAATCGGTAATTTATTGAAGATTTCAATTCCGCATCATACCCCGCAGTGTCGACGCCCTTCCTCCAAACAACCTTCCCTGTGCTGTCGTAAGTGCAGAGAATTATATGATTCTTTGTTGAAAACGTATTCTCGTCGATTTGAACTTCATCTTTCTGAAACCCTGTACAATAATTGCTTCCGATGAGGGTAACATTATTAATATTAAAATCCAGATTGAAAGAGACAGTTCTGTCAGGAACATTATAATCTATTGTATATGGAACAGATTCACTTACCAATTCGCCGTTCCTGTCCGTGTTAATCACCACCGGTAACCTGAACATAAAGACACTATTTGGGTAATAGCAGCCACAGCAAAATACTCTGTAGCCTGCCGGGGTTTCAACAATACTCACTGGAATAATACCGAAGTATTCTAAAATTCCTGAGTACTTAACCAGGCTCCCTTCGGGGCTGTATTTAATAAAATTATTTGTATTGAATGGAGAAGAGGCATCCTCAAAAACACAGGTGAAATTATTATCCGAATCCTTGATGACGCTCGACCTTTTATAAGTAGTCAACCCAGACATCCTGTATTCGGACTCCCAGACGATGGTCTGTGCGGAAAGGGAAATTGAACTGATAAAAAATATGATAGTCAGCAGAGCCTTCATACTACGTTCCTTTCGATTAATAGCAGGTACCGGCCGCAAAAGCAGCCGGTACCGAAATAGTTACCGTTTAATAAATCTTCCGAATAATGTTTTACCGTTGTAAGACAGAGTGATGTAATAAGTTCCTGTTTCTATGGAAGAAACATCGATTGTACACAGGTTCTGGCCGCCGGTAAGATTAATACTTTTTTCAATCAGGCTCCTGCCTTCAACAGTGTGAATCCTGATGCTCGCTCCATAATTGCCGCCTGAACAGATCCCGACGTTAATGCAATCGACAACCGGCTGAGGGTACAGTGAAAGCGTCATCTCAGGAGATACGCCGGTATTAATTACAGGCTGTTCGAAAATTTCTTTTTTTGTAAAGTTCTCCAAAAGGCTTATTCTCTTGTACTTGAAAACCTTTCTGATGCACTTTGTTGTGCCGGAATTCAGTTTCCCATTATCAATAATAATTGGCTTTCCTGTAGCAGCGTTGTTCTCATCGGGAAGACAATCGCTAACGGAAAAGAGAATTACCGTTGCTGTGGTTATAATAAATATTTTTAAATACTTCATTATCATTTTCTCCAATGTTGTTAAAATACAAATAATAAACAACCTTCAAAACAAGGTAAGTAACGGTCAACAGACCAATCATCCCCGTAATTGTACTTCACTAAGGGATTATATAGCGGTAAACATTGGTTACAGGGTGTGTTGCCTGAAATTGCAGTTGTTGAATATGTTTCCTTTGGTTCTCCATGATCCCAACATAATTCTCTGTCAATGATGCAGCATCCGTCGCTCGCACATGGTACAGGGAAATATGCTATTTCTATTATTAGGCCGGATGTATTTGTTCTTTTTGCAATGCACCAGGAAATGCATCCGCCCGGAACAACCGTCCTGTATTTCATCGAACCGACACCGCAACGGTAAGCTAATGGATCCAATTGGTTAAACCAATATTCCGATATTTTTTTGAAAGCGCCTTTCCAAATATTATACAAAATATTCTGTTTTGCCGGATCATAATCTGAACCCGAATTTAAAGCAGCATCTAAACCATCACACGCCTCACCATCCTTTGAATAATACATTCCGATAAATTCAAAATTATAACTAACTACATTATTATAATTCTCATGGCAAATCTGGAAATTGTAAAGTATGGTAATAATACAACCAGGATATAGTGGGTCTTCGTAAGTGAAACTTGCCTGAGTCCAGGGTCCACAGTCGTAACCGCTGTCCCAACAGTCGAGTAGTTGAGCATTTAACACTGTTGACATTGTAAACACAAGGGCAGCAAGGACTGCCAGAAACTTTATATTTTTCATAGAATGCTCCTATAAAATTCATTATATTTGCATCGAACTTACAGAGGAGATCTTTCCAGGATACAGGCCTCTGCAAGTTCAGATGCGGCTCATAGCGGAACTTCCGCTATGGGCTTTTTTAATTTTTCCATGATGCGGCTCATAGCGACACTTCACTAATGAGCAGCTTTTAATATCTTCTCCCGGGCAATTCTGTCCTACCGGTTCTTTGGAACTACCGGGAAAAGCCGACAAGCTCCTGCGCTTCGGGTACAGGCCCATTGCTGGTGAATCGAACCAGCCACTGACCACCGGCCACCAGCCACTGACCACCAGCCACTAACCACCAGTCACCAGCCACCAGCCACTAACAACCAGCGACCAATCAACGGCTACTAAACGACAATCATAGGCACGCTCCTTTCTACATAAACATAACACATCTATTCTTACGGAGTTTTCTTCCGTTTACTCTGTTTCTGCATTAAGATTCGTCCTTTACCTGCCTGATTAGGACTTGTCTTTTCTCTATTAAATCATTTCCGAATAATAATGTTCAAATGTCCAAAGATATTTGAACTTATTTCAAGTTATGAAAAAAAAATATTAAAGTCAAGTGATATTTTTTCAATCGAATTGCAGTGCAATACAGGGGGGGGTAACTCATTGATATATATAGGGTTGCAGAGCTATAAAAGATTTGTAATTTTTTTGTGGCTATTGTATAAATGGATCTAATGGATGAACCTCAGGTAGATGATTGATTAGTATATGAGTACTCCTACTCGTAAGGCGGAGTCCGACCAATTCCCCGAATCTCCCTCCAGGCAGCGTTGTAAAATTCGTTCAGTAAGGTACCGGCAGCGAATTGTCTTTTCAACAACCATTACTCAATATGCTTCTTGAATATGCTCTTCGAAATCTTCGACTTCTCATAGAAGGGAATGGTAACGACAAAAGTCGTACCTTTGCCCGGCTCGCTGTCGAAGTAAATACGGCCTTTGTGGATGTCCACCGAGCTTTTCACAACGGCAAGCCCCAGGCCCGTGCCTGAGATGTTGCCGACATTCTCGCCCCTGAAGAAAGGCTCGAACAGCCTCTCACGAGTCTCTTCACTCATGCCGTAGCCGTTGTCTTTGACGACGAACTCTACTTCGTCCTTCTTTACATTGACGTCGAATTCGATCACCGTATTCTCCGGCGAGTATTTCATGGCGTTCGACAAGAGGTTCACTAATATCTTACGTACAAGGTTCTCGTCGATGTTTGCCAGGATGTTGCCGTTCCTGACTGTCAGGTCGATCTTTGACTTGTTCTTCCCTACCATCTCAACCTCGTTCGCAAGGCTGAGACAGAATTTCTCTATATCGACATACTGCGGGAAGAACTCGAGCTTGCCGAGTTCGGCTTTGTTATACGCAATGATGTCGTCCAGCAGCGCATTCATCACCTTCACAGACTGGCGTATGCGTGTAAATTGTTCATTCCTGTTGTCTTTCGTCAGCCTTTCGTCGTATTCGCTTAACAGTTCCGTAGCCAGGACAATGGCGGTCAGAGGCGTACGGTATTCATGCGAAACCATGGCAATGAACCTGGACTTCAGCTCGTTCAGCTCCTGCTCCTTGCCGAGGGCTGCGCGAATCTCCTCTTCGGCTTTGATGCGCTGAAGGGCGACAGAAAACAACGACGACATTCTTTCGACTATCTCCAGTTCCTTCTCGCCATAGTCGGACTCGGCGTTTGCCAGGGCAATGATGCCGGTGAGCTTGTTGCTGGACATAGCCGGGGTTGACAGGAACCTGATGACCGGTACATTCCACAGGTTCGATTCGTAAGAACGAGGATCGGTAGCGGGTGAGTTGATGATCAGCGAGCGCTTGTTCCTCAGCGCCCAGCCCCAGGAACCGGTGTATTCCTGATATGACTTGGAGAAAATGTCTATTTCGGAATTAGCCTTTATATCATTGGAAGCAGCGGTAATTTTCATGTAGCCCTTGACAGGGTCGATTGTACCGATGAAGCCCGTAGTCGAACCTGTCAGCCTGAGGCCGTGTTCCAGTATCATCTGTGATATATCCTTGAAAGAAGGTATCACCATGATGGCTTTGGACAGCTCGGCAATGGCGGAATTGACGCCGGCCTGCCAGTAGAGGGCCTCTTCGATTCTCTTCCGGCCGGTAATATCCTCGAAGCTTTCGATGCCGCCGATGATCTCCCCATCGGCGTTTTTCAGTATGTCGATGTTTTTCGACACAATGCGCCTGATGCCCTTTTTAGTGATAATTATGCTTTCCTTGCCGATGATTGGGGTTTTGACACCGGGCATAAACACAAACGACAGGTCTTCCAGGTCGTTTTCCATATACAGCCTGCACTTCCTGCCGATGACCTCATCGTAGGAAAAGCCTGTCAGCTTGGCAATTCTCTCATTCCAGCTCGTAATGTTAAGTTCTTTGTCGAAAGTGTAGATGCAGCTCGGAGTAAGATTGTAAACCAATTCGGCATATTCCCTGGCTTCCCTGATCTCCTCTTCTGCTTTCCTGATCTCGCTAATGTCGAGAATGGTACCGACAATAATTTCCATTTTGGAGTCGCGGTCGTAATAAATGGACCTGTAAAAGACACAGTCATGGACGAGGTTGTCGTTGATTGTCAATTTAAGTTCAAATCTCTGTATGTCGCCTGACTGGAGTATGTCCCTGTCTTTCTGCCTGAAGTAATCGGATGTCTTTTCGCCGAATATTTCCAGGTCGGTTTTGCCTATGATTTCCTCCTTCGGCAGCATTACTACCTGTTCGAAAGACTTGTTGCACCCCTGATAGGTATTGTGTTTCACCTCTTTGTAGAACACAGGGTTGGGAATGGTGTCTATGAGGTTTTGCAGGAAATTGAGCTGGAAGTTAAGGATGATCGAGTGGCGCTTCCGTACGATGGCAGAAGCAGTCTGGTCGGCGAAGGTACTGAAGAACTTGAAATCATCCGAATCGTAGGCATTTTCATTTTTATAGTCCTTAATTACTATTGCTCCGATGATCTCATTGTCGGACTTCAGGGGTATTCCTATCCATGTGCAGGGTATATATTCCTCTTTTGATTTACTGAAGTCAAACAGGCTTGTGAGCTGCTTCTTCTTCAGGAAGAGGGAATTGTCGTTCTTGATGACGTTAGGAACGAGGAACCTGGTTTCGTCGGTAACCTGGTCGTTAATAGTCTCCCTGGCCTCATCGCTGTAGAAAGGATAGCTGATGTCGTCGAGGTCTTTGTTGTACAGTGCAATTACGAAGTTAGGGCTGTCGGTGTAGATGTGAATTGCATCGTAAATGCTCCTGAACAGTTCTTCGAGTGTAGCAGAAGAGTTGGCAGCCTGGGAGATGCTGAATATGGTCGAAAGGAAATTCCTTTGTTTAATGTCGCCAGTAATAACCCTTGCAATTCCTTCAATCACTTTCTTCTGCAATTTCTTATCATATCTCGTGTGGGCATCGATCGATAAATAGACAGTCCTGCCCGTTTTCGACTCAAACGAAACGATGAAATTATTAATCCTGTCCTGAGTTCTGAACATATCCATCAGCTTTTGCCTGTCGTCGGCGGACCAGTTGATGGCGTTCAGTCCCTGGCCGATCAATTCCGTATTATCGATTCCGAATTCTTTGGTTGCCGAAGGCGACAGTGTTAGTATTTTATACTGGTCGTCAATCCTGAAGAAGATGTCGTGAAGGTCTTCGAACAACAGCCTGTATCTTTCCTCGCTGTATTCGAGGTCCTCCATTGCTTTCTTCTGGACAGTAATATTCTCTATTGTACCGGAGGTGAACAGTGTTTCACCGTTCGGCCCGGCAATGATCTGCCCCTGGTCCCTGATCCAGATTACTTCACCGTTCTTTCTCCTGATCTGCATTTCTTCCTTTACAATGCCTTTCCTGTCGGCCTGTTTGCTGATAAGCGATTTTCTGTCTTCATTGCTCAGGTAAAAGTCGAAGACATTCAGTGAGTAAAGCTCTTCGACACTATCGGCGCCGAGGATGTCGGCAAGTGCCGGATTGGCCTGCAGAAAAGCGCCGTCGATTGTAGTCCTGTATATCCCGATGGGAATCTGGTTGATGAGAGTCCTGTAATCCTCTTCACTTTCCCTTAAAGCGTCTTCAATCTTTATTCTTTCTAAGTTCTCCTGTATCAGTTTCTCATTGATTGTCTCCAGCTCGATTGTTCTTTCCTTGATGCGGTACTCCAGCTCGTTTGTAAGCCTGTTGAGCTGGTCTTCCTTTTCTTTCCTGAGTGTAATGTCTTTAAGATAGATGATGATGCATGTTTCGCCGTTGATTTCGATATTTGATGCCGACACTAATGAATAGATAGTACTCTTGTCGGCTGACTTGTTTTTCACTTCGTAATTGGTAAGTGTACCCTGTTTGTGCACAACCCTGAATATTTCCTTCCTTACGTCGCCATTCTCCCAGAAGTTACCGTCAAAAGCGGTATTATTAATAACGGAAGCCCTGTCGAAACCGAAAACCTGTGTGAACCTGTCGTTGATGTCGATGATAATACCTTCTTCCAGGTTATATACCATAATAGGCTCAGGGGCAAGGACAAATGTCTTGGAGAACTTTTCTTCGCTTTCCCTGAGTTTGACCAGCATATAGTGATACTCGGTAACATTCCTGAAGATACAGCCGATCTTGGTCCTTCTCTCTTCGAAGGGAATCCTGAAGAAGTTCTGTTCGATGAATTTAATCGAATTGTCGGAACATTTGATTTTCATCGTAGAAAGCTTATTGAAAAAGTCCGGATTTTTATCGTTTATTGCTTCGAAAGTAGCTACTTTGAGTTTTTCAATCGACACATCCTCTTTCATGTCGTCGGGCATTAACTCGAACTGTATTTCCCAATAGAAATAGCCGATGGTACTCCCTTTGTGAAGCCCGGTAATTTTCTCCAAAGCATCGTTCCATTCATAGATAACCCCCTGCTCATCGATGAGAAGCAAGCCGTCGTTGGTGTTGGAGATGATGTTATTATACCTTGACTCGCGCTCTGTAAGCTTGATCTGTTTCTTCTTTTCGGTGGTGATGTCCTTAATGAAAAGCGAAACAGACGGCATGGTGTCCCGTTTTCGTATCAGGGGCACGATCTTCAGTTCCACGTAATAGTTCTTACCTGTCTGTGAGAAAAGGTTATAGCCGTTTTTAATTGTTTGGGATTTATTCTTCTCAATCGATGCGGATACGAGCGGCCTCAGATCTAATTGCTCATCGCTGTCGCTGATGATGTTCAGGTTAACGAAAAGATCCTTGCCCTTAAGGTCCTGGTAACCAACGCCGAGCAGCCTCTGTGCCTGCTGGTTGATGAAAAGCAGCTCTCCTTCGGGGCTGACATTAATAATGCCGTCGTTGGTGTTTTCTACCAATTCTTCATATTCCTTGGGATTGGCACTGTCTTCAACGAGGGATTCTTCTTTGGCGCTCCTGGAACCATTGAAAAGCCCAATGGCAGCAAAAAAGACTATCGCTAACAGCCTGACAAACAGGTCTGCGGCAGGGACAGCCAGTATCAGGATATCAAGGAAATTTTCTTCAGGGTAAAACAATAAGGCTCCGGCAATAGAGCTGACTATCCAAAACAGAATTATTCCGCTTACAACAAATATACTTGTCTGCTTTTTCATTATTTTTAATAATACTTCAAAAATAATCCTACTCTTTCTTTACAGCATTACTGCAAACAAGTACCGTGCCTAAATTTCAACTATTTCAAACATTTTATGTCTTTCAGCCATAAATAATAAAGCCAATTCACAATATGTAAATCGGCTGAAAGTTGAAATAATTAATGGTTCTTCTCTATTTGCAGTGGGTAGATAACGAAGATAAACCAAATATGAATTTATCAAATTTAATGGACACACCCCGGCTGCTGCCGCAGCCACCCCTCTTCTTAGAGGGGTTAAGACCT
>CAZWLN010000023.1:0-66275 GCA_964634885.1 uncultured Hyphomicrobiales bacterium | reverse complement strand
AAGAAGCTGTACTGATGGGTACCGGTACCAACCTCGTACAGCACTTCATGGAGATCCGCGGCCTCGGCATCATCGACGTCAGGCAGATGTTCGGCATCCGATCCATCCGCTTCCAGAAACGACTGGAAATCATTGTCGAACTCCAGGAGTGGAATTCCGGTGAAGAATATACGCGTATCGGCCTCGACGAAGAACCTGTCGATGTGATGGGCGCCGAAGTGTCGAGGGTGAAACTGCCCATTTTCCCAGGCAAGAACATTACAGTAATTGCAGAAGTAATTGCTATTAATTACCTGCTGAGAACATACGGTTACAACGCTGCCAAAGTATTCTCCGACAAGCTGCAGGAAGAGATTAAGAAACGCTCTTCACAGAAATACTCATTCCAGGACAAACGTATCATCCCCTGGTTCCAGGGAGACCATGAATAAAAAAGTGTATTAATTTTTAGTAATATATTCCTTATCGGCAATATATTTTTCATTTTTGAAAAACAATAATAATAATTTTACGTCGAATGTTTTTTAAAAATAGTGTTTATTGATAAAAATAGCCGGAGTTAAGATGAAGGTTGGTTTACGCAGTTTATTATTACTTTTTCTGTCTTTATTGATAGCTTTACCTGCTTATTCGCAAAGCGACCCCAATAAAAAATTCAAGGATTTCGCCCAGCCGTCCAAGCTTCTTGTTAAAAGCGGCGAAAGCTTTTTCATCAGGCTGACAATAAAAATGGATAAGCACTGGCATACCTATTCATTCAAAGAACAGGTCAATTCCGAAGGAATCGGGCCTACAAAAACTGAAATCAGCGTTGTAAGCAAAAACCTGATTGATATTGCAGGTAAACTTTTGCCCCAAAAACCAAAAAAGATGTTTGACAAAGGCTTTGAGATGAACATCGATTACTATGAAGGGACATTCTATATCGATATACCTGTTAAAGCAAAGAAAGATATTGATTTCAATAAAGACAAAGTGTTGATCGGGCTTTACCTGGAACAGTGCGACACTGTAAAATGCCTTCCTCCCGCCGATTACCAGATCAAAGTGTCGAACAAGCCTTTTGAAGCGCCTGTAGATACTACTGCGTTGCTGACACCCGACGACACATCATCTGCCACAACTTCACAAATTGATACGGCAGATACTCCGGGCACTGCTGCAACCAACGACACTTCGACACAAACGGACGACAGGAAAAAGATCGAAGCAGCTAAAGAAGGTGGTATATGGAGTTACCTCCTGTTTGCCTTCTCCATGGGCTTACTGGGCCTTCTCACCCCTTGTGTTTACCCGATGATACCGATTACAGTTTCCTTTTTCACCAAGAGAAGCGAAAAAGATAAAAGTAAGGGCGTAAGAGACGCTTTCCTCTATGCTCTCGGCATCATCTCCACCTTCACTGCCCTCGGCATCATCGTAGCCGTTGTGGCAGGCCCTGCCGGACTGAACGACATGGCTGCAAGCTGGCAGATGAACATTGGCCTGGCGCTGCTGTTCCTCGTTTTTGCTTTCAACCTCTTCGGCGCTTTCGAGATCAGGGTCCCCACCGGCATCATGAACAAACTTAATACCAGAAGCTCCCAAAGCTCCGGCATACTTGGTGTAATGCTCATGGGACTTACTTTCTCCCTGGCTTCATTTACATGTACTGTGCCATTTGTCGGAATAGTTCTTGCAGACACTGCCTCGGGCCAGTGGTTCTATCCTATAATCGGCATGCTTGGCTACTCCTTCATCTTCGCTGTACCCTTCTTCTTCCTGGCACTGTTCCCGTCGATGCTTAAGAAACTTCCCAAGTCAGGCGGCTGGATGAATAACATGAAGGTTGTAATGGGCTTCCTCGAAATCGCTTTTGCTCTCAAATTCCTGAGCAACGTGGACCTCGCACTCGGCATCGGCTTACTTCCAAGGGAACTGTTCCTTGCTTCCTGGATTGGTATGAGCGCCCTGATCGTAATCTACCTCCTCGGCCTGTTCCGGATGAAGCTCGACTCCCCCGTCGAAAGAATCGGAGGCATGAGAGTAACTTTTGTAATGCTGTTTACCGTTGTAACTTTCTATCTCCTGTCCGGAATGAACGGCAATAACCTCGGCCTCATCGACTCTTACCTGCCACCGCCCACCGACATATATAATGAAATGATCAAGTCGGACGACGGTACCGGCAATGGCGCTGCTGTTACAGCCTCCACAGAGAAAGCCGGCGCCAAAGAAGAACAAAAAGAGGAGATGTTCCTTGACTATAAAACTGCCATCGAATATGCTAAGAAAGTCAACAAACCGCTGTTCATAGATTTTACCGGCGTGACATGTACCAATTGCAGGTATATGGAGATTAATATGTTTTCCCGCAAACCAATCAAAGAACGACTCGACCAGTTTGTCAAAGTCAAGCTCTACACAGACAGGAAAACCGACGCCGACAGGGCAAACAAACAAATGCAGCAGGACAAGTATAATACCGTTGAACTGCCTCTGTATGTCATTCTTACTCCCGACGAACAGAAGATTGCAACGATGTCATTTACCAATAGCGAAGATGATTTCAGGAATTTCCTCGACAAGGGCCTGAAAGCAATTCCTGCCAAATAGTTCGTCAAGTTTATAAAGTTTATCAGGTTTATAAAGTGAGAAAGCTGAACCAGAGCGACTTTCCCCTCCTTGGATAAGGAGGGGGCATGGGGTGGTTGGACTTCTCCAGTTTGTCAAGTTCATATAGTTTGTAAAGAATTCTGAATTAAGAATGCTGAGCCGAGCGCAGCGAGACCGGCGGAGCCACTTCTGAATGTAAGAAAAAGCTGAACCAGAGCGACTTTCCCCGCCTTGGATAAGGAGGGGGCAGGGGATGGTTGGACTTCTTCAGTTTGTCAAGTTTCTCAAGTTCATCAAGTTTATAAAGAAAGAATCTAAGCCCCAGCGGGGCGTCATATTAATAGGTCATCAAGAAAGACAGCCCCGCAGGGGCTTTTTCCTCCTCAATAGCCACGTCATTTATGACGTGGGCGGGAAAGAGAAAGAAACATACTACTCCGTTCCGGGAGCGTAGAGTTGAACTCCACCCCGCAGATGGTGTCCGTCTTAGAAGAACACTCTTTTACACATTTTCGCTATATCAAAATAAATGAAAGATATTAAATAAATGAAATATTATTAATATTATTTTTATATATTAGTTAAAGATTATTATTAATAATCGATAATTGTTTATGAATTTTCATTCATTTTATGAATTGATATTGGATTAGTTGCTTAAGTAGTTAACTATTGTTGTATTATGAAGGTATAATGTAATGAAATTTAAAACATACTTTTCTGCGTTATTATTCCTGACATTGCTCTCCCCTGCATTTTCACAGTCAAGAATGTCACTCGGCCTTGGCGGCGGCGTTTCCTTCGGCGTTAACGAATCGGTTGACAGGCCGCTTAATGCACAGGCCAGGCTGCTTTTCATTCATACCCTGTCTGAAGATTTCTGGGGTGAAGCGGGACTGGGGTATATTAAAAACACCGGTGAGAACCCTGACAACAACGGCTACTCCGATTACAAAACCACAATGCTGACAGTGGACTACCGCCTCAGGTGGAACCTCGTCAAAGTAAGGGATATGTTTTATATCTATCCATTCGGCGGCGTAGGCCTGCTGTATTGGAAAAACGACGAATACCGCATCCAGGAAGCCCCCGAGGCCGACGATAACGGCATTGGGCTTACCATACCACTGGGCCTGGGATTCCATCTCCAGCTCGACAACAACTGGGGCATCGAACTGAGCGCCCAGGGCAACATGTTCTTTTCTGACGGTTTGAACCCTCCGGAAGACGACAAAAATGACGGCTTCTGGAGCGGCCTTCTCGCTGTAACCTACACCTTCGGCCCTGACGAGAACGACAAAGACGGCGACGGGCTGACCAATTCATACGAAAAAGATCATGGATTGGATTATAAGAATCCCGATACCGACGGCGACGGATTGTCAGACGGTGAAGAAGTGAACAAGTACAAAACCGACGCTCTTAAGCCCGACACCGACGGCGACGGACTTAAGGACGGAGAAGAAGTACTGAAATACACCACCGATCCGCTCAAAGCCGACACTGACGGCGACAGCCTCTTCGACGGAGACGAAGTAACTAAATACAAGACCGATCCGCTCAAAGCCGACACCGACGGCGACGGGCTGAAAGACAATGAAGAAATCAATAAATACAAAACTGACCCGCTGAAACCCGACACCGACGGTGAAGGATTGAAAGACGGAGATGAAGTTAATACATACAAAACAGACCCCCTGAAGGTTGACACCGACGCAGACGACATCTCCGACGCCGACGAGGTTAACAGGTACAAGACCGACCCGTTGAAGATCGACACCGACGGAGACGGCCTCAAAGACGGTGAAGAACTGACAAAATACAAGACAAAACCTTTGGACAAAGACACAGACAAAGGCGGCGTGGACGACGGAACAGAATGTGCCAAGAAACAGAATCCCCTCGACGGCACTGACGACTTTGGAGTTAAAACTCTCGGGCCCCAGGCTGTCGGGGCAAAAATAGTACTGGAAGGCGTGCTGTTCGAAACCGGTAAAACAAAGATTACCCCTGCTTCGGATTCCATCCTTATACAGGCATACCAGACCATGGTAAGCTATCCTGAAATGGAAGTGCTGATTACGGGCCACACTGACAATGTCGGAAAGAGAGACAAAAACATCAAACTGTCGCAGGGTAGGGCCGACGCTGTTAAGGCATGGCTGGTAGCTAAGGGCATCAAACCCGAAAGAATTACTACTCAGGGCTTCGGCCCCGACAAGCCGATTACCCTGAACGACACACCTGAGAACAAGGCTAAGAACAGGAGAATAGAGTTCGAGAGAACGAAGTAGCCCCTGCTACAATTATTATGCTGAATACTTACGGCAGCCGGGGCACAGTTCCGGCTGCCGTTTCTGTTTTAAACCAGCAGAGAATAATCTATACAGATAACATTACCAAATAAGAATGAATGTTTTCTCTTACGAAATTATTTTTTTATCATCTTAACAACGCAAGGTTTCATGTTTTCAGGTACAATTACCATGAAATAGACACCTGGGGAGAAATTGCGAAGGTTGAGGTCAATCGTGTTGGCTCCCATGCCGTATTCGCCATCGGCAACAATACCAAGGTTCTCACCCAGTACTCCATAAAGCATTGCTTTTAAGTGGCATGGCTTGTCCATGATAAATTCAATCAGCTTGCCATTGTTACTGCCATTGATGATTTTAATATTGCGTATGCCGTCGGAGACCAGATGAACATCAGGTATTGATGTAAGAATGGTATGAAAAACAGCTGCTCCGCCTGAATTTGTACCGACCCAGATATCGAAATCAGAATCTGACAGTACACTAATAATATAATCGTTAGCCAATGGAGTATTATCACAATTAAAACTCGTGCTATGTTCTCCATCAAACCTGCATAGCCCGCCTTTATCTGATGAATAGCTGCTTGTGCCAATCCAAATAACCCCGGCGCTATCGCAGGCTATGTCTCTTATCCAATTAGAGATCAATGCAGAATTTGTTGTATTAAACAAAATCCATTCGTTGTTCTTCTTAAGAATTAGGCCGTTATCTGTCCCAATCCACAAATTATCGCTTTTGTCATAGCAAAGGCAATAAATATGCATGAAGTTAGCCTTCAGTTTTTCTTCTAACAATTCGGTCGTCCAATGCCCATTGTCCATTGTTGAAATTTGATTATTTGAACCAATGGTAATCCTTCCCTCATGATCCTTTGCAATAGCATAAACCTGGTTACTTGTAAGGCTGGAGTTCTCAGTAGAAAACACTGTCCAGTTGCCGTTCTGATATTTAACAAGGCCGCTGTCTGTGCCTATCCAGAGGCTGTTGTCAATGCCTGTTAACAGGCAATAAACATAATTGTTCGGCAGGGCCTTGTTCTGCTTGTTAAAGCAAACCCACGCCGAACCGTCAAATCTAATTAATCCGTATTTATATGTTCCGAACCAATAATAATTTTCAAATTGAGCCATACATGAGACTGCCGTATCGGGGAAATTCCCCTTGGCAGGTGTATATGCTGTCATTAAGCCATCATGATATTTTACAATTCCTTCCCAAGTACACAGCCAGATATTTCCATCATTGTCCCGAACAATATCAATTACTGTGTCATCAGGCAATTGAGAATTACTTTTATTAAATACTGTCCAGTACTGATTCTGAGCAGTGAGTAAAACATAGGCAAGGAAAAAAATTACTAATGATATGTAAAATTTCTTCATATGGCTATCCCAGAATATGATAAAATGTTTACTTATATTAAACTGATTAAAATTAATGATTTTAGTATTAATAATCAATACTTTGTCGGGATACATTCAAATAATTGCACAAATTTTTTTTCTTTTGCTATTTACTGTTACCTTCATTCAAAATATTCGTATTAATTTACATATTAGTAATAGATGTTTCTGATTTTTCACGGTGAGAATATGAATATTATCTACAGGACAACACTACTGATGCTCATTGCGACAAGCTGCCTGTACGCTCAGCCCAAAGACGGCAGGGACCTTCTGCTGTCGGGAGAAAAGACCAACTGGTCTCTCATCTCAAACTGCGGACTGTCGGTGAGCGACAGCGGCTACACAATGGAAGCAACACTGGGCCAACCGATTACAGGCGTTTCTTCGGGCCAGCAGTACCTGGCCGACCACGGTTTCTGGTACACAGGTATGGAAAAGCAATTAGACGTCGCGGATGAACAGCATGATGATGATTTCATCAACGTCATTCCTTCGATGGCAAGTAACGGCACATTTACAGTTCGTACATCGCTGACAGGCAGTGTCATGCTCGAGATTTATAACTCCATCGGAGTACGGGCATATTCCATGACCTTTGAAAACCGGGAAGAGTTAACCCCGGCAATCACCGTCGGCCCCTTGTCCCTACCTGCCGGAGCATATTATATTACTGCCGGTAACGGGAAACGCCGCCTCACAGCCGCTTTCATCATTATTAACTAAATGAAAAAGATGTATAACAAATAAATAAAAAGGTGGATTATGAAAAAGAGCCTCGTCGCAATGTTGCTTCTTACAGTACTGAGCACTGTTTACAGCCAGGTACCGAGATACATTAATTACCAGGGGGTACTTCGCAATTCCCAGAATGAAGTAATCAATGATACGAAAAACATTACTCTGAAGATTATGGAAATCGGCAGCAATACTACTGTCTATCAGCAAAGTTACAACGTCAACGTCAAGGACGGCATCGTCAATCTGCAACTCGGCCCCATTCCCGCGAATATCCTTTTCGACGAGGAATACAATATCGCCGTTTTTGTTGAAGGCAATGAACTGCTCCCCCGTACAAAAATACTGAGTGTGCCTTACGCCCTCTATTCCAACACATCGGAAAACGTTGTGAATGCGGTTCAATCGCTGAACGGAATTAACGGCAAAGTAAACATTGCCGGACTGGGAGGCGCAACGGTAACCAAATCGAAAGACACCATATATATAACAGCCACCGGCGGCAGCGGAGCCGGGGTACAATCGATTCAGAACACCGACAGTACCATAAAAATTACCAACCCTTCCGGGCCTGCCGTAATAATCGGCATCGCCGACAGTGCTGTCTCGACGGCAAAAATAAGAAATGGTTCAATTACCCTCGAAAAACTCTCTCCCAATATCGTTTTACCTCTGACTGCCAAGGCAGGCGGCTCCCTGACCGGTTACTATCCCAATCCTGGTATTGCCGTGGACTCTGTCAAATCCGAACAGATAATTAAAAACGCCGTCGGCGACGAAGAACTGCAGGAACAAGTACACTTCGGCAACGAACAGGTCTTCATAGGCATTGACAAGGACAGTGCCGGCGTCATTTACCTGGGTGGTACCAATAAAGACTATTACAATACCAAACTCGTAAACCACGACGGTGGCCTTTCAGGAGCCATAGAGCTTTACAACGACGGCTATGAAATAGTTACCATCGGCACGTCGCAGGCAGGCTCCGGCGGCATCTGGGTGACCGGCAAGAACGGCTCTCCCAATGCCTACATCTCCCACGCCGACGGCTATCCAAACGAAGGCGCTGTCCTGCTGTTTAACGATGAAGGTACACTGAACCTCGGTATATACGGAAACGGCGATTTCTGGGCTAACGGCACAAAGTCCTTCATCGTCAACGACCCGACCGACAACACCAGGAAGATCAAATATACATGCCTCGAAGGCCCCGAAGCGGCAATGTACTTCCGCGGCAAGGCCAGGCTTGCCGATGGCCGAGCTACAATCGAACTGCCTGACTATTTCAGGAGCCTCGCTTCCGATTCGACAATTACAGTCTCCCTCACACCCCACTCTCTGTCGTCAAAGGGAATGGCTGTGGACAAAATCGGAAACGGTACCGTTACTGTAGGCGAATTGTTCGAAGGAACCGGCAACTATGAATTTTCATACACTGTCTATGCGGTAAGAAAAGGTTACGAGAATTACGAAGTCTATATAAACAAAGACGATTTCCAGCGGAAATACAACAATGTGTCAAAGCAGCCCTTACCACATTCTGTCAGAATTGACAATAATAATTGCACGAAGTAAAATTTTACACCCGATTAACAGTCTATACACTATTGTATTGCCAAAGACAGAAAAAGTCTTTGCAGGTTGTTTTTTTGATTGCATAGGGTGTGAAAATGCAGAGAATAATGATGAAATCCAAAATACACAGAGGTATCATTACCGAATCGAACCTCTATTACGAAGGCAGCTTTACTGTTGACGAAGACCTGATGGACGAAGCCGACATCAAAGCCTATGAAAAAGTTGCCATCGTCAACATCAATAATGGTGAGCGCCTCGAGACCTACATCATTCCAGGCGCCAGAGGCAGCGGCCAGTTGTGCCTTAACGGTGCAGCCGCCCGCAAAGGCTCTGTCGGAGACGAAGTAATCATCATCAGTTACGCAAACATCGACGAACGTGAACTCGACGCTTACAAACCCGTAATACTACTTTTGGACAAGAACAATAAGGTACTGAGGAAGTCCCATTCTTCCGAGCCAAATAAAATATTTGGCAGGAACTGATATGGCTTCATCTCCAGTTGAAAAATACTCCATTGTCATCCTTGCTGCCGGCAAAGGTAAAAGGATGATGAACGACGACCTGCCGAAAGTGCTTGTCGAACTGGAAGGTAAACCTTTGATTGGCCATGTCCTGGGCCAGACTCAGAAACTGCCCTGCGACAAAACCGTCATCATCGTCGGGCACAGGAAAGAGAAAGTCACCGATTACGTAAATTCTTTAAATATGAAAAACATCTGCTTTGCCGAACAGGCAGAGCAGCTTGGCACAGGCCATGCTGTCCGCCAGGCAGAGCCCGAATTTGAAGGCTATGAAGGCAATATCCTGATTCTTTGCGGCGATGTGCCTCTGCTCCGTTCCGCGACGATTGATGAATTTATTGAAGAACACAATTCTGAAAAAGCAGACGTTTCCGTCCTTTCGACATTAATGCCCAACCCCTCGGGTTACGGAAGAATAGTCAGGGATGAAAACGGCGCTTTCCTGAGGATTGTTGAACAAAAAGACGCCAACGAAAGCGAAAAAGAAATAAATGAAATAAACAGCGGCATCTTCTTCGTAAAGAGCCGCTACCTGTTCGACGCACTGAAAATGCTGTCGAACAACAACTCCCAGGGTGAGTATTACCTTACGGACATCATCGGCATCCTTAGCAGCCGCGGACTGAAAGTCCAGGCTGTCATCGGGCCGGAATACATTGAACTTCAGGGCATCAATTCCCCTGACGACCTCGAAAGAGCAAAACAGTATTATAATACATTAAATTTGAATTAATAATTTTATTACAGGTGTAATGATGTTAAAGTCTATCAATCATATTGGAATAGCTGTAAAGGATCTCGACGCAAGCATTGAAATTTTCAGGAAAATATTCGGTTTCGGCGACATACACAAAGAAACAGTAGAGAAACAAAAAGTCCACGTCGCCTCTTTCCGGGTCGGCTCAGTACTAATCGAACTGACACAACCGACAGACCCGGACTCACCCATTGCCAAATTTCTCGAAAAGAAAGGCGAAGGCGTTCACCATGTAGCTTTCGAATCGGACAACATTGAACAGGAGCTCTCAAGGCTCAAGGACAACGGTGTCAGCCTTATCAACGAGACTGCACAGCCCGGAGCACACGAGATGATGATCGCCTTCATGCATCCCAAATCCACCAACAGCGTATTAATGGAAGTTTGTCAGAAACAATAATAATCCGGGGACACTATGTCTAATATAATAAAGATTTTCCTGTTAATCATCGCAGCCACGTTTACTGCTTACGGCAAAGAATCGCCCGTACTGAAGGCAGCAGAGTCCGAACTTCAGAGAGCCATGAAAGAACTCTCGAAGGAGGAACAGCCACCTTACTATATCGCTTACGGCATCACCGACAAGATAGAGTACAGCCTTACGGCTTCCTTCGGCAAGATAGTAACCGACAACCAGACAAGCCGCAGGACATTGGACATAGATATGCGTGTCGGCTCCTATAACTTCGACAATTCACACATCATGCGCGGCGAAGCTTTCAGTTTCTCTTCTGAGCGCTCGAGCTTCACCCTGCCTTTCGAAGACGACGCCGGTGCTCTGAAAAACGCCATCTGGTTCGGTACGGATAAGGCATACAAAAGCGCCATCGAAACATACAGGAAGGTACTTACAAACAAAGCTGTCAAAGTGGAAGAGGAAGACAAATCGCCGGACTTCTCACAGGAAACTCCTTCCGTCAATGTCGAAGACCTGAAGAGCTTCGACATAAACAAAGATGCCTGGAAGGCAGTAATTCGCAAACTCTCCGCCCATTTCAACGATGAGAATTGGCTGTATTACGGCTCTGTCTCCTTTACTGTCCAGCTGTACAATAAATACTTCATCAGTTCCGAAGGCACAAAACTGCAATGGTCGGAACCCTACGTCAGGGTTTTCATTTCCCTGAAAACCAAGGCTGACGACGGCATGTCCCTTCCCTTGTACAAAAGCTACTTTGCCTATTCGCCCGAAGGCCTGCCTTCAGAGAAAGTAATGGAATCAGACCTGCTCGACCTTGTGGCTACACTGAAGACCATGAGGACTGCTCCCATCATGACAACATACTCCGGCCCGGCAATGCTTTCGGGAGACGCCTCCGGCGTGTTCTTCCACGAGATTTTCGGCCACAGGATCGAAGGCCAGCGCCTGAAAGACCCGAAAGACGCCCAGACATTCAAGAATTCCGTTGGCGAGAAAGTGCTTCCGGACTTCCTTGGTGTAACTTCCGAGCCCCTGAGGCAGGAAATTGACGGTACACCCCTTGCGGGCTATTTTAAATATGACGACGAAGGCGTCAAAGCCCAGGATGTAACCGTCGTCGAAAAAGGCGTTTTCAGGAATTTCCTGATGTCGAGGACTCCCATCCAGGGTTTCTCCAACTCGAACGGCCACGGCAGAAGGCAACCCGGTTACAAACCGGCTTCCCGACAGGCGAACCTGATCGTCAAATCAGACAAAACCTATAATGAAAAGGAACTTAGGAATATATTTATAGAAGAATTGAAAAAGCAGGGAAAAGAGTACGGCCTCTATTTCAAGAAAGTACAGGGCGGCTTTACCTTTACCGGCAGGTCCATCCCCAATTCTTTCAATGTCAACCCCATCCTGGTTTACAAGATATATACGGACGGACGTCCCGACGAGATGGTACGCGGCGTTGACCTCATCGGTACACCTCTGACAACTTTTTCCAATATCTTTGCGACAGGCAATAAGTACGAAGTGTTCAACGGCATCTGTGGAGCCGAATCGGGCGGTGTTCCTGTTTCCGCCTCCTCTCCTGCCCTTCTCGTTTCGAAGATCGAGGTGCAAAAGAAAGCCAAATCTCAGGCTAAACCCCCGATCCTGTCTGCTCCGGTCTTAAAAGGTAACTAATAATCATTCTAAGGAGAAAAGGCCTCGATGAAAGGAAAATTCATTTATTTGTTCTCAGCATTTTCGCTCTTAATAATAAATTACCGTTGTTTCTCTCTCGACGACAGGGAGATATTCCGTGCCATGCACGACGAACTCATCAGGAACACGAAAGAACTGTCCATCGAGTCTGTCGAGAAACCATACTACATCGAATACAAGTTGTCCATCCTGAACAGCACCAATATCAAAGCCTCCCTCGGCAGCGTCCAGGAGTCTTCAAACATCGTTAGCGCTCGTTTGAGCGTCGATGTTCGGGTCGGCGGCTATAAATTCGACAACTCCAATTTCTTCGATTTCGGCCTCAGTTTCTTTGGCAGCGGCGACGACGAAGAAGACTTCTCCAACAGGACAATACCTGTCGAACTGGACTACGGTTCACTGAGAAGGGAACTCTGGCTTGCTACCGACGCCGCATACAAACAGTCTGCCGAGATATACTCGAAGAAACTGGCCTCTCTGCAAAACAAAGTACGGAAAGACACCACACACGACTTTCTGTTTGTCAAGCCCGAAAAGAATATCCTCCAGGAGGAGATCTCTCTTACAGACATCAAACTCCTACAGGAAAAAGGCCGGAAGTTGTCTGCCATTTTTACAGGCTATCCCGACATCAATGTTTCTACGGTAACAATCGAATACAATCCCGAAACCGTTTACTATGTGAACAGCGAAGGGATGGAATACAAGAAAACAATACCTTACGCAGGCCTCGAAGTTGTTGCAGCCACTCAGTCAGCAGATGGAATGCCCGTGTCCGAGTTTTTCTCCTGCTATGGTTTCACTCCCTCTGACTTTCCAAAGGACGATTCATTGGTTTCCGCAGTAAAATCAATAGCCGTCAAATTGTCGGACATTGAAAAATCGCAGGTACTCGAAGAACCATACTCAGGCCCTGTCTTGTTCGAAGGCCAGGCTGCTGCCGAAATATTTGCACAGGTCTTTGCACCCAATTTAGTTACACAGCGTGCCCCCCTGACCGAATCAGGCATACAGGACAATGACCGTAACACTGCCTTCCAGTCGAAAATCGGCGGCAGGGTGCTGCCTGAATTTCTCAATCTGGAAGCCATTCCAAACAAAGAAACCTACGGCACTATTCCACTTATGGGTTATTACAAACTGGACGACGAAGGAGTTAAGCCTCAGGACCTGACTCTCGTCGAAAAGGGGTACCTCAGGACGCTTCTGTCTTCGAGAGTGCCGACCAAACGGGTAAGGACAACAAACGGCAGTAACAGAGGCGGAGCACCGATGATCAGTTCACTCAGGCTCTATACTACTCCTGACAAACAGAGTACGCCTGCCGAATTGAAACAAAAGCTCATTAAACTGGTCAAGGACCGTGAACTGCCCTACGGTTTCATTGTCAGGAAAGTCATCGACCAGAACATCCAGTACACAACCCTCATCCGCATATCTGCCGGAGATTTCCCTTACAGTTTCGGAGAACCCAGGCAGCAACTGCTTGAAGTGTACAAGGTCTTCCCCGACGGCAGTGAACAACTTGTCAGGGGATGTGAAACAAAAGGGCTGACAGTGCAGTCTTTCAAGGATATTATCGGGACCGGCAACAGAGAATATGTTCTCAACTATCTTGCTCCGGCTGTTACTTCTCCCTACATCTCCGGAGGAGACCAGTACTTACCCTCGACGATAATTGTGCCGGACCTGCTTTTTGAAGATGCTGAGATAAACCCGATTGAAAGTAATTTCCCCAAACCACCGATATTAGAGAACCCTTTGCTTATAAAAAAATAGCAAAATGACAAAGTTTTAGTAAATTGCATTCTTTACGTTGTATATAATTATAAGTGGCTCTTTATGGCAGAAAACCAGAATTCAAATGTGGTCAACAGCAATTTCGACAGTTTCTATTACATAGCTCTGTTTTATAAGTATAAATGGTTAATCATTGTATTTGTCCTTGTTGCAACCGGCGTTTCAGTGTTCCTTGCACTGAATATGGACAATTGGTATGCATCGACTGCCAATCTTGTACCACCAAAGAAGGAAGGGTCCATTCTTGAAAGCGCTGCAGGAAACATCTCCTCGGCACTGAAGAACATCGGCTTAACAAAAATCGGGGACAAAGGCGGCGGAGTTTACAGTTACCTTGTAATTCTTGAGAGCAGGACCGTCAAGGACAGCATCATTGCCAAATACAACCTTGTTAAAGAATACGAGATGGAAGATGCCAAAATGGAAGAAGTGAGGAAAGCCTTCGAAGACAACATAGAGGTCTCTTTCGAAGGTGAAGGCAACTATTTTCTTACTATTTATGACAAAGACCCACAGAAGGCAACAATGATGGTTAAAGACTACGTACAGTTTGCCAACGACATTGCCCAGAGGCTCAACCACGAAGAAGGAATAATCAATGTGGATTATATTGAATCCAGGATTAAAAATATCGACGAAAGATACAAGGCCGCTGCTGACTCACTGGCCCTCTTTTCCCGTAAATACTCAATGATTGCACCGGAGCAGCAGGCACAGGCAGTCTTGTCTTCTCTGTCCAACCTGAAGGCGGAAATGATCAAACAGGAAGTAACCTATGAGATGATGGCAGCCAGGTTCGGAGCAGATGATCCATACACCCTGACTCAGAAAGAGCTCTACGACCAGATGAAGAATAAAGTATCGACTGCAGAAACCCAGGCTGGTTTTGCCGGCAAATTCCCACTGACAAAGTCTGCTGAAATCGGCATGGAATACATGAGGCTCTATTCTGAGATTGAAACATTTATTAAAGTCAAGGCATTCCTTTTACCTATCCTCGAAGACACAAAACTTAACGAGATCAAGAACCAAAGGAACCTTTACGTTGTTGACGAACCGATTCCAGCCGACAAGAAGTCGAGGCCCAAAAGGTCGTTCATCGTTGCCGGAACAGCCGTCGGTTCCCTGATTTTGTCCATGCTTTTCATATTATGTATTCATTCCTTCAGGAATTTCAAAACAAGGTATAAAGCAATTCAATTATGAGCAGAATATGTATTATGAATCGGGAATAAACAATTTTTTTGAAGGTATCCTCCGTGACAGGAAATCTTTCTCGTTCATAGCGCTGCTCATCTTAACCGCAATCGGTTCTTTGCTGATATACCTTACTTTTGCTAACCAGTTCGGTTTATATGTCCTGGTTGCATTAGTATCCGTCACACTCATATACTTAATCGTCAACTATCCCAAATTCTGGTTGTACACCATTGCAGGATTTACATTCCTGTTTTTCCGTGAGACATCCGAGGGCATCTCAGTAATCGACTACGCGACAGCTATTCTGTATTCCGGTTCGCTCATTGTCTGGCTCATATGGATGACAACAGTCAACCGTAAGAAGATAATACATTCATTCGGCGATTGGTTCATGTTGCTGTTTTTCGTTGCTCACATCCTTAACTTCTTTGTCGCCCTTACGTACGGCAATGATATGCTTGGATGGACAAGGGAAGCATTGAGAGCCATCATCATCCTGTATTTCATCCCGATTAAATATTATTTCAGCGATACGAAGGACCTGTCCAAACTTCTGGTTGTATTTGGCCTGTCGATAGTATTATCGGGTTTGTTACAGTTTTATGACTATTACAGGACCTTACAAATGGATGCCGTCTATCTCTATCAGATGGCAACATCAGTAAGGCTTAACCAGGCAATTTTTTCGGCATCGACCATATTTGGATTCGTTTTTCTCATCTATAACAAAAAAATCAAGAATCAAATCGCTGTGTTCCTTTTTACCGGTGTAGCTTTTGCAGGCCTTTTTACCAGCTTTTCCAGGGCTTTTTGGCTGATCATCGCAGTCAATATTTTCATAATATTCATTTTTGCTACGGTAAAACAAAAAGCTAAGATAGGGATATACATGACATTGATTATTACCATCCTGGTAATAGTAATTTTCAATATTTTCGGCAACAATTTCAAATATATGGTTCAAATCGTCGAAAAAAGGGTACTCTCATCAACAGAAGGGAAAAAAGACGTTTCCGTACAGATGCGTTTTGCCGAGTATCAGGCCGTTTATAAGAAAATTGAAGAGAACCCTCTTTCAGGCAATGGGCTTGGAAGTAAGATCAAGTTCTATCACCATGCCTACAAGGCTTCCCTCCTTACACATAACATACACAACGGTTACCTGTACACAGTGCAACGTTACGGCATACCAATGGCATTGTTATTTTTCTTATCCCTCTTCTATTCATTCTTCAAATCGGGCTATCTGATATTTAAAACGGATGACCCCTACGAAAGGATGCTTGCCATAGGTACCTTTAACACTCTGTTGATGCTGTTCGTTACCTCATTTGTAACAGCTATATACTTTTACAGGGACGGCTTGTTTACCGTTGCGTTTTCGCTGGCAATCGCCGGCATCCTTGAGAGAAATCACAAAGAAAGGCTGTTAAACAGGAAAGCGCCGCCGTATGCCGATTAAAATAACCAGTATATCGTCGGGTGATTTTGGTACAAAGCTCAGGGCTAATGTATTCAGGATCATCATCTTTGCAGTTGCCCTATTATATATCGGCCGTCTGGGCCAGTTACAGATCATCAAAGGCACCATCTACAAGAAAGAAACCGATGCCCAGGCCCTGAAAACAGAATATGTGGAGCCTTTCAGGGGCAATATTTTCGACAGGAACGGCGAGATACTCGTTGACAACAATCCATCCTTTACCGTACGCATTACACCCAACGATTTCAGGGAAGAGTCGATACCACTTCTGGCGCACATCCTTGAGATCGACACAACGATACTGAAAAACAAAATAAAACAATACTCGACTTCACTTAAATTCTACCCCATCAAAGTATTCAGGGACGTGGAATACCGTAAGATCAGCATGATCGAGGAATACAACGACCTGTTGCCAGGGGTTGACGTTACCATCGAATCAAAAAGAAAATACTACTTCTCAACACACATGGCCCATCTCATCGGATATGTGAGTGAAGCCTCCCAGAGAACCCTCGACGAGATGCCCTATTACAAGCCCGGAGACTCTAAAGGACAGACAGGCGTTGAACTGTCCTATGAAGATGAACTTCGCGGCGAGAAAGGCGCCAATTACATTGCAGTCAATAGTTACGGGAAGAAAGTCTCGGGCTTTTACGACGGGAAAAGCGACCAGCCTGCTCTTAACGGCAATGACCTTTATATCACAATTGACACAAAGCTTCAGAAGAAAGCCGAAGACTTGTTAAAATACCGCAGGGGAGCCATTGTTGCAATCGACCCGAACAACGGGGAAATCCTGGCAATTGTAAGCAAGCCCGATTACAACATCAGGACTTTCCACGATGACTTCAAAAGCCTGATCAACAACAGATACAAACCCCTGATCAACAGGACAGTCCACACTGCCTATCCACCGGCTTCCACCTGGAAACTTCTTATGTCTATCGCTGCCATGAACGAAGGTTTGATTACTAAGAACACCAAAATTACATGTGGCGGTTCCTATCAATACGGTGGCAGAGGCAAGCCTTTCGGATGCCATGGCAGTCACGGCAGCATTAACGTCAGGAGAGCGATACAGGTCTCGTGCAATATTTTCTTTTACAAACTCGGCCCTGAACTCGGCCTCGAAAAACTGCACAAATACGGTACCATGTTCGGTTTCGGCCAGAAGACCGGCATCGATCTGCCCAACGAGATTGAAGGATTGCTGCCTTCTGTCGAGTATGTGAAAAAGCGTTTCGGCGCCGGCGTTTCCACCAAAGGAAGGATGGTCATCTACGCCATCGGCCAGGGTGAAATCCTTGTTACTCCAGTCCAGATGGCAGCCTATGTTGCTGCAATTGCAAACAAAGGCACTTTGTACCAGCCACATCTCGGCAAGGCTATATACAATCGTAAACTTGACCAGTTGCTACCGGTGGATTATAAAAAAACAAAATTACCCATTGATGAAAGCATCTTCGACGTTATTCACGAAGGCATGTACGACGCTGTGAACAGGGGCGGCGGTACCGGCGACAACGCCATTGTCCCGGGTATTGCCGTGTGCGGCAAAACCGGTACTGCCCAAACGACAAAACGCAGGAAGGACCACGCCTGGTTTATCTGCTTTGCCCCCATGAATAATCCGAAGATCGCTATTGCCGTGGTTGTCGAAAACGCCGGTTTCGGAGGCGACGTAGCAGCGCCTATCGCCGGTGAGTTGATGCGCTTCTTCTTCTATGGTGAAGAACTGCCGGAATCAAAGAAATCAAAAACAGCCGAAAATGTCCCTGAAGAACCTGCAGCTCCTGCTAACCAATTAATTACACATCCCGACTAAGTATATCAACTTATATCTTATTACAAGCCATAAATATACTTGAAAATTTAATCCGAATATTTTTATTATCTTATTGATATTTCAAGTTATTACTATTTTCTTTTCAAGAATATTTTAAGTCAGGTTTTGATAGGTAGAAATACTTAATTTATCTTTATAATATTTAGAAAAATAGGATATTTCCGATAATATAATTATATTTAATTATTGGATTTACAATAATGCAGATAAAGAGTATGAAAAAGATAGCGACTATCATTGTATTGACATTGACAATGTCATCGGGCCTTTTTGCCCAGGGCTCGCTGAAAATCAACGGCGTGAACACAAAACAATACCCTACGGTAAGCATTGAGTTTACTGCCAAGGACGCTTCCGGCAAGCAGTTAAAGGATGTTTACATCAATGACAATGACGTCACATTATTGGAGAACGGAAAGATTAAAAACGGCACTGTCTTTTGTCCTCCCGAATCAGAACCGAAATTTTCAACCATCCTGGTAATCGACAGGTCAGGCTCTATGACTGAGACAATCGAGCCGGGAGTGTCCAAATATGATGCAGCCAAAACTGCTGCAAAAGCATGGGTTGACCAGCTTGTCACATCCTATCCGGGAAGATACGAATGTGCCATTATGACTTTCAGTTGCAAGAACTACGTCTTAACAGATTTTACCGATAATAGAACAGATCTGTACAAGGCACTAAACAATGACACATTGAGGCCGCGTATCGTCGATACGTTGGGGAACGGTACCGATTATAATGCTGCTCTGATCTATGACGGGAGGCTGCACAACGGCGCCCTTAAAGTCGCCGAACATGCAAAGTACCCCGTCTATATCGTTTTCCTTACTGACGGCCGACATGAGACCTGCGACGGTAAAAGCGTACTCACCTATGATATCAATGACCAAAAAGATAAGGTTAATGCCACAATTTATTCGATAATACTGGGTGATATACCGGATTCTTTTATTGAAAATGACATTGAACCATACTCCGATGAAGTGCACAGGAATATTAAAAACACTTCCGCCCTACGGCAGCTCTATCAACAGATTCTCAGAGAAGTGTCCATGAAACCCTCCCTGCCACCCTGCATCTTCACCTATGAAAGCGAATGTGCAGGCGGAGGCGACGTTACTATGTCCATCAAAAACACTCTGGTTGACGCTTCGGCATCAACCAACTTTACAATTCCCGACACTGTAAAACCATATTTGGAGTTCTCACCTTCACCCTTCGACGTATTCCTTAATGTTCCTCCCGGAACGACAGCTACGAAGAAGGTCACTGTCACCGCAAGACGGAACGATGTCCTGCTTACAAACCCGATAATATCCTGCGACAGGTTCAGGATTATTGACTGGACGCCGAACTATGCACTGAACAAAGACAGGTCTAAAGAGTTTACAATTGAATACACGGCTCCACCCAAAGACAGTTCCTTTTATCCGTGTACAATCGAATTCGACGGTACTGCCTGCTCCAACCGCATCCTCCCCGTTGCTGCCGGCTGGATCTACGCCAGGCCTGTGGATATGGGGAACTCATCGCTCAATGTGCCAAAAACGAAAACCGTAAACTCCGTGTTCTGCAATTATAGCGGTAGTACGCTTAACCTGCAGGGGGTAAACATTGCCGGTGGAGACGACGGCAGTTTTAAAGTTGATAATTACGGCGGACTTCTTTCGGTACCGAACAATCAATGCATAGACATTACTTTCACATTCACGCCAACAGAGCACAGAGCCTATGCTTCCGAATACTTAGTTGTAACCTCAGGCGGAACCTGGAAGGCCCCCATCACCGGAACAGGCATCGGTGCACCCGAAATCGCTGCCGTTGATAGCCTGATCATGGATAACCATACAAACTGCAAAATCGTTCAGGCTGTTAAAAGCTTCCGTGTTTACAATACTGGGTCTCTTCCACTCGACATCACCGGCACAACCATTACGCCTCCCGGAGAGTTCTCCATTTTACCCGTCGTTCCGATGACCGTTCAGGCCGGCGATTCACTGGAATTCACAGTAACCTTCAGCCCCGTGGATGCAGGCGTCAAATCGGCAGACCTGACATTAACCAGTAATGCTTCCAATATAACAGACTATCATATCCGCCTTGGCGGCACAAAAGACAGCGTCTGGTATGAGCCGGACATAAAATCCCTCGATTTCGGTGTCCTTTGCCCCGGGCAGGATTCGGCAATCGTCATCCCGCTTAACGCTCCGGGCCTGTCTGTTGACGACAACGTTACTGTAAACACATCCGGCGACCTTGGCCCTGCCAACGTCGGTAATATAACAGATATTCTGCTCTCTCCCGGTACCACCAAGAGCCTGACAGTAACCGTCTCCGGAACTCAGCAGAAGGACTACAGCGGCACCCTGACACTGAAAGATGCCATTTGCGGCATAACATATGCCGTTCCGGTTATCTGGAAGGTTTACAGGCCGGATGTAACCGATATTACTGTTACCTTCACTGCCAATGTACCGCAGACGGACGTTAAAAATGTAATTATCACTAACAACTCCAAACGGGATTTCACCATCAATAAAGCTACTTTCAGGAACACGGAATTTTACTTCACCAATTCAGTCAGTTTCCCGTTTACTCTTACTGCAAACGGCGGGACACAGTCTTTCTCCGTAACTTACAAACCTGTAACAGAAGGAACCCTTCAGTCATGGTTGGTTTTCGAAGGCGATCCCTGCACCTATTCGGACTCAGTCAAACTCACAGGCTCAGCTACCGCTTCGAGTGCATCGATGGAAATCGATGAGTTCAGGGCCTGCCTCGGCGAGACCATCGACGTACCTGTCTATCTCCGCAATTGTTCCAAGTTTAGCGGCTCCGGCGTTACAAAGATTACGTTTTCAGTTGAGTATGCCCCCGATTTGTTGGAACCTGTTGCCCTCCTGCCGAACCAGACCGTCAATTCACCCGTTACAACTGTAAGTTCACAGCCTGTTGCCGCCCAGGACAACGACCAGTTAATTGCCACCCTGAAATTCCTCGTCCTGGAGTCTGCCCAGTCACCGTCTTCTCCCCTTACCCTTAAGGGAATGGCCAACGACGACGGAGCTGTGTCCTTAACGTCAAAAGACGGCACATTTACAGCCATTCCGTCCCTTGCCGACATAAAAATCGGGGATGTCAACGCCTATCCTGGTGAGGAATTCAACCTGCCGGTTCAATTGGACAATGTAGATTTTTGCTCATTAGAGTTCCACAAGAACATGATAATAAAAGTCAGGTTCAATAAAACCCTCATGGAACCTGTAAACAACACACCACTGTGTATTGTTCAGGACGAATACCGGATTGCAGACCTGGTCATCCCACTCGACGACAAAATTGCTTCCGGCCATGTCAGCAAATTCAGGTTCCGGTCTATGCTCGGCAATGCTGCTGTTACACCAATCGAAGTGATTAATGCCGATTACGAATCGGGAGTACTCGAATACAATTCCGTTAACGGCTCACTTACACTCGACGTCTGTAACTATGGCGGCAATAGGCTGTTCGACGCTGCCGACGGAGTAATTCCCGGCATCTACTCTTTTGGCGTTAACAATACCGGCGCCTATACTACATTGGTAAACACCATCGAAGAAGGTGAAAACACTTTGATGATTTCCGACATTTACGGTAACTGCGAAGTAATCAGGAATTTCAGCGCCATCGGGAAGAACGAGTTCGTATTGGATCTTTCCTCCTACTCTTCAGGCGTTTACTATGCAATATTAAAAACACCCACACAGGTATTTACATATAAATTCCTGTTAATGAAATAGATTATTGCTGATTATATAATTTTAGAGTAAATTGTATTATATGTAAATTTGGATGAATAAAAGTTAATAATTTACTGAAAAGTGAAAAATTATATAATTATAGTGCTCTCGTTTCTTACGTACTGCATCTATTGCCCAAGTCTTAATTGCCAATGGGTTGAAGTCAAAGAGGTAAATCCATCCGATTATCCTGACATCCTGCTTAAGTTTTTCTGCTACGACATTGACGGAGAACTGATTCACAGCCTGAACAGCGACGATGTAATCATCACTGACAACGGGGCCGTACAGACATTGAGTTCTGTCTGGTGCACACCCCTGACAAAGTTTTCTTCAATATTGACAATCGATATTTCGTATTCGATGAAAAATCCCGTCGATTCCAATAACCCCGGCGGAACAAAGCGAATAGACCTGGCAAGGGCAGGCGCAAAGCTCTGGATTGACTCCCTGCCTTCCGACAGAAGCGAATGTGCCATTACTTCATTCAATTATAACACTAAGGTCAACCAGTTCTACACAATCGACAAAGACAGCCTGAAACGCGCAATCGACAGCGCCACGAAGGAACCCCTGCTGGGTACTAACTACAACGGTGCTTTCCTCATCGACAAGAACGGGACTCCCGGAGCCATGATGCTCTCCCGGCAGGCAAGATTCAAGCCCATCGTGGTTTTCCTTACAGACGGCTTCCACGACTCGACAATATACGGTCCGGTAAAAGTCGATGAAATTGTGTCAAAGGCAAAAGAGCTCGGCGCCACCATCTACTGTATTACCATCGGCATGTCGATGCCTGGTGACCTGAAAACCATTGCCCTTAATTCCGGCGGCGCCTATTATGAAAACGTCAATGATGAAGCCTCTATAAAAAAAGCTTACCTGGAAATACTATCCATCGCTTCGTCCCAGGGCACTCCGGTACCCTGTGAAGTAAGATGGAAAACAGACTGTAACGGCGGAAACGGAAAAATCGAAATAGCATCGCTGGGCGGTGTGGAGGATGAATTCAGCTACACAGCCCCGGACAGCGTCAAACCGCACATGGAATTCAGCATGGAAAGGTTTGTATGGAAGAATGCCAAAAAGGGAGAATTCATTGAAAAGAAAATGACTGTCTGCGCCAGGAATAATAGTCTTGACATAAAGAGATTCTGGTTCTACAATTCAGCATTCTATGTTTCAGACTGGGGCGGCAACGGTACACCCTTAAGGATACCAAAAGACTCCTGCCGGCACATCCTTGTCCGCTATGAACCATACGACGATTCCCTCAACCATAAAGCCAATGCCCTGTTCGAGTCCAATTGCTGTTTCTGCGACAGCCTCTCTGTCTCCGCCGGCTGGATATACACAAAAAGCAGGTTCGTGGGAATTACCGATACCGCTGTAACGAAGAGGTTCACAGTACCCGGGCTTCTTTGCAACACTACCGGAGACAGTGCCGTCATTAAAAGCATTGTTGTAAAAGGAGCAGATGCCTCAGAATTTGTGGTGCTCGAACCGTCGCCTGGCCGGACGATTGCCGGGGACACATGCATTAATACTGTGATTGACTTCACTCCTCTCGATGTTGGCATCAGAAGCGCCTATATTGAGTTCACCATTGAAGATTCGGTCTATAGCGCCGACATATCGGGAGCCGGAGCCGGAAGGCCCCATCTTCTGGCAGACGATGACCTCGTCGTCGGCACGCTCGATTGTGCCCTGTCATACATTGACACAGCCGTTACCCTGTCCAACACAGGCACTGAAGAACTGATTATCGACAATTTCTATATAAATCAAAAGACACAGAATTTTTCGTTTGTCTCTGAACCCGACCTGCCGCTTAAGCTCGGCTTCAAGGAAGCCTACAAGTTGAAGATACGGTTCAACCCACTTTCCAGCGGTACCAAATCTGCCGAATTGGTAATTACAAGCAATTCCATCGACGGATCAAAAACAACGATACCCCTGACCGGTGTCAAAGACAGTGTCAATTTCTACACTTCCGCCAGTAAACTCGACCTGGGGGTTCAATGCCCCGACACAGAAGTACAGGGTACCGTCCACGTCGTCAACAGCGGTAACAAAGCCCTGACGATAATGCCGTCGTCCCGTACCATCCTGTTTTACCTTGGCGAGTACCAGTTGCCTCCTGATTCTGAGGCCGCCATTCCCTTCCGTTTTTTTTCGGGCAGCCCCGGACTGCACAGCGACACCATTAAGCTTGAAGACAAGGAATGCGGGCTTACAAGGTTGATAGAGGTATCGATGGTTGTCGATACACCCTCGGTTTTCAGTTCTGAGATAATAATGGTTTCCCGCCCGGGAGAAGATCGCGACAGTGTATTGCGTTTCAAAAATAATTCATCGCACGAAATGATGATTGCCAAAGTTACAGCCTCAAATCCGATCTTCACTGTCGTTGCCCCCTCCCTGCCGTCATCTCTTGCCCCCGGCGAGACCATTGCTCTGAAGCTTAGGTTCAGTCCCAAAAGCGAGGTACATATCGACGGATTCCTGCTTTTCGAAGGCTCTCCCTGCAATTACAGGCAGGAGATAAAATTAACAGGCATTTCGGACAGGCCTGTGGCTGTACTTGCCTGCCCTGATACAATCGGCTATTCAGGCCAGGAGATATTGTTACCTGTCCAATTCATGAACGCTTATAAGTTCAACCACACTGCAACGCCTTACGTAGGTTTCAGCCTTAGGTTCGATTCGCGTTTACTCGAGCCTGACACTGCTGCCATGCCGGGAGTAACCGTAACTGAAGACAGTAACGTAAGTACGCTGTCATTTTCAGGTGTACCGGTCAGTTTCGACGGGAAAGATACATCGATCTGCCTTGTGAAAGTAAAAGTTAAAGACCAGGCAGCCGTCAGATCGACTGTTCTCGACATCAGCGACATCAGCTCCCCCGGAGACGCCATGTTTTTCTTTGACATCGACGGCTCTTTCAACCTGCTCGAAGCGAGTGCAGCTATCGCCATCGACACTGTTTACCGTGCTAAACCCGGGACGGTATTCACTATCCCGGTTCAGTTGCGCAACTGTAAGAACATCGCTCCCTATCACGGCTCCATCAGCCTGGCACTGAGAATGGAGACCACACTGCTGGAACCCGTAGGCGGCACACCAAAAGGCGAAGTGGACGGACATACCAGGATAATAAGGCTTGACAGCCTCCCTGTGACTACAGACAAATCATATACACTGGCGACAGTGGATTTCAGGGCTATGTTAGGAAGCGTAACTTCGACGAAGATAGATATTATCGACCCGAAACCTGCCAACGGCGCAATTAATTTCACCATCCAACCGGGCAAATTCACAATTATCCTTAACGACACCACGCAGTTGTTCAATCCTTACCCCTGGACGCGTTTCCTCTATCCCTACCCCAACCCGACGATAGGCCCGACAACCATCAGGTATGAAGCCGGCGAGGAAGGCAACTACAAATTGTCGCTTACAGACCCGAACGGTGGGACGGTACTTGTTCTCTTTGAAGGATACCGCACACTCGGGGAATACGAAGCACGGTTCAACGCCTCCGGTTTTGCCGCCGGCATGTACTTCCTCGTCCTCGAATCGCCGACACAGGTAATCGTCAACCGGATAAATATTGTGAGGTAGACGCCAGTTTATCAGGTACTAAAGCTGTTCAGGTTATCTAAGGAGAGACAATAAGTCATCTAGAATACAAACATTAATCAAATAATAAAATACTGTTAATATTACTTCATTATTTACCAATAATTATGTAAAAAGTATACGTATTAATACTTAGAAAAAATTAATAGTAATCATCGGATAATAGCCATAGATGGCTAATTTGCCCAATACCATAGAAGAATACTGATTATTGATGGCAAATATTTCAAGAAATTGCATTAATACAGGCGAATGATTATATTTGTTTTATTTCATTTAAATTGTCAAGGTATTTGTATGCAAGCACAGAACACTAAACTTCAGGATTTAATCATGGGAGTAAAGCAATTTTGCATTCCATTATTTCAACGTCCATATACTTGGGGTAGTCATAATGATCAAAAAGAATGGAAAGTTTTGTGGGAAGATATTATGGAGTTATATTCCCAAGAGAACCCAAGACTCCATTTTATCGGTTCAATTGTTACAATGCCAACCACTTCAGTTCCAGAAGGAGTAACCAAGTATTTGCTAATTGATGGACAACAACGACTTACAACATTCTTCATTATTCTATCCATATTAAGAGATATTTATAAGAAAGAAGAGAATTACAATTTATCTAATGAAATTAATGAAACATACTTAGTAAATAAATTCAAAAAAGATAATGATTATTACAAACTTTTGCCAACACACAAATTCGGTGATCGTTCAGCATTTTTCTCTTTAATAAACAATAATAATTCTATCGATCCAAACAATAAAATCGACAAAGCATATAAGTTTTTTGAACGTAAAATCAGACAACATCAGATTGACTATCAAAAACTGACAACTATAATAACTAACTATATGACTTTAGTTAGTATCGTTCTGGATCCAAATGATAATCCATATTTAGTATTCGAAAGCTTAAATGCTAAAGGTACGCCATTGAGCGCAGCAGATTTAATTCGAAATTTCTTTTTTATGAGGATTCATTCAGAAAACCAAGAAGAAATTTTTAACAAATATTGGGCCCCAATGGAAGAAAGACTCGGAGATAATTTAACTGAATTTATCAGGCATTATCTTATGCGAGATGGTTCTGTTGTCAATAAAAATGATATATATTTTACATTAAAAGATAAAGTTGGTGCCGATAATTCGATTCAGTATCTTAGAGAAATGGAAATTTATTCCAGATATTACGAAAAGCTTCTCAATCCCGATAAAGAGCCAGATAGACCTATCAGTACCTATTTATCAAGATTAAATAGGATTGAAGTGACGACCTCTTATCCTATGTTATTGAATTTTTATCATGCATATTCTCAGAAGATAATCAGTAACGAAGATTATTTTTCTATTCTGTCATCACTAGAAAATTATCTAATAAGAAGATTTATTAGTGGTTATCCATCAAGAGAATTAAATAAAATTTTTCCGAGTCTCATAAAAAATATTCAGAACGATTTTCTTGATATTTCTGACAGATTTAAGGAATTATTATCAACTAAAGGCTATCCCAAAGATTATGAGTTTGAAAACCGCTTTGTTAACATGAAGTTCTATGGAGGTGCTGATCTTATAACAAAATCAAGATTAGTCCTCGAAAGTATTGAAGATAGTTTTAATCATAAGGAGCAGGTACCCTATGACAAACTTTCAATTGAACATATCATGCCCCAGACACTAACTGAGGATTGGAAGACACAATTAGGTGAGAATTGGGAAAACGATTATGAATTGCTTTTACATTCTATCGGGAATCTTACTCTAACGGGATACAATCCTGTACTATCAAATGAAGATTTCGAATACAAGTGTAATGTTTATAAGAATAGCCATTTAGAAATGAACAAGTATTTTGATGACCAAACAACCTGGAACAAAGACAGTATCGAAAGAAGGGCAAAAGTACTTTTCAGTATTTGCAACAATATCTGGCCTTATTTCGGGAATGATAATATTACTATTGAAACAAAAGATGTAACAGGAAAGATACCTCTTACGGTTACAATTTTAGGTCAAAAGTTCGAAGTAAAATCCTGGAGAGATGTTCTCCAGAAAACTTTAGAAATAATTAATGATTTGGAACCTGAAAAAATAAATATATTAGTGAAAGAATTTCCAAAATATATTGGTGCAAATAAAGATATATTCAGAGAATTCAGACAGTTAAACGACGATATATATTTTGAAGTCAATCTGTCTGCTTCAAGCATATATAAATTCTGTAATCAAATAATGGACACAATTGAATTATCAAACGAAGACTGGATTGTTGAATTGCAATAATTTATATAAGATTGAAATTATTGACAATAGAATAGAGTCCTATTGAAGGTTTTCGAGGTTTGTAGAAATGAAATCAGGGCATAGACAAAGAGATGCCCTTTCTATTTATTTATATACTTATTTATCTACAAATTTCTACCTCATCTCCATTACTACCGGGCAGTGATCCGACCCCTGCTCCTCCATCCTGTAGGTAACCTCTTTCAGGCTGCCGACAAGGTTTTCGGTGATAAGATGATAGTCGATCCTCCAGCCTATGTTGTTCTCGCGTGCCCTTCCTCGCTGGCTCCACCACGAATACCAGCCGCCCTCGCTGTTGTTAACCCGGAAAGCATCCACGAAACCAACGGCAAGCACTTCGTCGAATTTCTCACGCTCGACAGGCAGGAAGCCGGAAACATTGACGTTTTCCTTTGGCCTCGCCAGGTCGATCTCCTTGTGCGCAGTGTTGTAGTCCCCGCAGACTATTATCTTCCGCCCTGCCTTCACCTGTTTATTAATGTAGGCAAAAAGGGCGTCGTAGAACCTCATCTTGTAATCGAGACGCTCGTGGTCTGTGTAGCCCTTGGGAAAATATATGTTGTAAAGTATGAAGTCGCCGAAGTCGGCCTCGATGATACGCCCTTCGTCGTCGAATTCGGGAATGCCGACGCCGAAACCGACGCTCGCGGGTTTTACCCTGGAAAACACAGCTACCCCGCTGTATCCTTTTTTAACCTTACAGGAATTGAACCACGACTCGTATCCCTCGGGAGCCCTGAGGGCCTCGTCTATCTGTTCCAGGTCGGACTTCGTCTCCTGCACACAGAGAATGTCGGGTTTTTCTCTTTCAATGTAACTGAACAGTTTGTTTTCCTTTGTAACCTTATCGAACCTCTTACTGGGATTCTGCCCGGTAATCGAACGATAGCCGTTAACGTTCCATGTAACTATCTTCATATAAGCCTTATTTATTGATTGATGTATAGCGGTATTGTAACGATGAATGAGGAGCCTTCACCGGGTTCGCTTTCAACCCTGATAGCCCCGTTGTTCTTTTCTGCAAGTTCACGGCAGAGCACAAGCCCCAGTCCCGTACCTTTCTCGTTGGCTGTACCGAGGGTAGTGTGCTGCTTGTCGATCCTGAACAATTCCTCACAAACTTCTTTGCTCATACCAACGCCGTTGTCGGTTACATGTATTTCGACATAGTTCTCATTGACAGGCTTCGACGAAATGATGATCCTTCCACCCTGTCTTGTGAATTTGACGGCGTTCGACAGAAGATTCCTGATGATTGTGTTGACCATGTTCGCATCGGCAAAGAGTACGACATCCTCCGGGACATCGACGATTATCTCTATCTCTTTCCTTGCGGCGTTCATCATCTGAAGGTCGGCATTGATGGAAGCAATCTGCTGCAGGTTAACCTCCGAGGGCTGGAAGGTAATAATGCCCCTCTGGATGCGTGACCATTCGAGCAGGTTCTCGAGCAGCTTGAAGATGTTCTGTGCCGAGGTGTTAATGTCTCCTACAATTTCTTTGATGTCTTCCATCGTCAGGTTGTCGATGTCCCTTGCCAGGACTTCGGAGTATCCGACCAGTCCCTGCAGTGGGTTTTTGAGGTCGTGGGAAATGATGGAGAAGAATTTGTCTTTGCTGGCGTTCAGTTCCTGCAGCCTCTCTTCGGATTCTATCAGTTTATGATTGAGGTTGATAAGTTCATTAGCATGCTGTTCGATGACTTCGCGCGAGATCTGGATCTCCTCGATGAGCCTTTCAAGCTCGTCCTCCGTTGTCTTACGCAGGGTAATATCCCTCATGATGCCGCAGGCGCACCATTTCCCCTTAATCATCACAGACGAAAGAGACAGTTCGATCGGGAAAACATAATTACTCTTTTTGATGGCTTCCAGTTCGATGGTCCTGCCGATGAAGTCTCCTTTACCGGAAATGGCATAATCCGTAAAACCTTTTTTATAATAATCACGATAATGCGGGGGCGAGATGACGTTGTACAACTCCAACCCAAGCACATCCTGCTCACCCCAGCCGAAGATGTGCCTTGCAGCGTCGTTCCAGAAAGTAATTTTCCCTTCGTTGTCGAGGAAGATGATGGCGTCCTTAGCGGAACTGGCAATGCTCCTGAACTTCTCCTCGCTGTCTCTCAGGGCCATCTCCGTTTCCTGCTTCTCGAGCAATATCTTATGCTTGTACAGGACAAACTCAACCATTAGCGGCAATTGCTCTTTAAGGGAAATGTCTTTCGTAAGGTAAGCATAGGGAGCGGTATTCTTTGCCCGCTCGAGTGTTGCCTGGTCAGTGTGGGCTGAAAGGTAAACTATTGGTATGTTCCATCTGCTTGCTATTATATCGGCAGTCTCAATGCCGTCGTAAATTCCGGGCAGGGAGATGTCCATCAGGACAAGGTCAGGGACATTCTTTTCTATCAATTCGATTGCCTTTTCCCCGGTAACGGCTACGTCAGCAATGGTGTAGCCCTTATGTTTCAGCAGGATCTGGATGTTTGTCGAGACAATCGCCTGGTCTTCAACAATTAATATCTTACCTTTTTCTTCCGGCATAATACCTGTTCCGTTTGTTTTACTGGCGCCGATTACTTCAGCCTTTCATTTGACAAAAATAAAAAATTTCTACAAAAATCAATCCAAAATATCCATTTGTCAACCATTATTACTCTATATCGTTAAATTTCCTCAAAGATTAAATAAAAATGTGTAAGGTACTGAAAATTTAACACAGAAAAATTCGTTTTATTCAAATTGTAAATGGAATATGTCAGGTTTATATATTATTGAGGGAATATGACAGATATTCAAGAATTGAACGAAAGAATCAGGAATGAAAGCAGATTTGTGGATTCGCTGATCACAGAAATATCCAGGGTAATCGTAGGCCAGAGGCAAATTGTGGAGAAGATGATAATCGGCCTGCTTTCCAACGGCCACATCCTTCTCGAAGGCGTACCGGGCCTCGCCAAAACGCTGGCAATCAAAACCTTGTCCCAGACTGTAAACGCTAAGTTCAGCAGGATACAGTTCACTCCGGACCTGCTTCCCGCCGACCTCATCGGTACAATGATATACAACCAGAGTAAAGAAGAGTTTACCGTCAAGAAAGGACCGGTTTTTGCCAATTTCATCCTCGCCGACGAGATCAACAGGGCTCCCGCCAAAGTCCAGAGCGCCCTTCTCGAAGCCATGCAGGAAAAACAGGTAACAATCGGCGAGAACACATACAAACTGCAGGAACCGTTCTTAGTAATGGCAACCCAGAACCCCATCGAACAGGAAGGTACCTATCCCCTGCCCGAAGCCCAGGTTGACAGGTTCATGCTGAAACTCATCGTCAATTACCCTTCAAGGGAAGAAGAATTGTTCATACTGAGAAAGAACATGGCAAAAGATTTCCCATCGGCGAATCCTGTCATCGATCCGGCATTCATTCTCAGGGCCCGCGACATCGTCAAAGAAGTATATATCGATGAAAAACTTGAGAACTACATCCTCGACATCGTTTTTGCCACAAGGTTCCCGGCGGAGTTCAACCTGAAGAAACTGGAAAAACTCATCTCCTTCGGCGCTTCACCCCGTGGCACCATATACTTGGCACAGGCAGCAAAGGCTTACGCCTTCATCAAACGACGCGGTTTCGTAATTCCCGAAGACGTAAGGACTGTTTGCCATGACGTATTGAGGCACAGGATCGGCACAAGCTACGAAGCCGAAGCCGAGAACATTTCTTCTGTCGATATTATTAACGAAATAGTAAACAATATTGAAGTTCCGTAATGGCATTGGACACGACAGACATATTAAAGAAAATCCGTAAGATCGAGATTAAAACCCGCGGCATTTCTTCCGAACTGTTTTCCGGAGGCTACCACTCTGCTTTCAAAGGCAAGGGTATGTCCTTCAGCGAAGTACGTGAATACCGCATCGGCGACGAGATCAGGACAATCGACTGGAACGTAACGGCAAGGCTCAATCACCCCTACGTGAAAGTTTTCGAAGAAGAAAGGGAACTCAATGTAATTCTCCTCGTGGACGTCAGTAATTCCGAAACTTTCGGGACTACACTCCAGTTCAAGAAAGACCTCATCACTGAACTATGCGCCGTCCTGTCTTTTTCTGCCATCCAGAACAACGACAAGATCGGCCTCATCCTGTTCTCGGACGTCATCGAGAAGTTCATACCCCCGAAAAAGGGCAAGAGCCACATTCTGAGGATCATCAGGGAACTCCTCGAATTCAAGCCGCGTAACGTTAAAACAGACATCGCACAGGCAATCAGGTACATGGTTAATGTCATCAAGAAAAGAAGCATTGCCTTCATCGTTTCCGACTTCATCAGCGATGGATTCGACGACGCCATGTCCATCATTTCAAAGAAGCATGACACAATTGCTGTGAATATATACGACAAGCGCGAATCCGAAATACCCGACATTGGCCTGGTCAGGGTCTATGACTCAGAGACAGGCAGGCCCGTGTGGGTTGACACTTCCAAGAGGTCGGTCAGGGAAGAATACAGGAACTGGTGGCTGGAAAAAGACGCCCGCCTGAAAACGGTATTTTTGAAGAATAAAATTGACGTCATCAAGATCAGATCGGATGAATCATATATCATCCCCCTGATCAACTTTTTCAAATTAAGAGGAAAACGAATTTAATTATCGTATTAACCCGGGATAATCATGAAAAAGCTGCCAATACTCCTGTCAATAGTTGCCGTCGCGGCAATAGGTGTGTTCTTTGCCCTGAAAGGCCCGTCCGGCCCTGCCGAAAAGGGACAATCGACCGATCCTCCTGAGAATCCAGGCGCCAGGATGGAATGGGAACTGATGAGACACTGCGACCCCGCTACAGGGAAGATGCCTTATGACATAAGGAGGCAGGAAGCTTTGTTCGTTTCCCGACTTCCCGGAGCTATGAAAAACGGCAAAGCCACCGGAGACTTCGTACAAAGCCAGGACTGGGCCAGGAGAGGCCCGTCCGAGATTGGTGGAAGGACGCGTGCATTAGCCCTCGACGTCATGAACGAGAGTATTATTCTCGCCGGTGGTGTTTCCGGCGGCATGTGGCGTTCAACCGACGGCGGCGGTACATGGAACAAAAGCACAACCCCTCTGCAGTTGCATTCCGTTTCATGTGTTGCACAGGATACACGCATCGGCAAAGAAAACACCTGGTACTACGGTACCGGCGAGTTTTACGGTAACTCAGCCGACATCAGCGGCGACGGGATATTCAAATCGGTGGACGGCGGGAAGACCTGGCTCCTGCTTCCTTCGACCACCACTTCATTCCCAAATTCATGGGAGAACAAATTCGATTATATATGGAGGATTGTCGTTAACCATAAGAACACCAGCCAGGACGAAGTCTTTGCGGCGACAGCTCTTGGAGGCATCTACCGCAGCACCGACGGCGGCAGCACCTGGAATGCGGTACTTGGCGGTTACGGTAACAATTACAGCTATTTTACCGAACTGATAATTACTCCTTCCGGTGTGTTCTACGCTACGATGAGCGAATATTCTCCAACGCAGGAATCGAAAGTCAAAGGCATTTTCCGCTCTGTTGACGGTGTGAACTGGACGGACATCACTCCTCAGGATATGCCGGCGGTTTACAAAAGGATTGTCCCGGCCTATGCCCCTTCCGACGAGAACATTGTTTACTTCGTCGGCGACACTCCCGGCAGTGGCAAACTTACTACCAATTCCCAGGGAGACAGCCTCTGGCACAGTTTCTGGAAATACACTTATATCTCCGGGGACGGCAGCGGCAGCGGTGGTACATGGGAGAACAGGTCCGTGAACATTCCGAAGCCCGACAGGGTCAGGCACCAGTTCAATTCCCAGGGCTCTTACGACCTGACGATGAAAGTGAAACCCGATGACCCCGAAACAGTGATTATCGGCGGGGTAAACTTGTACAGGACAACCGACGGACTGAAAACCTCCACAAAAACAACTCTCATCGGCGGCACCTGCCCTGATTTTGCAGACATTACAGAGTGTTTCTACGAGTACCGCTATCCTAACCACCACGCAGACCAGCATGAGATTGTCTTCTCAGGTACTGACCCTGATGTTTTGTACACTGGCAGCGACGGCGGTGTCCACAAGACACTCAACTGCCTTTCTCCCGAGGTGGAATGGATCTCTTTGAATAATTCTTACTTTACGACGCAATTCTACACCTGCGCTGTTGACCAGGTAAAAGAGAACGACGAAATCATCGGGGGCATGCAGGACAACGGGACTATGTTCACAAGATGGAACGCCCTGAATTATCCATGGTCCTACCCGACGTTTTCCGACGGTTTCCACTGTGCCATAGCCAACAACGGCGAATTTTACCTTTCTTCGAACAATTCATCATACCAGCCGAAGATCAAGATATGGAAATATAATCTCGACAAGAACGGCAACACAAACGTCAGGACCAGGATTGACCCTGTCGGCGGCAGGGATTTCCTGTGGAATACACCCTTCAAACTGGACCCGAACAACAGTAAAATAATGTACCTGTGCGGCGGGAGGCTGCTTTGGAGAAACAGCGACCTGTCCCTGATTCCCGCTGTGGACTCAAAGGACTCTACTTCGATTGGCTGGGACAGCCTCAATATGCACACAAGCTACCTGGCCGAGAAAGAATACCTTTCTGCTGTTGAAATTTCCAAAAAGCCGGCCAACGTGGTCTATTACGGTACTACCAAGGGGCACCTGTTCAAACTTACGGATGCTGCTTCGGCAAGCCCGGTATTTGAGAATGTAACAGGAAAGAATTTTCCTTCCGGGGCCTATGTCAGTTCAATCGCAATCAACCCTGACGACGCTTCGAAAGTATTTGTCACTTTCTCTAACTATAACGTGTTAAGCATATTCTATTCGACAGACGGCGGAAAGAGATGGACGGCCGTTTCCGGCAACCTCGAGGAAAGAGTTAATGGCGCCGGTGCAGGCCCTGCTGTTCACTGTTTAGAGATCGTCCCCGTTAACGGTAAGTACCTTTACCTTGCAGGTACAAGTACAGGCCTCTTCTCAACGACCTATCTGGACAGCGTTAACACTGTGTGGCAGATGGAAGGAGCCGGGACAATCGGCAACATGGTCGTCAATATGATTGACTCCAGGGACCTCGACGATTACGTAGCTGTTGCAACCCATGGCGGTGGAATGTACAACACAAGGATCTCAGGCCTGACACAGGCTCCTGTGAAACCTGTGTTGATTGCCCCGGCAGACAATGCTCGCGGTGTGCTTCCCAATGTTACCCTTTCCTGGGAAGCTGTCCCCGGTGCCTACAATTACAAGCTGGAAATCGACACAACACCCGATTTCTCCGGTTCGTTCAGGGTCATCGAAGCCATCGACAGCACCTCATATACCTTAGAAGAAGTCGAACAGGGCTACAAATACTATTACTGGAGAGTAACCGCAAGGAATTCGGGCGGTATCAGCGAACCTTCCGCCAGCCGTTCCTTCGTTTCCGCCATCATCTCTCCCACCCTGCTAAGTCCATCCAAAGGCGCTTCAAACGTGAAACTTCCTGTTACATTAGAGTGGAAACCTGTAACCGGGGCCGTCAGCTATTCTGTCCAGGTGGCTGCTAACTTCGGGTTTACGGATCTGGTACTCGACACAACCGGGATTGCCGGTAGCACTCTTGTCATGAACAATGCAGACAACGGTAAAAAGTATTACTGGAAAGTGTCAGCCGCGGACCAGGACGGAAGCGGCTTGTATTCCTCCGCATTTTACTTTGCTACCGAGCCTCCACAAGGAGTTGACGACCGTGAAAGCTCAACTGAGCCCATCGTCCTTACACCCAATCCTGTTAAGGATATGCTCCATATCTTCATTAACGTCGAAAATGCAGATAATAACAGCATAAAAATATATGATATATCGGGTGGAATTGCCGGCGAACTGCACACATCGGGGAATGGCTCAGGCACTGAGGGCTATACCCTGCCATGCATGAACATGCAGCCAGGCACTTATTTCGTCGTAACCACCATCAATAAGAAACAGTATGTTAGAAAATTTGTTGTAGTAAAATAGCAGAAAGGTTGACAGTTTGTTAAGGATTAGTAATAAATCGGCCCTGATGTTCATTCTATCTTGTTTATTAAGCATTAACCTTTACTGCCGGGAAGTACAGGCCGAAGCCCACATAGATTCGACCTCCATCCTGATTGGCGACCAGGTAACGCTTACACTGAAAATTACCGCCGACCAGGGGACAAAAGTGGTTTTCCCCAACATTGAAAGCCCCATCGGCTCGTTCGAGATAATCAGCACCGGAAAAATCGACACCGTCCTTGCTAACGGCGCCGCTACACTATCCAGGGCTTATGTCATTACCTGCTTCGATTCCGGCAGCTATACGATACCCCCTTTCACTTTCATGTATGAAAAGAAAGGAATGGGTGAACTCTACCCTGCCCAGACAAAACCAATTGCAATGAACGTAACCAATCCGAAGCTCGGCAATGATATAATCGACATCAAACCTCCACTGGAAGAACCCTATGATTTCTGGGAGTATTTCCCATACATCCTTGCCCTGCTGCTGATTGCCGCTGCCGCATTCGTCATCCTGCGTTACCTCAAACACAGGAAACCTGCCGGGAAAACAATTGCCGTGGTCAAAACCGAACCTAAGATACCTGCACATATACTTGCCGTTGCAGCGCTTGACAAATTGCAGTCCGACAGGCTCTGGCAGAAAGGCGAGATTAAAGAGCATTATATAATACTTACAGATATTATCAGGACCTACATCGAAAGACGATTCAGCATCGATGCTCTTGAAATGACAAGTGAAGAGATAATGTCCGCCATGAGGAAAATCCTGAATAATGGTGAAGCGCTGGAACAATTGGACTATATACTGGAAAACGCCGACATGACCAAGTTTGCAAAGGAAAGGCCGGAGGAATCCATTAACGAGAGAACAATGAAATACTCATATAACTTCATTAATATATCAAAAGAACCGGAACAAAAGACGGAGGCAGGAAATTGAACGATATAACATTTGCATATCCTGATTTTTTCTATTTATTTATACTGTTCCCTTTAATAATCGTATATTACATTTTTCGTAACAGGAAGCAGTATGCTTACCTGAAAGTTTCCACCACCGAGGCTTTCAGTAAAAGTAAACCTTCTGTCAGGCAGGTAATGAGGCATTCACTGATTGTCGTCAGATTGTTGATACTCACCCTGCTGATATTTGTCCTGGCAAGGCCGCAGACGACTTCGACAACCAAAAATGTCAAGACTGAGGGCATCGACATAGTAATTTCCCTCGATATGTCCGGGACAATGGAAGCTGCCGATTTCAAGCCCAGCAGACTGGAAGCAGCAAAGAAGACTGCCCTGGAGTTCATCGACAAACGCAGGACCGACAGGATTGGCCTGGTGGTGTTTTCGGGCGAGAGTTTCACGCTGTGCCCACTGACGATTGACCACAAAGTGCTGAGCGGTTTGTTCAAGAAGATAAAGACAGATATGACCGGCGTTACCGGTACCGCAATCGGCGATGGGCTGTCGGTGGCAGACAGCAGGCTGAAGGAAAGCAAAGCCAAGAGTAAGGTAATAATACTGCTGACCGACGGCATGAACAATACAGGCAAGATCGACCCGCTGACTGCGGCAGAGATTGCAAAGACATACGGCATCAAGGTTTACACCATCGGTGTCGGTACACGCGGTTTTGCTCCCTACCCTGTTAAGTATCCCAACGGACAGATTGTTTACCAGAATATCAAAGTAGAGATCGATGAAGAAATCCTTACCAGGATTGCCAACATGACCGGCGGCAAGTATTACAGGGCAACAAAGAACACCGACCTGACAAAGATATACGACGAAATAGACAAAATGGAAAAAACAGAGATAGACCAGTTCTTCTTTAAAACTAAGAATGAAGAATTTCTGCCTCTTGCTGTTGCTGCCGCCGTACTTTTCCTGTTGGAACTGCTTCTGCGAATGTTCGTGTTCAGGAGTTTACCGTAAGAGTAACCGTCAGAAACCAACAAACAACTGCAGGCTGACATTCCTCGTCGGCGCCAGGTTGCCAATCATCTCGGTATAATAGTAATCGAGCAGGTTTCTTACGTTGAGGGTAAGGCTTGCCTGCCTGCCGATAAGTCCGTCGATATTGTATATCAGCCTTGCGTCAAGGATATAGGCATCAACAAGAGCATCATAGTCCCTAATCTGGAGTACAAACTCCTTGTCGATGCTCCGGAATTTTGCCATATACCTGAAATCCGCCTGGAGTTCAAACGGCTCGAACTGGAGAATTGCGCGGCTGTACCAAAGGAATTTTGACCTGTACTTAAGAGTCTGGTCGAGTGTCAGGTCCACCGGGTCCATCACTGTCAGCCCCGTTTCGAATCCGAAGATGCCGGGAAAATAGGTCCGGACAACGGCTTCCACCCCCATTATCCTCGCTTCAGTAATATTCCTGAACTGGATGTCGGTTTGCAGAAGGACAGGATCAATCAGGTCTTCAAATTTATTGTAGAAACCGCACAGGTCAACGTTAAGCGGAATGCCGGACAGTTTTGCAAGGCCGTCGTAATTGAAGCCTATCTCGCAGGACAGGCTCTTTTCCGGCTTCAGTTCCGGGTTAGGAATGACAGTAAATCCCTGGTAATCGATGGAAGCGAATCTTTCGGAGATCGAAGGTGAACGGAAGCCTTTCCCGACGGAAGCCCTGATATTTACATCCCAGGGTGTAACCCAGAGCACACCGGCTTTGGGTGAGAATTCATGGTGCCCCTTCAGGCCGGTAGCTTCATCATAGTCGTACCTGGCGCCTGCATTGAAAGTAACATCCTTAACGGCGTTAATCTCTGCCTGGGCGTAGGCAGCAACAATCGTCTGGTTTTTAAGGCCGAAATTCTTCGAATCTCCGTTGTTGTATGTTACAGTCAGGCCTGAGGTAAGGAGGAATTCACTGCTGAACCGGGAGTTGAGCTGCAATTCGGAATAATACGACTTAGCCTTCGATTCACGGTATTTCGGGTCGTTTTCATCGTGACTCGTATAATAATGAGTGTTAAAATAATTGAAGCGGACGAACATGAAATGGTCCTGCCCGAGAAGCTGCTTCAATTCAGTAGTAATATAAGTACTGCCGGTAAAGATCGTAATATTTTCATCCGTACCCGTCGGTGGCAGGGTGGCGCTGTCGAGGCTGTTCCAATAGACCCAGTCGTCCTTGTCTTCGGCAGAGATGTTAAAAGTGGCCCTTACCTTAGTATTCTCCGAGAAATCATAGCCAACTTTGGAAAACAGGCTGTATCTGTAGGATTCATCATACTTCCTGTAACTTTCGTCCATCAGGAAGCTGCCGTTAATTACAAGGGAGAGAGCATCGAATTTCTGTGTATAGCCAAGGTCGAGGCCGCTGTTCATCTGGAGCCTGTCGGAATATTCCCATTGTTTGAACCGTGGCTTGGTGTAAACACCGGCAAAAGCCTTTACCCTGACATCCGCCCTTTCCGAGGGTTCCTTCGTGATGACATTGACAACCCCGCCGAGTGCGCTGGTACCATAGAGAGCGGAACCAGCCCCTTTCACAACTTCAATCCTCTGGACATTGAACAGTGGCAGAGAATTGAGTTTCATGTCACCCAGGTCTCCCGAAAGCATAGGTATTCCGTCCAGCAGCAACGAGACACGCGAACCTAAGCCGAAGGCATAGCCTGCGGAGCCTCTGACACTGACGTCCTCGCCGTTCATGCTTACACCGGGCAGGTACTGAAGTGCATCATCAAGCCTGGTGGCATTTCTTTGCTGCATCGCCAGGTTGTTGATCACCGCAACTGAAATGGGGACTTCCTGGACAGCCTGGACACGTTTACTGGCAGACACCACGACTTCACTTGTCTGGATTATCTCCGACACAAGTTCTGCGTCAAGCCTGTAAGAACTGTCCTTCAACAATACTACCGGCAGGCTCAGTGTCTTATAGCCGATATAAGATACCAGCACGGTATATTTCCCCGGTTTAATCCTATTGATGGTATAATTGCCCTTTATGTCTGTTATGGCTCCCCAGGGGGTACCCTCGACAACAATGGAAACACCGGTGAGGGGTTCCCCGTTCGCCTTGTCGGCAATCCTGCCGTTCAGTGAAGCGCCGGAAGCTCCGCAGAGTTCGGCAGCCTGGCTCCCGAGAAGAAATACTATTGCAGTTATAAATATTACTATCTTTTTCATGTTCATCAGAAGGGTTGTGGTGGTAAATTATTGAAATCGACATTAATTTTAATAAAATAGGACTTACCTCTTTCGACGAGGAGAGGTGTCGGAATGCTGTCGTTGCCCGAAAGGCAGTAAACACCGACAGCACGCCAATCGAGCATAGTACCGTAATTCTGGGCTACGACGATGTACTCGTATTTTACCGGCGCATTGGTTACCTCTATCTCAAAATCGGTGCTGTCAACCATATAAGCGATGGTTTGGTTTGTAAATATCGCCGTACCGCCCGTAATTTCCGAGATAATATCCTTTGGGGGATAGTTTTTGAAGGCTACCACACGCATATCCTTAACGGTGTCAACAGGATCGTTAAGGTAATAGACCCTGCCCCTGATAAACGATTTCTCAGCCGCTTTGTGTGGTTCAAGCCCGCCGTCACAAGCCGGCAGCAGCAGGATGGCAAGTAAGAAATACATTCGATATTTCATAGTTTTCTTCATTCAATTTATTGTTTCAAAAATATTATCATTATATATTATATATACCATCTGATTTTTTCAACGGCAGCGTCAGAACTGTGACGACAGTTTACCGTGTGTCAGTTCGACCATTAATGTTTTTCCATCCGGAGTGAAGCCGTTCGAGGGATTGGCCACCAGTTCATAATAGATGGCCTGGACTTCCTGATCGCTCAGTTTCGCTCCGGGTTCGACAGCGCTGCGTAGAGCATAATACATAGCAATCCTGTGTTTGCGTTCACTGTCGTCGAGGCTGCCCCTCTCCATGAAACCTGCTATTATATCCTTCAGGACATTCAGTTCGGTACCGTTCCTGATGTCGTTGGGGATGCCGGTAACAACGAGCCTCTCCGGTTCGACGCTGAACTCGAAGCCCATCTTTTCGAGGTCTTCCCTGATTTCTTCGGCAACCGACAATTCCACGGGCGTCAAAGGCAGATCCAGAGGATAGAGTATCGGTTGCGACAGTCCGCCGGTTTTGGCCATCCTGCCCATCAGCCTGTCGTACAGTACCCTGGTGTGCGCTCTGTGCTGGTCAATTAACAGTATCCTGTCCGGGGTAACAACCATTATATAATTATCGAGTACCTGCTTAAGCAGAACCGACTCCCGCTGTTGTTCCGCATTATCTTTTGCAGGGCTGTTTTGTCCGCCGAAGATTGCGTCGAAAGCAGAAAGCTCTCTTTCGGTAATGCATTGCCCCTGGTCTCTGTTTGTGGGAGAAACTCCGGGCTGCCTTGAAAACTCCGGGCTGAAAGGCCTTGAGAACCCGGAACCTGACCCGCCGCCCCGGCTGAAAGGTTCGACAATCTCACCTGTCAGCTTGTTGATTATTTCTTTTTTGTCTTCTCCCCATCCGGCCACAGGCGACGAGAACGGAGACTTCAGGTCAGTGCCCAGGACAGACAGGTCGGGTATCAGGTTGCGCTCGTTGAGGGCCTGAAGCGCCGCCTTGTTTACTACATTATATACATACCTTTCGTCTTCGAACTTGACTTCATGCTTCTGTGGATGTACATTAATATCGATGAAACGGGGGTCGATCTTAAGATTGAGCAGGTAGAACGGGTAGTAGCTCTTTTCTATAAGGAATTCGTAAGCTGCCGCCACGGCATGATTAAGATATTTGCTGCGTATGCTCCTGCCGTTCAGGAACAGGTACTGCAGAGCATTGGACTGCTTTGCCAGATTGGGTTCGCCGACAAAACCGCTCACTTCGATGCTCTCATTACCGTAATAAACCGGTATCAGGTTATCTGCGATATTGCCGCCGAGAACAGCGCCGATACGCTCCCGCAGTTCCGAGGGCTTCACGTCGAAGATCAGGGTGTCACCGTCATAGAAAGTAAACCTGATGTCGGTCCTGCTCAGTGCAAACTTAATCATCGTGTCGGATATATGGCGGAATTCGGTAAGATTGGACTTAAGGAATTTTTTCCTGGCAGGAATATTGTAGAAGAGGTTCTTGACAAAAACCTGGGTGCCGCAGTCAGTATTGATCGGCGAAAGCTGTTCGGGTTTGTTCGGTTCCGACTCGAGCTGCCATCCCAGTTCATCGCCCTGCCTTTTTGTCCTTATCTCAAGGTTAGCAACGGAACAGATAGACGCCAGGGCTTCACCCCTGAAACCGTAAGTAAGGATGTTCTCCATGTCCTCCTGAGTAACGATCTTACTGGTGGCGTGCCTCTTTATTGTCAGAGGTAAGTCTTCCTGGTGGATGCCCCTGCCGTTGTCAATCACATGGATCAGTTGTTTGCCGGCGTTGCGAACGACGACGGCAATCGTATCCGCACCGGAATCGAGCGAGTTCTCGACAAGTTCCTTGACGACAGACTCAGGCCTTTGCACCACTTCTCCCGCAGCGATCTGGTTAGCAATAAAATCCGGCAGTATATGTATCTCGTTCAAACAAATTCCACTAATTATCATCTTACTATTTTATCAAAAATAATAATTCTTTATTATTTATATCTGAATTTCTAACAAAACGCCGACAAATACGTTGATATAAATTTGACGGTAAAAAATGAGATCGAATGTTTGAAAAATTTCTCGATATCTTCATGTTCCGTGAAAGCACGGAAGAAAACGAAGAAGGTGAAAGAACACCGGTAATCACGACAGGTTCGATCGTATGGGGCATCATCCTCAGGACATCGATAATCGTCGCAATCAGTTTCTTTCTCGTTACAAGGATTGATACGAAGGAGATATACTGGATCTGCCTGTTCCTGGTTTGGATGCTGGCGTTTTACCCCGGCTGGCGCCAATTCAATATATTCAGGGAGAGCATTGCGAAAATGCAGGAAGAGACACTCTGCGGTTCATGCCGCCATTTTGAGCCGAGCAGCCAGTTATGCAAGATATTAGATGAACACCCGACAAAGGACTACGTCCCCTGCGACGGGCTTAGCTGGGAACCCGGAAGGCCCGATAATAATTAGCGACAGAAGGCGTTTGCCCTCTGCCGCTTCTGTCCTCAGTTGACTGCTATTCTATTACCAATGATTACTGAGGAATTGCAAGTTTTCTCTGCAATTTCTTGTTGCCGGTTCCGCTTTTCGACGGTTTTTCCTTAGCACAATCCCTGAATTTGACAAGGTTTGGCTTTGCTTCCTTGCGGCAGCCTCTCTCTTCGGAACCATACCTTATCTCGAAGCCTATTTTCCGGCAGTCGTCGTCGAACAAAGGAGTTACGATGATCTGTTCGGGTTTCAGCCCGGGAGCAGCTTCCACCTTGGGAACAACTTCAATGCCGGTACGGATGATTGTCTGGCACTTACTGGTAAGGATGACCTTCGTCATGTCCTTGTCCACAAGTGTAAGTGTAACGTCTTCACTTTGCTCGTTTGTTTCGATGTCGAAAGTATATTTCGAGAAATCCACCCCGTCGGAAATTATCTCGACCGTCTCACCGGGCTTGAAAGTACACGACTGGCCCGGCTCTTCGAAAACCAGTTTCTTTGCCGGCTTGACCTCGGGCGTTGTTGCCAATTCACCGGAAGCGTTGACGACAAAAACCGTGTCGTATATATACTCCTTTTCCCTCGGAGTGTCCCTGGGGATGTAATCGCCGGGATTGAACAACATGTCGAGGCCTTTACAGCCGCTGAGTGCAAATACTATTACAACCGCTAACCCTGCAATTTGCCTGTTCATATATTACCTTTCAATAACTCATTAATTATTTATTAATATTTTATTATCAATTATTAATAATTGAAAATTAATAAGTATAATAGTAAAATGCAAATAATTATTATTAAACAGTTCAGAAGAAAAACAATTTGGTTCTTCACTATTTGTAGTGGGTAAGAAGAAATTGAAAGATAAATGCTCATACACAGAAGACACCCCATCCCGGCCTTCCCCAAGGGGAAGGAGAAAGAGAGAAAGGAGGAGTGGTTCTTAAAGTCCTCCCCTTGGGGAGGATTTAGGTGGGGTGAATCTCGTATAGTATAATTCCGAACACATATCGAATCGCTTATCCGGTGTAATTACGATCATCATGATTCCTAATAAAATTGCACTCATACTGAAGTAAAGAGCTATTTTTATTAACCCACTAAAAATGATGAAGAGCCAACAATTTTCATTCTATCAAACATTAAGGGCCAATACGCAGGAGCAATTCGCAATTGTTTTAAATAATGACAGGATAGCAGTTAAAAATGTAAAAAGCCCGGGCCTTTGGGGAAAGCCCGGGCAGTGTTCATCTATATATTATTAATCATTTATTGGATATCGAGGTGTCGGCTTTCTTGTCGTCGGTACTGACAATCTGTGCAGTATAGCCTTTCTCCGACATATAATAAACTATTTCGTCACCACTGAGTTTAGAACTGTCATATTCGACCTTAACGGTGTTTTTCTTCTCGAAAGTAACATTTTTCACGCCGTTCAATTCATAGAGTGAGTTCTCGATCTCAGTCTGTACCTGGGTTGTAGGGATTGATGTCTTGATCTCTACGGTCTTTGTCTTGTTTTCTGCAGCGCCGGCAACGTTGAGCGACAGAACAAATCCGAACATCGAAAGCATTAAAATGCTTGCTATACGTGAAAATTTCATTTTTTTCTCCTTTATAATTTAGAACTTATACCTGTTTTCAATAATATACATACTAATACGATGATTTTCCGAATAGGTTACAAAATATTTAAATATTAAAATAATTTAATTTTATTTGCTATATATAACTTACATACCCCAGAAGTTACCTTAATCATTGGAATTATAAAAACAGCGCCGGCAATTAATTCTGCCGGAGAAGAGACGTGTTTTCCACATGCAAAAAAAATAATTGCCAATATGTCAAGATTTTGTTAAATTATTCATTGTTGATTTATTAATATTTGAAATATACAATTATGCAATTGCAGGAAAAACAGAATTGGATTTTGAATTTGAATCAGGAAATGCATAATACCAACCGCTCGACAGAATGAATCTCATATAACATAAGTTCTTTGAAATGCAAATAATTAATTAACAATAAGTTAATAGTATTTTACAGTTGTATTTTTACAAAGCAAGGAGTATGTATGTCAAAATTTAACTACCTTCTATTGCTGTTTTTATTATTTACTGTTGCGTTTGCGCCTGCCTATTCCCAGACGGGAACCATTACGGGTAAGGTGCAGAACGAGAAGACAGACGAATATCTGCCCGGCGCGACAGTTGAACTGGTAGAATTGCCAATTAGAGTTGACGCCAAAAAGAAAGGCGCCATCGCAAACCAGGACGCCGAATTTGTCATTCGTGGAATTAAACCCGGCAAATACAAGCTGGTCATCCACTACGTGGGTTACAAGAACTACGAAGAAACAATTGCAGTTAAAGAAAATGATAATATCGTCAAAACAATCAAACTGATTCCCGACGTCATCGGCCTCGATGAGATAGTAGTAACAGGCGTTGCTTCACGCAGGGAAAAAGCAGTCTCCGACGTATCGGTCGCAAGGATTAATGCCGAAGAACTGCAGGAAATGAACACTTACCAGGACCTCAGCCAGGTACTCTCCGGCAAGGTTCCCGGCGTTCAGGTACAGAGCGCATCGGGTAACGTCGGCGGCGGCATGAGATTCCAGGTCCGCGGCGGCGGCGGCCTTAACGGCAGCGGCCAGCCGGTTATTTTTATTGACGGTACAAGGATTGCCAACAGCGAAATCGGTGTTGACATTTCCGGCCAGTTCGCTTCGACTCTCTCCGACCTCAATCCCGAAGACATCGCTTCGGTTGAAGTCCTCAAAGGCCCTGCAGGCGCTGCACTTTACGGCACTTCAGGTTCAAACGGCGTTGTCCTGATCACCACAAAACGCGGACGTAAAGGCGGAGAAACCTTCCAGGCCAATTACACCACCAATTCCGGCTGGAACGAGCAGGCTGTCGAGTATTCGAAAGACAAGATACTTTCGGCAGACGCTGCCAACGGTGTTTTTCGCCAGGGCAATTACTTTGAGCATACACTCAGTTTCTCCGGCAAATCAGGCTTGTTCAATTATTATGCAGGCTACTCCAAACGCGATGAAGAGGGCATCGTCATCGGCAACAAATACGGAAGGGAATCGTTCAGGGGCAACTTCGAATTCATTCCCACAGATGAATGGAGCCTTAAGTTCAGCGGCAACTATGTATGGAGCGAAAACGCCAGGCCTATTAACGACAATAACGTCATGGGCTGGATGGGCAATGTACTGATCATTCCGACATCCTATTTGTTTACAGACAGTATTGCCATTACGAAAATTCACAATGCAACAGAAACAAGGCGCTTCATCGGCTCTGCCGAAGCCAATTATTTCCCGTCATGGATGCCCGGATTGAAGTTCCACGGTGTCGTCGGCATCGACGCTATGAATTACAAGAACGACCTGTTCTATCCTCCGGGCTACTGGTACACTGGTTCTAACGACATTGGTGAGAAAGAAATCCTCACTGAAACAAGGGATTACACAAACTATGACCTGAACGTGTCATATTCCGCCGATTACTGGGAAGGCGCCAACGGTACCACCATCATCGGCGCACAGTTGTTCAACAATGTGTCTTACTCGAGCGACATCAGGATCCAGAATTTTGCAACGGCAAAGTTTTCGAACCTCTATTCCGGTATGGACTACATGGCCGCCGACGACGGTATTGGCCAGTTCAAGGAAGCCGGTATTTACCTTCAGGAAGACCTGAACATCGATGAAACATACTATATTACTTTTGCCGTCAGGAATGACTATTCCAGCGCCATCGGCCTCAGGACCGAAGCCCCGAATATCTTCTATCCCAGGTTAAGCACAGCCATCAGGCTCGACAAGATGGGCTTTACCCCTGACATGATTAACCTGCTCAAATTCAGGGCCGGTTACGGCCAGTCGGGCCAGCTGCCCAGCCTCCTGTCGGCTTCTGCTACCAGGTGGTCGGTAATACAGTCGGGATTCCCCGTCGGTACCGTCATCAGCTATGTCGGCAACCCCGACATCGAACCCGAAAGGATCCAGGAACTGGAATTCGGCATCGAGTGCGAACTTTGGAACGCTTACGGTGTGGACTTCACCTACTATTTCCAGTTTGCCAACCAGTCCATCGTACCGATTCCGAACGCTCCCTCCAGCGGCCTGACAGCCAATGCCATTCCTAAGAACGTCGGCCAGATCAACACCTGGGGCTTCGAATCTTCATTCTATGCCACCCCGATCCAGACTCCCGACGTAACACTCAATTTCAACCTGATTCTTAATATGCAGGACAACGAAGTCGTTGACCTTGGTTACGACCAGCCGATACTCGGCGGCATGGGCAACCAGGGATGGCGCGAAGGCGAAAGAAGAAGCTCCTTCTTCGATTACAAAGTTACCGGCGCCATCTACGACGAAGACGGCAATTACACCGGCTTTTCCAATACAACCGAAGAGCAGGTTTACCTTGGTAACCCCTTACCGACATTCACCGGTTCGTTCTCAACAAACGTCAATTTCCTGAAGCACTTCAGCTTCTCCTTCATGTTCGAATGGGCTACCGACTTCCAGGTCTATAACCTGACAAGGGAATACCAGTGTATCTACGGCAATGATGTCGAGTTGAACAATCTCTGGGCAGAACTGGAAACTCTGACAGCCAACACAGACGCCTACAGGGCCTGTGCAGAAAAGATTGCAAGGCTCGATCCTGCTTACGAAGGTAACTTCATCGAAGACGGCGACTTCATCAGGTTAAGGGAAATTGCTTTCAAGATCGACTTTACTTCATGGCTGAAAGACCTTCTCCAGGGTACATATATCAAGACATTGTCGGCAGGCTTCTCCGTCAGGAACGCATGGCTTTCGACAAAATACTCCGGCGTCGATCCCGAGGTCAATACTTTCGGTTCCAGGGACAACCTGGCCCGTGCCGTTGACTTCCTGACACTTCAAAACGCCAGGACTTTCAATTTCAATGTCAATATTGGCTTATAATTTGAAAAAAGAAATTAATACTAATGAGGTAAATATGATAAAACATCTAAAATTAATATTAGTCCTGGTGGCAGTCGGAGCGACAACTTTCCTGGGTTCCTGCACCGACTATGTAACAAACATCAAGTCGCCCATCGACGACACTGTCGATGACAGCCTTTATTCACCTGAAGATCTTCCTATCCTCACAAACGGCATCAAAGCCCTTTGGGTAGTTGTCTGGGACGAAACCTCGATCTTTGCCGGCGGATTGTCCGATGAACTTGAATTTACTAACGACATCTCTGGCGCTACCTATACGACATACAGGCAATTAGACCTGGGAGAATACGGAGTACTGCTGACCAACAACAACTCAACCGGCGCGATTATGGATGAGCTTGGCAGGCTGAGGCTCCATGCCGACACTCTCATCGAGCGCATCAACAAGAGGATGGTCTTCGACCCTGCCAATGACCAGCACACAGAATGGAAACGCGAAGCGCTTTACACTGCCAACTTCTACGGCGCCATGGCACGCTACATCTGGGCTTCCTACTGGTCGCTGGAACCCAACGACGGCGGCGGCGGAGTAATCAACTGCGGTCCTTACATCCCTGCTGCAACGATGTACACAGACGCAATCGCCAAACTCGACGAAGCGCTGAAATATGCAGACGAAGCCGAAGCTGCTATTACCAACTCTTTCAAAGCCAGGATATACCTCCTCCAGGGTAAGTATTCGGAAGCCTCTGCTGCCGCAGAACTTGGAATGGCAGACGGCGCCGAGGACTTTGCTGCCCTGTACAACAAATCCGAAAACAATTACTGGTATTACTGGGCAGGCCCCGGCAGGACACAGTTCCACGCCGCAGACAGGTTTGCCGATTACACTGTTGAGGATCCCCTGGAAGAAAACCGTATTCCTCTTTACACAATCAGGAGTAAAACCAAGCACATCTGGACCGAAGATGTAACCATCGGCGGCATAACATACAAAGCCGGCGACACCACGTACAGGTATTATTTCCAGCAGTATAAATACAATGAAATGGCTGCACCGTTACCTTTCCTCACCTGGCAGGAAAACACACTGATGAAAGCCGAGATTGCTATCCGTAACTCCGACAACCCGACAGGCCTGGGCCTCATCAATGAAGTCAGGGCAAGCCACGGCCTCGTCGCCCTTACTGCCGACGATGTTACTTCGAAATACGCCGGCAATTACCTCGATCTGATCTACGTCGAAAGGGACAAGGAACTCTGTTTCACCGGCATGAGGCTCATCGACGAGCGCAGGTTCCCGGGAAAGTGGCACCTTTCGGCTACGGCCTGGCACTTCTTCCCCATCAGCTACGAAGAAAGGAAGATCAATCCGAATTTTGATTGATGAAATCATGACCGCCTGAAAAGGCACTTATAAAATACTGATTGCAGCCGCATCTCAAAAGGGTGCGGCTGTTTTCGTTTCTTTTCGAATGCGCCTTTGGAAAATCATTTAACACGATAATCGTTAATGACTCATTGTTTATTGATTTTTTTCGTTATTTATTTATGAAGATTGAAATTCACAAATCAAATGAGAGAGGCTTTTTTGACCATGACTGGCTGAAAACCAATCATTCATTCAGCTTCGCGGAGTACCAGAATCCCGAACGTCAGGGTTTCGGCAAGCTTCTGGTTCTCAATGACGACAGCGTAATGCCCGGATCGGGTTTCGATTTCCACCCTCACAGGAACATGGAAATCATATCCATTCCATTGTCCGGTACTCTCCTTCACAAGGACAGTTTCAACAACGAACAGGCCGTAAAACCCGGAGAAGTACAGCTTATGTCTGCCGGGACCGGCATCATGCACTCCGAATTCAACGCTTCGGACAAGGAACAGCTTAACTTCCTTCAACTCTGGATTGCTCCCGATAAACTTGAAATCAGGCCGCGCTACGGCATTGCTACCTATACGAAAGAAAGCCTGAAAAACAACTTCAGGCTCATCGCCAGCCCTGAAACCAGCGACGACAGCCTGAGCATCAACCAGGACTGCCACCTGTACCTGGCAGACATCGACAAAGACAACAAACCGGAGTATAAACTAACCAATCCGAAGTATGGAGTCTATGTCTTTGTAATCGAAGGATCGATAGAAATTGAAAAATCCGTGCTTTTCAGCCGTGACGCTGCTGCCGTCAGCGGCTGCAGCAGTTTCAGGATCAGGGCACGCCAGAATTGCAGCCTCTTATTAATTGAAGTACCATTGTAATATGTATAATTTAACCGGTTTCGAACGACAATGAACTCATACGTATTTGGAATCAGCGGCTCCTGGTGGCTGTTAGCATTATTGGCAATACTTTCCGCAGCTCTTTCTGTTTACTATTACAGGATCACTGTTCCCCCGGTAGCCCCCATGAAAAAGCGCCTGCTCATTACCCTAAGGTCGGCAGGAATACTTCTTCTCCTTTTTACCCTGTTCGAACCCATTCTTACAATCATCAGCGGCGTGGAGAAAGATCCGAAATTAGTTGTACTGTTCGACAACTCCTTGTCGATGACGCAAAGAGATGCGGGTACAAACCGCAACAGCCAGTACAGGGATGCCTTCGGCCAGTCCCGTTTCAGTGAAATCGGCGATGAAAACCTCGTCGTTGCCGCCTTCGACTCTGAAATCAGATACCTGAACGACTTCAACAGCAGTTCGTTCACCTACGACAGCCTGAAGAAGAACGGCCAGCTGACCGACATCTCCCAGGCTCTGCGCTGGGTCAATTCCACCTTCAACGAAGATAACATACAGGCAGTACTAATGTTTACCGACGGTGAATTCAACACCGGCATCAATCCCGTTTACGACGCAGACGCACTCGGCAAGCCGGTTTACATCATCGGCATCGGCGACACTTCCGAGCCAAAGGACCTGGCAGTCCAGTCCCTGCTGATGAACGAAGTAGCATACATCGACAACCCGGTACCAATCAACGTCAATCTAAAAATCAACGGATACAACGAAGGAGAAGTAAAACTTACTCTTTCAGACAACGGCTCAAAGTTTGCCGAACAGACAGTAAAAATCACACAGGGACAGAACAGCTATTCAGCCGTACTGGAGTATATGCCGAAGATTGAAGGAATACACAAAATCACTGCTTCTGTCGGCACTCTTGCAGGCGAACTGACACTAAAGAACAATTCACTTACGGAATTCCTGAAAGTACTGAAAAACAAGAGAAAAATCACAATTCTTGCCGGAGCGCCCAACTCCGACATCTCTTTTATTAAAAACGTGATCAATAAAGAAAAGGGCATTGAGATCAGCTCTTTCATCCAGAAGAAAGGTTCCGAGTTCTACGACAAAGCTCCCACTGCGGCTGACCTGATGGAGTCCGAGATTATCATCCTGGTTGGTTTCCCAATCAGTTCAACACCCCAGAATGTGATAGCCTCGCTTAAGACAGCGCTCGACCGAGGCAAGTCCCTGATGTTCATTGCCGCCCAGAACACAGATTACAACAAGCTCAAAGCAATAGATGAATACCTGCCTTTCAGGACTACACTCTCCCGTCCCAATGAGTTCCTTGCCCTGCCGGACTTCAAGCCGCAGTCGCTTGCCAGTCCCCTGCTCAGGGTATCGGGCACAGAGAAAGACCTTGAGTACTGGAACCAGCTTCCTCCCCTTTTCAAAACTGAAATATTCGTGGAAGTTAAACCAGAAAGCGATGTACTGTCATATATTAAAATAAACAACGTTTCGCTTAAGGAACCGCTGATAATGACGCGAGTCTTCCGCAACCAGAAGTCCATCGCCCTGATGGGCTATGGTTTATACCGTTGGAAGCTGATCGGCTACGCCCAGGAAGTGGCCAAAGACAGGACAGGCACTCCCGACCTGCTGGACATTTTCATCAACAATTCATTCAAGTGGCTTTCCGTTGACCAGGACAACAAGAACGTCAGGATCAGGACCACAAAGAAGCATTACACAAGCAGCGAAAACGTCGAATTCATAGCACAGGTTTACGACGCATCATACACTCCCGTTGACAACGCCAATGTTACCGTAAGCGTCAAGGGCGGCAAAGAAAACAGGGAAATAACCCTCAGCTCGCTGAGCAACGGCAGGTATTACGGGAGCCTCGAAGGCCTTGGCGGCGGGCAGTACTCGTTCAACGGCGACGTTACGGTCAACAATGCCAGGTTGGGCAGCGACAACGGCAATTTCAGCGTCGGTGAGATCAACCTCGAATTCATGAACCTCAGGCTCAATTCGGCTTTGCTCCGCAACATAGCCCAAAGAACCGGCGGCAAATTCTATTTTGCACGCGATGCCGGTCGCTTCCTCGACGACTTGAAAAACGACCCGAACTTCAGGCCAAAGCCCGTTACACTTAGGAACGAAATTGCTATTTGGAACCTTCCCTGGATTCTTGGTTTTGCAATTCTCTTTTTTGCCGTCGAATGGTTTCTGCGTAAGAAATTCGGCCTTTTGTAAGAATTTCTTATTGTCGTTTTGAAATCTTGATTTTTTTATTTTATTTAGCTTTGCTTTAATATGTAGAATAAATAAAACAGGCTTTATGGGTAAGAATACTCAGACAAAAAAGAAACAGAAGGGAAAAGCGGATGCTGCCCGGATGTATAATGACTCATTGCCAACGATGGAACCAAGGTTTTCCGGAAGGATATTCTCTAAGCTCAATCCTCACATCGAGGTTGCAATCCTGTCGCTTGCAATTGCTCTTACTGCTGTCGTTCTCTATTATTCCAATTTAAGTAATAATATCGTTTATTGCGACGACAACATTTTCATCGAGAGGTTCACAAAGGACATCCCTTTGAAAACCACTCTCGACACCACAATCGGTACTACCTTTTACAGGCCTGTCCTTAATGCATCCTTCATCATCGACGCCAAGTCGGCGACCAAAGACGGCATGGACCTGAGCAAGCTGCCTCAGATCAACGACAGCCAGCAATTAGATAAATACATCAACCCGGAAATCTATCACCGGACCAGCCTTCTGTTCCATATTGCCGGCTCCATCCTGATACTGCTGGCCATGATTATGCTGCGCTTCCCGGTAGTCCATTCCTTCATCCTGAGCCTGATCTTCACTGTCCATCCTCTGCTGACACCGGCAGTGTCCTGGATCTCGGGCAGGAACGACTCGATGATTACGGTCTTCATCCTGCTGTCGTTCATCTTTTTCATTGCATACATCGAAACGAAGAAAAACAGCCGATCGGCAATATACCTGTCCCTGCACATGATATTCTTCTTAGTAAGCCTTTTCACAAAAGAAATCGGCATCGTCTTCCCCGTCCTCTGCCTGATGTATATTCCCTATGCTATGCTGTACAAACATGACCGCAGTACCCTGAAGTTGAGGACACAGATAGCCGTTCCCCTGTGGGCTGCCGGAGGAATAGTGTGGTATATGCTGAGAAAAGCGGCAATGGCAAAGATCGACAGTCCTGACGAGATCGGTTTGGATGCATTGATAAAGAATTTCAATTCTATCCCTGCAATGATCGGGAAGATTTTCATTCCCTATAAAATGATTGCACTGTCGTCTTTCGAAGCTTTCTCGATCATTACAGGCTGGCTGTTCATCCTTGCAATCATCGGCGCCTTTGTGTACCTGATGAAGCACTCCGAACCCAACGAATCCCTGAGAAATTCATATAAAGTATTGTGGGGCTTTGCCTGGTTTGTAGTCCTGCTCCTGCCGACGCTGATGATACGAATCCAGTACGTTGACGACTTCTTTGACTATGCTGAGCACAGGGCCTATCTACCTATGTTCGGCATCCTGGTTATCGTCTCACAATTGTTGGTATTCTTTAAGGTCAATTTCAAAAAGGCTGTCCCTCTTATTCTGGGCCTGCTTGTGTTCCTGATTTTCGGAGCCAAGTCCTGGACCTATAAGGAATCATTCCACGACAGGTTTTCGTTCTGGAGTAAAATGATAGAGATGTACCCTGACAAATCGCGTGGATACTACGACATGGCTCTTGCATACAAGACAAACCAACAGTATCCCCAGGCCGACAGCCTGTTCATGGAAGCAATCAAACGCAATCCGGAGAATAAAAAGATATATTACCAGCTGTTCGACATGTACGACAAGACAGGAAAATATGAGAAGGTAGAAGAGTATGCACGGAAGCTTTTCAAATACCTGCCCGAAGACCACATAGGTAACTATTTCCTTGGGAAATCGCTGTTCAACAGGGGCAGGAAAGCAGAAGCCATTCCCTACATTGAAAAAGCCATTGCCATGTGCAGGAACCTCAAGCCACCGAACAACCTGGTACCTCCACCGTGGGCCATTCTGCTTGCCGCTTCCTACACATATAACAACCAGATCAAGCCGTCCATTGCCATTCTGGACAAAGTGCTTGCCAAGACCAGAATTCCCGACGCCATTCTTTACCAGGGCATGAACTATTATATACAGGGAGACAGCGCCGGGGCGAAAGACTATTTTAACCAGGCCCTCTCGGTGCAGCCGGAATTGTATATACAGTTGATGGAATTCTACAACAAACGTGGCAATTACAATGAAGTGAAAAGGATTGCCGCCAAGGGTGAACAACTGAAACAGCCTCCCATGTATTACTATTTCCTCGTTAGCGCATACATTAACACACAAGAATACGACAAAGCCAGGGAACTGCTCGACAAAGGTATCGGCCAGTACCCGGGCGAAAAGAACCTGGTGATGCTGTCCGGCGAATTGAGCTATAAAATGAATGACACGAAAACGGCGCTTGCCTGTTTCGAAAAAGCTCTCTCCCTCAATCAAAACGACCCGGAAATATGGTACTTCATCGGCAATACTTATGCCCTGACGGACAACGGGCAAAAGGCCCACGAAGCGTTCGACCGCTGCCTTTCGCTCAACCCCAATCACGGCAATGCACTTAACAGCGACGCTGCTCTCTACTACAAAGAAAAGAATTTTCCGAAAGCTGAGTCGCAATGGCTGAGGTCCCTGCAGGTAGCTCCAAAGGACTTTGGCTCTTACATCAACCTTATCAAATTCTACAGGATTAGAAACAACAAAGAGGGAGCTGTAAGAATTGCACAGGATTTGAAAAAGAACGGCGGGGAACTTCCTCCCGAGCTAAACGACATTATGAACAAACAATAGAGGAGACCCGGCTTGAGCAAAAAGAAAGCAGTATTACTCTGGATCTTATCATTTCTTTTAATGGCTGCAGCCGTACTGTACCAGCGTATGACCGGCCCTACCCATCCATTTAAAGGGGAGGTTACAATCGACGGGAATGCAATCAAATATTCCTTTCTACGCTCGGCTGAAACCGGATCCGATGTGGAGATAAAGATACCCTGCAGTGAAACGTTGAAAGGGACAATACGCCATAAGATATACACAACTGATATGGATTGGAAGACAGACAGCCTCGAGCGAAAAGGCGACACCCTGATTGCCAGGATTTCCTGGCTCCCCTGGCTCGATGCAGCCGCAAAAGTACAGTATTTCATCAGCCTCTACGACGCATCGGGCAAAGAGTACAAGCTCAACACAGAGGAAATCAGACTTCGGTACAAGGGCCATGTCCCCGACGCAATCTTACTGCCACATATCATCTTCATGTTCCTGGCTCTGTGGTTCGCATTCCGTACAGCTTTAGAAGCGCTCTTCAAAGGTGACAAGGTGCTGAAACTATCTGTTTGGTCTCTCGTTACAATTTTTATCGGAGGGATCATCTTAGGGCCCTTGGTCCAGAACTATGCTTTCGGTGCCTTCTGGACAGGATGGCCTTTGGGCAACGACCTTACCGACAACAAAACCGCTTTAGCATTTCTTTTCTGGATCATTGCGGTGTGGAGACTGAAGAAAAATCCGAAGAACATCAAATGGGCGTTTATCGCTGCGTGCATCAGCCTGGCGATGTACCTCATTCCACACAGTGTCCTGGGTTCCGAAAAGGATTACTCCGATGTCGGTTTCCGGACGCCCAACAGTACAACTGCCACAATGTGAGGCTGCTAATGAAATTGCTTCTTCCGGGAATATTGCTGTTCGTGTTTTTCTGGGCTCAGTACCTGTACCCGGCAAGGCCACAGGAGTATTATTTTGTGTTCCTTACCCCTTCGCCGGCAATGGATGACATTGACAACTTCAGCACCGGTATTCTGCAGAAAGCACATACTGATAATACTTACAGGCTCTATGAATCGGGATTCCTGAAATTGTCGGCGACCATCGATGGTGAAGGGATACTGTTCATCCTGCGTGCTTTAAGCTTACAGGAAGCAAAAGACACAATGGCAACCGACGCGATGGTACAGGCCGGCGTATTCCGGACGGAATACCTCAACTGGGCTCCCCTTGTCTGCGGTTTCTGCGATTACCCGGAACCGGCAGAAATGGTTGAGTATTACTCTATCAGGTACATCTTTCCCGACCTGGAACAGACGACGGACACAACAAGCCTTCAGGATGAATACAGGAAAGGCTGGCAGGAATTGTCAGACTCACTTCGTTTGAATACGGCCGTATTGATGGACGGGCTGTTCACGGACAATTCCGGCGCCTTTATGATAATTAAGTCTGATGATGATGATTTTGAAGCTATTATTAAAAATTCGGCAATCATTAAGAATTACAACATAAAGTACCAAATCCGCACAATTACCCTGCCGAAAGGCAGTTTCTGCGAGAGGTAGGGCCTATTTGCTCTCCATTACCCTGTACCTGCCCGCAGCATCTTCCTCAGCAGCGTTTTCCCTGTTCCTGATGAACCCGCCGCGGGCGCCGATGATTACTTCTTCTTTCGATGTATCGGGATTGACTGCCGCAAAGGTCGGTATGGCGAACCTGTTGCCGTTGCGCTTCCAGATGTCAAACAGCAGGTAGCCGTCATATTCGGGTGAGGCGATGATTTCAGACTCACCTTCGGAGCCGTTGAATTTATTGTCCGTAAACCTTGTGTCTATCGGCATTCCACCGATGAGCAGAGCTGCTCCGTTAGCGCTGAACTTATTCTTAGTAACGTTCACGATGCCTTCAATATTGAAGACGGCCAAGCCTGCTACCTTACAATCTTCGATTGTGTTAATGGCGACGGAGCAGTTGTCGGCGTTGACCGGGGCTCCTGTACCACCGAGGCAGATACCGTATTTTTCCGCGCCTTTGATGAGGTTGCCCTTAGTCTCCCCTATTACATTGCTTTCGATGCCGATGCCGCCGGGAGCGATACATATGGCGGTACCTCCCCTGCCGTTACCGTCGGTTTTAATATCCGTTACTGAATTGTCCTCGACGATGTCCTGGCTGTTACCGTCGAGGTATATGCCCCAGTTGCAGTTTACTACGGTATTGCCTGTTACGACGTTTCTCGACGAGCCTGAAGCGAGGTATATTCCTGCGCCGTAAACTCCGGTTGTGTCCCAGCCTTCATAGCTGAAGTTCCTGATTGTCAGGCCGCTGATCCCGACGAGGTTTGATTCGGCATATATCCCGCAGTACTTCGACACCATCAGGAGGGAGTCTGCCGTAGGCTTTGAGCCGTCGAGCACAGGAGAGTTCTGTCCTTTGATTTTAATGCCGAATTTGGATATGTCGAGATAAATGGATTCGTGATAGACAATCTCTTTGTTGCCCTGTTTTCCTTCGATGACGATCTCATCGGAGCCTTTGATGAGCGATAGCGCTTTTTGAATCGTTTTAAAAGGCTTTGCAGGCGTTTTACCGTCGTTCTTATTATCGTTGCCTGTGGAGCCGTTAACGTACCAGGTAGAGGCCTCAGCGATGTATGCCATCGTAAAAACAAGGAAACAAGCAAGCAGTCTGATCATCGTTAACCTTTCATTATCCAACGAAATTACCGATGCAAATTTATGCTTTTTAGGTGTAAATTCATATAGATAATGTGGAATTTGCTTTAATACTCTCATTGATATAGTTTTAACACCAACAATTCTCCGGATTTTTAACGGGATTCCATTATCAGGCATCACCGACATCGATTCTATGACACTACCTCAATTACTCTCTTATTGCCTTTACAACGCAAGGTTTCATTCCTTCAGGCACAATTGCCACGAAACAGACTCCTACGGCGGATCGGCTCAGTTCCAGATCCACAGAATTGACGCCCTCTTCAAATTCTCCATCTGCAAAGGTTCCGAGGCTGTTGCCCATTATGTCATAGAGCTTAACACTCAGCCTGCACGGTTTTCTCAGGCTGAAGTCCAGCCTCATTGCACCACTGTTACCGTCTGATGTTCTAATATCATAGATGTCTTTATTATTGTTTATTATTTCAGGGCAGGAATTAGTGTTGTTGTACACGGCAATACCGCTGTCCAGCGTACCCATCCATATATTATTGTGGGAATCTGTATATACTGACATAATATAAGTTGCAGATAAGGGGGAATTGCTGCTGTTGTAATTTACAAATTTTTCGCCGTCATATTTATAAACGCCACCCGGCTCACCCTCATCGGCGCTTGTTGCAATCCATATATTGCCGTTCCTGTCGCATGTCAGGCCTCTGACACAAGCGGTAGATAAACTGGAATTGGATTTCGTAAAAGCTGTCATTGTCCCGTTATCAAGATGTATCAAACCAAGATGTGTCCCTATCCACAATGTATTATTCCGGTCATAGCAAACACTCCAGACAATGCTGCCCGGCAGGATAGCGGTACTGTCAACAATCCACTGCCCGTTTTTAAGAGTAGAAACAATCACTTGTGAACCTATCGTTACATACCCGTTACTATCAATTGCTATCGACAGAATCAGATTATTTCCAATTTTTGAATTGGAGGTTGAATAGACAGTCCATTTATCATCTTTCAAATTCACCAGGCCGCCGTAAGTTCCAATCCAGAGGCTGTTGTCCGGGCCTTTTACTAAACATTTAATTTTATCATTCGGAAGAGGGGAAGTTGACTTTGTATATCTTACAGAGTCTTTCCCGTCAAACCTGATCAAGCCGTTGTCGTATGTTCCCAGCCAGTAATAACCGTTATACTGTGCGATGCATGAAATATTCTTTTCAGAGAAATTACCTTTTGAAGGATTGTAAGCAGTCCAGTCACCGTCGATCAGCCTTGCAAACCCATTACTTGTCGAGATGCATATTTCACCCAGGTCATTTTCAATTATACTTGTGACTACATTATCAGGTAACTGAGAATTCTTATTATCATAAACAGTCCAGTTTTCATCCTGGGCAATAAGCCCCGGAGAAAAAGTGATTAATGTAAAAACACAGAAAAAGAAGTTAACAACTATTTTCATTCCCGTTCTCCCCGATAATTGTTACTACTATTCATAAGTAATTCTGACGCATTTTAATTTTGAATGCAATCATTAATTTAATTCATAAATTATGTTAAACAACAAAAGCGGCTCAGACTCGCTTTCGCATCATTATGATATACAAACATATCCTACAATCCTTCTTTTACTTTTTTTGACACTCCTCAATACCGAGTTCTTTACATATAATTGCTCTAAGGCTGTCAAATCTTGACTCAAGAAACCCTTTTTCTGAATAGACTATCTTACCATTGCTGTCTATAAGGTATAAAGAAGGATAAGCATGAACATTATAGAGACTATCCACAGTCTTATCTATAAATATTACCGGATAGGTAATTTTGTTTCTGACAATGAATTTTTCCAGCATATCTTTTTTCTTATTTCTATCGTCAGTACTATTTATTCCAAATATTTCCAATCCCTTATCTGCAAAATCCTGGTATAGTTTAACAATGTGAGGAAGCGCCATAATACAGGCGCCACATGACAAATACCAGAAATCGAGCAGGTATAATTTTTTTCCTTTGAAATCGATGTTGATTACTTTATCGAAAGTTGAGCCTGAAAATACCGGAGCGCTTGTACCGGGTTGGAGTAATTCTTTCTTTTTCTGTGTTGACTCAACAAATTCGGACACTTCGTATATCTTTTTAAGGCTGTCGAGATGATCTGTTAATTCTTTTATGCTCACACTGTTACACTTCACATCCGTCAAAATGTACTCTTCATACTGGTAATCACCCTGAATTTTATGAATGAATCTCATCATTTCGAAGGTTTTATCCTCTTTATTAACCCATAATGTCTTTTGTGCTTCCGTCATTTCTCTAAAATCTGCCTCTTTGATAAATATCTTCCAGTATTCTTTCCCATTTTGAGTGTCGGTAGAGACAGTAACCCGGTTAGTTGAGTCTTTGAAAAGCCATGAAAGCATTTGTATTTCGAAAAAGAATGTTTGTGTGAGATTACCACTGAAATTTCCTTTTATAAAAGATAGTACCCTGGAAGGTAGAGCAATAGAAATAGCCTTAGATGTGTTCATAATAAAATAAGTTTTATTCATATCATAGAATATTTCACCTCCGGAATTTCCTTTGAACAACATATAACCATTATATATGGTGTCAGATGCGTCTTTTATTAATTTACATTGACCTGAGACACTACAGGTATCGTTTCTAAATAAGGACTTTCTTGAATATTGGGCCGAATATGAAATTGATTTCATATTCTTATATTTTTCGATCATTTCATTGAGAAGAGCTTTTGTAGTGCTGTCCTGGGCTTTCAACCGGAGGCCGCCGGACAGATGAAGTCCGCAAAGTAAAACCATAAATAGTATAATTTTCAGGATATTCTTTATATTTCTACAATCAATCCTGTCTCTTTTCATTACGCTTCCTTTCTTTCCAAAAATTTGCTAACAACAATAAATGAATATGATATGGTAGTGTACAAGAACGCTGAGAGAAGTGAACTATCTGCCCTGTTTTCCAACAGAAAATATTCGAACAGGAATATCAGAACAAGCGAAATAATAAATCCTAAAATAATCTTACTGATTTTCATAACAACCTCAAATTACATTTATAATCTCTTGCCGGCTATATGCATTTTCATGAATGAATGCTTCAGTTTGTTCTGACGGGCATTACACCAATCAAAAGCCTTAAACAGCAATCAATCCGGGTAGTAATAAATTATGCAAAATCCTTTCCCGATATTCGCAAAAACAGGCTTTCTTTGCACAGTATTACTCATTCGTCATATAGGCGAAAATTGATTAAACCACATTAACTATGTATTTCTACAATAGTAATAAATGCCGGTGAATAATACAAGAGAAATTTGGAAAATGAGGAATATTTTACAATTATTTGATAATTGTAAAAATTTCATCTGAGGCCCGAATGGGGACGGTCAGCGGTTTCCATTCCCCCGGAGACAGGCCGGAGCCTGCCTCTGAGGTTAAGGATAATTTACTTCTGAATCACAATCTTCTTCGTTACAACATCCCTGCCGGAAGAAACCTGCAAGATGTATGTACCTGAAGCAAGCGCCGTAATGTCGAAGTCAACCTGTACTTCGCTGAAGCCTGCGGGATAGTACCTGTTGCTGACCGGCACGTCTATCTTCTGGCCGCTGACTTCGTACAGCTCGACGGTTACATCACCGGCGTCCTCCAGTTCGAGGATGAACTTGATGTGATCCCTGGCAGGCTGCGGACTGATGCCGGAGACCCACATCGAGGCGTCGCCGTCGGCAGCGTCGGAGATACATACGATGTCCTCGCCGCCGTCATAGGTCTGCCCGTCTGCGCCTACATACTTCAGTTTGTAGAGGTAGAGGTGGCCGGTAATCAGGCCCGGATCGGCGTCAACCCATGAGTATTCCTTTCCGTTCTCGTCGCCGGCAGATTTGAGATAGTCTGTCTCATTGTAAGAAGCTATCTTTTCGAAGACGGGGCTTTCAGTAGTGTCATCGACAGGGGCCCTGTACAGTTCGAATCCCACAAGGCCGGTTTCCAGATAGGTATTCCACTGTGTGTAAACCTTATTGCGCACAGACCTGGCACCGAATCCGTCGATGGCGACTATTACGTCGTTCGAAGGCATTCTCGGCGTACAGGACGGCAGAGTGGTATATCTCGGATTGAGTGTCGATGTAGCCTTGTTGTATGAAGTTAATACTCCCGTACCGTTGTAAGAGAAGGTCCTGACATAGACGGTACTGGCCTCGGTAAGGTTGTCCAGCAGTAATTCCGTACCGTTGGCATAGACTCCGGTCCAGCCGAACTTCGTACCGTCACCGAGGTCGGTGCCCTGGCTGTAGCCTGAGTAATCCGTACCGTCAACCGGCAATGAAGGATAGGCGCCTTCCCTGTAAAGGATCAGTTCCTTGGCACCGTTTCCTTTGTAGAATTTCATATATAGTTTGGTACACTTTGTCGAATCGAAGAGGACATAATAGGACTGCTTCGTAGGAGCCGCCGCAAACAGGGTAAATGTATGCGAATCGCTGAAGTAGCCGGTTCCTGTAAAGGTCAGTACCTTTCCGGTACCGGGCGAATCGGTCAGTGTGTTGTATATCGTAGTGCTGGAGCTACCGGAGGTAATGGTACCGGTGACAGTGCCGCCGCCCGAATAGGCCATCGTAACGGTAAGGTCGGATGTGGTATTGACATAGGTGCCGGACCTGTCCTTGGAATCGACAACGACAAAGAACTGGACATTCTGTATAATCGAATTGCCGTTGTTAACATTGCTGACGTCGAGGTAAACAGGCCTGTTGGGATTGCTGCCGGAAGTGAAACCGGTATTATTGTAGCTGGTGGATTCACCCGTACCGTTGTATTCCCATATCTTGACCCAAACCTTGTCGGAAGCAGTAATATTCGAACTGATGGTTGAGTTCTGCGAATCCGTATTGTTCTTAATAGCCACAACGTACTGGTTGTCGCCTAAGCTCTGTCCGGGAGAGTATTCAGTACCGTTAACCGGTGTCCATGTAACCTCGCCACCGACTCTCATCACAACGACACGCTTTTCACCGTCTCCCTTAGTCCACGCCAGGTCGAGGCTCGTTCCTCCGTCATTGGAGAAGACAATGTTCGAAGCCTGTGAAGATGGAGATTGGAGCAATCCCCTTCCTGTCAGAGAAACCGTTTTGGAAGTAGCATTGTTGCTTGTATGGTTTATACTTCCATTCAAGGGGCCGCTCGCCGTCGGGCAGAATTCGACATAAATCGTAGTGCTGGCAATATCTCCGTAAGAATCGGGTGTCAGCGTCAACGGAGTACTGTAATCGTAATTGTAAGAAATGCCGTTGATTGACAGTTTGTAATGCTCCGGCGGAGTAATAACCAGATTCTCTTCAAGTGCGTCTGCTGAAACGCTGTATGTCTTTGGCGAACCTGAGCAGTTATCCTTGGCAACATCGCCGAAGGCAAGAGGCTCGGTCGCAGTAATGGTAATGACCGGATCCCTTGTAGTAACCGAGTTCGGGGTCGAATTGGCATAGGTGCCGTTGCCATCATAGGCCTTTACCCTGAACCAGTATGTTGAATTACGCGCAATTCCGTTATTGATTACTGTACTTGTTGCACCCGAGACATCCAGGTTATTGTAAGAACTCAGGATATTCGTAAATCCTGCATCCGTTGCAACATCGACCCTGTATCCTGTAGCTCCGGTAACAGCCGTCCAATTCATTGTAAACTGGTATGTTTTAATATTTGAAGCATATGGCTGTGAAGGAGTCGGCAGTATGCCGGTGCCCTGGACAGAGAAGTTCACGGTTGTGGCATTGGTACTTGTACCTGAAACATTACCCGATTGTGAACCTGTTGCTGTCGGGCAGAATGCAACCCACAGGTTTGTCGGGGATACGGTACCGCTTCCGTTTGGTGTCAGTGTCAACGGGCTGGTATTTGTGTAATTGTAATTTGTCCCGTCAGTCGAGATTTTGAATCCGGCAGGAGGAGTAACTGTCAGGTTTGCTTCCAGTTCGGTAGCCGAAACAGTGAAAGTACCGGACGAAGAAGAACAACTGCCGGTTTCAACTGTACCCAGGTTGAATGGAGCCGATGACAGGATTGTAATTACGGGATCGAGAGTGCCGGCAATATTACTTGTCGAACTGGTACTTGTCCCGCACCCGTTATTGGACCTGACCCTGAACCAGTAATCCGTATTCCTCGTAACTCCCGTCTCGATGGAAATGCTGTTGGTCCCTACATATTTATTATTATAGGCCGCCAGGATGTTATTGAACTGGTTATCAGTTGCAACATCGATATAGTAGCCGGTGGCGTTGTTAACGGAATTCCAGCTTACTAAGAAGCTCAATGTCTTTACATTGGACGCTGTCGGCTGGTCCGGGACAGTCGGCATTTCACCCGACTGCGAGACTGATGTTTGCGAAGTTGTAGTTACACACCCTGAAGTATTGTCAGTAATAATTACCCTGTATTCACCTACAGCATTGGCATTATATGTATATGAATTGGCGCCGCTGATATTCGCGCCGTCTTTCTGCCACTGATAACCGTAGTTGGTACTGTATGTAGTTGAAAGAGTAACATAATTGCCGGTACAATATGATGCTGATGGATAGGGACTGATTACGTCGGCAGGTGTCTCTTTCACTGTAATTTTTACAGTAGAACTGGTGACACTACATATACCGGAATAGACAACCCGTCTGTACCATGTCGATTGAGTGAGCGCTCCGGGAGTATAATCCTTAAGGGTATTCGTACCCGAAGCATTGCCGAATCCGCTGGTAGCGCTTGTAACACTGCTCTCCCACAAGTAAGTAAAGCTTCCTGTACCTCCTGTCGGTGTAGAACCTGTCAGGGCCGACGGGAGTGAACCGCTGCATATCGACTGGTCGGAAGCAACTGTATTATTAGCAATTTCAGGAATAACCGTAATTTCGATTGCACTACTATAGTTGGTACAATAGCCCGAACTAACTTTCCTGCGATACCATGTCGTTGTGGTTAATGCACCGGGAGAATAGTCTTTCAGGTTATATGTACCCGATGCTGTCGAGAATCCGCTCGAATTGCCTGTTACACTCCTCTCCCATTCATACGTATAAGATCCGTTACCGCCGCCAGGTGTAGTACCTGTCAACGAAGCCGGAGTGGTATTGTAACAAATGGTCTGGCTGGCGCTGACAGAATTATTTGTTATAACAGGTGTAACATCCATTTTAATGGCAGTGCTGACATCAGAGCAGCCGCCCGATGTAACTGTCCTGCGGTACCAGGTTGTCTCATAGAGAGCGCCGGGAATATAGTCTTCGCCGTTATTGGTCCCTGCGGCGGCAGAGAAACCGGAAGTACTGCTTGTTACACTGCTTTCCCACAGGTAGGTATATGTTCCGTTACCACCTGTTGGTGTTGTACCGTCAAATGATACAGGGGTATCGCCATAGCAGAGATTCTGTGAAGCAGAAACGGTATTGTTTGCTATAACCGGAAGGACAGTAATTTTAACAGCGGTACTATATACATAGCAGCCGTCGGAAGTTACCTTTCTCCTGAACCATGTATCCTGTGTGAGGCTGGCAGGAGAGTAATTCTGTTGGTTATTCGTACCTGAAGCATCGGTAAAACCAGTCGTGCCGCTTGTTACGCTGCTCTCCCAGAGGAATGTGTATGTTCCGTTGCCGCCGGTGGGATATGTGCCGGTGAGCTGATTCGGAGTCTGGTTATAACATATTGTCTGGTTATTGCCTATGGTATTATTACCAATTACCGGTTTAATTGTAATAGCAACCGGACTACTTGTGTTTGTACATCCGCCTGATGTTACATTTCTTCTGAACCATGTTTGTTGCGAAAGTGCAACCGGCTGGTAGTTCTGGCTGTTATTTGTACCGGGGGCAGTACTGAATCCGGTACTTGCACTCGTTGTACTGTAGAGCCATTCATACGTAAATGTACCATTACCGCCTGTAGGTTCCGATCCTGTCAATTGTGCCGGAACGTCATTGATACATATGGACTGGTCAGAAGCAATAGTATTATTGGAAATTGCCGGACTGACTGTAATCTGCACTGAATTACTGTTATTAGTACAACCGTCAGAGTTAACTACCCTTCTGTACCATGTAGTCTGCGCCAAGACACCCGGTGTGTAATCCTGGCCGTTGGAGGTGCCGTCGGCAGTGGCAAAGCCGGTGCTGCCGCTTACTGTGCTGCTCT
>CAZWLN010000022.1:35597-66992 GCA_964634885.1 uncultured Hyphomicrobiales bacterium | reverse complement strand
TCGCAAAGATGATAGTAACTATAAGTACGAGAGAAGAAGAAATATCTCACGCAAAACGCAAAGCTCGCAAAGGAGAATTTGAAGAATCATCTTCATTGTCCCAAGCACCCAACTCACAGTACAGACAAAAAAGGTCTCTCTCAAAGCCCTGTAAGGACAATCAGAAAGACCCTTTCCTGAAAATCTTCTTAATCAAATCAATCACACAAATCACAGTTCAGACTTCCTCTCTCGGGCTAAGCGGGCGGCTGAAGTCGCTGTCGAACTTCTGCACCCCGTGGTCGGTAAGAGGTCTGTTTAATATTCCCTTCGATATTTGCCTCAATATTGACATCTGGAAATTAACACTACAAATATAACTGTAAACTATTAAGATTTAACATTTAATGATCCATTTGTGTAAAAATGAAATAGTATGAAGTCATTTGTATAATCATTATTAAACATAACAATATATATTTAAAATTGTTTTTACATTTAAGAACTAATATTATTGGTAGTATATCTATTACCATTAGAAATGCTCTAAAAATAATGTAATCAGCTCGATTGAAATTAAATATCCAGATATTAACCATATTGAGTATATCCTGATTATTAATTTCGTATATTAATCCCAGAACTTCAATTATAGAGAATATCAATGAAAACGTTAAATATACGTACAATATTGATTTAAGGAATTGTATGATAAATGTTTTCGTTTTCATAATACATAGTGGATATTAATTAATAATTTACTATAAGTCTAATCGGCCCTTGCTGATACTGCAGCCATTGACGTATAAACCAAGTACTGCCGTCTCCTAAGTCGATACAGCCAGCTGAACCGGGAGTAGTACCTCCATGTATATAAAAACCACCAGTTCTATCTCCAATATATACATTTTCATAATGTATTTTTACCCTTTCAGAACCCCAAGAATCAGTTCCTCCTCTCCAATTACCTCTTCCCAAAACTGCCCAAAATTGTTCTTCTAGTGGAGCTCTTTCAAAATATTCAATTTCAGAAGGCAATACCCAATAGCTCATGCTTTCAGGTAATGGTCCGCCCTCTTTATACTGTAAATACGGCTGTATTTCATTGTTCTTTAACTTACCAGAAGTAGCTGGTAACATTAGTATCTCTTTATTTGATTGATATATAGAAAATAATTCCCATCATAAAATAATGCGTTTTCACCACAATCAATGTATGTATTTTCATCATCATCAACATAATTTCCTGTCTTATCATACCATGTTAGTTTATTTTCCGGTACACCCTTAGAATCTGTTTTCAAAAACCAATTTAACCCACTCGGGTCCACCGACATCACCGGATTATTTCCACAGTAGTGGTACGGCGTCCAGCCGATGTACTTCTCCCACAGCGGGTCGATGCTCGTGAACTGCCCGAGGTCGCTGTCGAACTTACGTACGCCGTGGTCGGCGAGGGTGTGGTACCTTTCTGTACCAAACAGATTAACCAATAACATTGTCATATTTTTTACGGTTCAACAAAAAACTAGTCATGATTTACCTTGGTAAAACGCTTTTTGGATCTCAAAATTCTAAATGAAACATCTTTATTTAACTTTATCCTCCTGTATAACTTCTCTTTGCCAAGATAATCATGATCATCATATAATTCTCTTAACAATTCATATTCAATAATATAAAAGGATTTATTATCAATAACCTTTAATATTTTAAAATTTTTATATGGATTCTCATTCGAAGACGTGATAGCCTGTTCGATTAAAGAAAGAAAATGATTTTTAAGGTTAAAGAAAAAAGAATTGATACTGTTTGAACAATTTTTCTCTGAGATAGGGCCATCGTTAAACAAGTCAAAACCATGATTAAAAAGCATATACAATTTCAAAAAACAAACGGCATCGCCATAGTTTTCTATCTTATTTAGTATTATTTTATAGATTTCATGATCGTCGTCTGACATATTGAAAAGCTTGTTTTTAACCGAGCATATTGTAAGGTTTTCTCCACCACATGAAATTAAAAGTTTTTCATTTTTATTGTGACTGACCGAATTAATTGAAATAAACAGTATATCAACTCGAATATCTTTGATACATCCCGTTAAATAGTGTTGATAATCAGAATCGTAATTATTTATACAGTATTTTTTTAAATATTTATTAAATCCTACAGGATAATCTATTGTTTTGATAGTATCTGCAAGAACAAATATTGCTGCTGCATGTTCCAATTGTGATAATCTGGTAAAATCCGTATATACATTATTAATGAATTCAAGTAAATTATCAATTGTCACTTTTCCATTATCTTTACATTCACATAGTGAATTGAAAAAAAATATAATCGTTAAAAAAAACAATAATAATTTTTTCATTCATTTAGTCCTTCTATTTTTTACTTTTACTTGCTGTTATCTTAATGTCGTTAATAATTACATTAATAAACGTTAATACATTAGTTTCATCTTGCTTAGGATCAGTTGCATATTTTTTTGGATTTACAATGGCATCAAATGCATGGCCTACTTCTTCAATTGGTGTATGCTCCTCATGATTCTGGCTTTTCATATCAGCATGATCTAATGTAATAGTGATGGGACCAACAATCTTTACTTCCCATGTATCTTCACTTTCAGAGTTGAAATCTACCATTTCTGATTTAACTGGAACATCACACTTACCACAATAAACCTTTCCATTCTTCTTATCTTCCTTTGTTTCTTTAACAACCCCACTTTGAATAATAATAACTTGTGGGAGATTATCTAACATTATATATGTATTATTAAAAATGGGCGATTTATCCCGTAATCTCTGGTATATTGCTTTATTCTTCTTTATTTGGGCGTCAGTACCTACATATTTAAAATACTTCCCACTCGGGTCCACCGCCATCACCGGATTATTCCCGCAGTAGTGGTAAGGCGTCCAGGCGTAGTACTTCTCCCAGAGCGGGTCGATGCTCGTGAACTGCCCGAGGTCGCTGTCGTACTTGCGCACTCCGTGGTCTGCGAGGCTGCTCTCGCCGTCCTTCTGCTTGCCGATGTACTTCAGGCGGGCGTCGGGGGTGGCGCTGGGGCCGGTGATTATATAATCAATATTACAAATCATCATCACTTTCATCGTACTTTGCTAATTCTGAAGCCCATCTTCTAATTGGTGAATTAATTCTTATCAAACGATCAATAATTTTATTAAGAAGATAATTATAATTTAGTAATCCTTTCACTAATAATTCATTTTCGTTATTATTTATACCTTCAAAAATCTCTTTTCTTAGTATTCTCTGTAATAATTGGCTAAAATAATATACTTCTTTCAGAATAGTAATATACTTTTCTATCCTGTCAATTCGATCAATCTTGTAATTTTTTAATAACTCTTTAAATTCATTTAATATTCTATTAACATTATTCATGAATATTTTATAATCAGTGAAATTGTAAAGTTTTTTGATAGTAATGTCATGAATAATAGATAGTTTTGATATTAATTTATTATGAGCTTTTAAAATTGGATACTTACATAAAGTAAAATCTGATATTAGAACATGTATGTATGAAGTACCTTGAATTAATAAATCAAAATTATTATCTTTAATTCCAATTCCAATTTCATTCATAATAATACTATCATAATTATCAAGTGATCCGTCAAAGATCAACAATTCTGCATAGTAACCTCCTAATTGTTTTGAGTTTAATATTTTATTATTAATAATCCACCCATCTATCTTGCTACATATTGAAATTCTTTCGCTCGAATAGCCTGGTTCTAGTGAATTTATTTCCTTTGCCATATATATACCTATTTAAATGGTTTATCAATTCCAAAATTCTTAAGACCTTCAATCATTTTTTTCCATTTTTCTTCAGCGCCTCTTTGCTTCATAACAGATTCAAAATCCTTCTTTAATTTACCCAATTCTTTAGCTATATTTTTTAGATGTTTCTCAATATGATTTTTCCAGTCATTCTGGTTACGAGGATCTTTTGGATTACCATGGCTCCCTCCATTTGCACCCTCCAAATATCCAATGTGTTCAATAACTTTATCAACTGCACCTCGAATATCCTTCCAAGCATTTTTTGATTGATTATATACTGTTACACCAAGCAATACAGGTAAAACAGGGGTTATTACTGAAGGATCAATTTTATTAGAATTTTCTGGTGGAGGTGGAGATGAAACTTGATCTGAAGTAGTAGCAAGACCTATAGCCGCGCCTAAGAATGCTGCTCCTTCTATAATTTCTGGTAGGGCACCTATTATAAATGGTACTACTGGAGCTATTTTACCAGAAGGGTCTGAAGTTATCACCGGATTATTCCCACAGTAATGGTACGGCGTCCAGGCATATTGTTTCTCCCACAGCGGGTCGATGCTCGTAAACTGGCCGAGGTCGCTGTCGTACTTACGCACTCCGTGGTCGGCGAGGCTGCTCTCGCCGTCCTTCTGCTTGCCGATGTAGTTCAGGCGGGCGTCGGGGTCGGCGTCGGAGCCGGTGCAGTAGAGGCGCTCTCTTACGTCGCCGAACAGCTCGTAGCTGATCTGTTCCCGCAGTTCGTAGCTGTTGTCTGTCAGGCCTTTGCGCAGGACGGTGCGGACAGAACCGAGGTGGTCGGTCAGCTTGTACTCTTTACGCCAGGAGCGCATGCTGTCGGCCCTCCACGTCAGGGCCGCTCCGCCCACGCCGTACACGTTGTACTCGGCAGGGTAGAAAAAGACCCTGTTTACCGTATTGTTACTGATGTCCCGGGGATTGTCGTAAAATGCGTCCGTACCGAAACCGTCAGGCGAAAATCCTGCAATTGCTTCGTCGCTTTGTTCCACGCCCTGGTACACTGCGAGTTGCTCGTTGGAGCCGCCCAGCAGGTAGTACTCCCAGGCATAGGAAGAGCCGCCGCAGTTCTTGTTGAATTGATAGACAAGGCGCTTCTGTTCGCGCTCGCCGGAAGGATTGTACGCGTAGTCCCACGTCTTTTTCAGGTATTCGGGCAAGCCGACGCTGCATTCCGGCGAAGACGTCATCTCAGTATAATTGTCCATGGATGTCAACAGGCCCCTGAAATTGTATCCGAATATGTCCGTTTTCTTTTCCCACAAGTTCTTAATTCTCCCATTTTCGGGATTTATCAAATCAATACGATTGTCTGATACTCTCTTCGAAAGAGCTCCGTTTTTATTGTCTTGCAGAGCTTAAATCCCGCCTCAAAAGCGCCCTTGTGGCGCAGCGCCGGTCTCGCTTTCCCGGCTCTTCATTTTTCATTCGTAATTCGTAATTCGTAATTAAATAAAGCTTCTCCCAGAGCGGGTCGATGCTCGTAAACTGCCCGAGGTTGTAGTCGTACTTACGCACTCCGTGGTCGGCGAGGCGGCTCTCGCCGTCCTTCTGCTTGCCGATGTACTTCAGGCGGGCGTCGGGGGTGGCGCTTAACATATTACCCTTTATAAATATCATATTGAAATATTCATCAAAATTACTATTTATGCAAATTTGAAAAAAATTATAAATTAATATAATTCATGCGAATATAAAATAGAGCAAATTGCATTAAAAATAAAAATAAAAGAATAATATAACTTTTTTCTTTTTTAATGAAATATAAAGATAATGAAATAGCATTTAATACCAGAATTATTATACTGTAAATTATTGCAGCTCTTCGGTCGATGCCTATTCCTAAAAGATCATATTCAATGAAATTTCGCGATAATATTATATCGTATATGCAAAAAATCTCAATGACTGAAGATATTACAATAATTACAATATAAAATTTAAAAACGAATTTAATAATATTTCTCATATTAGTAACCAATATTAGTAATTAACCATAAGCCTTATAGTTGAATGGATTTTTACTACATTTTGCATAAACGCTTCATTATATATCGACAAATCGATGCAACCTCTACTTCCGAATGATTCTCCACCATGTATAAACCATCCACCTGTTCTTTCGCCAATGTTATATGATTGTGGATATATTGGAATTCTCATAGTACCCCACGAATCTGTACCTCCAGGCCAGGTACCCAAACCTATTATAGAACCTTTTAATTGATCCCAGCAAGATAAATCCTTCCAAAACTGCATAGCCTGAGGGTCGATTGTATAAATATCACCTTCAGGTATTGGCCCATTTAGTTTCATCTGTTTGCTCGGATCTGTCTTCCCATCTGTCAATTCTCCTGAAACTGCCGGATATTTTGTAACAGTCAAATCTTCTTTATATAGAGATAAATATTCACCATCGAAATATAGAGCATTAGTTCCAAAATCTTCATAATATAAACCATCTTTACAAAAATCTCCTTCTGCACCAACCCACACAAGATTATTTTGAATTGGATTGCCATTGTCATCTTTTTTTTGAAACCAATTTAACCCACTCGGGTCCACCGCCATCACCGGATTATTCCCGCAGTAGTGGTACGGCGTCCAGGCGTAGTACTTCTCCCAGAGGGGGTCGGGAGAGGTAAACCGGCCGAGTTCGTAGTCGTACTTGCGAACTCCGTGGTCGGCGAGGCTGCTCTCGCCGTCCTTCTGCTTGCCGATGTAGTTCAGGCGGGCGTCGGGGTTGGCGCTGCCGGTGCAGTAGAGGCGCTCCTTCACGTCGCCAAATGGCTCGTAGCTGATCTGCTCGCGCAGTTCGTAGCTGTTGTCGGTAAGGCGCTTGCGTAGGACGGTGCGGACAGAACCGAGGTGGTCGAACAGCTTGTACTCCTTGCGCCACTGGCCCACGCTGTCTGCCCGCCAGGTCAAAGGCGCGCCGCCTAAGCCGTAAACGTTGAACTCGGCAGGGTAGAAGAAGACTTTGCTGACACTTGGCTGGCCAACCGGAGCATATCCATTAGGAGGATTGGGAATTGAACAGGGGGTACCGTCGGGAGCGAGGCCGGCAATAACTTCGTCGCTTTGTTCCACGCCCTGGTAAACGGCAAGTTGTTCGTTGGTACCGCCCAACAGGTAGTATTCCCAAGCATAGACACCGCCGCCGAAGTTCCTGAGGGGAGTATAAACCAAACGTTTCTGCTCGCGCTCACCGGAGGGATTGTAGGAATAGTTCCAGGTATTGCCGGCAAGAGGCTTGTAACCGGAGCAATCCGGTGAACTGGATAGTTCCGTATATGTATTTAGTCCCGTCAACAGCCCCCTGAAATTATATTCAAAAACATTTATATTCTTATTCCATATAGATTTTAGGTTTCCATTCCCATCCACAAAGTCAAAACGTGTGTCAATAACTCTTTTCGAAAGAGCGCCGTTTTTATTGTATTGGAGAGCTTAAATCATCCTCAAACAGTGTCGCTGTGCGCTACGCCGGTCTCGCTTACCCGGCTCTTCATTTTTCATTCGTCATTCGTAATTCGTAATTCGTAATTAAATAAAGCTTCTCCCACAGCGGGTCTGGAGAGGTGAACTGCCCGAGGTCGCTGTCGTACTTACGCACGCCGTGGTCGGCGAGGGCGCTCTCGCCGTCCTTCTGCCTGCCGATGTAGTTCATGTTCAGGCTTCTTATCCCATTCGATATTATTTACTAATCATTTAACCAATTATCTTAAAAAACAATGTCATAAATAAACTACAAATTGTTATAATCCAACAAACACCAATAAGGAAAAAACGCACCACAACATTTATTTTTGAAAAAATTAAAATATAAGCAATTAGTACAATAGTTACTATTGTATAAACAATGAAAAAAAAGAAATCCCAAACAGTAAGAAAAAAGTCTGGATTATCTGTATCAATAGTAAATATTACTCTGATAAAAAATATTAGATATGATACAACTAATGGGAAAATATCAAATTTATATTTTTTCAGAAAGTTTTTCATGTTCATTCATATTCCTTTAATCTAATTAATGAAAATACATGTCTTGTATTGAACTAAATGAACAATATAAATTTCTTAGTTCGTGATAATTGTAAGTATCTGCAAGAGAAACAGCTCTAGCTCTGGTCTTATCTGTTCCACAAAAGGCTAAGTGATTTAATACTTTGATAAATTCTTTTTCACCAACCAGATCCTTTAAATAGCCTAATACAACAAGGCTATCTGCATAATCGCAATTATCTATATATTCAATTATTCTATACTCTCTATTAAATTGTTCATTAATATATAAATAAAAAAAACAATATAGAAATGGAAATATTGTAATAATTATAAAAAATGCTTGTACATACTTTTCGAATATTTCAAGGGCAGTTTTAAATTTCATCATTTTTCTCATTTCTGGATAATTCAACATAATATAAAATTATGATTTTAATCTCAAATATTATTTTTTCTTTATTTCTTTGGATCTCCTACTTCAACATTTGGTGTATTTAAGTATGGTATTGGTCCTTTACCGCTTGTTATCAATACAGATGTACCGGCTTGTCCACACCAATCTCTGAATTCAACAATACCTGGGTTCATACCATAAACTTTATTATCTAACCAAGCACATTTACTGGGACTGATTTTTATTTGCCCAGGTGATTTATCTTTTGTTTGCGTATTTTTATTCGTAACCGCCTTATGATCAACTACCATTGTTTGACCATCGGCTAAACAAATGAAATCCACATCTGAAACAGGAACAAGTTTAACGAATTCTCCATTTTTATCAAAAATCGCCCCACAAGTAACACTTATTTCCTCACCTTTATCATTAGTTGTTGTTCTGGTTACTCTGTGCCAACTTTCTCCAGGTTTTAAAATGAATGAACCTTCATTCTTCTCTGAATTTGTATGAGTACCATCAAGATTATTTTCAATATCTTTATTTTCTTTGTCATATCCACCAAATAGTTCAATACCTTCACTACTGTTATTTTGAACTGAAAATCCTGCATTATCCCCAAACCCACTTCTATCAGTCCTGCTCATCGGATTATTCCTGCAGTAGTGGTAAGGCGTCCAGGCGTAGTACTTCTCCCACAGCGGGTCTGGAGAGGTAAACTGCCCGAGGTCGCTGTCGTACTTACGTACCCCGTAGTCGGCGAGGCTGCTCTCGCCGTCCTTCTGCTTACCGATGTACTTCAGGCGGGCGTCGGGTTTGACGCTGCCGGTGCAGTAGAGGCGGTTCTTCACGCCGCCGAAAGGCTCGTAGCTGAGCTGCTCGCGCAGTTCGTAGCTGTTGTCGTCCAGGCCCTTGCGCAGTACTGTGCGGACTGAACCGAGGTGGTCGAACAGCTTGTACTCCTTACGCCAATGGCCCACGCTGTCGGGCCGCCAGGTCAAAGGCGCGCCGCCTAAGCCGTAAACGTTGAACTCGGCAGGGTAGAAGAAGACTTTGCTGACACTTGGCTGGCCAACCGGAGCATATCCATTAGGAGGATTGGGAATTGAACAAGAGGAACCGTCCGGAGCAAGGCCGGCAATTACTTCGTCGCTTTGTTCCACGCCCTGATAGACGGCGAGTTGTTCGTTGTTACCGCCCAGCAGGTAGTATTCCCAGGCATAGACGCCGCCGCCGAAGTTCCTGAGGGGTGTAGAGACCAAACGTTTTTGCTCGCGCTCACCGGAGGGATTGTAAGAGTAGTTCCAGGTAATGCCGGCAAGAGGGTTGTAACCGGAGCAATCCGGTGATTTAGAATATTCCGTATATGTATTTAGTCCCGTCAACAGCCCCCTGAAATTATACTCAAAAACATTTGTACTCTTATTCCATGTAGATTTCAAGTTTCCACTTCCATCCACATAGTCTAAACGTCTGTCAATAACTCTTTTCGAAAGACCGCCGTTTTTATTGTATTGCAGAGCTTAAATCTTGCCTCAAACAGTGTCGCTGTGCGCTACGCCGGTCTCGCTTACCCGGCTCTTCATTTTTCATTCGTCATTCGTAATTGGCTACGCCGGTCTCGCTCCGCTCGGCTCTTCATTTTTCATTCGTCATTCGTAATTCGTAATTCGTAATTAAATTAAGCTTCTCCCACAGCGGGTCAACGCTCGTGAACTGCCCGAGGTCGCTGTCGTACTTACGCACTCCGTGGTCGGCGAGGCGGCGCCTCATATTTGTTTCAGATATTTGTTTGATTTCTGCCATTAAACAATTTAAATAGATGTTCCCATATATTTCTATTTACATTTTACAATAAACGAATCTGAGACAAAAGTATAATATGGTTTTGCTCTATTTATTTTATATAGACAAATTCTATATCTGAGAATGAATTCATTTTTGTTTACATTTCTATTATTATAATCAATGTTAATTTTATACATTTTTGATTTATTTCCTTGAAGTAATTTGGGTTTGATATTCGACTGATATGGTCTAAAAATATCAAAATCACCTTCAATCCATACAGAATCATTTTTATATTCTTCATTAATAATATAATATATTGGAAAATTGTTCTTATTAATTATTGATAATTTCAGTTTATCTTTACATCGATAAATTTGCTTATCAATTGTTGCATATACACTTTCTTTTTCAAATTCATATTCTTGGCTATTCAATAAAACAATCGTAAGGAAAAAAAGGACTGTTTTCATTCGTCTTACTCCTCTTCAAAATTTTCTTCGATATATTGCTGATTATATGTTCCACCATTTGTTGTAGGTTCTGTATAATTAACTCTTACATCCAATTGATTATTACCTGCAGCTTTATAGTTTAATAAATCAATAAAGAAATTGGGACTTATTTCAATACAACCATGTGTACTGCCTTTTTGTGAATCATGAAAGTACAAATTATTTCTTCCACATGTATTTGTACCTTCTGATGGAAGAATTTTTATTCTATAATAACCCCATTCCGGATTTTTTGTATAACCATCTTCATCAACAGGAACAGTTTCAATACCACCAGTTGTTGAAGGCACTAAATAACCTCTTGAGGTTTTAGCTTCTTTAATATTGGGGCTAAAATCAATTTCCCAATCTCCCTCAGGTATCGGCCCAAGACCTTCTTCACATTGAAACTCAGATGATTGATAATTACCCTCTTCATCTGCATATCCAGAAGTAGCATTATATACTCCCTTTATTTCATTAGTATTACCCATATCTCCACCATACCAAGTAACAGTCTGTCCGGAATATTCAAGCCAATCAAACCCACTCGGATCCACCGCCATCACCGGATTATTCCCGCAGTAATGGTACGGCGTCCAGCCGTAGTACTTCTCCCACAACGGGTCGATGCTCGTGAACTGCCCGAGGTTGTAGTCGTACTTACGCACGCCGTGGTCGGTGAGGGTGATATTCATTTTTGTTTCCTATATGCTAAATTCTATACATTAAATTTACTATTCACAAACGAGCTTTCTTATTACTTTCATTTCCACCAAAACCAATTTACTCCCGGAGTAAGAACATGTAATAAATTATTTTTAATCAAAGGTTCTTTTGAGTAAATATAAAGTTTGTTCTTATACCATTGGTAATAAAAGCGTTTCTCCTTCGTATCGTTGTTTTTTATCACAATAAACTCTGCAGTGTTACCTTCAAGGAAATCAATACCTAAAGTATAGCTAAACCTTTTATCTGGCCATATGGCTTTTCTATCTTTAGTAAATACAAATTTCCTATTTTTTGAATCATAATATGTCCCTTCAATTACAATCGAATTGATGAAGTTATAAAAATATTCTTTAAATAATTCATCGTCTTTCATATTTCTTGAATTATAACTCAAAACTTTTATCATTGTATCAATGTAAAAACTACCTCTTCCATTTTTCTTATGAAAAATATAATAATCGGGCTTTTTTGTAATATAAATCGAATCATAAGAACTTGAAGAAACATAAAAATAAAATATGTATTCATTATCTTGATTCAGTTTTCTTAAAATATAAGGATTATAATATCCTTCATGTAGATTTGTAATCGTACAAAGGTTTTTATTATTTTTTGTTTTATGAAATTCATAAGTAATCCAGTGAGATTTACCTTTACTGGATAAAGTTGATAATTGTGCTTGTCTAAGTGATTTGGTACTCTTCAGAGTTTCAATATATTTCTTTTCAATAAATACTCCGTAGAACTCTTTATTATCAAGTTTATTATGATATTGTTTCGCATTAATTATTGTCAAAATAAGTAGTATAGAACATATAATGACTATACATATTCGAAATGCTTTCATAACGCAAAATCCTTATTTATGTAACATGCGTAAAGTACCGTCATAGTTTATAGATTGTATCAAATCATTTGCGTTCTGCCATGCTTTTTGGTAATCTTGATTGTTTTCTCCTTTTTTGTCCGGTGAATCCCACTTATAATAATGATTGCCGGAATCTGTCCATAAGCTTACACAAGGCCCGGTTTTGCCATTATACGGTGAAACAAAACTTGATGATTCAATAACATAAACTCCAACTCTATTCCCATCCTTATCGACAGCAGGAGCAATCACAATTGCACAATGAGCACCTTCACCAACGCTATTTTTTTTCACAACAAGGTTACCAGGTTGAACTTCATCCAAACCAACTTCAGTGTATGATTTCGATAATTGATCTGCACATGTACCAGTAACACCTAATGGTAAAAATTTACTCCCAGCAGATCTAATACATCTTGACGCCATCCCGGAACAATCTACTTTTTCACCAGGTTGACCCTTTTCACCTAATTCAAATGTTGAATTACTAGCTTCATATTCCATAGCTTTATTCATAGCGGCAGCTCTTTCCTTCTCATCCAACCCACTCGGATCCACTGCCATCACCGGATTATTCCTGCAGTAGTGGTACGGCGTCCAGGCGTAGTAATTCTCCCAGAGCGGGTCGGGAGAAGTAAACTGGCCGAGGTCGTAGTCGTACTCCCGCACTCCGTGGTCGGCGAGGCTGCTCTCGCCGTCCTTCTGCCTGCCGATGTAGTTCAGGCGGGCGTCGGGGGCGGTGTAGTAAAAGTAATGATTTTTAATCATCGTCATCATCAGCAGGTTTAGGAACTTCTTTACGCGCAACTAAATTAAGGTTAGTGTCATAAATGTATTCAAAATATTGGCCGGTACTAACAAATTTCCCGACACTTGAGTGAACAACAATCATTTTTTGAAGTTCTTTCAACGGTTTAAATTGGGGTATAACTTTTGAAGTAATTAAATATAGGTTCCCATTCTTTTCTTCTATTTTTACAATCGATTCTAACGGAAAATCTAATGATACAGGAATAGTTAGATTATTTTTATTAAATAAAATTATGCCGCTAATGTAATCCTGAAAAGGTTCTTGCCAAATTGTTTCTGACCCTTGTCTGTCGATGACAAAATAAAGATAATTATTTGTTTCAATAAGAACATGATAATATGAATGAATAACATTTCTGTCAGTAATAAACATCGTCTTTTTAATTGTATCAGTAATTGTCATGATATAATAATAATTATACTCATCAATTAATTCTCTTTTAGTGTATTTTTCTTTTAATTTTTCATTTAAAATATTAAAAACGAATGAAAAATGAATATATATATTCTTATAATTGTAAACATATATTGAATCCCTTACTTTAACTATTTTTTCACTGTTATTCATTTTATTTATTTTTTCAAATGGCATTTTTACTTCATAAATATAATTTCCTATATATTTATTTTTAATTTCATGAAATTTTTCATTCTTTTTTTGTTGCGTATTTCCAAATCCTTCCTTTGCCTTTGTGTACTCACTTGTATTAGAATATAATAGTATAGTTAATATTAATATTTTAATAATTTCCCACATTTTCATAATAACCACCTTCAATAAATTCAAATGAATAGTCATTCAAGTTATTTAGAGCCTGTTCTACAAAACCCTTTGAAGCATCAACAGCTTTTTGATACTCAGTTTCGTTACCCAGTTGAATATCTCCAAAAACATGTAACGGTTGGCTTAGGTAATCAATAAAAAAATTAGTATCCCATATCGCCCAATTTTTATGAGTAGGTGCAAATTGCTCTTGAAAAGTGTGTAGAGCAGCACCAAGAGCCTTATAATTTCCATTTAGATAGAAATCCCTTAAATTTTCATTTATAAATTCATTTGCTTTTTCTTTATTGATTTCAACGGCTGATTCGTAACTTCCAGCAGCTTGAATATCTTTATCACTTACCATACCATGTTTGTACGAATTAACTTGATCTTTATCAATAAACTCATTACCCTCTATTATCTGATCTAATAAATTTTGAGGGATCTTTCCCTGAAATGCATCTTGTGTCATGTCACCATGAGTACCAGCAGTCCATAGTCCATTATCATCTTTCAAGATCATCGGATTATTCCCGCAGTAGTGGTACGGCGTCCAGGCGTAGTACTTCTCCCACAGCGGGTCGGGAGAGGTAAACCGGCCGAGTTCGTAGTCGTACTTGCGAACTCCGTGGTCAGCGAGACTGCTCTCGCCGTCCTTCTGCCTGCCGATGTAGTTCAGGCGGGCGTCGGGGGCGGCGCTGCCGGTGCAGTAGAGGCGGTTCTTCACGTCGCCGAAAGGCTCGTAGCTGAGTAAATAATATTTCTCAATCATTAGTTTCAATAGTATTTAATAGCTTAAAGTCTTCATCAAAAATATACTCAACTTTTAACCCTGTCCTTTCATATTCTTTTAATTTATAAGGTCTTTCCCTTATAAAGAAAAATATATAATACCAGAAATTTACTACAGGTTTCAATTCTTCAGTAATGATATGTATTTGCCCATTTTGTATATACATACTATCTATGCAACCATCCTTTAATAAAATGACACTATCTGTTATTTCCAGGGTTTCAATATCAATTTTTCTAAGAATTGGAGTTCCAACTTCAAAAAAATGTGGTGTCGATCGTTCTTCAGGATTTTCGTACATTTTTTCTTTTAGTATTAAATGCTCACCAAAAATAAATAGATTCCACCAAAGTATACGTTTTTCAAATAGAACAGTAGAATTCTTAACAAAATACATTTGTTTATTCAGTGTATCAAAGGCATATAAGTTCCAACCTTTACAGTTTGGATTTTCTCTTGAAAAAATACTAAAAAACAAATACCCTTTAAAATACAATCCTTCCCAATCACGATTATAATAATATTTTAGAAATTCATAATTAGTATCATACGGACATTCTGCAACATAGTATTGCTTTAATTCATCAATATTTCTTTTTACAATATTCCTTTTATATTCCTCGGTTTTAGGATATATTATAATTTTTTCATTAGATTCATGTAACTCACCGGCACATAAATAGGGAAATAAAATAATACAAAATAAATATTTACTAATACTCATTATTATTTCCTTATTTTTTTTATTTTTTCTCTTCTCTCTGATCATAATATTTGCTAACACTTCGTGTTGCTACCTCCTCTGACTGTTTTTGGAGTTTTAATTGTTGTAATTGTTCATCTGTGTAATTTCCATCATCATCTGGTACTATATCGATATCTTTACCAGAGTAACCTCCTACATGTTCTGCTCCATGAAAATGCCCTCGTTTCGAAGTTCCATCATCTGGGTAGACTGTACATTGTAAATTGTTTTTAAGAGCTTTCCCAAAATCACTATTCCAATCTACTTCATCATACGTAGGAATAATAGAGTTGGGGTCAGTGTTCACACTATTCCATATCTCTACATAATTTGTATGACAATAAAAATCAGCCATTTGATGACGATTCAACCCACTCCATCCTCCTGCTTCATCGATTACAGATTCAATTTCTGAGTAACTATTAAAATTGTCAAAGTGTGTTTTATCGTCACGTACATTTATCCCTTCCCAATAGATAAGTTGAACGTTTGATACCAAATGGTCATAACCTAATTGATGATCCAACCTCAAGTGCCAGAACCAACCAAACTTCCCACTCGGGTCCACCGACATCACCGGATTATTTCCACAGTAGTGGTACGGCGTCCAGCCGATGTACTTCTCCCAGAGCGGGTCGGGGGAAGTGAACTGGCCGAGGTCGCTGTCGTACTTCCGCACGCCGTGGTCGGCGAGGGTGCTCTCGCCGTCCTTCTGCTTGCCGATGTACTTCAGGCGGGCGTCGGGTTTGGCGTCGGGGCCGGTGCAGTAGAGGCGGTTCTTCACGTCGCCGAAAGGCTCGTAGCTGATCTGCTCGCGTACTTCGTAACTGTTGCCGGTAAGGCCCTTGCGCAGGACGGTGCGAACAGAACCGAGGTGGTCGAACAGCTTGTACTCCTTGCGCCACTGGCCTACGCTGTCTGCCCGCCAGGTCAAAGGCGCGCCGCCAAGTCCGTAAGTGTTGAACTCGGCAGGGTAGAAGAAGACCTGGCTGTAACTTGGCTGGTTTGCAGGAGAATTTTCATACGGGGGATTTGAGATGGAGCAAGTAGTACCGTCGGGAGCAAGGCCGGGGATTACATCATCGCTTTGTTCCACGCCCTGGTAAACGGCAAGTTGTTCGTTGTTACCGCCCAACAGGTAGTATTCCCAGGCAAAGACGCCGCCGCCGAAGTTCCTGAGGGGTGTAGAAACCAAACGCTTTTGCTCGCGCTCACCGGAGGGATTGTAAGAGTAGTTCCAGGTAATGCCGGAGCCGCAATATACCGAATCTTTCACCATCTCCCGGTTTCTATTTCTTCAATGTGTTCAAAATGACTGTCGCGCGTAATCAAAGGCATCGAGTACCTGAAAGATTGTGCAGCTATCCATATGTCATTCTCCGGTATCGGTTTGCCCTTGTCTTTAAGACGCTTTTTTATTCGGGCATAATAATTTGCTGTTTCTTGGTCGATTGGCAGTATTGAGATATGGCTGAAGAAATTATCTAATACCTGAAGGTTCTTCTCTGTTTTGCCCGAATTGAGCGCGCCGTACAACAACTTGCCCACAACAACTGAGGACAAATACAGGCCGCCGGCTTCATCCATTTTGGCGGCTACATTTTGGTCTCCTTCAAAAAGAGCAATGACTATATTGGTGTCGAGCAAATAATTACCATTCATTAATGTCAATTCCTTCGCATGATTCCGAAATGGCGGCTTTCATCCTTTTCAAATCTTCGGCTTCGATTGCCCCGGCGAACCGGGAAATGCTACTGCCGTCGGGAATAGTATTATCAGTAAGCGTTTTAAGGAAATCAATCAGCTTGTATTTCTGTACGGCGCTTAGTTTTTCCAGGCATCCGTTGATTACCTCATCTGAAGATTGTTGCATCATAGTTATATTCCCTTCAGTAATTACTTTTTCCGTAATAATCGAATCAGCTTCTCAATTATTTTACACCGCCGATACGGGAAGTAGTATCTCTCGCAAAGATGATAGTAACTATAAGTACGAGAGAAGAAGAAATATCTCACGCAAAGCCCGCAAAGAACGTTTTTTTGAAGAATCATCTTATCATATCAATCACACAAATCACAGTTCAGACTTCTTCTCTCGGGCGAGGTGAACTGCCCGAGGCCGCTGTCGAACTTACGGACGCCGTGGTCGGCGAGGCTGCTCTCGCCGTCCTTCTACTTGCCGATGTACTTCAGGCGGGCGTCGGGGGTGTCAGTCCTTAAAAACATAGTCTCCATTCTTATCTTTTTCTAGTGGGAAATTTGGAAACAAAACCGGGGTAATATTTAGTGAAAACGTAATAAATATAAAGCAAAATGCCATATTAATAAGTGATAGTATGATATTCTGCATACTTGCCGGATCCTTGAAAGACAAAACACTTACTAAAATAAACATTAACGAATAATAAATTAATCCTCTATATGAGTTTCTTCTGTTTTTTAAAATAATTGTGATATTAATGAGAATTATCATTGAAAAAAATATACATGGGATTGAATACTGAAACTGAACACCATTATCAATATCAGTAATGAATTTAATTATGCTCGTTATGGAAAATATGCATATTAGAATTATGAGTAATAATATCCTTTTACTACAAATTTCGAAATTCTTATGTTTTGCTTCAGAGGCAATTAAATGCGCCAATATCTCCTTATTTTTATATTCTTCTTTTAATTTTTGATATATTTCATTATCTGAAAGTTCTAATTCTCTTTCTTCTCTAATTCTTTTGACTATTGTGATCATATTTTCTTTACTGTACATACAATGTTATCCTTTCAATTCTCATTACTGAAACTGTCAATATATTTTAAAAAGTCAAAACCATCTTTTACAATATTCTGATTATCAGTTTTTCTTTTATGTGGAACTTTTGCTTGTGTTGATGAAGAAGCATATGGAAAAAGGAGACCACCGGTATTTGAGGCTAAAGGAATAAATTCAAATGGATTTGTGAAACAATTTATTATATTTCTTGTAATATCAACTCCAGAAGATGTCAAATCAAAAATTGTCTCAAATGTTTTGCCAGTACCTGCAGTAGCATCAACGCCTTTCCCAATCATACCTAAATATGAGCCGGGAATACTATTTGCAGTTTCTTCTTCTCCTGCAATAGTAGAAACTGTCTTTGCTGTACCAGCTGATATACTATAAATACTGCAAGTCAAATCAAATCCTAATATAGCCGCTCCCCAAGCAGTAAGAGGTGCCCCTATTGTAGATCCGATGCCTGTTGCTGTACCGAGAAGACCAACGCCAATCATCAATGCTCCTGGAGCATATTTTGCCACGGCTTCATTATACTCATCTTCAATTCCTGCTTCAACTAATGAACGATAGAAAATTTCAAAACCGGTTCCATCTTCCAACCCACTCGGATCCACCGCCATCACCGGATTATTCCCACAGTAATGGTACGGCGTCCAGCCATATTGTTTCTCCCACAGCGGGTCGATGCTCGTAAACTGCCCGAGGTTGTAGTCGTACTTGCGAACGCCGTGGTCGGCGAGGCCCTCCTGTTTGTAATATCTCTTCTCGTAACCCGGCATAGCTGCAACAAATTTTGTTTGAAAACACTTACGTTACTCTAATATAATGAAAAATGGCAGCATTATCAAGTAGTAGTTAAAGTGATTAGTATGGCTGCACAACAACACTACAGGTTGCCTGGCTGCTTCGACAGGGTGTCGGTCTGTCTCACAGAAAGAAAAACAGTGAATGGGAGAAAGATACGGCAGTGGTTTACGCACATTTTAAACATTAGTATTTTCACTGTCTGAGATTATTTTATATTTCTTTTACATTAATTCTGGAAAATTTTCTTAGTTTTGAAAGTTTTTTATGGATTTTTTGTGAAATAATTGAAAATTTGAATGACTGAAAAACAAAGAACAATTAAAGAGCCCGTCTCCTGTTCAGGTTATGGGATACACACCGGCGAGCAATCGACGATTACTTTCCATCCTGCACCGGAGAACTACGGATATAAGTTCGTAAGGACAGACCTGCCCGAGCAGGTAGAGATACCGGCCATCGTTGACTACGTCGTTGATCTGTCGCGCGGTACTACCCTCGGAAAAGACAGCGTCCGCGTCCATACTGTCGAACATGTGCTTGCAGCCCTGTCCGGTCTGCAGATAGACAACTGCCGCATCGAACTCAGCGGCATCGAGCCTCCTGTCGGCGACGGCAGCTCCCTGCCTTACGTTGAAGAACTGTTAAAAGCGGGCTTCGTCGAGCAGAACGCCAACAGGGAATATTTTGTCATAGAAGATTCTCTGCATTATAAAAACGATGCTAAAGAAGTGGACATCGTTGCCCTGCCCACAGATGATTTCCGGATCACCGTAATGATCGACTATCACAACCCGGCGCTGGGCAGCCAGCACACAGGGCTGTTCAGCCTTGAAAACGAATTTGTCAAGGATTTCGCCCCTGCACGTACTTTCTGCTTCCTCAGCGAAGTGATAATGCTACACGAACAGGGACTCATCAAAGGCGGCAACCTCGACAGCGCCATTGTCATCGTTGACAAAGACCTCTCGGAAAAAGAACTGAAAAACATGCAGGAGCGCTTTGGGTTGGACTATACTCCCGTTCTTGGCTCAAACGGCATACTTAACAACTCCGAACTGAGGTACAAGAACGAACCGGCACGCCACAAACTCCTGGATATGATTGGCGACCTGGCGTTGGCAGGCGTTCGCATCAAAGCACAGATACTTGCGGCAAGGCCCGGCCATGCCAGCAATTTCGAATTTGCAAAACAGATCAGGGCTGCATACCTGAAAAGCAAGCCTTTGAGAAAAATTAAGATTTCTCCGTCAACCGAATCCCTGTTCGATATAGACCAAATAAAAGAAATACTCCCTCACAGGTACCCGTTCCTTCTTGTCGATAAAATCATCGGGTATGATGCCGACACCAGGAACATTATCGGCGTGAAAAACGTTACTGTTAACGAGGGCTTCTTCAATGGCCATTTCCCTTACAAGCCCATTATGCCCGGAGTCCTGCTGCTCGAAGCAATGGCCCAGACCGGCGGCATCCTTCTCTACCAGCTCTATGAAGACATCAGGGACAAACTCGTTGTTTTTGCATCTATGGACAATGTTAAGTTCAGAAGGCAAGTCAGGCCCGGTGACCAATTGATCATGGATGTTGAAATAGTTGCTAAAAAATTCAACAATTTCAAGCTCCACGGCAAAACCTATATCAACAACCAACTGGCGGCTGAAGCTGATTTCTCGGCTTCTGCTGTCCCAAAAAGTGAATAATATTATTTAGAGTATGATTATGCACCACAACACAGCAATAATATCAAAAAAAGCAAAAATCGGTGAAAATGTAAAAATCGGCCCGTTTACCATCATCGAAGACGATGTGGAGATCGGCGACAACACTGAAATCCGCTCCGGTGTGTACCTTGCCGATGGTACCAGGATCGGCAGGGACTGCCGTATCCATTCGGGCGCCGTCATCGCTACCGAACCCCAGGACCTTAAGTTCGGAGGAGAAAAGACACTTGCCGTCGTCGGCGACAGGACCGTCATCCGCGAATATGCGACTATTAACAGGGGGACTGCCGAATCGGGAAGGACTTCCGTCGGAACCGATTGCCTCATTATGACATACTGTCATTTGGCTCATGACTGCCACGTCGGCAACAATGTGATTATGGCAAATGCCACTCAGCTTGGCGGCCACGTTACAATTGAAGACTGGGCTAACGCCGGCGGAGTCGTTAAGATTCACCAGTTCTGCAGGATAGGCAAGCACGCCTTCATCGGCGCCGACGTGAAAATTGTCAAGGACGTTCCGCCCTTTACCCTCATCGGCAGGGAACCGGCAAAGATCGAAGGCCTTAATAAAATCGGCCTCAGGCGCAGGGGCTTCACTATGGAACAGATTGACGCCGTCGAAGAGTTTTACAAGGTTGTTCTCTATTCCGGCCTCAATTACAGCGACGGACTGAAAATGGTGGAAGACAAGGGCAATATCTCACCGGAAGTAGCCTATTGCATCGATTTCATCAGGAAATCCGAACGCGGAGTCATGAGATAGAAAATATTTGTTGACTTTTACAATTATTTTTACTTTATTTGCATTGTTGTTTTGTTAATTGTAGGATTTTGTTTATAGCAATCTTGTTCCTGCCTTAATATTTTTGAAGAGAAATATATTATTAAGGTTATTATAAAATGCTTCGGTGTTTTATACGTTGTGTCTTGAAGGACAAGGCACGGCATTTTTTACAAGGTTGTTGCATTGATTTTGGAGAGCGCTATAGGAGACAGAATATTACCGAATTAGTGTAATATTTGAAAATTTGGGAGTAGATTATCGAACAGAGTGATACCCTGTGAATTTTGTAACACATAGGGGGTATCGAAAATGATAGCGCTGACACTTCAGAATCTGTCGAAGGTATTAACAGACAACAGCATTAATACCTTACCGAAAGACCGGATTCTTTATAGCAAGCTCTTTGCGGGCTTCTGGCTTCTGTTTAACGACGTCTTTTGCCTGAGCATTACATTTTCTGCTGTAATATTACTGAAGCATTACCTGTCGCCCGAGGGACTGGTACTGAGCAACTACCTGGCTTTGCTGCCGTTTATGGTGGCACTGTTCCCGGTGGCATTCTATTTCAGCGGATTGTATCCGGGCTACGGCCTGACTGTAATCGACGAGATTAAATCGCTGACTTACAGCATCTCATTTGTTTTCATTGTACTTGCGTCAATGACATTCATGCTCAAGGGCGAATGGGAGTACTCCAGGACGGTGTTCTTCCTGTCCTGGGGAGCAATACTGCTCGTACTGCCCATCAGCCGAAGGATAATGAAAGGACTGCTTTCCGACAAAGAACTGTGGGGAATACCCGTAATGATCATCGGGGCAGGGGAGGCTGGCGAAAAGGCAATCAGGTCCCTGAAAAAACAGAAGTTCCTGGGATTGATGCCCGTCGTTGCCGTGGACGACGACTCCGACCGCTGGGGCTATATCGACCGGGTGCCGGTAATCGGCGGCCTGCAGATAATACCGCAGCTGGCAAAGAAATTGTGCGTCGAGCACTGCATGATTGCTCTGCCGGAGAAAGACCAGGAAGAACAGTTGAAGATAATCAACAGCTATTCCGGCTATTTCTCCAATTCTACGGTTATTTCCGACGACTTCGGCCTGTCATACCTGTGGGTAACGACGAAGGACATCGGCAGTGTTTTCGGAATTGAACTACAGCAGAAATTACTCCAAAAAGTAATATGCATGAAAAAAAGGATTTTCGACGTTGTTTTCGGACTGATCCTGGGAATAGTAACCTTACCGTTACTGCTCTTTGTCGCTCTGCTGATCAAATTCGATTCACCCGGGAAGGTGTTCTTCCTTCAGGAAAGGCTGACGATTGGCCGGAAGAAGTTCAGGATATTCAAATTCAGGACCATGTATGAAGATTCGGATGAGCGGCTGAGAGATGTCCTGAGGATGGACGAAAGCAAGAGAATGGAGTGGGAAAAGTATCACAAGCTCAGGGACGATCCGAGATTGACGCGGGCAGGAAAATTCCTCAGGAAGTTCAGCCTCGACGAAATACCCCAGTTCTGGAACGTTGTCAGGGGAGACATGAGCCTCATCGGGCCAAGGGCCTACCTGCAATCTGAGTATGACGAGATGCCTGATGAAAACATGTTGATATTCAAAGTCAGGCCGGGCCTCAGCGGGCTGTGGCAGATCACAGGCCGCAGCAGGCACAGTTTCGTAAACAGGCAGAACATCGATATATTCTACATCAGGAACTGGTCTTTCTTCCTCGACATCTACATTTTCTTCAGGACAGTCTCTGCTGTTTATTATCCTGACGGTGCATACTAATACTTTGTTAAATGTTGGTAATTTATTAATTTAGCATCCGGTTTAACCGGATGCTTTTTGTTTTTATTTGGAGAATGGATGTTTAGTCGCAAGTTGATGATAGTAATAGTTTTAATGATTGCAGTACAGAGTTCCCTGCCGGCCTATGAGCAACTGTTGTTCAAACCCCTTACCGCCGCTGTATTCGAACCCCGCATCGGCTGCCTTTACCAGTTCGGCAACAATTCGGACAACGACGAAAAACTCCGGCTGGACATCGGCGCATCTTTCGACCTCGCAGGTTTCGAACCCGGCAAAGACAGTTCCGAACTCCGCTTCGGTACTGACTGGTTTACATTCACCAGGCTGAGGTCGGAAGGCAATATGAAGTTCCCTGTCGAGACCTCGGATTATTTCTTTGGTGTCAATTCATCTTACAAGTCCAAACTGTTCGGACTCGATTTCTACGGCAGGCTCAGGCTCGCCCACATTTCCTCACACCTTGTGGACGGGATGGCAAACAAGGATACGTTCCGAATCAGCCCCTTTGTTTACAGTCGCGAGTTCGCCGATCTGACAGGCGCCGTGATTTATAAGAATATCAGGTTCTATCTTGGGTTAACCTATGTCTTTTCCCACCTGCCGAAGAATACGGAAGAGATTGTACCGCAGATCGGCATCGACCTGACACGTGCAATTTCAGAGATGTTCTATTTTAAAATGGGCCTCGACATGAGGGTTCCCGGTTTTGATTTCGGTAAGTATTCCGGCAATACACAGATAGGACTGCTTGTACGTACTTCCGAGAACCTGGGGATTATGGTCAACTATACGGAATTTCACGGCAGAAGCATACACGGCATGTTCTGGGACAGGGACGACAATTACAGGAGCATTGGTTTCCAGGTAATTTATTATGGAATTAATTTTTAAAGGCATTATTTAGTTATATGCCAATATAAATCAAATACTTATGGAGTAATTATGGCAAGAAGTTTAAACCGCGCAACGATTCTCGGCAATATAGGAGCCGATCCCGAGCTAAGAACTACTCCAGGCGGTGTTTCCGTGTGCCGAATCAGAGTGGCTACCAGCGAATCTTTCAAAGGTAAGAGCGGCGACTGGCAGGAATCAACCGAATGGCATTCCATCGTACTGTGGGATACACTGGCAGACAGAGTTGCCAAGACACTGAAGAAAGGCAGCAAAGTCTATGTCGAGGGTAAGATACAGACCCGTTCCTATGAAAAAGAAGGCATTGTCAGGTACACTACCGAGATTAACGCCAACAGGGTGATTCTGCTCGATCCCAAAACCGACAGCGCAGCCCTGGACGCCGACGAAAAAGAAACTGTTACTTACACTCCTGTCGATGAAGTTGAGGATGACGACATCCCGTTCTGATATGAAAAAGTACCTGTTTCTATTTGACATTGACGGAACAATACTGAAGTTACGAAGATTCCGGTCCAGGACAATATTCAAGGACCTGTTCCGCGACATTTTCGGGGTTGTGGTGGACGACGCGATGATGCCTGACTTCGCCGGCAATACGGACCTGAGGATTCTGAGGGCCATCAGTGAAGCCAATTCCATTCCGTTCGATGCCATCCTGAATGATATTGACAATATCTGGAAGAAGATACTCAGGGAGTTCGAGCCTTATTGTAACAGCGAGAACCTGGAGCTGTTGCCCGGCTCCGACAGGCTGATAGCACGCCTCTCGCAGAGGGAGGACGTGGAACTGGCACTGTTAACCGGCAATTTCAGGGAAAATGCATACCTGAAACTGAATGCCTTCGGCCTCGGCAGCTTTTTCCCATTTGGAGCCTTCGGCAGCGACCACGAAGACAGGAACAAACTTCCGGCAATAGCCCTGCAAAGGGCCAATTCGTTCTTCTCCGGCGCAGACTTCCGCTTCGACAGTACCAATGCCATAATCATAGGAGACTCGCCACGCGACATCGAGTGTGCGAAAACCAATTCGATGGCAGTGGCTGCCGTTGCGACAGGTGGTTTCGACCCGGCCCTGTTGAAAGACAACAAAGCCGACCTCGTGTTTGAGAATTTCACAGATTGTGATCATGTGATCGATTCAATTTTTAACTTATTAGGGAACAGATGAAAAAGATAATTATAGCAATCGACGGGCCTGCCGGTTCGGGAAAGACTACTTCGGCGAGGATAGTCGCTCGGAGACTGGGATATATATACGTTGACACTGGCGCCATGTACAGGGCGGTTACCCTTGCCTGGCTGAGAACGAACACAGAACCCGACGAGAATATTGTCTCTCAGATGATGGAGACTATCTCTGTGAAGCTCGAACAGTCCGAAAACGGGCAGAAGACACTCCTTAACGGCGAAGATGTCAGCGAAGACATACGCCTGCCGGAAGTTACAAAGATGGTAAGCCCCATCAGCGCTATGGCCTGTGTCCGTGAGAAGATGACCGCGCTCCAGCGGGAACTGGGACGCGACGGAGGAGTGGTAATGGACGGCAGGGACATAGGCGCTTTTGTGTTTCCCAACGCTGAACTGAAAGTGTTCCTTACTGCTTCGATTGGTGCCAGAGCAAAGCGAAGGGCGCTGGAACTTGAGAACAAAGGAATCAAAAGCGATCTCGACGAAATGGCAACACTGATTGCCGACAGGGACAACTACGACAGCTCGAGGGAGATCAGCCCCCTGAAGAAGGCCGATGATGCAATTGTGGTGGACACTTCGGATATGACAATCGAAGAGCAGACCGACCTGATCTACAAACTGGCCGTTGAGATTATCAACAAATAGAGGCTGTGCAATGGTCATTGATATAGATGAATCCGCCGGTTTTTGCCGGGGTGTAAGAAAAACGGTGGAGATTGCCGAACAGGCAATTGCCGCAAACCCGGGCAGGGATATATATATTCTCGGGGAATTGATACACAATCCTGCCGAAGTCAGGCGCCTGGCTGAAAAAGGCCTCAGGACAATCGGGCATGAAGACATAAAGAGTATTGATCCCGTAAAGTCGGTTGTAATCATCCGTGCCCACGGCGAGCCGCCGGAAACCTATGAACTGCTGAAGCAGTTCGATGTGGAGTACGTCGATACTACCTGTTCCATCGTCTCCTCCCTGCACGAAACGATTGCCCGGTACTTTAAGGACGGCTATAATATAATCATTTTCGGTAACAGGAACCACCCCGAAGTAATCGGCCTCCTCGGAAGCTGCGATTACAAGGCTGTTGTCGTCGGCAGCGCTGAAGAAGCCACCAGTCTCGACAGCTTCTCAGCCAGGAACCTGCTCATCTCGCAGACGACAAAGAGTAAAAAGGAGTTCGACGCTGTCCGGGAGATTATTCAAAGTAAAATGGAGCATCTCGAGGCCGTCGAGCCGGGCAGCTTTGCTTTCGACATCAAAGACACTACCTGCCGCTATGTTAACCGCCGTGAGAAACAGTTGACAGACTTTGTCGTTAACCATCAGCTCATTGTCTTCGTCGCCGGAAGGAATTCCTCGAACGGCAGGATGCTGTTCGAATTGTGCCGGTCATTGAACGGCAGCACAATATTTGTCGAAGACAGCTCTGAGCTTGAACCGGAGATGATTCGGGGCAGGGAGACAATAGGAATTACAGGTGCTACCAGTACTCCCGGCTGGCAATTGGAGGAAGTAAGAGACAGGATTTTGGAATTAGCAAATTAATCAGGAATAGAAGCTATGTTTAAATTTATTGAAAGCATGGGGATTACTAACGCAGACTATATTAATGCCCTGCTTACCGTCGGCTTTTTCGTTGTCGTAGCCATTGTCGTTAACCTGTTCATCACACGTGTGCTGAAGAACTTGGTCAAAATGACAAAAACAAACTTAGACGACAACATCATCAATATCCTGCACATGCCCATATTCTTCACGATCATCCTCTATTCGATCGTCTATTCGATCAACTGCCTGTACGTCCAGAAGCCCTATTTCTATTATATTATTAATATTATCTACACCATCAGCGCCTTCATCTGGACTTCGGCCTGCATCCGTATCAGTTCTGAAGTTGTCCGGTCTTCAATCAAGAAAAGCGGCTCGGACAGCCCGGGTGTGAGCAAGGAGATTGCACCCCTGCTCGGCAACGTAATCAAGATCATCTTTTTCATTGCCTGCCTGATGGTGATTCTATCCATCTGGAAAATCGATATTACACCGCTTGTTGCTTCTGCCGGTATTGCCGGTATTGCCGTTGCGGTAGCTGCAAAAGATACCCTGTCCAATTTCTTCGGCGGTGTCAGCATCTTTTTCGACAAGCCCTACAAGATCGGCGATTTCATCGACATCGGAGGCAACGACAGGGGAGAGGTAGTCCACATAGGCATTCGCAGCACATGGATCAAAACCCGTGACGACATACAGATATCTGTCCCAAACTCAGTCATTTCCAGTTCGAAGATAATCAACGAGAGCGCTCCGATACCCAAGTACAGGGTAAGAATACCTGTCGGCGTTGCTTACGGTACTGACCTTGAGAAGGTAGAAAAGATACTGTTAACAATTGCAGATGAAAATGAGAATATACATGACGATCCCAAACCGTGCATGAGGTTTACCGAATTCGGCGATTCAGCCCTGAAGGTAGAATTGCAGTGCTGGGCTGAGAATCCATCTCTGCGCCAGCTCACGGTACATGAACTGAACATGGCGATTTACAAGGCTTTCAACGAAAACGGGATAGTGATTCCGTTCCCACAAGCAGAGATACGACTTCAAAGAGGCCAGGGGTTTAATGAATAATGATCTTGATTGAACTGGTGTCGGGAATTGATAAAATTTTATAAATATTGCGGTGACTGTTTGAACTGCTTTGCCGGGATCTGTCGTATGAATGTGAACTACTTGAACTCTTTAATGATATGAGCCGGGAAGCAATGTCACTTCCCTTTAACTCTATTGCCAACAAAGTGTCGTTTTCAATCCTGTAGGGAGCGTTGATCACTACCATTTCAAAGGAACCTCCTGAGCCATTTCCGGAAGATGCATGATCCGGAGTCATTTGATCTGTATTTTCAGTTATATATACTATTGAATCAATCATACCTTCATTTTCGCTAAACCGTATCCTGCATTTATACTTGTCATATATACTATAACCCGTTCCATATTTACTATAATTTATTAATAGCAGGGAATCAGATACATAGCTTGTTGTGTCGGGCTTAAAGGATTGGCTACTATTCATGTAAATTTGTTCATACCAATTTCTGCTCTGATTGCCGCCCATAGGAGTATATGATGATTCGGAATAGGCAACCTCAACCTGGATGCCCTTGATTGACAAAATGAAACTGTCAAATTTCAGCTTCGACGTCTCTGAAGGTATTGTGGGAGTCTCAGTGCAGGAAGAAACAAGGATAAGCAGAATGAATGGAACTATCAATCTCATAACATACTCCTTCTTGATAAATTGTAATAACAATTCTTACAAATTTACAATCTTAAAATTATAGACACATCAATAGCAAAAATGTTACAAATAATTTTCACAATACCCCGAAAAAAGTATATCTTACAATAATTTGGATGAAGAAAATAATCAATTTATATAATAGAAAATCAGACTTTTTCATACAACTGCTTTTCGAGGCACCTTTCTTTCAAAGTGTAACTGTATAATAATGATATTTCTTCACTCCTTCTTCCTTTGCGGGCTTAGCGCCTATTAATATGCCGCCCCGCCGGGGCTATTTATCCATACGTACATTATTTTAATCTCTTTCTTTGCGAGTTTAGCGTGAGATGATTCTTCCCTCCCTTCCTTTGCGAGCTTAGCGCCTATTAATATTTCGCCCCGTCTGGGCTAAGGAAGATTCCTTTACTGTTATCTTTATAAAACAGTTATCCTTTACGGGATTTTAAAAATAAAATTTGTTTTATTCAATTAATTTTTATATATTATGATAACTATTAAGATGTTTGTTTTCATTTTCTGGAAAGGGGCGAAATGAGGTACTTTTCACTATTTGTTTTGATCCTTATTATTACTTCCCAAATGTCATTTTCCAACTGGGAATCTGTCAATAATGGCATATACGGTAGTAATATCTTCTGTCTGGCAACAGACGGCAATAACATCTTTGCCGGTACCACAACAGGTATCTTTTTATCAACTAACAATGGAGAAACCTGGGCAATAAAAAATAATGGCCTGCCCTGTGATTTTGTTCTTTCGATTTTTATTAGTGGCGATAACATTTTTACAGGAACCGAAAGCGGCATATACTTATCTACAGACTATGGCGAAAGCTGGACATTTAAAAGTTATTATATGACCTTTTCATTTGCTATAAAAGATAATATCATCTTCGCAGGAACCAATGACGGTGTCTATATATCTACTGACAATGGCGAAAACTGGATATTGAATGAGACTCAGATGCCGGAAACTACTGTCCGATCGATTGCTATAAGCGGCAATAATATATTTGCCGGAACTTATGACGGTATCTATTTATCGACTGATAATGGATATTCCTGGGTAGAAAAAAACAAAGGGTTGAATGAAGGAGATTTCAAATGTTTAGCAGTAAGCGGCAGTCTTATTGTGGCTGTCAATAATAGAATGGGTGTTGTCTTTGTGTCAACGGATAATGGAGATAGTTGGAGCAAAAAAAATATCGGAATAGAAGGTGATAGGGCCAATACAGTAACCATCAGCGGCAATTCTATTTATCTTGGAACACAGGATGGTGTACTATTATCCACTGATAACGGGGACAGTTGGACAAAGAAACATAATGGCCTGAAGGCAAATTCATTTGTGAAAACTTTCGTTATTAGTGGGAATTACCAATACCTAAGTACAGAAAATGGTTTTTATATTTCCACTGATAATGGAAATAATTGGACAGAAAAATATTCAGGGTTATTCAACACCAGTATTAGTTCAATGGCGAGTAGTGGAAATTGTATTTATACAGGAATACTGGGGTACGGGATTTTTCTTTCAACAGACTATGGTAATAGTTGGGTATCGAAGAATAATGAAGCGATTGGAGATTATATTACTACAATGACTACGAATATGAATGACATTTTTATCAGCGCTAATGATGGTATCTATTTATCAACGGATAAAGGAAAAAATTGGTCCTTGAAAACTAATTTGTTTCAGAATAGTGGATTTATGTCGATTGCTGTAAATGGACAGAATGTTTATGCGGCTCAATATGATTGGGGTGTCTATCGCTCATCTGATTATGGAGATAGTTGGACAGAAAGTAATAATGGATTTAATGGAGTTGAGGATAAGCATTTCTATTCTATAGCCCTCAAAGGAAATGATATTTTTACCGGGTCGTTTAGTTGTGGAATCTATCGATCGACTGATAACGGGGACAATTGGGTGGAAAAGAATAATGGATTGGAAAATGAAGAAGTTAAATCGATTGCTGTCGTTGGCAATAATATATTTGTTGGTACTTTAAGTGGAATCTATCGATCGACTGATAACGGCGACACTTGGATTAAAAAGGATGATGGATTGGAAAGTTATTATATATATTCCATAGTTTCTTATAACAATATTATATTTATCGGAACAGAATATGGTAGGGTCTATTTCTCAGCAGATGATGGAGATAGCTGGCAAAGGATAGATAATGACTTTACCTGCCAGGATATTAATTCATTAGTAATCAGTGATGATTACATCCTGGTCGGAACTGACGGTAGTGGTGTCTTTCGTGCATCGGTGCCGGAAATACTGGCTGATTATGGAATTTTGGATGTCGAAGGGAATAATGCAATGAATAATTCTGTCATGATCTATCCAAACCCGGCTTCAGATTACATTGAAATTAATGTTGATGGTGGTCTCAATCCGTACCTGCCTTGTAATTTGAAAGTATTCAATTCCCTTGGGAGTTGTGTTATAAGTGTTATGGCTCCGGATATTGAGCATCAACGGATTGATGTATCTAATTTACCAGCCGGGTTATATTCCATTAAACTTGGGAATGAGTCGAAAATATTCGTAAAGGAGTAAATAGCCTTAAACATTTTTTCTAAATATTCTTCTGCAAAGGAGTAGTAACGGGTCGTCGGCTTTCTGCTCTGATACTGATATTAGATTCCGGGGTAGTTGGTCAGTATGCCGCTTCACCGGTGTTCATGGGGATAATCTTTAATTTGATTAATATAACGCCCCTCTGGGGCTATTCGTATGCTTCACATTCGGACGAGTACATTACTAATGTATGTCTTCCTTTGCGCCTATTAATATTTCGCCCCTCTGGGGCTATTCGTATGCTTCACATTCGGACGAGTACATTGTTTTTA
>CAZWLN010000022.1:0-35497 GCA_964634885.1 uncultured Hyphomicrobiales bacterium | reverse complement strand
TATTCGTATGCTTCACATTCGGACGAGTACATTGTTTTTAATCTCTTCCTTTGCGGGCTTAGTGTGAGATGATTCTTCCCCTTATTCTTTTCCGAGCTTTGCGCCTTTGCGAGAGAAACTTCTTCCTAATTCGCCTTTGCGAGAGATACTCACCTAATCCGCCTTTGCGAGAGACAATTCTATTTTATTCGCTATTTCTATATTCTCTTACAAACTCAATTTCTTGAAAATGCTTTCCGGAATCATTTTTATTACCAGCATTATCAACCGCCAGTAACCCGGGGCATAGACTATGCCTTTACCGGATTTCATTGCTGAATGTATAATTGATCCGATCTTTGCAGGTGAGGCATAGAGCGGATTCTTGTCTAAGTGTGCCGTCATGGGAGTATCCACGAAGCCGGGTTTGATTGTAACAACACCGACACCCGATTTGCTCAGCCTGTTGCGCAATCCCTGGAGGAACAACGACACTGCCCCTTTGGCGGCGCCGTAGATATAATTGCTCTGCCTGCCGCGGTCGCCTGCCACAGAAGAAATGGCAGCGATGCAGCCTTCTTTCTTCTGTTCGAAGTAATTGGCAGCAATCGTCAGGAGTGAAATGACGCTGGTGCCGTTCGTAGAGAATTCACGCAGTGTCAGTTCCCTGTCTTTCTGTGCTTTCGGCTGGTCCGGCAGGGTGCCGTGTGCAACCAGCACCGCATCGACGCCGTCCATTGCATTGACGGCTGCGTCGAAGGCTTCCTGGTGCCTGTCGAAGTCATTAACATTCAATTCGAAGATGTCGATGCGTGTTTTGTAATGGGCAATGATATCGTCCCTGACAGCTTCGAGCCTGGCAGTGCTGATGTCTGCCAGGAACAGGTGAGCGCCTTCTTTTGCGAACAATTTTGCGGTTTCTGTTGCTATTGCCGATGCGCCGCCGAATATCAATACTTTTTTCATATCAAACCTTCATTTTATTCTGATTATAATATTATTCACCTGTGACCCTGCGCCAGAAACTCGAAGAAAACTTCGGGTCGATGTAGCTGCTGAATTCTTCCCACATGGGGTAGAATTTGCGGAAATCGCTGCCGGCCATACGCGCATCCTTGGCAGGGTAAAGAACGCCGCCGGCTGCTGTAACAATTCTGTCGAGGTCGTTTACTACGGCAAGTGTTTTCGGGCTGATGCGGAAATCGACAGCCATGGTAATGCCGGGGCGCGGGAACGAGAGCATTCCCGGTGACCTGACGCTGCCCATCGTCTTTAGTACTGTCAGGAATGAAGACAATCCCGAAGCAGAAATGAATTTAAGTATGTCTTTCAGTGCTTCCCTGCTGCTGAAGGGCATTACGAACTGGTACTGCAGGAAGCCGTTTTTCCCGTAGGCTTTGTTCCAGCCAAGGATAGCGTCCAACGGATAGAAGAACGGATTGTAGTGAGACACGCCCCTGACAACCCTGTCGAGTTGTTTGTGGTAATACAGGATATTGAAAGCCTGTACCGTAGCCGTGTTGATGAAAGGAGCGTCGAAGGGGAAGGGGAGCATCATCTCGCCGGGAAGAGGCGGAATGGCGTGTACTGACGGGTCAGCCTGGTTGCCCCTGTTGAACAGGCCCCTGCCAAGGTTGCCGTCAGTAGCGGTTGTGTCGATCCAGGATACTGAATACCTGAATTCCTGCTCAGACTCTTCATTTATCTCGAAAAACCGGTCCAAATTGTCGAATTTAATGCTTTCGGTGTAAAAGAAAGGAGTAGGGCTTTTCATTAACTGGAATTCCGCCCAGGTAATCAAGCCGGTCAGGCCGAGGCCGCCGATGGTAGCCCTGAAGAGCTCCGGGTTATCGTCCGGGGAACAAATAATACGCTCCCTGTCGGACCTCACCAGTTCGAATTTCCTGACATGGCAGCCGAAGGTTCCGTCCACATGGTGGTTCTTGCCGTGCACGTCGTTAGCGATGCAGCCGCCCACAGAAACATGCTTGGTTCCGGGTGTTACCGTGAGAAACCATCCTCGTGGTGTGGCGTATTCCAGGATTGACGCCAGGGTTACGCCGGACTCACAGCGAAGTACGCCGGTGTTTTCATCGAAAGCGATTAACTTGTTCAGGCCTTTCGTGTCGAGCAGTGTGCCGTTTTCGTTAAGGCACACGTCGCCGTAACTCTTGCCGTAGCCAAAGGGCAGCAGGGTGCCTTCGACGCAATTAAGGTCAGGAATCTCGTTCCTCCACTTAAGCTGCAATACTTGTTTGGGTGAAATTTTCGGATAGCGTCCCCACGATTCATATTTTGTCAGGTTCATAGACTGGCTCCAACTGCGAGAATGATAATCAATAGTCCTGCGATATAACTTACCGGGTCTTTGGCGGTGAAGACGATGGGGTCGTCTGTCATTTTTCCGCGGTGAGCCACGAACCACAGCCTGAGTATCCAGAACATCAGGATGATGGCGATGGGCCAAAGATAGAACGGTTTGTCGTACAATTTTATTACTTCGTTAGAATTGACATAGAGCATAAAAATTAACACCGAGATGAGTCCGCTTGAAGGGCCGAAGCCTGCAAGGAGGCTCAGGTCATCGACATGGTAGCCCCTGCCTTTGGCGTTGGTCTGTTTTTGTTCGAGGAGAACCAGCAGTTCGGTGTATCTCTTCATGGTTGCAAGGCTGAAGAAGATGAACACCGACAGAGCCAGAAGCCAGGGAGAAATGAAGACTGAGACTGCGGCAGCGCCGGCAATCAGCCTGATGGTATAAAGCCCGGAGAGAACCATTATATCGAGAAGGTATATACGCTTAAGTATTATCGAATAGGCAGTGGTAAGAATAAAATATGTCATCAGGGTAAAGAAGAACTCCATGGGCAGGAACAGCAGCGCCAGTGCAATGCTGGTTGCAAGGAACAGCGGTGCCAGTACCAAAGCCTGTTTGATGGATATGATACAGGATGCGATGGGCCTCTTCATCTTGCGGGGGTGGTGCCTGTCAGCTTCGATGTCCAGCAGGTCGTTAACGATATAGACGAAAGAAGAGATGAAGCTGAAGGAAAGGAATGCGAGCAACAGATCGCCGTAAAGTGGAATGCTGCTGATGTTGTGTGCCAGTATTAGCGGCAGGAAGATCAGGATGTTCTTAATCCACTGGTAAACCCTGATTTCCTTGATGAGCGCTTTCAGGAAAGGCTTCTTATAGGTAAAAGTCTGTGCAATCGGCACAGAACCGGCAATCTTCTGTTTCACGCTGCGCGAAGCGTTGACCAGGACGGCAGCGGCAGAGCCTTTCCAGACTTCTATGTCTGCGCTGCTGTCTCCCCCGTAAACGAAATTCTTTTCCCCGTACAACTCGTTCAGGGCTGCTAATTTTCTTTTTGACCTGAGGTTCTGATCTTTGCCGGAAGCCAGTACACGGTCGAAGATGCCGAGATGAGCGGCAACTCCGTCGGCAATTTCCTGAACCGTGGCAGTTGCCAGTACAATCTCCCTGCCTTTGGCTTTTTCAGCCCTTGCATATTCGAGCAGATCCCGGCGATAGGGGAGGGTGGCCGGGTTGGGAAGAGCTATCCGGGCAATCCTGTTCTTGAACCACAGCTTGCCTTTCATTATCCAGAAAGGCAACAGGAAGAGGATGAGCGGTTTCAGCTTAACCGCCGTCAACGTCGATTCGAGCAGTGTGTCCGTTGCAATCAGTGTCCCGTCAAGGTCCAGGCACAAAGGCAGTCTGTCATATATGTTTTCTTTACTATCCAAATAGACTTATTATCAAAATTTTACAAGTTGCAAAATTACAATTTTTTCCGAACCGAAGGAAGTTAATAATCTCAATCGATGCAGCCTCTTAATTTCAGGCTCGTGTATTCATTGCCGGCAAGTATTATGTGGTCGAGGACCCTGATGTTCAGCAATACTCCTGCCTCGGCGACCTGCTTCGTAACGGCAATGTCTTCTTTCGAGGGTTCTTTGCTGCCGGACGGATGATTGTGAAGCAGGATGATAGAAGCGGCGCTTTCGACGATGGCGGTTTTGAATACTTCCCTCGGATGGACAATGCTGGCGTTGAGGATGCCCTCGCTGATCTTCTGCTCCTTGAAAATGACGTTGGAGCTGTTCAGCAGCAGAATCCAGAATTCTTCCTTTTTTTTGTCCCTGAACAGCGGCAGGTAATAGCGTGCAACCTTTTCAGGCCCGTCGAAAATGCCGTTTACATTCGACCTGCCGGCCTGTACCCGTCGGGCAATCTGGAACGCCGCCGACAGTTTCACGGCTTTTGCTTTACCGATTCCCTTGATTTTCATTATTGTTCGGACAGGGCTTGCAGCCAGTTCCGATAGTGAGTTGAACGACGACAGTAGTTCTCTTGCCAGGTCAATTGCCGATTTGCCTTTGACGCCGTTACCGAGCAGGATGGCTAACAGTTCCGAATCCGTAAGCGATTCTTCTCCTCTCGTAAGCATTTTCTCCCTGGGCCTGTCCGCTTCGAGCCAGTTCTTGATTGACATAGAAGTCCCTATGTATTAAATACCTATCAAAGTTCCTTCGTAGTGAAACCGTCGTAAATTTTTACGCCTATCTTATGGTAGGCCACTTTGGAAGAATCATATATAAACGGTTTCACTTTTTCAATTGCAGGCATTCCGTCTTCCAGTACTTCTTCGTCGGCCAGGACGTCGGCTATTTCAGCGACGAACTGTGTGTGGGAGCCGATTTCCAGTGTATGCGTAACCTTGCAGAGCAGTACTACGGGAAATTCCTGTACATAGGGTGCGTTAACGACAGCGCTGTCAACGGGAGTCAGTCCTGTCTTGGCGAATTTGTTCACATCCCTGCCTGACAATATTCCGACATAATCGGCTTCTTTCACGTAGTTCACCGGCGGGATGTTCACAGTAAAGGCTTTGTTTGCCATAATATTGTGATAGGTAAGCGTTGCTTTACGCAGTGAAATGGCAACGCTTGGGGGATTGCTGCAGCAGATGCCGCCCCAGGAAACAGCCATTATGTTCGGGTTCCGGTTGCTGTCGTAGCTCCCTACGATGAAAACCGGATGGGTGTATAGCAGGGTTTTCTTTTTTATGCTTACTTTCATGGGCCTCAATCAGTTTGTTTTGAGAAATATCCCGACTTTCGCTTCGGTCATTGTGTAACAAACGGCTTTTTGGGTGAGTAAACCGGTGAATGACACGTCATTGAAGGATTTCTTCATCCTCAGCATTCTTACTGTTAAATAGCCGTTTTTCTTGATTCCAAGGTTTTGCAGGAAACTGCTGTCGAAAGTATATGAGCCGTTGTCGGCAGTTTTTACACCCCAGTAATCCCAGGTATCCATGCCGCTGAAAAAGCCGAAATCTATGAATATTACAGTGCTGTCGTTGCTTGCAGGCTGCCAGGTGACCGTGAACGGGCGGCCCAGGTACACTGTGTCGGCCTCGTTGTCGATGGAAACGGGATGGAGGTTGCTGCAGAAAGTAACGTTCGTTTTCGAAGTTTCTAAGTTGTTGTTGACTATCATCCATTCATAAGTATTGTTATAGCCGAATTTCTCGAAATTCCAGCTGTCCGTTACCATATAGTGAATATTAGACAGGAAGGCGACATAGAGAACGAGTTTCTCTTTGTCGAATGAAATGAAATTTACCTTGCTGGGACTGTCGTAATAGGCTGCCACCAGTGTAGAGGTTATCGGGCTTGGGTTCTGGTCGTTCCTGACGGAGTCCGGCCTGATTACCGACAGGAAAAGTATGTCGGCTGTACTGAAGGATTCATCCTCAAGTATGTGCTTTTTAATGGGTTTTCCCAACGAGGAACTGAAACTGAAAGAACTGTGGATGTCGATTGGCTCGACGGAATCATCCGGGTTGTTGTTGTCGGGACAGGATGTAAGCATTGCCATGGAAGACAGCGCCAAAGAAACAAGAATTATTTTTCTAAAAAATTCTACCATATTTCATACCTACAGCCAGTTTTTTTCAATTTTATCAAAATTAATAATTATTTTCGTCATTTATTCTTTTATTTTTTGATAAAATGACGGGTATATTGATAATTTATGGCAGAAGGTACTAAAGAAAGCGGTTCGGAAATGACTTTCTTCGAGCACATCGGCGAGCTCAGGAAAAGGATCATCCTGTCCCTTGTCGGGATTGGCCTTGGCTGTGCCCTGACGGGTACCTTCGTGCAGGAGATCATGAAAGAGGTCCTGTTGAAACCGGCCATCTCGGCCAATCTTTCCCTTCAGAACCTGACACCTTTCGGCCAGCCATTCCTCTATTTCAAAGTAATCCTTACTACCGGCATCATTGTGGCTTTTCCCTGGATATTGTACCAATTGTGGAAGTTCATTGCTCCGGGCCTCTATGAGAACGAAAAGAAATGGGCAAGGAAGATTACTTTCTTTACGTCTTTGTGCTTCTTCTCGGGAGTTTCCTTTGCCTATTTTGTAATGATTCCCACAATGCTGGAATTTGCGGCTTCGTTCGGGACGGATTATATTAAAAACCAGATTGATATCAACGAATTCTTCAGTTTCATCACCATGCTTCTGCTCGGTGCGGGATTGCTTTTCGAGATGCCGATGATTACCTACATCCTGGCGCGGGTGCGTATTCTTACTCCCGGGTTCATGTGCAAATACCGTCGCCATGCTGCTGTATTGATACTGATAATTGCCGCAGTGATTACCCCGACTCCCGATCCGGTGAGCCAGCTCATTTTCGCTGTCCCTCTCTATGTGTTGTATGAGATAAGCATCTGGATTGCCCGGGTGGTGTACAGGGAAGACAACAAAAGCGGGAATAGTACGGCGGAATAAAACATAATTATATTCGGAAATATTTATTTCTTATTTTAGTATTTAAAAGATATTGAATTAATGATTTCTAATTTTACGGTAGATAGTACGGTTAATGACAATTAAAGACATATCGAAACCAATTGAAGCCCATCTGGATGAATTTAACGCTTTCCTGAAGAATGCCATGAATTCGGACGTTCCGCTGCTAAACCTCATCGTCCGATATATGACCAAAAAACGCGGCAAGCAGCTCCGTCCCGTTCTTGTCTTTCTTGCTGCCGAAGCTTGCGGAGGTGTGAACAAGAGCACATACACTGGCGCTGCCATGGTTGAACTGCTCCACAATGCTACTCTCATCCATGACGATGTGGTGGACGAATCGACGGAGCGCAGGGGCATTGCTTCCATCAACGCTGCCTGGAACAACAAAATTGCCGTGTTGATAGGCGATTACCTGCTTGCAAAAGGCTTACTTGCTTCCATCGGAGCAGGGCAGTTCGAATTCCTGAGGATAACTTCACACTCAGTGCGGCGTATGAGCGAGGGCGAACTTCTGCAGATACAGAAAAGCCGCGAAGCCGACACTAACGAGGAAGTCTATTTCAGGATCATTTCGGACAAGACTGCCTCGCTGATGTCTTCCTGCTGCGAGATTGGGGCTGCAAGCGCTACTGAGAATGAAGAATACAGAGAGGCAATGAAGGAATACGGTGAAAACATAGGTGTCGCTTTCCAGATCAAAGACGACATCCTCGATTACCTTGGCAAGAGTTCTGTAATAGGTAAGCCCGTTGGGAACGACATCCGGGAAAAGAAGATTACCCTGCCCCTTCTCTATGCCTGTAATAATGCGAATAACAAAGAGGCGTCGTCAATGATTAAATTAGTTAAGAAGGGCGACCAGTCGAAGAAAGAGATTGCTTCGGTCATCGAGTTTGTTAAACAGAACGGCGGCATTGAATACGCCGAGAAAAAAGCTGCCGGATTCATTGCTGACGCCGTTGCAAGGCTGGAGAAATTCCCCGATTCGGAAGCAAAGACTTCACTTACTAATTTAGCTAAATTTGTTATTGACAGAAATATCTGATTTACTTATATTGTGAAAAATAATTAATCGTATTTGATATATTTTTGAAAACTATTTATATTAATAAATTAAGGGAATATGATTATGCAGGAAGATATTCAACACCTGGATTCATTAGCCGTCGGGCGCATCCAGCAGGCGTTCCTTACCAAGGTTTACGGCTGGATGTGTGTGGGACTGTTAATTACCGGGGCAGCGGCCTGGTACACATTCGACAGCGGCTTGTGGTATGATATTGCAGTGAACAGAATGTTTTTCTGGGGTATTATTATCGCTGAGCTTGTTCTCGTGTGGACACTATCGTCCAAAGTAGCCACACTCAGCACAGTCTTGTCAGGCGCCCTATTTATCGGCTATTCTGCTCTCAACGGACTGACGTTTTCGGTGATACTGGCAGCCTATACTTTGGAGTCGATTGCCGAGGTATTTTTCCTTACTGCGGGTATGTTCCTTGCCCTCAGCGTCTTTGGTTTCGTTACAAAGAAAAACCTTTCAGGCCTTGGCAGTTTCATGTTTATGGGCCTTATCGGAATCATCGGCCTGACGATCATGAATTTCTTCATTCACAGCTCGGCTGTCTATTTCGCCGTGTCGATCGCCGGAGTCCTGGTTTTTGCAGGCCTAACCGCTTACGACACCCAGAAGCTGAAAGAAATGTCGGTCATTGAACTCAAGGGGGGCGAAGCTGCCGCTAAAACAGCCATCGTCGGAGCCCTTTCACTCTATCTCGATTTTATTAACCTGTTCCTGTTCCTGATTCAACTCCTCGGTAACAGAAGGTAATACAGGGAAAGAAATATACTATGGATGACATATCAATATTTTTTGCCATCGAGGCTGAAGAGCTTCTCGAAAACGGGGATGCCGCTGCTGCTGCCGACCTCTGCCGTCGTGGAATCGAACAGTACCAGGATTACCCGCTGGCATACACTGTGCTTGCCAGGGCTTACAAAAGCTTAGGCGACGAAGACAGCATGATGGCTGCGCTTAACGAAGGAGGGCAGTTGTTTCCCGGCAACAAGACAATAAGGGCTGCCGTCGATAGTATAATGCAGGAACCTGAAGAATCGTTGCAACCTGCAATTGAACCGGAGAAGTATTATGATGGGATCATGGACAGCCCTGCGGGTGAAGATCGGGGTTACACGGCGAACGGGGAAGGACTGACCCTTGGGGCGCTGATGGGGGGCAGGGGGACCTCAACTCATACTCATGAGCACCGCTCGAAAGACATAAGGATAATTCCCGGTTTGAACGCGATCATGCTCAGCAGGAAAGCCGAAAAACATAAAAAGGTATATACGAAACTGCCTCTGCCGCCGAAACTGCGGTTCTTTGAGAGTGCGAACATACCCGACGATTTCCAGAATTACACCAACTGTTTCCTCGATATGTCATTCGAGGAAATACCCGTCGAGGATTACTTCCTGTCGAAAGCACGGCAGATAAAGAGTGCAAGCGCCGCCTATAAACCGGCTGCGCCTGAACCGAAACCTGCCCCCAAACCGAATAAACTGCCCGACGAGGATAACGGCATCCTGGCTTCCGATACCATCGCCAAAATTTATGAAGTTCAGGGCGCCTTCGGCGAAGCCCTGAAAGTGTATGAAGCGCTGCTCGAAGCTAAACCGGCGAAACGCGAGTTTTACCTCGGCAAGATCGAAGAGATGAAGAAGAAGGTTTGAGGCTGGTGGCTGGTGGTTAGTGGCTGGTGGTTAGTGGCTGGTGGCTGGTGGTTGGTGGTTAGTGGCTAGTGGCTAGTGGTTAGTGGTTAGTGGCTGGTGATTGGTGGCTGGTGGCTGGTGGCTGGTGGTTAGTGGCTGGTGGTTGGTGGCTGGTGATTAGTGGCTGGTGGCTGGTGATTAGTGGCTGGAAATTGAAAATTCAGAATTGAGACCGTACTATTAATATGTCGCCTCTACGGGGTTATCCAAAGCAGGGAAAGTCGCATTGGCTCAGCATTTATCATTTGTAATTCGTAATTAAACATTGGTCAGCTTTTTCTTACATTCAGCATTCAGAATTCAGCATTCAGAATTCTTGACAAACTTTTTCCGGGTTTATGAAAATATCGCTTTTTTACGACGGAAAAATTCCTTAAAATTACTTTCTGTAATGAAAGGAAATGAATAAGTTATATGGAAAAGATTAGAGTACTGTTGGCCGACGATCATACGATGATAGCCAAGCTCATCAAGCACATGCTCGAGAACACCGATGAGATTGAAGTGGTGGCTATTGTCGGCTCCGGCGAAGAAGCGCTGGAAGCTGCCGAAAAGAGAAAGATCGACGTGGCTATGCTCGACATCGACATGCCGCCACTCGACGGCATTCAAACGATGCAAACATTCGGGAAGTTACATAAAGATATAAGATGTATCATCCTCTCGCACCATTCCGAGCCCTGGGTAATCCAGAAAGCCCTGGAATCGGGCGCCTGGGGCTACCTCACCAAGAATGCCGAAGCCGACGAAGTGCGCGACGCAGTGTTTACTGTTCACAATGGAAAACGCTTCTTCTGCAAGACTTCGCTGGAGATGCTTGCGAAGAACATCATTAAACTGCCGGGACAGGCTTCGGCCGAGGAACTGCTCGGCAAGCTGTCGAAACGTGAACGCGAGGTGCTGAAGGAGATTGCCGGGGGACTGACAAATGTACAGATTTCGGAGAAGCTTTTCATCAGCCCCCGTACTGTTGAGATTCACCGGAAGAATATAATGGACAAACTCGGCGCTAAGAATACAGTTTCACTCATCAGGATTATAATCGAAGCGAACCTGTTGGACAAAGTGTAGCAGCGTTCTGGACAGGCGCTTTACTCTTCGTCTGTTACAATGTAGTTATCGCCTTCGATACATTCCATATCATCCGGCTCAAAGTTTAAAATAGTAATCTCAGTGTTTCTGCTGTCGATTTGCTTAATAACATGCTCACGCATACTTGATATTTGAAAGTCGTTATCGATGAAATTTTTTTTATTCTCAATAATTTTAAAAACAGCTTTTTTGATATTGTCCTTCCAATCCTTTCCAGTGCCATATATGTATCTCCAATAGGGACTATCATCTTTGGAAAGATACTTCGTATTGTAATGGACACGGGTAACAGTAACGCTTTCAGCAGGCAATGTAACTTTCTTAATCATCCAGTCCAGTTCGGCCAGTGTTAACGTCAAGATAAAATCATACGAATACTTTTCAGTCTTTCCATATCCTGTATTGAATGTATAGTAGAAGTCACCGTGGGAAATATGTTGACAACACTTATCAAAATCATCCCATTTTGAGTTTCGCCAATCCCGGAATCTTTGATATTCGGATTCCATTATATGGTATTTGCTTATATTATCATTACCAGTAATCTCAAATGTGTCTTTAGTTATTTGAATGGGAATGAATAAATTACGCATAATGTAACCGAAAGAGTAAGTAATTGAATTACCATCAGTTGTATTGAAAGTAAATTGATTGGAATCGAATAATCTATGACAATTCTGTTCGATGAAACGCTCACACAAGTTGATAGCATTAGTAATCAGGTCATATTTTTGCCGGTTATCGTTAAGCCATCCGATCAGCCTTTTCCTTTCTTCATCAGACAACTGGAAGTCTGAAAAATGATCTAATCGATACGAAGTAATTATAGGAAGGCTTTTCATCAAAGTATAATCGACACTCTTGCCGTTAACCCATGTTTGAAAATCTTTGTATTCCTGGTTTTCCCTTAATTTGTTTTCGTCAAATATCAGTGAATTGCCGTCTTTACTATCCTTCCAGCCTTCTTCATTACTGAAGTCGAACAGAAACTCTTCCGGGAATCCAATGTCGGTAGTAATATCGGCGCCCTCGTTGAAAAGCCAGAAAGTAGCGTCCACAGTGTAGTAATCCTCGTTCAAAGTTATTATCACCAGTTCAGAGTCAAGCCTTACGTCAAGGCCATTATTTCCGATTACATACTCTGAACCCCCAACAGTTTTATATTTCACAGGCCCGTCGTCGGCTTGCGACAGTTGCGTTGCGGCAGCGATTACCAAAATGGTTGCCATGATGAGTATGCGGGTTTGTAATTTCATTTCTTCTACCTCATATAATCAACCATACCACGGATATACTCATCCGGACCCGGCTCTATGTCGTAGAGGATCATTTCGGTCCTTTTGCCGTCGATTTTGTTGATTTTCAAATTCCTTTTTTCACTGCATGAAAATCTGTCTTCGACAGTCTCAGCCCCTGACGGTTCATCATAGTCTGTAACCTGGACGAAAGCAGCTTTTTTTATATTCCCCTTCCAGTACATTCCTGTGCCGTAAATATAATTCCAAGACACCATCTTGTAATCGATCTCAGAGGAATAGGGGGTAGTATAGCTTACGCGGGAAACTGCCGGACCGTTTGCCGGGAATGTAACAGTGCTGACCAGCCAGCGCTTGTCTGTAAAATAGGCATAGCGGTGTAAATTAGTATATGACAGTTCAATTGTATTGCCTTTGGTAGTAATGAAAGTAAACGTTGGATCTCCTTCGGGAGCAAGCAATTTCCGCCTTTCATATTCATCCTTGTAACTTAAAACCCTGCTTCTCAACTTGTTATATTCAATTCTGTCCAAACGGCACCTCAGCCAAACTCCATTATTAAAGTAAGATAGATCACACAATTGGTCAAGTCCGGTAAGCGGCGGTCCAAACATCTCCGGAGATATGCTGCTGAATGAAATGTTAATTGTGTCCATGTTTATTGTAACGAATGAATAGTGAATTGTGTCGTAATCATTATGGTAACTGTCTTTTGTATTCTTCCTGTACGAAAACCTGCTGTCGCTGTAATTGCTGTTTGCGTTCATCCAATCGACAAACCCGTACCATTGGTCATGGTTAATGTCAAAACTCTTCGGAAAACATTCGACGGATACATATTCATTCCTTGTTTGATGGTCAACTTTTTCGTTGTTGAACCAGGCTGAATAATTGCCACACCCCATGTATTTCAGGTTACTGTCGATGTCAATCAGCAGTTTGTCCCGGCCATACTGGAAATCCCTTCTCGCGTAATGATAGATTGTTTCAGGAAATCCTATCTCCGTAGTTAATTCAGGACCTTCGTTGTAGAACCAGAAAACAGCCTCTACCGTGTATGAATCCTTACCTAATGTGATTGTTACCAATTCGGAGTCGAGCCTGACCTGCGTGCTGCTGTCGCCGAAATAGCGCTGGGAACCGCCGGCTTCAATAGAATAGAAAACCGGTGCGAGGTCTGCGTAAGTGACGGCAAACACTGCGATGAAGGCTGCAAGAATAATCATAATGTGTTTCATGGCTGTCCTCCGGATTATTTAGTAATATCTTCAATATCATAATTGTAATAGCCCTCGATATATTCTTTGTCTTCGGGTTCAAAATCCAGAATGATGACTTCGGCTTTTTTACTGTTCATGCCCTTAGTAATTGGTTTCCTGTCGATGTCATCCCGGAAAAATTCCATTACGCCGGGTTTAATGTCATTGGTTATTTTTTTCGGATCATTTTCAATGAAGACTGCTTTTTTAATGTTACCCTTCCAGTTCTTTCCTGTGCCGTATATGTAATTCCAGCGCAATTCACCGAAAGGTTCAAATGTCATGGGATAGCTGCAGCTATAGCTGACACGGGAGACTGTCCTGCCGTTAGCGGGAAACGTTACTTTCTTTGTCAGCCAGTTCATCTCGGTAAGTAAAAGCTCATTGCAGATGTAATTCAATGAAAACGTTAATGCTTTACCCTCTGCAGTATGTATCGTATATCTCGGTTCGCTGTCGGGGCCCAGCTTTTGCATTTCATCAATTATATTTTGTGTTTTCTCAATCCATTCCTTCATCTTTTTACATTCGTCGTGTCCAATCAGATAGTGATAATCATTTTTGTTGCGGTGAAACGAAACAGTGTCGGGCCCTGTAAAAAGAGAGTCAGTCCTGAAGCTCTGGAAACGAATTTCCCGGAATGAAACTGCAATTAGTTCACCGCCGGCTGTTCTGAATGAGTACCTGATAGAGTCGGCAATTTTCAGGTAATTATTCTGGAGTGCAATTTCATAGTCTTCGCCGTCGCGGTATATTCCCTTGTACTTTCTATATGTTTCATTGATCCATGACACAAGCCTGTCTCTTTCCTCCCCGGTTATAGTGTATTCCGATACGCCGTGCCTGTCGAAGAACGAGAGGGCAATTGGTCCGTTTCTTGTAAAACTGGCTGTTTTTTTGTTGTTTATCCAGGTCCGGAAATTGCCCAATTCCTGTTTTTTCCTGATGGCGTCGATGTCGAACAAAAGCTCTTTGTTTTCTCCGGTGAACCATACCAGGCCCCAGGCGGCACGATAGATGAATTTCTGAGGGAAGCCAATTTCAGTAGTGATTGCCGGGCCTTCGTTGAAAAGCCAGAAAACAGCATCGACTTTGTATGAATCTTTTCCTAAGGTAATGGTAACGCGTTCCGAATCGAGCCTGATTTCAGTATTGCCGTTGCCTGTGAATATCTCGGTGCTCCCGAGATTCCGGCTGATGATGGGGGTGTCGTTAGCGTACGAAATAGCAATTGAGGCGGTTAAAACTATTAATGGCAACAAGAAACGTTTTATGCTGTAATTGTTCATACCAATACCCTCATTCTAATTCGAAGAAGAATTTGTAAACTTAACTATTAACCCTCATTGTGCATTAGATAACCCAAAACACGGAATATCCAACCACCCCTGCCCCTCCTTATCCAAGGAGGGAAAAATCGTTAAATTGCTATATATCAATTAATAATGTGATATTTACAACTCCTGACGCATTATCCGGGATAAAACAGGCGAAACCTTACTCCGATATTCTCCCTTCGATGTTCTCCATGTCTTCCGGTTCGAAGTCGAGGAGAATTACCTCAGTTTTCCCGTTTGTTTTATTGATCACCGGTTTCCTGTCGATTGGGAGCTGATCGTTACTCAGAACGCCGGCAGTGATCTTCTTAGTAATCTCGTATTTATCGATAATCACAAAGGCCGCTTTCCCAATCTTACCTTTCCAGTTCCTGCCTGTACCGTAGATATATTTCCAGATGGGGTCGTAGTAGGAAGATGGATACTTACATGTATATTTCACACGGGTGGTTGTGGCTTTGCCCGCCGGAAGCGTTACATTCTTTGTCAGCCAGTCCAGGTCAATTATGTTCAGTTTATTGCTTATGTCGTTGTAGGAGAGGGTGAAAGACTTGCCTTCAGTTGTTTTGATTGTGTATTTCATGGAGTCAGCCAAGTCCCAGCTGTCGTTTTCCCTGAAATCTTTATAGCATTTGGACAGCCATTCTATTAATCTGCTTTTCTCATCAGGGCCAATCCTGTAATTGACCAGGCCGTCGTTGGAGGCGAAGGTGAAATTGATCTGGCCGCCCAGCGCCTGGTACTTTACTTTTTTGCCGTTGACCCAGGTCTCGAACTTGTCAAATTCCTGTTTCTTCTTGATGATATTAATGTCGAACTTACCTTTCTTGTTTTTGCCGACATTCCAGATGTCGCTTTCGGCGTTGAAGTAATACTTGTATTCTTTGGGGAAGCCTATGTCGGTAGTAATTTCGGCGCCTTCGTTGAAAAGCCAGAAAACAGCATCGACAGTGTAGGAATTCTTATTCAGTGTAATTACCACTAACTCCGAATCAAGCCTCACTTCAGTGTTGCTGTTACCCATGAGGCATTCGGAGCCGCCGATTGTTTTCATTTCCAGGGGGGCATCGTCGGCGTAGGAGAGGCCTGTTGCCAGAACAAAAGCAGTGAAAAGAATTGCCGGCATTGCTGTAAACAAGCGTCTTGCATATTGATTGTTCATATCTTTTTCCAATATATATTTTCAAAATTATTAATCGGTGCAGCATCCTGATTGAACAGTGAAGAACTACTCATGGGGCTGGATTTTGCTGTTTTCCGTGAAGTTGTATGCGAAGACAAGCCCCGCCCTGAATCCGCCCCACTGGGACCTGATCGATCTGCTCATGCCCCAGGCACGGTCTTCATTCAGTTCAAAATATCCGGGAACTATTAAGTTGTTCAAATCGACCATATAGGCAATACGCAGCCCGAGCTCGAAGTCCCCGAACCTTTTTGTCAGTTCCGTGCCGACAGTCAGGGTATGGGAGAAACACTCATATTCATCCTTCGAAGTTGTCTCTTCCAGAGAAATATTGGAATAGTCCTCGATTCGAAGCGTTGAGAACAACATGTTGTAATCCACCATAATCTTGAAATCCAGGATGCCGGACATGTTGAAATCGAACTTGTATAAGAGGTACAGAACATCCGTATCGACATAAAAATCGGTCCATACCCTTCCCGAATAGTCTTTGTAGCCGGTCCTGGAACCCGTGGAGAATTGCTGGAAGCCCAGTCCGAGGATGTTTTTTCCAAATCGGACCCGGGCCTCTACAGGCACAAAGAAGCCTCCTGGAAAGTCATCGACAGTCTTGAAATCGAGGTCATATTTGCTTTCATAAGCACTTTCAATATGTTCCTGATAGTTACGCAGTCCCTGCATGTAATAGGAACCGTAGGAAGGCGCCGCGGCAATTGAAAATTCGGCTGGTTTAAGCGGGAATACTGCTGCGGTAAACAATAAAACGAATGACAGGATTTTTTTCATAAATTAATATACTACTTTAGTAATGAAACCTTTGCCAATTAACGTGGAATTCATGAGAATCAGGTTGTTGTCGCTGTATTTGAAGCGTTTCTTCAGGGCGCCGTTTGCCAGGTCGTAGATATGAACATAATCGGCAGACTTGGTAAGGGCATAGTTGTTTGTATAATCAATATCCAATAGTGAAGTCGATTCTGTTTCAAATGAGTATGTCATAGTTCCCGATTCGCAATCCCAGATTTGCATCTGATTGCCGTCCATAATAGCAATTTTGTCGGTGCCGGGAATGAATTTTGATTTATATTTATAATCATTAACAGAAATCTTTTTAACAACTGACAACTTGCTGTCCTGATATTTTAGAATTGAAATCTTTTTTTCTTTATAGAGGTATATAAAAGCGTAGTTGCCTGAAGCTGATGATTCGATACTTGTCGACATGTCGGTTGAATCTAATGAAACAAGTGATTTGTCATTCAAATTATATCTAAGAATATATGATTTTTCTTTCTCAGAGAACGTATATAATAAGAGCAATTTTCCATCATTTGATATTGAACCATCATAGTAATCCGTGTATTTGATAAAACCCGAAGGCAACTTCTGAATTCGTATCGTATCCCAAATACCATAATACGGCGGCTTGAATATATAAACAATGTTACAATCCTGTATAATAGGGTAATGATTATTTTCCGATACGAAAAAATGTTGATAATAATTATTTCTGTTGAGCAATACTGATTTTTTATCCAGAGAATATATATTGTAATAATAATTTGAACTCATCTCATTTAAATAGTATATAATATTATCCGGAGAATAGCAATGAATGAGTTTGTTGTCAACGAAATCCGGGAAAGTATCCTTAATTGTGCTTATTGTTACCTGATAGTATTTTTTGCCGAATTCCGGATCCTTTCCTTTCGCCCTGAAAGTAAGCATATCGATATATGGGAAATCAGACTCGAATACACATTCGGTCGCATTCTTATCATTGCCAGAGAAAAGAGTACAGTTTGTGTCATTGCTCTTAACAATTGAATAGGATTCGATATTATTATAGAAAAGCGGCTTCTGCCACTTAAGTTTTATCTTTGAGCTGCTAATGAACTCTTTGGTCATTTCTATTGGAGAATCTATTGAGATTTCATTAGACTTTGGTGATACTCCGTTTGGGTACTGGTATAAGATAACTAAATAATACCGGTAATTTCCAAAGGTAACATTGCGGTCATAGAACACGGTATCATCAATATTATTAATATTAATGCTATAGTTGTCCCTACCATTTTCGGTTTTATAAAGACTGTAGGATTTGAAAGAAGAGACATTGTATCTATTCCATGTGATTTTACATGTCCCGTTTTCTTCTACGACACTATGGAGTACCGGAATTTTACTTAACGATTTATTGATAATGACTTTCCATCTGAAAACCTTTTTTACCTTCTCCATGCCCATCTTGTCGGCGATGCTTCCATTACCGGGATGAACTTTTACTTCGATCTTTAACTCATGTTCCCCGTCAGAATAGCCGGTAGGATCAATAGTAAAATATGCTTTATCATCAGCGATGGAATAGACTATCATGTTGTTGTCAAATGTAATTTCCGGTTTGTCCCTGACAAGGGAATCGAATGAAAAAGCTGTTTGCCATGAAATGTATAATATTGAGTCTCCGGGGTGTAGGAAGATGTCGATGGGAGGATCAACCACCGGTTGAACTCCAGCGTCCTCCACTTCAGACGGTGTATATTCGCAGCCGCAGGCGATGAGAAGTAATATTATTGACAGGATTTTTTTCATAAATTAATATGTTACTTTAGTAATGAAACCTTTGCCAATTAACGTGGAATTCATGAGAATCAGGTTGTTGTCGCTGTATTTGAAGCGTTTCTTCAGGGCGCCGTTTGCCAGGTCGTAGATATGAACATAATCGGCAGACTTGGTAAGGGCATAGTTGTTTGTATAATCAATATCCAATAGTGAAGTCGATTCTGTTTCAAATGAGTATGTAATAGTTCCCGATTCGCAATCCCGGATTTGCATCTGACTGCCGTCCATAATAGCAAATTTATACGTTCCGGGAATGAATACCGCTGTCGATGTGTTCGCCGTAACATAGAATTCACTGGCAATTACAAGTTTGTTGTCCTGTAACTTCCTGATTCGGTAGTCATAGACCCTATTAGCAGATCGTTGAGTAAGTATATATTTACCGTCGAACGAGGCTTCTATCGTCGCTGAATAGTCAATAGAATCCAGAAGGATTACCATATCCTTTTTCAGGTCATGAATATAAAAATACGTCTTCTGAATTGTTACATTAGAAACTATCAATATCATTTTACCATCATCAGTTATGGATGCATCATAATTATTGAAATTCCCTTTTGACAAAAGTTTAGGAAAATAATATGATTTTTGGTTATATTCGGGAGACTTAAAATATGTATAAATAATGTTGTCGCGTAAAAGGATAATATGTTTGTTGTTTTCAGATACTTTGAGCGTTAATCCTTCCGAATAGAGTTTTAACAGGTTTGCTTTCTTTTGAAGGGAATAAATTTGAAAACTTTGATCAGGAGCCTCGTAATAAATCATATCATCTGAACAATAACAGTGGGTCAGTGTATTAATTTTAAATGACGGGAACGTGTCTTTACAGTTTATCTTACCATCAAGAGAATAATACGGACAGCCAAATTTATCATCTTTACTATAAATCCTGAACATGATTGTTTTACAATATGGGAAATCGAGATCGAGTTCACACTTTTTTGTGTTTTCATCCGTAGAAGTAAAAAGTATTTCCTGGGTGAAATAATCACAGATTTCGAACTTACTGACATTTTTGTAAAAAGTCGGCCTGTCCCAATTAATTCTTACCCTGGAGTCAGAAATGAATTCACTATTAATGCCTGTTACCGGGGATTCGAACTTGATTTTGTTTGTTTCTCTGTTATAATTCTTGCAAGACACGACTACAGAGTATTCAGCCTTACCATAGATTATATTATTATCGTAAAAAACGGTGTCGTTTGAATTTGATATTTTTTCAGAATAATAGGTGATATCCTTACCATTGACGTTAATTGTTTTCTTTACCTGATAGTACCGGAAATTGTCATCGTTGATCCTGTTCCATGTAATTCTGCAGGAACCGTTGTCGTTGGCAACCTGGTTGAGGACAAAATGCCTGCCGTTTTTCCTGATCAATACTTTCCGTTTATGTATGGACTCAACATCCGCCAAATTTGCTTTATCTGCAATGCTGCCGCTGCCGGCTTCTTTTATAAGCGTAATTTTTAATTCGTAGTCACCGTCGGAATAATCATTTGGGTCGAGGAAGAAATATCCGTGATCTGTATATTGATGACTTAAGACTTTATTATTGAATGATACCTCCACGGTACATTTTTCAGATAATGTGTATTGAAACTTTGTACTTTGAGTGATTATAATAATCGAGTCTTTTGGGCTGAAATCAAATTTAACCGGATTAGTATTAACTCTTGATTCCTCTACTTCAGACGGTGTATATTCGCAGCCGCAGGCGATGAGAAGTATTATTATTGACAGGATTTTTTTCATAGGTTAATATGTTACTTTAGTAATGAAACCTTTGCCAATTAACGTGGAATTCATGAGAATCAGGTTGTTGTCGCTGTATTTGAAGCGTTTCTTCAGGGCGCCGTTTGCCAGGTCGTAGATATGAACATAATCGGCAGACTTGGTAAGGGCATAGTTGTTGGTATAATCAATATCCAATAGTGAAGTCGATTCTGTTTCAAATGAGTACTTCATCTTTCCCGATTCGCAATCCCAGATTTGCATCTGATTGCCGTCCATCAAGGCAAATAAATACGTTCCGGGAATGAATACCGCTGTCGATGTGTTCGCTGAAACGGAGAATTCACTGGCAATTACAAGTTTTTTGTCCTGAAACTTCCTGATTCGGTAGTAATAGACCCCATTAGCAGATCGTTGAGTAAGTATATATTTACCGTCGAACGAGGCTTCGATCGTCGATGAATAGTCAATCGAATCCAGAAAGATTTTTGTATCCTTGTACAGGTCATGAATATAAAAATACGACTTCTTTTTTGATGCAGGAGAAAATATCAATATCAATTTACCATCATCAGTTATCGATGCATCATAATAAAAATCATACCCAAATGACCATAGTTCAGGAAGATAATATGAATAGGATTTGTAATCGGGAGGTGTAAAATAGGAATAAGTATTAAAGTTGCGAAAAATGACAATATATTTGTTGTTTTCTGATACTTTGATCATAACTCCATTACAATAAAGTTTTAGAGGGTCTCCTTTCTTTTTTAGGGAATAAACTTGAAAACAATTATAAGATTCCAGGTTATAGATCATATCATCTGAAGAATAGCAGTGGGCTATTGAATACATATCAAATGACGGAAAAGAGTCTTTAATGTTTATCTTACTAACAAGAGAATAATATGGTTTGCCGAACTTGTTGTCGTTACTAAAAATCTTGAAGAGGATTGTTTTACAATATGGGAAATCGAGATCGACTCCACACTCTTTTGTGTTTTCATCCGTAGAAGTAAAAAGAGTTTCCTGGGTGTAATAATCACAGATTTCGAACTTACTGACATTTTTGTAAAAAGTCGGCCTGTCCCAATATATTCTTGCCCTGGAGTCAGAATTGAATTCACTATTAATGCCCATTACCGGGGATTCGAACTTGATTTTGTTTGTTTCTCTGAAATAATTCTGGCAATACACGACGACGGAGTATTCAGCCTTACCATAAATTATATTATTATCGTAAAAAACAGTGTCGTTTATATTTGATATTCTTTCAGAACAATAAGTGGTATCCTTCCCATTGACGTTAATTGTTTTCTTTACCTGATAGTACATGAAATTATCATCGTTGATCCTTTTCCATGTAATTCTGCAGGAACCGTTGTCGTTGGCAACTTCGTTGAGGACAAAATACCTGCCGTTTTTCCTAATCAATACTTTCCATTTATTTATGGAAATTACTTTCTCTCTATGGATTTTTTCTGCAATGCAACTGCTGTCGGTACCTGTAATTATCTTTAGTATCAATTCGTAATCCCCGTCCGGATATTCCTCAGGATCGAGACTAATACTGCCGAAGGTTGAAGGTGCATAATAATGGGTTAAACCATTGAATGTTACCTCTATTTTACAATTTTTACTAAATGTATATTGTAACTCTGTTTTTTTCGTAACTGTAATAATCGAGTCTTTTAGGCTAAAATCAATTTCCACAGGATCGGTATAAACAGGTTTAACTCCCGAGTCCTCAACTTCAGACGGTGTGTATTCGCAGCCGATGGCAATGAGCAGGAATAGTATTGACAGGATTTTTTTCATAGGTTAATATTGTATAGTTGCAATTCCACGATAGCATACAAGGACTGAATTTAATAGTGCAAGTTTTTCATATTGCGAAATATTATGATACTGTATGGATTTCATTAGTAGTGAGCTGGCCGGATCATATATATGAATATAATCGGACTCCGAATCGCCGGTTAACACATAGCCGTTTGAGTAGTCGATATCAAAAAGAATATCTGATTTTGTATTAAATGACGATAGCTTTGTTGCCGTAACACAATCCCATGTCTGGATGGATTTCTGATATAAGATAAGAATTTTATTTGTCCCCGGAATAAATATAAATCCTCCCCGAGAATAATAATCACTGAAGTATTCGTTTTTCACCCATACAATGCTGTCATTATCAATCCTGAAGAAGGTATATCGTGAATCGTTAAATGCTAAGAAACATGAACCGTCTGAAGAAGCTTCGGCTTTCTTACTGTCAAAATTCAATGAGTCCTGCCTGATCAGGGCGTTTGTTTTCAAATCATATATAAAGATACGGGTCATCTGCTTAACGTACATGCTCTGGAAAACGAACAGCCTGCCGTCATTTGTCACAGATAAACCAATGATATTCATCGTCTGGTCAAGCTCGCCGGAGTTCAGCTTAACAAGTCTTTTGTAGTCGGGGGATTGGACGAAGTAAACCTGCTTCCCCGGACTATATGTACAAAAAGCAGCATATTGGTTGTTTTCGGCAACTCCGATAATATCAGAGAATTTGAGATAGCTGGTGTTAATGGCTCCCGCCGTTGATTGGGTATTCAGATCGTATGAGTAAACTACTTCATCGTGTATATAATACAACATATTATCATTGGTATAGCAGTGTTTAAGAAGGCTATAGCCGTAATTCGGTAGTACCAGAGGTTTCGTTTCAAATTGTTGTGAATAGGCCTCGTAACCGAAAACAGTGTCCTTGGGTACAACCATAAATAATAGTGTCCTGTTGAGTAAAACGTTAGTATTCAGAGTACATTCCGTTACGTTCTGGTCTGTTGTTGAGAAAAGGACTTTGCTATTATCATTGTTGTCAAGAATCATGTAGCATGAAACATTTTTGTAGTAAACAGGCCTGTTCCATTTTATTTTGTTCCATTGGTTGTCGTACAACTCGCAGTTGATTTCCTGAAGAGATTCGTCAGTAATTATGTTTGATTTTCTTGTACAGGTCTTGGAGTTCTGATCAGTATAACAGACTACAACCGCATATTCATTTTTCCCGGAAACAATATTACTGTCATAGTACACTTTCGTATTCTTGTCGTAGATTTTTTCGGAATAATAATTCTGGTGCGTGTTATAAGTTTTAATTACCTGATAATACTGGAACCCGGAGCCGATTGTGCAATCCCAGGAGATTCGGCAGCGGCCGTCTTCGTTGACAACCTCACGAAGGACCAGGTAAATTCCTGCTTTTTGAATTGTAACTTTCCATTTGTATAGATGTTGTTCGGTTTCAAGTCCGAGATTGTCCGCAATGCTGCCGGTTCCGCTGGTTGTTTTCATTGCGATCGACAGTACATATTCTCCGTCGGGGTAATATGAAGCAGGGATTTCGAAGGTTATTTCACCACTATTGTTATTATCTTTATAATATATTTTTTCGTCATTGAAAACAATGTCTGTTGAGAGTATTTTCTTCCGGGTATCGCTCATATTAAATGAGAATTCGGTATTTTTTGTAAGAACAATATTGGAATCCATCGGGTTCAACTTCACGACAAAGTTCGAATCATATGGTTTTACCCCAGCGTCTTCAAGCCCCGTCGGTGAAAACTCACATCCGCTGCCGGCAAAAAGCAGGATTGCTGCTGTTGCAGTAATGGCGATAATTACAGATTTTCTCCACATAGTAATATTTCAAATTGATGAAACTTCCACTCAAAGCTTTGCTCATTTGTAGCAATATAATGAAAATCGGGTAATCGGCAAAGATAAAAAGTAAAGAAGGAATTCCGGCTTGGAATTCCTTCGTATTACTTAGCAGTTCCGCTGAGACAAAACGGGTATTATTCGGGCCTATCTTACAATTAAAAATGCCGACTGTTTTATTGTTGCAGCATACTCGACAGTGCAATAATAAACACCGGCAGCTAATTCGCCTGTAGAGAATGATACGGAGTTACCACCAGACAAGTCGGATGATTCATACCTTTTGATTTCCATTCCAAGGGAATTAAATATGGATATGCCATGAACCTGTAAACCTGTATCTTTCAATGAAACGGTAATATGTCCATCAGCCGGATTGGGAACAATGCGTATGTCCTGATCATCTGCGTTCAAACTTTCTTTTACACCAACAGTGTTAAGGTGAAAGCGACGTACTTCACTGAACTGGCCCCATCCGGCTTCATTACCTGCTTTTACTCTCCAGTAATAATCGCCTTCGGAAGTGGAGCCAAGGATTGCTGTCCATGAATTCAATGTTGTTTCGGTTATATCATCATTGATATGGCTATCTGTAAAATTCTCATTATTTGCTATTTCAAAAAAATATTTGTCCACCTGGGTCGGACCGGGCTTCCATGTGAAATCATCTCCGTAAACGTTTATATCTCCGCTCTCAATAGAAAATGTATAATTGGCATTGTTTTTCGGTGTAAGTAAAGTGACTTCCTCAGGTACACCGGGAAGCTTTTCGTATTCTGTCCTGAAATGGTACGTCTCTGACCATTCCGATGTGTCATAGTCGCTGTAAGCTTTGACATGCCAGTAGTAATAAGAACCATAATCGAGATTGACATAATTACATTTTAAGTCCTTGGTAATTGTGTCAAGTACAGTTGTCGTGAAATTATTGTCCTTAGACAACTGTACCTGGAAACAATCGCCTCCGTAGTATGAATGCCATTTAAATGCCCCGGCTACCGGTATTTTAATCGAATTGTCCGATGGTTCATCGGGTCCGGGGGGTGAATCAAACTGCCGGCAGATGAGACACCACCTGGTTTTTGACCAGGGGCTCATTCCTTTTTGGTTATTAGCGTTGGCCCTATAGTAGTAATAGCTTTTATAATTAAGAGTATATTTCAATTCGCATTTCGTGATATTGGTGTCCAGGACAATGTTGCTGAAGGCTTCATCCCGTGCAATCTGGAAATGATAGTATTGGGCACTGTCGATTTTGTCCCAGGAAAATGTTACATTCCTGGGGATACTATAGGACATTTCCGGTTTCCTGATTATCGGCGGGTTGAGCGGGGCGTCCACGGTTGTAAAGCTGAATACCGCACTCCAGTCGCTGGTGTCTGTAATATAGTAGCCGTTGTAGTTTTCCACTCTTACACGCCAGAAAACCTGTTTGTTCAACTGCAATTGGGAATCGAAAGTGTATGAACTGTCTTGTAACGTAAGTGCAAAATTTTTACAATCCTTTGTATAGCCAATTTCAAGCCTGTAAGATGTAGCCCCGTCCGGCGCCGACCAGGTAAACTCAGGAAAAACGCTGACACCGGTAGCTTTGTCAGCAGGTGATAGCAGTAAAGGTGCAGCTATCTTTGTACCTGAGAATGGATGTTGAGTTGGGGTTGCATTGCAATTGATATGCAAAAGGAGGGAAACTGTAAGTAGTAAAAGTATGTTTTTCATGTAAGCACCTTTCATGTATTATTTTACTGAATCATCATCCTTCGTGATTCTATAATCTCAATGACACATGAATAGTTGTTTTGTTACAGAAATATTAAATATTTTTCCAGTTCGGACTTTTACTCTTTTGAAATATGTTTTTTACGGATAGAACCTGATGCCAAGGGAAACATCGAATTGTGTCCCGTAATCCGGCAGTATCCCGATGAGGGGGCCGGCGTCGATGAATATCTCCATCGGGGTTTTATGTGGAATTATATTGAGGCCGACAACGGCTCTCGCTGCCAGGCCAGCTTTGCCTTCATCCCTGTCGTAAAACTTGCTCTCATCGTAGTTGTAGAGCCAGTCGGTACCTTTGCCGAATCCCAAAACCCCGCCAAAACCTGTGTAAAGTTCAATCATTCGCGAGCTGAAGACATCGAAATGCCAGAGGTAATCGACGCTTATGCGCGGCATACCGAAGTATGAACCGCCGAAAGATGCTACGATTGAATTGTCCTTAGAGAACCAGTACTTGACGGTGCCGCCGGTCGGTTCTCCCACGATCAGCCCGAAACCGGCAGAGCGTCCCAGTGGCCCTTGGGCATGGGTAGTACAGGATGACCAGAAGAAAATTGCTATCAGTGCCAGGCAGGTATATAGAGTCTTATCTTTCATAATAACATCATATTTGTTGCTAATATGACATAATACGAATAATCTGCATTTTTATTCATAAGATATGATATCTTGCGGAAAAAGTATAAAAAAATGCCGGGATGAAAGCAATGTTCATTCCGGCACAATAATGCTATCCCGGGCTTTTCTTTCTGCTCCGGGTTGTTTTGTAATTATGGATAGAAGCGGATGCCGGCCGAAACATCCAGGCTCGAGCCTGTTTTTGGAACAAGTCCTACGAGGGGGCCGAACTCGATGAAGATCTCCAGAGGCGAATTCTTCGGTATTATATTCAAGCCTAAGACTGCCCTGATGCCGATGCCCGTGTCGTCATCCTCCCTGTAATAATACACATCTTTCTTGTGATGGTACAGGACGCCGTGCCCTTCGCCAAAACCCAGCACACCTCCGATGCCCGCGTAAAGGTCCACAACCCTGGAGTTGAAAGCGTCGAAATGCCAGAGATAATCGACATTGATTCTTAAGGCGCCGAAATATGAATTGCCGAGCGATGCAACAAGGGCATTCTCCCTGCTAAACCAGTATTTGATTGTAATTCCCGTAGGGTCTCCCAGGTTAAGCCCGAAACCGAAGTCCCTGCCCTTAGGCCCCTGAGCATTAGCTGTGGGGGCTGCCGTTGCAATCAGCAGTAATAATAATACAAAACAAATACAATTCTTATGTCTCATTTACAATTCCTACAAATATTAAAAACAATTCATACTAACTTAAGAAAATATATTATTAATTAAAAATTATTCATTATTCAATTTACCAATTATACCGAGCCAGTGAAATTGTTATATGGCAATATTCCCGGCTCCCGGGTAAAAATAAAAAAACCGGGTGAAAATGACAGTCCACCCGGCAAAGTGACAATTACTAATTCGCTTTGTGCAATTGCAATTCTCAGGACAAAGCAGAGTTCTTAATCAGCTCGGAAACCGTTTCTATCAGTTCGCCGATCTGTGGCTTGGAGAGCTGTGCATCTGCTCCGACCGAAGTACCCTTATGCAGTATGTCTGTATTGATCATCGACGAAAAGATGATGACCGGCAGTTTCTTCAATATGTTGTTCTCTTTAATGCGCCGGGTTAAAGTGTAGCCGTCCAACCCGGGCATCTCAATGTCTGTTACAACGATGCTGGCATGTTTGAGCAGGTTTTCGCCCTCATTAACTTTCTTCGAGATGGAATCGAGATGTTCCCAGGCAGATTTGCCGTCGTTGAACGAATGGACTTCGAAGCCGGCTTTTGAAAGCCTGTCGGTAATCATTTTCCTGATTGTGATCGAATCCTCGGCAGTAACGGCAATTGGTTTACCTTCGATTAACTTCTCCAGGGACACGGCAGTTTCGATTGCCATGTTCGGGTCGATGTCCGCAATGATTTTCTCGACGTCGAGCATCAGTACATTCCTGTCCGGAAACTTCAGTATTCCGGTGATTGTTGAATTCTCGCTGTCGAGGTCGTTGAGAGTGTCGGGAGCCTCAATCTCTGACCAGGATATCCTGTGAATCCGATGGACATTGTCAACGATGAATCCAATCCAGAGCATATTAAACTCCGCGACGATCATCTTGCAGGCGCTGTTGTCTTCTTCCCTGTGATACAGAATTTTCCTCAGGTCAACGACAGGGACGATTTTTCCCCTGAGATTGAAAACACCGTTGATGCCGAACGCGAGGTTGGGCATACTCGTCAGTTCGGGCATACGAATGATCTCACGTACTTTGGTGACATTCAGACCAAAGGACTGGCTTGTTTTTACGTTGTTACGTCCGGGGTAAGAAATAATGAACTCAACTACTTCTAACTCATTGGTTCCTGATTCGAGCAGGATCTTATTATCTAATGCCATTTCCTCACCTTATATACAATTGTAATTCCATTTATTTGCTGTTTATCAGAGTATTAATAGTCTCGAGCAGTTCGCCGATCTGTGGTTTTGTCAACTGGGCGTCGGCGCCGACGGACTTCCCTTTGTACAGGTTGTCTTCGGAAATAATGGATGAGAATATAATCAACGGTATTTTGGTCAGTACCGGGTCGTTCTTGACCAGTTCAGCCAGGGCATAGCCGTTCATCCTCGGCATCTCGATGTCGGTAATAATCACATTGACCAGATCGTTGATGGCAGCGCCTTCTGCAACCTGTTTTCCAATCTCCTGCAGGTATTCCCATGCCTGTAAACCGTCGTTGAACGACTTGATGGAGAAACCGGCCTTTCCGAGCCTGTCGCCGATCATCTTCCTGATGGTGGACGAATCGTCGGCTGTAACGGCGATTGGGTTCCAGTCCACAAGCTTCTGCTGCTTTTTCAAAGAAGCAATTGCTTTGTTCGGGTCGATGTCAACGATGATTTTCTCCATGTCGAGCATCAGCAGGTTCCGGTCAGGGAATTTGATCACCCCCACGATTGAAGAGTTGTCTCCCTCAAGTTCACTCAGCGATTCGGGAGTCTCGATCTCACTCCACTTAATCCTGTGTATGCTTTTTACTTCGTTTACAATCAATCCGAGAAGCATTTTATTGAAGTCGGTTATTATCATCTTTTGGTCTTTACTCTGGTTCCTGATGCCGTACAGGTTCTTACTGAGATCCAGTGCCGGGATGATCGATTCCCTGAGGCGAAAAACGCCGTAAACACAGTTGTGCATGTTGGGGAGGCGTGTCAGTTGGGGAATTTGTATTATCGACAGAATTTTGGCGACACTGATACCGAAGTATTGTTTTTGTATGGAACCGTCATTAGCAGGGTATTCGATTGTAAACTCGATTATATCAAGCTCGGTTGTCTCGATGTCCATTGATGATTTCTTTATTTCAGCCATTCAATCCCTCCATGTCAAAAAATCCTGATAATCTGAGTCATAAAAATAATCGGATGAAAGGAGAAAAAGTTAAGAAATAATAATAATAAAAATTGATTTGCATAATTAGTATAAAGTAGATATTTTTGTAATTCTATATTGGTGTCTTAGCCAAGTGGTTAGGCAACGGTCTGCAAAACCGTGAACGCCGGTTCGAATCCGGCAGACACCTCTGTCAAAAAAAAATTATGTAAAAAAATGTTTTTTAGAGGAAAATTATGGCTGGAACAACAGCAGATTTGAAACCCGGCGTGGTTATAAATTATAATGGCGAAATGCATGTGATTCTTGAGTCCGAACACAGGACTCCCGGCAATCTCAGGGCTTTCTACCAGGTGAAGATGAGGAACATGAGAACAGGAAAACTCAGTGAAAACCGTTTCCGTTCTGGTGAATCCGTAGAACTTATAAGGGTAGAAAGACACCCTTACCAGTACCTCTACCGTGAAGGCGATACATTGTATTTCATGAATACTGAAACCTACGACCAGATCCCCGTTGAATCCATACTGATCGGCGATCAGGTAAAATATATGAAAGAAAACCAGGATGTTCAGCTTGCTTTTGTTAACAACCAGGTGATCTCTGCCGATTTTCCACCCCATGTTTTTCTCAGGGTTGTACACACTGAACCCGGCATGAAAGGCGACACTGCCACCAACACACTCAAGGCTGCCACCATGGAAACCGGCGCCGTCGTCCAGGTTCCACTCTTCGTTAACGAAGGTGACCTCATCAGGATCGACACACGTTCCGGCGACTACATGGAACGTGTAAAAGAATAAACAGCATTATAATTATTGGTTTATGATGTATCCGGTCCTTGTTTAAGAATATTCAAAGGAAAGTAATGGACCTGCAATACTTAAGAAGGCTTATTAAAATATTTGACGACAGCACTGCTTCCGATCTTACAATCGAAGAAGAAGGCGTCAAAATTGCAATGTCACGCAAATACAATGACTCTACGCCGCAGGCAGTAAACTTACAGCAGTTCTATCCTCAGCCTGCTGTTAACGCTGCACGGCCTGCCGCTGTCGGCGATATGGCGGCGACGGCAGCAAAAGAGCTGACGGTACCAACGGCTGCGACTGAAACAAAGGCACAGGACGCAGGGAACCTGCACAAGATCAATTCGCCGATTGTCGGCACCTTCTACCGTGCTCCTTCGCCTGAGTCTGACCCGTTTGTAGAAGTGGGCGCCCATGTTACTGCCGGGACTACTCTCTGCATAATCGAAGCAATGAAACTGATGAATGAGATCGAAAGCGACATCTCAGGTACAATTGTAGAGATACTTGTAAACAATGCCCAACCTGTCGAATACAACCAGGCTATGTTTTTAATCAAACCAGATTAGACGGATCCGACTATGTTTAATAAAATTCTTATTGCCAACAGGGGAGAGATAGCCCTGAGGATCATACGTGCATGCAAAGAATTGGACATTAAAACGGTCGGCATATACTCCGAAGCCGATCGTAATTCCCTTCATGTACGCTTTGCCGACGAAGTTGTGTGTGTCGGCCCTGCTCAGAGCAAAGACAGCTATCTCAACATCCCTTCCATTATCGCTGCTGCCGAAGTTACCAATGCCGATGCAATACACCCCGGCTACGGGTTCCTTGCGGAAAACGATTATTTTGTGGATGTCTGCAATGATTGCGGCATTACTTTCATCGGCCCTTCCTCCGACTCCATAAGACGAATGGGCAACAAATCCGTTGCCAAGGAGACAATGAGGGCTGCCGGTGTACCTGTCGTGCCCGGCAGTGTCGGGATACTGAACAGTGTTAAGGACGCTCTCAGGCTTGCCGACGAGATCGGCTATCCTGTAATGCTAAAAGCTGTTGCCGGTGGCGGTGGAAAAGGCATGAGGCTTGTTGAAAGCGCTTCCGACCTGGAAAAATCTTTCAACCTGGCACGTTCCGAAGCCGACAAATTCTTCAGGAACCCGGACATATACATCGAAAAGCTTGTTGCCGGGTCGAGGCACATCGAGATACAGCTCATCGGCGACAAACACGGTAACATCATTCACCTGAACGAAAGGGAATGTTCGACGCAGCGCAGGCATCAGAAACTCATCGAAGAGTCTCCTTCACCCGTTGTCAGCGAACAGTTGCGGCGCGAAATGGGTGAAGCTGCCGTCAGGGGAGCCCAGGCTGTCGGCTACTACGGCCCTGGAACAATAGAGTTCCTCGTTGACGAAGCCATGAATTATTACTTCATGGAAATGAACACCCGTATCCAGGTGGAACATACGGTAACGGAAGAGGCAATGATGGTTGACCTCGTGAAAGAGCAGATAATGGTTGCTGCAGGCGAAAAGCTCACGCTTCAGTCCTCTGCTCCGCGTCTTCATGCTGTCGAGTGCAGGATTAATGCCGAAGACCCCTATGCGAATTTCAGGCCTTCGCCCGGCAGGATTGAGAGCCTTCATTTCCCAGGAGGCCACGGAGTAAGGGTTGATTCTCATATTTACCAGGGCTATTCCATTCCTCCCAACTATGACTCCATGGTTGCAAAGCTCATAACCTTTGCTCCTACGAGGCTGGAGGCAATACATAAGATGAGCGTGGCTCTCGACGAGTTTATTATCGAGGGTATAAAAACCACGATTCCTTTTCATATTGCCATGATGAGAAATAAAGATTTTATCGACGGAAACATAGACACAAAGTACCTCGAGAGAAATGACTGGAAAAACTTCTAATTTATTCTTTTGAAAATCCCCGGCACTTTATTAATTTTCCGTTTCAATAAGTTGAGTATTTTGTTGATAATTTTTGGAGTTAACAAATGAATTTTCCGGATGACTTAAAGTACACTAAAGATCACGAGTGGATAAGAGTAGAAGGCAACATCGGTACCATAGGAATCACCGATCATGCCCAGGGTGAATTAGGCGATGTGGTTTACATTGATATACCTGACCAGAACGCAGTTTTAAATCATGGCGACAGCTTCGGCACCATCGAAGCCGTTAAAACCGTAGCAGACATGTTTGCTCCTGTTTCCGGTAAAATCGTCGAAGTTAACAACTCGCTTAACGACGCACCGGACACTGTAAACAATGATCCTTACGGCGCAGGCTGGATGATTAAGATCGAAATTGCCAATCCGGCAGAGTTGAACGGCCTGATGGACGTCAAAGCATATACGCAGTTGATTGGCCACTAGTTTTTACCGACATTTTGAACGAGGCTGTCCGGTTTATAATTGTGACAGCCTTGTTTGTATATTTGGAACCATTTGGAAATAATAATAGATAATTGTTTAACAAACTTCAGAAAGCATTATGAGAATCACTACCCGATTTATTTATATATTCGCTTTGGCCTGCTTTCTTACCTCAGGCGCCATCCTGGCCGACACCTGGACGGATGTATATGAAACCAATCCTGACGTCGCCAATTGTTCTAAGGGATTGATCAAAGAAACTGTAAGGACGACAATACTTAACGAAGTAAACAGGCTCAGGGCCATACACGGCATCCCAGCGGTTACCTACGACATGGTAAAGGAACCTAATACACAGCAGGGAGCATTGATGTGTACAGCAAACAACACAATTAACCATACGCCTCCCAGCAGTTGGTATTGCTACACAAGCGACGGATACAACGGCACAGAGAATTCGAACCTTTATATGTTGTGGCAGATGCCCGGTTCTGTCCTCCCGTCTTCGGTAAGCTCGATTACGAGCTGGATGATTGACAGCAATACTCCGGAACTCGGCCACAGGCTTGCCATCATCAACCCCTTTGTAAAAAAGATATCTTTCGGAAGGGTTGACGGTACTCCCAAAGCGTCTTCGTCAAACTTTGTCACTGCTATGGCTCTGTATTACAGGGCGGAATACGCTACAAGCATCGACGTGGATTTCGTTGCATACCCTTACCAGAATTACCCGCCGGAACATGTTGACAAATCCTATTACCTCTGTTTTTCTGCTTTCTATGACAAAAACCAATGGTGGAACAATACAAATGTCGATATCAGCCAGGTGCAGATACAGGTGTTCCCTGAAGGCTCTTCAACCAGCCTCAACTGCCATGATTTCGGCCAGAGCAAGAACTGGGGTAGTGTCGGCAATTGCCTGCGCTGGAAGACAGACGGCCTTCAAAACGAAGTGAAATACACTGTTGTAATAAAAAAGCTGCTTGTGAACGGAGTTAGCAAGGAATATACTTATTGGTTCAAGATTACAAGTACCGGTACCATACAGCCGCCGGCGACACCTGTCCTCGTTTCTCCCGCCGACGGAGCCACCAAAGTCCCCTATTCGGTTGCTTTGGACTGGAACTCTTCAATAGGTGCAGTAAAATATAAGCTGCAGTTGTCGAAATCAAACGACTTCAACAGCAATGTCATCGACGACAGTACCCTCGAGACAATATATAACTACAGCGGCCTCGAAAGCAATACTACTTATTACTGGCGCGTACGGGCAGTGAACTCAGCCGGATCGAGCGCCTTCTCTGCTCCGTTTTCTTTTAAAACCGCTACCTTTGTACCGCCGCCTGCTGCTCCGGTCCTGATCAGCCCTGAGAACAACCTTGCCAATGCGGGCATCGACCAGACAATGCTCTGGTACGCATCCAAAGGCGCCGATGATTACAAACTGCAAATATCCAAATTTGAAGATTTCAGCACAATCAATAAAGAATACAAGACGTCCGACACCTCCTATGAAGTGAAAGGACTGAACTACGAGACTAAGTATTACTGGAGAGTAGCCGCTTCAAATGAAACAGGCCAGGGCAGCTGGTCGGAAAAGAGGAACTTCACCACATCGAAGGAAGTTTCCGAACCACCCGCAATGCCTGTGCTGCTCTATCCATTAAACGGGACAAACAACGTCGGCGCTGCAATTACACTCGAGTGGCAGGTCGCAACCAGGGCACAGAATTATTACCTCCAGGTATCAAAGAACCCCGAATTCTCTTCTTTCGTTGCCGAAAAACTCATTACCACCAATACTCATAAATTGACGGATCTTGAAAGCAATACAACATACTACTGGCGTATCGGCGCATACAATAATGTCGGTACGAGTGGCTTCTGTACGGGCTGGCAATTCACAACGAGTTCCAATCTTCTTGCCCCTGAACCGCCGGTCTTGACCGAACCGCAGAATAAGGCTACAAAGCAGCCGACTACACTCACCATTAAATGGGCTGCCCAAAATGGCGCCACCCAATATCATATCCAGGTTTCAAAAACTGCCGATTTCAGCTCCGATATTGACATCGACCGGACTGTCCAGAGCAATTCCGCAGACATCAGCGGCCTGGCAAACGGTACCGTCTATTACTGGAGAATCGCAACAGTTAACGCTGCCGGCGGAGAAGGCCCCTTCTGTGCTTCCTGGTTCTTTACGACTGCCGCATCAGCTCCGAATGTGCCGTTGCTTTACTACCCTGAAAATAACTCGACGGACGTTCCGCGCGATCCCGAATTCAAATGGTACAGCCTCGGAGCAGGCTATGTCTATGAGCTTATGGTTGCAGACACCAATATCTTCGATGATCCTACAGTGTCCGAAGAGTATCTTTCCGATACCAGCTACATGTCCAATCCTCTTCTGCCACAGAAGAATTACTGGTGGAAAGTCAGGGCTTACGGTTCCGGAGTTTACGGCGAATGGTCAACGATCTGGCAGTTCCGTACAGGATTAGGTACCCATTCAGTGGAAACCATCTTCGAAGACAGGGCCAGCCTGAATAACTATCCCAATCCTTTCGGATTGAGTACCACCATCAAATTCAAAGTCGTCCAACCGGGCAACGTCAGCCTGAAACTCTATGACGCAATCGGTAACGAAGTCAGGGTACTTGCCCAGGGCTATCATGAATCCGGCGATTACCAGTTACTGATGGAATCGACCGGTTTACCGCAGGGTGTATATTTCTACAGGCTCGTTACTGCCGACAGGATATATACCAATATGCTGGAAATCATCAGGTAATTACCTATCAGAACACATTGAAGGCTGTTTCTCCGATTGCGGGGGAACAGCCTTCATCTTTTTTAAACCCGGATTGTGCATTAGACCCCCAAAAACACGGTATATCCAACCACCCCTGACCCCTTCTTATCGATGGAGGGGAAATTTGATAAGATGCTATTTATCAATCAATAATGAGATGTTTATAACTCCTGACGCATTATCCGGGTTAAATTATTCATCATTCGTAATTGGCTCTGCCGGTGGAATGGTAGAGACAGGTCTGAGACCAGTCTCTACAATTTTAATTACTGATTTGGAAATGTGTTCAATCTCTTGCAGACTCATTGAATTCGTAATTCTTAATTCTCAATTCAGAATTGGCTTTGCCGGTCTTGTTGCGCCCGGCTCAGAATTTTTAATTCAGCATTGGCTCCGCCGGTCTCGCTGCGCTCGGCTCAGAATTAACCAGCCACCAGCCACTGACCACCAGCCACCAGCCACTGACCACCAGCCACCAGC
>CAZWLN010000021.1:0-71479 GCA_964634885.1 uncultured Hyphomicrobiales bacterium | reverse complement strand
CCCGTTGAATTGTCCACACTGTGTCAATCGGGTCGTAAGCCGACAGCCGGCACCAGCCGGCTATAATCAGTAATAGAATAAGGACCGCTTTTCTTAGCATTATTTCTCCAAAGAAATTACAAATGTACTTATGTTATTATCATAATGACACATTAAACACCAAAAGGTCACAGGAAAAAAACTTATCTCTTAATGCAATCTATTCTTCAATAATGAATTTCACGGTCTTCTTACCGCTTTTCAACACGATGGTACACAGATAGGAGCCGGCTGTAAGGCCGCCGGTGTCGAACTCCAGGTCCATGGTTTCTCCTTCAGGTGTACCGCTGAACAGCTTACGGACAAGCCTGCCCTGAGTGTCGTACAGTTCTATCTCGCAAGCCTCGGGCGCGAGGTTCGAAAGGGACAGCGCTGCCTTTCCGCTGACAGGATTCGGCTTAACTACAGTTTTGCTTTTCTCTCCCTTTCCGGCGCCGGGGTCATAGTATGATTGCGGCGTCCAATCGATACGAATTTTAATCATCCTTCTAGAATTATTATATATGTATTGATCATCCGATGATACTTTCAAATTCAAACCACTAAATTTATAATATTTGAATGCTGAAGAATCTGTATAGTTAAAAATATATGTACCATAGCCAATAATATCTAGATCTATACTATGTTGATAATAATATACCATATAATCATTACGATTCATCAATATGGCATCACCACAATAGTAATGTTCACTACTATCTCCCAACATGTAGAGGCTTTTAATAAGGCTCCTGTCGGAACTGTTAATTATTTCTATCAGGCCATGTTCGCCGGATATTATTATCTTTGAACCGTCGGGTGAATAATTAACACTTCCAATGTACATTCCGAGGCAATCGATTGTGTATTTAGTGCGGGTATTGGTATTGAGATAGTCAATATAGAAATAATCGGCATACTCAAATTGGTACAACACCTGGTCGCCTCTTGGAGAATAGGTTATTTTCTCCGGTAAATAACCTTCTTCAAAAAATACCGAGCGTTCAAACAAACTGTCTCCCGTTTCAAAATCCACAAACATTATCGAATGATTATTATCCCATTCGCTGGTCTTATATTTTGTCCTTAAATACAAAAGTGTATCTCCAGTTGGGGAAAAAGAATAATTGCCAATCGACAGGACATCGCCGCTATTGTTTATTTCACGGATAAATTGCCCTGACTCTGTGTCGAAGACAGCAATTCCCCTGTGTCCGATACCGCTTGTAATAACATAGCGGCTGTCCGGTGAAAAAAGCAGCCCGGTATATAGTTCAGATTTCCAGCCTTCCATCTCACGGATGAATGAGCCGGATTCGGCGTCGTAGAGCAGAGGGCCGTAATAATGTCCGTTACTGCCCGGAAGAACAGCAACAACATACCTGTCATCCGGTGAAACGTCGTAATAACTGAAACTATATTCCCGTTGAATTGTCCACACTGTGTCAATCGGGTCGTAAGCCGACAGCCGGCACCACCCGGCTACAGCTATTGCAAACAAAAGAACCGCTTTTCTTAGCATTATTACTCCAAAGAAATTACAAATGTACTTATGTTAATATCATAATGACACATAAAACGGCAAAAGGTCTCAGGAAAAAAACTTATCTCTTAATGCAATCTATTCTTCAATAATGAATTTCACAGTCTTCTTACCGCTCTTCGACACGACAGTACACAGATAGGAGCCTGCTGTAAGGCCGCCGGTGTCGAACTCCAGGTCCATGGTTTCTCCTTCAGGCGTACCGCTGAACAGCTTACGGACAAGCCTGCCCTGAGTGTCGTACAGTTCTATCTCGCAAGCCTCGGGCGTAAGGTTCGAAAGGCTCAGCGCTGCCTTCCCGCTGACAGGGTTCGGCTTAACTACAGTTTTGCTTTTCTCTCCCTTACCGGCCCCGGGATCATAGTAGGATTGCGGCGTCCAATCGATACGGAATTTTAATATGCCACCCATATTTGTATAAACGAATTGATCATCATCGCTTATTATGCAATCTTCACTAACACATGTGTTTATAATCTTAAACTCTGTTGAATCTGAATAATTAAAAATCCAGAATCCACCGGATGTATCTTCTTCCTCTGGATTAAAGTATATGTAATTAAACAGTATATAATTGTCCCTGTGAGTAAATTTAACATTATCACAGTAATAATGATAACCGTCGCCTGACATATCGAGCTTTTTAATCAGGCTTCTGTCGTTACTGTTTATTATATCAATAATACCATGATCGCCGCAAACGGCTATTTTTGATCCGTCGGGTGAATAGTCGACTCCGGATATTTGCGATACCATATCCGCATTTTGTAAGGTCATTTTTACCATTTTATAATTCGAATCCAGATTTACGATATAATAGTTTTTCGACAATGTAAAACCATAGAGTATAATCTGGTCTCCGGCAGGAGAGTATATCATTCTTGTCGGCAAATACCCGTCTTCATCTAAAAACAATTCTAATGAGTCTAAGGAATTTCCTGTTTTATAATTCAATAAATACAGTAATACAGAAGGATCATCAGGATTTTCCTGAATTTTAAAGCAAAGATATGCCAGGGTGTCGCCAGAAGGTGAAAAACAATATTCATTTCCGGAATAGATAAGGTTATTAATAGTAAATTCACGGCTTAAAAGACCGTCCTCAACATTGAATTCTGCAAAAGCAAAGCCATTATATGCAGTCATTGCATGAAGGCTGTCTTTTGTAAATTTTATCGTTTCATAAACAGTAGCTCCCCATCCGGTTAACTCCCGGATAAACTCCCCCGATTCGGCGTCGTATAGCCTGGGTTGAAATGGCTCTGAACCACTACTATTTTGGGTTGCTGTAATAACATATTTCTCATCCGGAGATAGATCAAAATACTCTATTCCGTACGGATAGTAAAACGTCCACACCGTGTCCACCGGGTCGTAAGCCGACAGGCGGCACCACCCGGCGACAGCTACTACAAACAAAAGAACCGCTTTTCTTAGCATTATTTCTCCAAAGAAATTACAAATGTACATTTGTTATTATCATAATGACACATTAAACGGCAAAAGGTCACAGGAAAAATAAGTATCCCCGGAAAAAATTTCCCTGAAAGAAAACCGGAGCGGTTATTTCGTTACAATTACTTTGAAACCCGCTTTTCCATTCACTCCCGAAATAATCCCATAATAGGCGCCGGGCTGAAGCCTGCCGGAGAGGACAATGGCTTCGCCCCTAACACTGTAAGCACAATCGATGCGCTCACCTATGCAATTGTATAATAAGACAGTCGGGTTTTCCGGCGCCACGTCTGTTTTTACCATGTAGCTTTCCCCGTTGACAATCAGGTGAATGTGGTACGCCGGGCCTGAATTCTCCTCAACTTCATCGGGATTCCCAAATTCGTATGCTCCGGCGTCTATCGATTCATAGAAGAACCGGGGCAGGCTGTCCAAAGGATGCTTGTATTCCGCCAGGGGAAATAGAGTCCTGCCGTCGCTCGATGACTGGGGATCGACTCCGGCGTCCAAAGCCGGGGAATATATTGTTATATGGTAATCGTAGTTCGGCTCGTCCACGAAATGCATCTCGTCGATGCTGTTCCTTCGCACATTTGCCAGCGTGTCTGCCGTTCCTACGACAATCTTCTCCGTTTCGGCGTCGTTCCCGGCAAAGATGTTGTTAATCACCTTCGTTTCTCCGGCGCCGCTCTGTATTACGATATACCTTGCCTTTTCTCCCCTGTTCACGAACGTATTGTTCACAACGTAGAGCCTGTTGTCCGGGTTTGACAGCCCCTCGAGGCCGTATGTAACAATCGATGTATTCTCGGACAGCGGTCCCTGCATGATCATATTCCCGACGATGTAAGAAACGCCGCCGTTGGGCAGGTCGATGTTCATGCTCGATTCTCCGTCCATCTCGTCTGTAATCCTGTTGTACATGATGAAATTGTTGTTTGCCCTGCTTTTCACGTTGTGGCCTATCTTTGAATGATGAGAATAGCAGAACTTCATAGTAAAGCTGCGCACATTGCCTATGTATATATTATGGCTGTAGCCGTCGCCGTAACCGTTCCAGGCAAACTCGGAGTTGTAGAAATATATGTCGCTGGTAGCGCTTTTTCCTGTCAGCACCCCCATCTCGCAGTGATGGAAATAGCAGTTCCTGACGGTCAACCCGTCGCCTTCCTGCCTGATGCCTGCGCCGTTCTTGTCTTCAACCTTTGCTTCGGAGAACTCGATGTTTTCCACTGTTGTATTCTTCCCTTTGATTACCCATATTGCTTTGCCGCCGGCACAGACACCTCCGCATTTCATGTGTGCCCTGCCGCCAACACCCCTGATTACAAGATTGTCGGCAGTCCAGTTACAGGCGTCTTTCTCATAGACTCCGGCGTCGATGGCGACAGTGTCGCCGTTGGCAGCAACGGCAGCAGCCTCAGAGGGGAGTTTGTATTGCTGCTCCGGTCCTACATGCAGTGTCCTGCCGTGGCAGGCTGCAACAAAAGCAAGTATAAGTAAAAAGTGTTTCATGTAGTTCATTCATAATTGTAAGTATTGATATTTTATGAAGGTCAATTCTTTAATAATTTGAATATTCAACTCTGCTTTGCCATTCTTCCCCATATTGCCGCCGCAAAGAAGATCAGCGACTGGAGCAGGATGATGACGGCGCCGCTGGGTTTGTCCAGTTCGTATGAAAGAAAAAGCCCGAAGATGGAACTGCCGATGCCGAAAATGACCGAGAGTATGGTCATCCTGAAGAAGGAGCCGGACGCCAGCCTCGCCGCCGCTGCCGGAATAACTAAGAAAGAGGCAATCAGCACAATGCCCACCACTTTTACCGACACGACAATCGTAATGGCAATCAGTAACGAAAGAATATAGTCGTCGCTTACGACCCTGATCCTGTCGGCGCGTGCCAGTTCGCTGTCGAAGGAGGAATAGGCCCACTTCTGCCACCACAGAAAGAAGGACAGCACGGTAACAACCGTCAGGGCACCGGTAACCCAGAGGTCCTCCACCGTAACGGCCAGTATCGTCCCGAACATGTAGTTGAAGGCATCGACGGAGTAGCCCTGCTTGAAAGACAGGAAGATGATGCCCAGGGCAACCGAGAGCGAAAAGAGTATGCCGATGGCCGTGTCGGCTGCGAGCTTCGTTTTCTCGCGCAGCAGGGATATTGCGAGCGAGACAATGACGGTAAAGGGTATTGCCACCCACAGCGGTTGTACGTTAAGCAGCAGTCCAAGGGCTACGCCGCCGAAAGCCGCATGGCCAAGGCCGCTGCCGAGGAAGCTCATCCTCCTCTGCACGATGAAAACCCCGTAATAGCTTGCGAGGAACCCCACCATTATTCCGGCAATCAGCGCTCGCTGCAGGAAAGGCATTGTAAAGAATTCACTCATGGCGGTGCACTCCGAAAATCATGTCGTGTTTGTGGCCTTCGTGGCCGAAAGCCCTGCGGAGATTGTCCTCCCTGAAAGCACATTCCGGCTCGTCGAAACAGATAAGCTCCCTGTTCAGCAGCAGTACCCTGTCCGAATGGTGGTAAGCCGATTCCCAGTCGTGTGTTACCATGATGATTGTAGCTTTGGTTCCTGTGTGAAATTCATCGATGATGTGGCTGATGTCTTTTTCGCCTTTCAGGTCGATGCCCGTCGAAGGCTCGTCGAGGATGAGAAGCTGCGGCTTTTTTACGAGGCAGCGCGCCAGATAGACCCTTTGCAGCTCGCCGCCTGACAGCTTACTCAGCGGCCTTCGTGCAATGTGCAGGGCGCCGACGGAGTCCAGCGCTTCGAGCGATCTCTTTTTCGTGCCTTTGTCCATTATGTGGGGCCATTTACCGAGTACGCCTGTGGCAACGAGTTCGAAGGCACGTGCCGGGAAGCTCCTGTCCAAGGTTTTAATCTGGGGGACATAGCCCAGGAGAGCGGGGTCGAGGGCCATTGGCCGCCTGCCGAAGAGGCGTACTTCACCCTCGCCGGGTTCGATGAGACCAAGCATTAACTTAAGAAGTGTGGATTTGCCGCCGCCGTTAGGCCCGACGATAGAGACGAAGGACGAAGCGGCAATCTCAACATTCAGCCTGTCGAGGGCTGTGTAGCTCCCGAATTTTACCGATACATCCTTTATTTCTATCGAACAATCCTGCATTCCATTCATTTGCAAGTGTTAATACAATCTAAGCAGGCAATTTAATAATTAATTGGCTGATTACAGAGAGAATTATTTAACCTTAATTTTCCTACAGATTTTCTCTTCAAGATGGTAGTATCATTAATTCTTCAAGACTGTCAGGGTTCAATGTTTCAAAGTCTTTTTGTGTTACTATCATATATGACCAGTTTTCTCCAGTTAAAATTGTTGCATTTTCACACCACCTGTAGGCAGCTTCATTCTTTTTGATAACATCAATATCAACTCTTCCTTTAGTTTCGATTATCCAATTTTTACCGTTGCCGTCTATAATTACCCAGTCAGGGTAGTAATGCCTTATATTAGCCCTTGTATCTGTATATTCAATACTAAATCCAAATTGCTCCGGCAGTTTGGAAAATGACTTAACATCGGGACAAGAGTCCAGAAACTTGGCAAAAGCTTTTTCAAAACCATTTTCGCATGTTACATAGTTAAATATCGTTTTGTTTGATTCTATTACAGTTCTGGAATATGGAAATGGATTCGTTTCTGATAAATATTTCTTTGGGGTACTTAATGCCGGTGTTGCTTCTTCGATTACAATATTCTTCAATTCTTTTTCAAATTCATTAGTAACAATGTATGTTGCTACTTTTGTACTCATTGCTAGTATTACTTTTTTGTCATTCAAATTTACTTCCTGCTCGAAGGCTCTTTTTTTGAAATACTCTCTTACTTTGGGAGCTATTACAGAAAATTGAGATGGAATTTTCATATTCTCAGCAATTCTTTTAGAATAATACCCGATTACTTCTTCTGCGGATCGTACTGGTGGTATTGTATATTCTCTTTCAAGTATTTTTAATTTGGATACAAGGTCATACCCTTCGTATTTGAAGGATTTTATTTCACTATCACTTTCTTTGAAGGGTATTGTCTTGAAATTCATAATATCTATGTTCTTTATTTCCTCTGCTATTGTCTTCTTTCTGTTTAGTAAAGGAGTTAATTCAGGAATTCCAATATCATTAGAAATTTTCATTTTGTCAGGCATAATTGTTATAATATTTAGCTTTTCCTTACCAATCTCGAATGTATCAAATACAATGTCTTCGATTTTTTCAAGTTCGTCAATAAATTTTAGAAACGCTTTATTGCCGATTATATCAACCCGTTCATTATAACCCATTTGGGAATTGTTGCGGAACATCAACCTTAATCCCCTGCCAATAGTCTGTTCCGGTAAAATATTTGCCTTGGCAGTGTATGGCCTCAATCCTACAACGACGGTTACACTTTGTACGTCCCATCCTTCCCTAAGCATTAAAACACTGACAATTGCATTAATCTCAGAACTTTCATCGTCAATCATCCTCGCTGCCTTACGAGCTTCGTCCAGGTCTTTTTTGGACACGTCGCCTGTATTATCGGTATGTATTACTAGTGTTTTCCCGCTACCGAAATGCTCAGGATATTTTGTTCTTATATAATCAGCAATGTCGTCCGCCTCTTTAGTACTGTTCATCATAATGAAAAGTACTGGTTTCTTCCGGTTCAGTTTTTCAAAACTGATTTTATATTCTTCCCACCTTTTAACCCCAGCTGTCAGGAAACCTTCATACTTTACGCTTGCTATATTAGAAGTGGCTTCGTTGATTCTTGAAATACCTTTGATCGGCTTTTTAACGATTCCGTCAATTATTGCCTGTTTTAAGGGATAATCTGATATAGTCCAGGCAAATAATGCTCCCTTGGAATACCTTGGAGTAGCAGAAAAATCAAGTTGTGAAACAATGGCAGTTCTGTCTTTGTTCATTTTACGGATTATTTTATTCCATTCGCTTTCTTCATCATGAGTATGATGCGCTTCATCATTTATTACTAATAAATTTCCGTCTCTTTTTGCCAGCCTCTCGCCGAAATCTGTCAACTCTACCTTGCTGAATTGGGGCTTAGGGCCCAAAATATCAGTGATTTCTTCAGGTTCTTCACTGTTCCCATTGCTTCGTTCGTAGAACTGTTGTATATTAGTAAGGTAAAAACCTCCGTCACTGCCTGCTCTCTCCTCATCTCCCCGCATGTAGAACTCCAGGTCCCAGAACAGGCTGTAATGCTTTGGTATCAAAGGATCTGCCCTGAATATTCTACCATTGGCAAAATCTGATTTTAACCTCTCAAAAACAATGACATTGGGTGCAAAAACAAGGAAATTCTTTGCGTATTGAACCGGGTCTTCTTTAACGGCATTGAAATATTGCCAGACTACTGCAAGCGCCATTACCTTAGTTTTACCGCTTCCTGTAGCCATCTTGATACAGTATCGGGCAAAATCATCATAGGGTGGCAATCTCAAATCCTTTGTATTGAAAGCATATTTTTCAAGCAAAGCTTTCCTCGTTCTAAGCTTTTCTATCTCATAGACAAAGATAAGCGTTTCTATTGCTTCCTGTTGTGCCGGATAGTACCTGAACCGGCTCCCGTCGGCAATTTTATGATCTGTATAGAACCAGTAATTAAGCAACTCTTTAGTAGTGTCTGTTGCCCCCCTGTAATTATCGGTTTTCCATTTCCTGACGGCTTCCCGTAAACCTATTACACACGGTGCTGTCCGCAAATGTTTAGTTACGTCAAATAATTCATCCTGGTTTTCCATCGCATTTTCAATATTATAAGTAAACTGACATTTTTAGCAAATTTCTATGTATCCTTGATCATTCTAAGGTTTCTTTCTCTTAGAAAATCGTATATATCTATGCAAATCACTCCATTTTTTCTTGCAACTGCAGGAATCTTATTCGGTTTATTTTTACTTTCGTTTGTAATAAGGGTACAATCATGAACCTTACAGTATGCTATCAGGTACGGGTCAGCTTCTTCTTTCCCTTCAGCCAGTTTACCGGAATTAAAGAACCCCGTATTATACTCCTCGTTGATTATCGGAGTTGCAGCAATGTAACATTCAATGTCGGTTTCTTTGACCAGTTTTCTTTTTCTTTTTAATACCCATTGCTTTAGATAAGTTTCTCTACCCTGATAATTGTTTATCTCCTGCTCTACATAGTCTATCGTTCGAAAGCGCTCCTCTGCTATTAGATTATCGACCTCCTTCCATATTGCTTCAAATGTTGGATTGCCCGGCGGGAAAGTTGATTCCAGCTTAATCAATCCACTTGTATCAATTACATATGTTTTTTCACAAGTTGAAAATAGTGACTCCATCACGCCCAAGTATTTAACAACTGCCTGGTTGCAGGTATATAGCTTAGTTTATTTACGCCTAAATAGTCTGCTACATCTTTAATATCTATCCTGTTTGTGTCAAATGCCCTGAAAACCATGGAGGTATAGTTCCTCCCTTTTTCTCTGACTTTCTCTTTGGGAATATTTCTTCCTTGATTGTCCTTACTTCTGCCAAACGATGGTTTATTATATATATTATGCCTTTCCCTGTAATAGTCTGCCGTAATTCTGTTTAATGCTAATAACCTACGAAGGACCACCAAGTTACCGACATGATACTTTTCCGACAGAAATTTAATATCAGCATCTTTCCATGCCGTTCTATTCATTCTCTCGTAGGTTCCAACTAATTCTTCCAGCTCAAATACCCTCAAAGGGACTAATAATTCTGCTGCAAAAGCATTGCACCATTGCTCGATTGACTTTTCACCCTGGACCAGGGTAATATCGCAAAGACCTCCCTCCCGCAATAGTATATGGCCAAATTCATGGAATAGTGTAAAGACCTTCGAACTCGGTTTTTCCTGGCCACTCTTTATTACTATTGTCGGGAGAGGTTCTTCGGGTAGTGAGAATCCCCTCAGCCCATCCTGGTTCAACGGCAATTGGAAGACGGCTATTCCCAGATGCTCCAGTTTATTGATACATATCTCTAAAAATAACTCGTCGTTGTCAACTTTAATTTCATCAATTGCCAATAGCTTACGGTAATGTAGTCCTAATTCCGGAGCGTCGTCGTTCTGGCTTGCATGTCCTGTGAATTCGGGTATCGGAATTGCCAGTTCATTGTACAATTCTACTAAAGACTGTGTAAAAGAACGCGCTTTGCGTATGTTTATAATTGTCTTCTCGTCGAAAACCCCAATTATCGATGAATCAACCGTTCGGCAATCCTTGGGCAGTGGCTTTTCTGCCGGTGGGTGATAGAGAAGAAGGGTTGCGATTGTACATTGATACTTCTTTGAGATTGTCTTCAATTCCTCGAGTGTGGGCTGCCTCCCGCCGGACTCCAGCCTGTCAAGGGCGGAAACGGTGATTGCAAGGAGATCGGCCGCTCTTTTCTTATTCAAAGCAATTGACTCCCTTGCCCATTTGAGGACTTCCGGATTGACGTTTAAGTACTTTTGTTCAGCCATCTCTGATTACTTTATTTTTATGTTTATTGCTTTTGTTGTGTCGTTGCCCAATATGTCAATAACTTTTATTACTACGGTATATTCCCCGCTTTCGTCGTAAATGTTGCCGGTTTTCAGCGTAACAGACTTGTCCTTCTTGGTTCGGTATGCCTGCCACTGGTTGTGGAAGGTGTCGTTTTTGTAATCCCAATCAACTGCCCAGTAATCAATCCATTGACTCCAGTGAGTAATGGAATTCCTGATGTCTTCGGGAACGTCGTCCGGCGGTACGATGAAGTTCTCCAGTTCCAGAAACAGGTTGCGCTTTTGAACTTTCACATCGACGCTTAGAGACGCCAGCTCGAAGAAATATATGTCTCCCTGTTCCACTGCTTTCTTTTCGAGCACTTCGCGGGGTATCTTCCTGAATTTCAGGTCGATGTTGTTCTCCGCTGCGTAGTGGCGGGCAGTTTCGTTCAGGTCGAAAGCGAAATCCCAGCCAAGGATGTCGATGCCGTTCACAGACGGGGTTTTGGTTTTTCCTACAGACTGCCAGAACTCTTTTACTACGGACTGGACGTCGCCGTACGCTACAGGCGAATCGACTGCGCCGACATGTATCATCCGCCCGGACCTTACACCGTGCAGCCACAGGTAACCGCTTACTGGTTCAGCTTTGAACAGGTTGAGGATGAAGTTCCTGTACCTCAGTTCCTTTGTTTTGTATGCGCTTTCTTCGGCGCTCTCGAACTCTGCCTGCTGCCATGCCTGCCTCTCGTACTTGCCCAGGTTTTGCACAACAAAAGGCTTCACCCCGTCAATCCCCAGCAGCCTCTTTCGGGCGGTGTGTATGGCAAAACGGCCAAGGTCGCAGGTAATCCAACGACGGTTAAGCTTCTCTGCTACCGCTGCCGTCGTTCCCGAACCGCAAAAACAATCCAGTACAAGGTCGCCCTCGTTACTACTGGCTTTGAGTATTCTATTCAGTAACGATTCAGATTTTTGAGTTGGATATCCTAAGTTTTCATTTGCGAAGCTAATTACAGATAATGAATTCATTTGTTCACCAACATGAATGCCCCAAATATCTTCAATAGCTAAACCTTGACCTTTTTTTCTCCCTCCCCACCTTTCATAGTCTGGAGGATAAGGTATCCATTCTTTATTAAATGTAAATGCTTTATAATCTTTTGTATAGTATAGAATTGTATCGTGATTTCTAATCCAATTATTAGCCATTGTTTTATAGCCAGATACCCATCCCATTCTCCAAATTATTTCCCTCTGGAAATTATCATAACCAAAAACCTCATCTAAAACCACCTTTGCGTAGTGCCCAACGTGCCAATCGAGATGAACATAGATGCTGCCGTTGTCTGAAAGAAGCTCCCTAAGCAAAACAGCCGTCTCATAGAACCATTGAAGGTAGCTGTCCAAGCCTTTGCCCCAAGTGTCGCGGTAAGCTTTCTGTTCGATGATGCTCGGCTCCTTCACAAACTGTGTTTCTTCGTCTCCGTCGCTGTCTGGAGCGACAGGTATTTTTGCAGTAAAGGAAAAGTCGGCTCCGGTGTCGAAGGGCGGGTCAATGTAAATCAGGTTAACTTTCCCGGCGAACTCAGGCAACAGTGAGGGCAGCACATACTTTTTGTCGCCCCAGATGAGCCGGTTGCGCCATTCTGCGGGTTTGTCGGAGGCAAAGAGGCTGAGAGTTTTTTCCCTGTCTTTTGCCGATTCGTTTACGGTTTCTATTGTCTGGAAGGGCAGAGCGATGCGAACGGGGGCATTCCTTCTGCCGTTTGTGTATTTTCCGTCCCAGGTTAGTTCAGTCATAGTTCTTTTGCTTAAGGCTAATATATATAATACATTTACATTCTATGTCAACAATTGGGATATACTCCCGTTATCCTACCATTAATTTACAAAAATTCTTCGAATGGATAAAAAATATTTGCCAAACCTGAAGAGAAGCATTGCAAAAAATTGAAACCTTGGAAATAATTTCTTAAACCATTTGTACATTTCGCCATAATTTGATAATTTCCATGCGGTTATTTGTATTTTGTAACTCCGGTTTCTGTCCTGCTCACTACCGGGCAGCGACATAGAAGCCGGATGGATGATGAACAGGACAATAATGGTTTTTATCCACTAACATAAGTCTGAATCATGGCAGGAACAAAGATCACCGTTAACGGCGGACAATTGAACGTCCCGGACAACCCCGTAATTCCATTCATCGAAGGCGACGGCACAGGCCCCGACATCTGGGCTGCCTCCGTCCGCGTTTTCGACGCAGCCGTTGCCAAAGCCTACGGCGGCACGCGAAAAATTGCCTGGAAAGAAGTGTTTGCCGGCGAAAAGGCATTCGCCATGACCGGCCAATGGCTGCCGCAGGAAACACTCGACATCATCAGGAAACATTTCATCGCTATTAAAGGGCCTCTCACAACGCCCGTCGGCGGGGGCATACGCTCCCTCAACGTTGCCCTGCGGCAGATGCTCGACCTGTACGTCTGCCTCAGGCCGGTACGCTGGTTCGAGGGTGTCCCCTCCCCCGTAAAGAATCCGTCTGCCTGCGACATGGTCATCTTCCGTGAGAATTCCGAAGACATCTACGCCGGCATCGAATGGATGAGCGGGACAACAGAAGCAAAGAAAGTAGTAAACTTTCTTCAGAAAGAGATGGGAGTAACAAAAATACGCTTCCCTGAAACGTCTTCCATCGGCATTAAACCCATCTCGGAGGACGGGACCAAGAGGCTTGCCCGCGCCGCCATCGAATACGCCCTGCGGTTCAGCAAGCCGTCCGTAACCTGGGTTCACAAAGGCAATATCATGAAATACACCGAAGGAGCTTTTAAGAACTGGGGCTACGACGTTGCAGAACAGGAATTCGGGGACCACTGCTTTACATGGAGGCAGTACGATGCAATCAAGGCTCACCGTGGTGAGGACGCCGCAAATAAAGCACAGGAGGAAGCGCTGAAAAGCGGGAAGCTGCTGGTAAAGGATTTCATCGCCGACGCCTTCCTTCAGCAGATATTGACACGCCCCGGAGACTATTCTGTTGTTGCAACGATGAACCTGAACGGCGACTACATCTCCGACGCGCTTGCTGCCATTGTCGGCGGCATCGGCATCGCTCCCGGCGCCAATATTAATTACCTCACCGGCCACGCCATATTCGAGGCCACCCACGGCACTGCCCCTAAATATGCCAACCAGGACAAAGTCAATCCCGGCTCGGTAATTCTTTCAGGAGTAATGATGCTCGATCATCTGGGATGGAACGAGGCTGGGACAATGATCACCGAAGCGCTGGGAAAAACGATAAAACAGAAACGCCTGACCTACGATTTCCACAGGCTGACGGAAGGCGCTACCCTGCTGAAATGCTCGGAGTTCGCCACGGCGATAATAGAGAATTTGTAGTAATCCTGCATTTTACCTGTTTTGTACACCATCCGAAGGTCTTTATCCTTACCCTCGGGGAATAATTCCCATGGGGAATAATTCCCCCTGGGAAGGTTGGGATGGGGTTAATCAGTTTGTAAAGTTCATCAAGTTTGTAAAGTCAGAAGAAGCAGGCGTAGTGCGACTTTCCCCTCCTTGGATAAGGAGGGGGCAGGGGGTGGTTGGATTCTCAGTTCATCAAGTTCATCAAGTTCGTAAAGAAAGAAAACCCCGTATGGGTGACATGATTGTAGTAAAGTACAGATAGTCTGTCCCGGCAATCGAACAAGGGGCTGCAGCCCCTTGTTCAACCAGCGCCGTGAACATGCGCCGGTGAAGTCGGGTTCATCTTATTTCCGAAGGAGCCCTGAGCCGGTGTGGTTTGATTCCACTTCGACAATTCTTATCAAATGTGTGTTTTGAGAATACTTACAAGCCCTGGTCTGAAACAAATACCCGAAACGGTATTAACAGGTTTCCCACATAACAGAACTGCGGTTAATAATCTATTAATCGGTGCTGTAATCAATATTCATTACTATGATGTTAAGACAGGTTTAAACATGAAAAGGCTGCTCCAAATAGTCGAAACAGCCTGTCATATTCAACTCACTCTAACCATATATTTCAATTAATAATTGTTTCTCGGCTTTGGATTGTACTGTCTGCCACCAGGTGCAGGAGGCCTTTTTTCTTTGGCTTCGTTAACCCGAAGATTACGGCCATGGTAGTCCTTGCCGTCCAAAGCTTCGATGGCAGCTTTGGCGCTTTCGGCTTCTTCCATTTCAACAAAACCGAACCCGCGGGACTTGCCCGTTTCACGGTCCTGAACAAGCTTTACGGAATTTACTGTCCCGTATTCTCCAAAAAGTTGCGCAACCTGCTCCTCGGTGCAGCTAAAAAGCAAATTGCCAACGTAAATTGATGTCATAAGAAACTCCGGTATTTATGAGAAAAAACAAATGAAAACAAAAAGCGCTACTATTGAGTGTACAATGAGACAACAACGTCCTGAATATTGTGTATCCAACGTAAAATTGCCTGTCTGATTAGCTTAACGTAGTACTTGTTTACTTCGACAATACACCTAAAACAATATCAATAAAAAAAACTAATTTGCAAATATAAAATGAATTATTTTAAATCCAAAGGAAATTTTAAATTAATAATCATTTTTCTTTGTGCATTTCGTTCAATGTATTTTCCATATTTAATATACAGTTATCCGTTTCCTCCCGTGAAGAGCCTGCCGGAACCGTTACCGGAGGCGCAATTGTAAGGGTAATCCTTGTAAACGGACAGGGAATATGGAACTTATCCCAGCTCTTCCGAAGTATTTTCGATTTGTTTATATGGACTGAACAAAGGCAGACCGGGGCTCCGGTCCTGAGTGAGGCAACGGCTGCTCCGGCTTTGAACCTGAAAACGGGTCCCCGCGGGCCGTCAGGGGTGATCAGTACAAGATTGTCTTTGAGGAGGTCAACAACCGCGTCGAGCGCTTCCTTTCCTCCGCGTGTGGACGAACCTCGAACGAGTGTGTAATTCCAGCGTTCCAGAAGGCAGGCCAGTATCTGCCCGTCCTTACTGCTGCTTACGACGGCTGCGGGCCTGAGCCGGGAGAAGTATTTCCAGGCGGGCATCATGTAGCCATGCCAGAAGGCTATGACTGCGGGCCGGGAAGGTATATTCCCTTCGACGGTTATACGCCAGGTAGAGGCAAGAAGCCTGAAAAGGGCGATGAACACAATATTTAACAGCTTCTTCATCAACGGGCAAGGCTTGTGATTATTTCTGCGGCACGGGCTGAAGCTCCGGGCAGGCCCAGGGATTGTCTTACTGAAAGAAAGTCCGCCTGGACTGTCTCGAACGATTCTTTCTCTGCCAGCCGGAACAGTTCTCCGGCTATCGACGACGGGGTTGCGTCCCCCTGGATCAGCTCTTTAATAATGAATTTCCGGGCGAGGATGTTGGGCAGTGCCACCCAGGGCAGGCTCAGTTTCATCCTGCCTATGGCGTAGGAAAGCAGGGAAGCCCTGTAGATCATTGTAAAGGGCAATCCGAGAAGAGCGGCCTCGAGTGTGGAAGTGCCCGTCTTGATTACGCCTGCAAGCGAATCCGCAAGAAGCTGCCTTGCATTGGCGGAATAGTCCCAGCCCGGATTGGCTGATTTGATTTCCTGTACAATTTTCGTGCTGAGATTGGGAGATACGGCCATTGCGATGCTGTAGCGGCGTGTCAGTTCAGGAGCGTATTCAAGTGTTTTTTTCATAATACGGCAGTGTCCCAGTACCTCCTGGTTCCTGCTGCCGGGCATGAAAGCAATCCTCTGTTCCCTTTGGCCGAAAGGCTTAAGGGGTTTTACAAATTCAGGCTCGTCGAGGAGGGGATGGCCGACAAATTCAGTGTCGATGCCGTAATTGCCGAAGAACTCCTTTTCGAAAGGGAGAACAACCAGCAGTTTATTGACTGCTTTTGCCAGGCGTACAGCACGGTTTTGGCCCCAGGCCCAGAGTTGGGGAGCGATGTAATAGGCAACGGGGATGCCTGCCTGCCGGGCAGACTTTGCGAGTAACATATTGAATCCGGGGTAATCGACGGGGATGAAGATGTCGATTTTTTCTTCCTTCATGGTTCGCTCACAGGTTCTGAGGAGCTCCCGGAAGAACAGGTATTTTCTGGCGACCTCGGAAAATCCGACGACGGCAATCTCCGAAAGTGGCACAATCGGGGACAGCCCCTGTGCAGCCATATTGCTGCCGCCAAGGCCGTAGAAACTGACTTCGCCGTGCATCAGGCGCAGTTCCTTCATCAGCTTGGCAGCGTGGATGTCGCCTGAAGGTTCTCCGGCAGTAATGAATATTTTTAACATCTGTGCAATCCCTGATTAACTGTCCAAACACACATATCCCAGAGGAGGGAAAAATGTAATATAAAGTATCTTTTGTAATTAGTTAATACAAAAAGAGGGCCGTAAAGCCCTCTTTTTGCTATATAGATAACAAAGCTTATTTCAACATGCCAAGTGCTTTGCCTACTTTAACGAAGGCTTTAACGGCAGTGTCAACCTGCTCTGTTGAATGGCCGGCAGAGAGCTGAACCCTGATTCTGTCTTTTCCTCTCGGTACAACCGGGAAGGAGAAAGCAGTGACGTAAACACCTTCTTCGAGCATCATATTGGCGAAGTCAACAGCAAGCTGTGAGCAGTTGTCGTATTTGCCGAACATGATGGGAACGATTGGGTGAACACCGGGGATGATGTCGAAACCGGCTTCTGTCATTTCCTTGCGGAATTTCATTGTGTTGGCTTCGAGTTTGTCGCGAAGTTCTGTCGATGCTGTAAGAAGGTCCATAACTTTGATTGTGGCTTCTACAGTTGACGGGGGAACAGTGTTTGAGAAGAGGTAGGGACGGGCTTTGTTGCGCATCCAGTCAACGATCTCTTTCCTGCCGGAGATACAGCCGCCCGATGCACCACCGAGAGCTTTACCGAAGGTAGTTGTGATGATGTCGATTCTTCCCATTACGCCGCAATGTTCGTGAGTACCACGGCCTGTTTTGCCCATGAAGCCGGATGAATGGCTTTCGTCAACCATAACGAGAGCATTATACTTTTCTGCCAGGTCGCAGATCTGGTCTAATTTAGCAATGTCGCCGTCCATTGAGAAACAGCTGTCGGTTGCAATCATCTTGAAGCGGCAGCCTTTTGCGTCGGCTTCTTTGAGGCAGCGTTCGAGGCCTTTAAGAGTCTTGCCTGTAGAGGGATCCGGTTCCTCTGTGTCGGCCATGTTGCCGTGGTTGTAGATCCAGCGCTGTGCTTTGCAGAGCCTGATGCCGTCGATGATGGAGGCGTGGTTCAGTGCGTCGGTAATGATGGCGTCGTTTTCGCCGAGGAGTGGTTCGAATACGGCACCGTTAGCGTCGAAGCATGACGAGAAGAGAATTGTGTCTTCAGTACCTAAGAATTCGGATACTTTCTGTTCGAGAACTTTGTGCCTGTCCTGTGTTCCGCAGATAAACCTGACAGATGACAAGCCGAAGCCTCTATTTTTGATACCTTCGTGGGCAGCTTCGATCACCTTCGGGTGCGAAGACAAACCAAGGTAATTGTTCGCGCAGAAGTTGAGCACTTTCTTACCTTTTACAGTAATTTCGGAGCTCTGGGGGCTCTCGATGATTCTTTCGGCTTTGTAAAGCTTCTGTTCGTGCAACTTAGCTATTTCTTCGGTCAGGTAATCTTTCATTTTACCGTACATAGTCTTACTCCTTATTGTAGAAATATAAAAGAATAGTTAATTGGATTTTCTATATCAACATTTAAACTCATAATTATTTTTTAATCTATATATAATTCAATTATTTAACAATCAATCCATTTCAGAATTACAAAATTAACTAAGAAAAATATCATGGCAAACAATTAATTTGATAAGGGCTGCGAATTATGAATAAAAATTTCGGATTATATGGAACCGGAATTGGAATGATTAGTGTTTGGATTTTCTGACAATGGAATTGAAATTCAACAGTTGTCTGCGTAATTCTCAATTAATTTACCATTTTACAGCAATATTCACTGCATTTGAGCGAATTTCAAAAAATATTACCTGATAAATTTTGTTATTTTATACATGAGATTTTTTTACAATTTCAATTGGAAAGCAGGTGGAAGCTATGATAAAAATCAATTTACCCATGACGGCCTTGATACTTTTAGCATTTTTTACGGCTGCTTTCCCGGAGAATGCAGTAATGGCGCAAACAACTCACCACGAAGGTTTCTCAGCCAGTCAGGAGTCTCCCGATGATCTCTCACAATCAGTTGTTAATTCAACACCTGGCAACACTGCCGGAACACCAATATACGAAGCTTTGTTCAAAGGAACGCTTAAAGTAAAAATCATCAATCCCGGCGCTCCGTTGAACCATCCCGGGCTTGATTATGCCCCTTGCGCCACTCCTGACGGAAAGTCCCTGTATTTTGTTTCGAACAGGCCGGAGAGTAAAAAATATAAAAAAGCCACGGACGACGGGTTGTTTACGTCAAAGCCCATCATTTCCCACGACTTTTGGGTTTCGGGGATTACCGCGGGAGCAACTGCCATTTTTTCCACTCCGGACAACAGCACTGGAATACTGAGCGATATAAACACCGATGAGTCAGAAGGTTCATGTTGGATTAGCGGTAATGGCCGTACACTGTATTTCTCATCATGTGAAAAGCCAGAAGGTTACGGCCAGTGCGACATTTACACGGTATCTCCGGAAAAGGGCGGCGAGCCTGAGAATCTGGGACAAAACATTAATACGAAGTACTGGGATTCGCAGCCGTCAGTTACTCCGGACGAAAACAGGATATATTATGCTTCTTCCCGGCCTGAGCCGCCTGACAGCCTGTATCAAATGGAAATCTGGTTCAGCGACAGGGACCCGGGAACCGGTAAATTCAAAATTGCAGAAAAGCTTGCCGCTGTTAATAGTAACGGCCGGGACTGGACTCCCTTCATCTGTGCCGATGGGCTGACTCTCATCTTCAGTTCCGACAGCCTGAAACCCAATTACGGCGGATATGATTTTTACATTACTAAGTATGATCCGGGAACAAAGCAATGGTCAAAACCCAGAAACCTGGGCGAGCCGCTGAATACGGAACATAATGAAATCTTTATGTCAATACCTGCAGGCGGCGATATGATATTCTTCACTTCCGACAGGGAGGACATTCCCGGTTCACAGGGAGGCTATGATATATTCATGGCCCTTCCGATGAAGGAATAGCCAGTTGTCCTTAAGCATCGTGAGTATTGGGCCGGTAATTACGCAAGGCTTTACTCGTGGTTTTCCTTTTTTGAGACAGGCCTGAGACTGGTCTCTACCGGAATAAATTACTATAAATGAGTAGAATGTCGCTTTGGTTCAGCTTTTACTTATTTTATAAACTGGAGAAGTCTAACCACCCTTGGCCCCTCCTTATCAAAGGAGGGGAAAAATTCTATATTCTTTAATTCAGCATTGGCTACGCCGGTCTCGCTACGCTCGGCTCGTAATTCGTAATTCGTAATTATAAACTCCCCTGGCCCGGCATTATCCAACCAGTTCCCTGACACTGCCGGTTTCTATGTCCTGGCCGTCGAAGACTGCGTATGAGGGGAAGTGTATCCATTCGCCGAGGTTGATGTAGGTTCCGGTGCCGATCCTCTCCCTGATGAGTTTGTGCCTGTGCCCCATGATGACATAGTCGTACCCCTCTGAAATTTTCTTTTCGGCAAAATCCCTCATTCCTTCCCTGTCGCCGTAGTTCTTTTTGTCCGTGTAAACGCGGCTTTTGCGCGACGACGTGGAAGCCAGGGCAATGCCGATGTCGGGATGTATCATCCTGTAGAGGAACTGGGCAGTGCGGTTCCTCAATATCTTTTTCAGTATCTTGTAACCTGTGTCTTTGTAAGATTTGCCGTCCCCGTGGGAAATATAGAACTTCTTACCGTAAAGTTCTCTTTCGATGTCGTTTGTGTATATCGGGATGTCAAGTTCCGAGCCGAAGAAGGTGCGGTGCCCGAAGTCGTGGTTGCCCATGACATACTCGATCTCAATCCCTTTCAGCCTCATCTGTTTCAGGGTAAACAAAGTACGGTAGAAATACTTAGGGATAACTGTCCGGTATTCAAACCAGTAATCGAACAGGTCTCCGACAATGAACAGCTTTGTACAGTTGTCGGATATCTTTTCCAGGAAACCAATCAGCAGATCCTCGCGAAGCCTGTCCTCGTCGCGTTTTAATATACCCAGGTGAACATCGGAAATAAAATATATCATAATATGAAATCTGAATAATTTTTCATTATGTTTAAATTTTTGTAAATTAATTCTCAAAATAATAAAAATTTTTATAAGTGTATGGAATTATTCTGATGCAGAAAACAGGAAAACCGACGGGCAAAGCCCTGGCACTATCAGCAATGCTGCTTTTTGTTCTCACCTCGTGCATAAACATTAAAAGCGACTATCCCAGCATCGAATATTACAGGTTGAAGCAGATGGATAACCCGAACATCAACACCGGTACCATGAACGGCCTGTTCCAGATCCGGGATTTTACCATCGGTGTCGAGCTTGAAACCAACTACCTGCTGGCGTTGTGGGACGACAACACAATACAGCGTTACAATTACCACCGTTGGATAGGCAACTGCAGCGAGATGATCACTGATTTCTTCATTACCCGTTACAACAACAACAACGCCTTTTCAGAAGGTGTAATTCCTTCATCTTCTGTTCTCATCCCGAAATATGTAATGGAAGGCCAGGTACTCGACATGATGGCACACAACAGTAGTACCGACAACAATGCAAACTGGGTAAACCTGTCAATCAGGGTCAATATAATCAGGCTTGAACCTCTGAAGATGGAAAAACCCGTAATTCACTCTAAAGTATATAATACACGGATTCAACGGGCAAACAACTCCGTAGCCACCATTCCTCCTGCATACAGCAGGGCTTTTTCCGAACTTGCGGACCTCATCATGAAAGACATACAACAGGCAATCGTAAACGACGGCAGGAACAATTCGAAAGACACTACAAAAACTGCAACGCCTGTAATGAAGAACTGATATGAAACGCTATCATTTTGCAACTGTCGGCTCGACGAACGACTATGCACGGGAGTTGCTCCAGGAGGAGGATATTGTCGTCGTAACTGCCGACTACCAGCTTACAGGCAGGGGAAGGAACAACAGGACATGGCTGGGAGATTACGGAGACAACGTCTTTCTTTCAATCGGATTCAACCACACGGAAGCACCCGACGAGAACCGGCTCTCGTCTTTCCAGGCCGTAGGCTGCCTTGCAGCCAGGAAAGCCCTGGTGTCCCTTGCAGGACAGGCCGGCTTCATGATCAAATACCCGAATGACGTCTTTATCAGGACCGAATCCGTGCCTCCTTCAAAGATATGCGGCATTCTCGTCGAGCACGGTTTCGCGGCAGACAAGCCGGTCTATTCCATCATCGGAATCGGCATTAATGTTAACCAGAAGCATTTCCCCCAGGGACTGATAAACCCGGCTTCTTCCCTGGCGCTTGCCGGCGCCCGGACAGATGTCGATACGGTTATTGACGCCCTGATAGGCACGTTGATGGAATACCTTGTCAAAAGCTACGACGAAGTATTCAGCGAATGGGTAAGGGAAATGGCCATCATTGGAAAAAATATTACTTTCGCAAACAACGGTTCGGCCTGGACTGTTGACCGGGTCCTGCCGAACGGCAACCTCCTTGCCGTTGCCGGCGACGAAACAATTATTATAAACAACGGAGATTCCATCAGGTATGAGCTATTCTCGCCGCAATAAGGCGCTGATTGCCGCCGACCTTGGCAACAGCAGGTTGAAATTGCTGATTGCAGGGGCTGAGGCCACCAAAGCAAAAGACAGGTACTGCTCACTGAGCTATACGGACGACGGGAACTGGGCGGAAAGCATCGCCGGGATAATCTCAAGGCCGGATGTCGGAGCTGCCCTGTTTTGCTATTCTTCGGTGAACAAACCAATGCTCGACGAACTCCTGAAACACATCTCCCCTCTTAAGGACATCATCACTGCCGACGCTGGGGAATATATCGGGCGACAGACGGCAATCGACTTCAGCAGGGTCGAAGGTATGGGTACTGACCGTAAGCTCAGCCTCTTCGGCGCACTGGCGTCAACAAAACCGCCGTTCATCACCATCGACTGCGGCACAGCCATTACAGTAAATGTTGTTGACGGAAGGAGCCGCTGCCTTGGCGGTACGATAATGCCCGGCCTATACACCCAGGCCGCATCGCTTTACAACGCAGCCCACGGCCTGCCCGAAGTAAGCCTCAGTTTGCCCGGTGCCCCACTGGGAGCAAACACTGACGACGCTGTCAGGAGCGGCATCATCACCGGCGTCTTTGGAGCCTTGAAGGAGATCATCGGCGGGATTGCCGCCAGGTATTTTGCCGGCGCTGAACTGCCGGTCGTAGCCACAGGCGGAACCGTCGGCCTGCTGGCGCCAATGCTGCAAGAAGGATTGAGAAATATTACCATCAACGCCCGTCTTAACCTGGAGGGCATTATTTACCTTGTAGAGAAAACCTGAGTTGTCAGCCGATTATCTGGGGAACGGGTACCGGCGACACATCTTTACCGAAATTGAACAATTCCGGTTTACGGGCACGTACTTTGTCCTGCAGCATCATCAGGCCTTTGATTACGGCTTCCGGCCTCGGGGGGCAGCCTGAGACATAGACATCAACAGGGAGGAACTGGTCGATGCCCTGGACTACGGAGTAGCTCCTGAACATGCCGCCTGTAGAGGCACAGACGCCCATTGACATGACCCACTTGGGATCGGGCATCTGGTCGTAAATTTTACGTACCACCCATGCCATTTTATAGGTAACGGTACCGGCAACCAGAAGGAAGTCAGACTGGCGCGGCGTCATGCGGAACACTTCGGAGCCGAAACGAGCAACGTCGAAGCGCGAAGACGCAAAAGCCATCATCTCGATGGCACAGCATGAAATGCCTAAGGGCATGGGCCACATCGAGTTGCTCTGAGCCCACTGTATCACTTTATCTATCGAAGTGGTCAGGAAACCATCTGTTTTCAGAGTATCTTCTAATCCCATTCCAGCCCTCCTTTGCGCAATTCCCAAAACAAACCGATGAAAAGAATGACAATGAACAATATCATAGCAGCAAAGACTGTCAGGCCCAGGGACAGGAACTGTACAGCCCAGGGATAGAGGAAAACAACCTCGATGTCGAAAACGATGAAACTGACGGCAATCATATAGAATTTCACCGAGAACCTGTTACGGGCTGTACCGAAGACAGGCATACCGCTTTCGTATGTCGTGACTTTGCCTTTTGTTTTCCTTCGCGCTCCCAGCCACTCCGAGAGCAGCATGAAAGCAACGGCTACGGCAAAACCGAACACAACGATGAAAATCAGCGGCAGGTATTCCTTGATGATGTTTTCGAGCATTTATCTTTCCCCGTTTCTTTTCATAACAATTTCAATCTACAATATAATAATTTATCACAATAAATTACATATTTGTATGATAACGAAAAAAAACAATTAATAATTTCCGGAAAAATATCAGAAAGCGAAAACCAGCCTGAAGATGGCGTGCCATTCGGTAATGCTTAGTATCTTGTAACCAAGCAGGGTACTGAAACCGATGAGTGTAAAGCCTGCGAATTTGTGTATCTTCTGAATGGTATTGTCCGAGAACTTATGTTTGAACCTGGTTATTATGCTCGACAGAGTATAGAGCCACAGGAAGTTGCCGAAACCGAACCCAACGGCAAAGAGAAGGTTGTTGAACAACTGGTTTTCGAAGAAGCCTGCTCCGAGGCCGAAAGCGGTAGCAGCCACAAGTGTAGGGAAAAAAGTAGGATTGGGGATATTGGTCATGGCAACGCCGACGCCGAGTAGGAAAGGGCCTCTGTGGGACAGGTTCCGGTATATGCGGCTGAACCAGGATTGCTTTTCTTCAGAAGGATTGGCAGTTGTGTCTTTATGTTTCACGTTAACGATGCCGAGGGCAAAGATGCCGGCTACGATAGCCATTTGTATCATGAGCATCAGCACCGGATGGTCGGTAGAGAAATTATCCATCAGGCTGAGTATTGCTTTGGCGGCGAACACAGCTATCAGGCAGTAGGTGAAATCCATTACGGCATTGCCCAGAGCAAGAGCAGTGGCAGGCTTCTTGCCATGGCTCAGGCTCAGTTTGATTGCTGTTACGCCTACAGGGCCGGGAGGTACAGCCAGGAAATAGCCTAATACCAATCCCGTAAGCAATGCAAAAATCATATCACCTCATTAAATGAAACACCATTATTTTTACTTACAAATCAATAATTGCAAGTAACTGTGTAATTTTTTCCACAATCTACAAAAACAAATTTAATTATGCAATAGATTTTCACACATTGCCATAGAAATCAATGAGATATAGAACACGGGGCGAGGCCGCTTCCTGCTATATACTGTCGGTAACAAGAGAAAAAAAGCGAGGAAAGCAACAAAAATATTTTTTTTATGATGGACAACAGCCTGGAGGTGCATAGAGTATATGATGTGTGTGAACAAGGGGCAACTGCCCCTTGTTCAATTGCCGGGACTGTCTTTCTTTACATACTCGACGGCTACAATAATGTCACCCATACGGGGTTTTCTTTCTTTACGAACTTGATGAACTTGATAAACTTGATAAACTTTACAAACTTTATGAACTTGATGAACTTGACAAACTTCAGGGTTTGGTTTATAAATTAAAAAGGCTGCCCCGTTTTACACGGAACAGCCTACTTTGTCAGGGTCAGGTCTTTCTGATTATCTGATCACTTCTATTTTCTTTATCTGCTGCATGCCGTTGATTGTTACTGCCAGATAATACATACCGCTCGGGTAATTTGCAGCATTTATACTGAAACTGTTAACACCTGCTGTTGCTTTCCCCTCGAAAATGACTGCGGCAAGGCTGCCGTGGCTGTTGTACAAACTGATGGCCACGTCGGATTCTTCACCGAGGCTGAGAGTGACTGCCATTTTCTCTGTACAAGGATTGGGTGTTGTTGCGATGTTGAACAATGTGCCGTTGTCTTCGTCAACAGAAACCCTGCCTTCAATTACTGTTACCGCTCTGGCATACCTGACACCGTCAACAATGTCTGCCGTTACACCGACAACCATTCCTACCTTCAGGTCTGCAAGCGTAAGCGGATTCATGTTAATATCTTCTACCGTTGTCTCTTCGTCTGTTACGTAGTCGTCGTAGTCCGAGTACAGCAGGCCTTCTTCGATGTCTGTAACGCTCGACCTGTAAATGATGCCCGGAATCTCGTCCTTAATGACTTTCTTAACCTTCACGGCGAGGTATCCGTTGTTAACGAAAACGGCCTTGACGAATACTGTCATTTCTGTTGTCAGGTCGCCGAAGGCAATCGGGTTGTCGTTTTCATCATAGTAAACCGTTAGAGCGCTGACGTAAAACTTAGTGTTGTTTACTATCAGGTAGTTGTCGCCCAGCTCCGTAATCTGTCCGTGTAGTTCGAGATAGTGGCATTCATCCTGGTTGAGGATGCAAACCTTGAGAGCCAGGAGCGTCGTGTCGCTGGTGTAAGAGGCCTTAACCGACACGAGCAGGCCGGCAGTAATCGACGAGATGTCGGTAGCTTCGCCGTTTGCCAGGTAGAACAGCGTCTGGGCGTCAACGCCGATTTTCTTGTCGTTAATAATTATATAGTCCGTACCGACTTCCTTTACGAGGCCTTTAAGTGCGATGACCTTGCCGGTCCTGGTGCAGGTGGGAAGGATTTTGATAATGCTTGCAATCAGGTTTTTGTCTGCATCATAGACGCCTTTGATTTCAACTATTGTTCCGGTTGCCAGATCGGCGATAGTACCGGCCGTACCGTCTGCTTTGTATATCTTTGTATCGACAGTGATGGTAAAAGCCTTGTCGTTAACGGTAACCGAGGTTTCCGTAAGCTCTGCAATCTTGCCTTTGGTAACGACGTATTGATTGTCGTGCGCCAGATAGACTTTAACATAGAGCGCAGTTAATACGCTGTCGTCGTTGTACATACCGCAGATATAGGCCAGGTTGCCGGTGACAAGCCCGTTTATGTCGATCTTGTTGCCGTTGACGTCAAAGATCAGCGTGGCGTCGGTTACTGTGAAAACCTTACCGTGAGCAGTGATTGTGTTTGCAGTAAGCGCAGTGATGTAATCCTTGACAATTACAAACGCTTTGCAATCTCCTGTCTTAATGATGATCTTTGTTGCAGTCAGGACATCATTCTCACCGACTGTGCCTGTTACCTCGACAATAAGGCCAACCTTCAGGCAGGAAGCGTCCACTTTCAGGCCAAAGTCGAACATGATTGCCGTACCCTCACCGAAGTTGATGACTTTATCGCCGATTGTAACAGTGGTTTCCGTCAAAGCAGTAATGGCGCCTTTAACAGAGAAGTATTTATTCTCTTCCCTGCCTTTGTCATGGTTTTTGATTTTCACATAAATTGCAGTGAAATTGCCGCTGCCGACGACAGCGCTAATCTCTACGTACTGTCCTTCGGCCAGGTCGGCAAAAGTGCCTGTCGTCCCGTCGGCGAGATAGATTACTGTGTTGCCGTCGATGGCAAATTCTTTGCCGCAGACAATTACCGAATGATCGGTTATATCTGAGATGACACCGTACAGCGTAATCTTATCGCCGTCGAGGAGGTCGGTAATCCTGGCATAGGTAACGACCCATGCACCGTCGATAGCCTCTGCTTTGATGACTATGTTCATGCCAGCCTGGAGATCGGATAGTTCACATTCGGTACCGTCGCTCTTATAAAATTTAGCAGAGGAGGAAAGCCTGAATGTCTTATCCCCGATGGTAATAGTCGAGTCGGTAATAGCGGTTATTTTACCTTTATATTCACAATACCTGTTTTGTTCGCTCTTTGCGATGATGATTTTAATTGCTACCATTGCTCCGTCAACATATTTATAGTAAACAGTAACGGAAAGCCCTGCCTTAATGTCGCTCAGGGCGGCAACAGTACCGTCTGAGTTGTAGAATTTCGTGTCGGCGTTGATTGTGAACGCAGATTTATCGACGACAACGCTGACGTCGCTTACACTGACGACTTTACCCTGGTAATGGTAAGTTTCTTCGGAGGAAGTCCTGATTACGGTGATTGTCGTCGCAGTGTATGTGTCGCCGGATCTGGTGCCGACGACTTTTACAGTCCAGCCTGTTTTCAGGTCGCTGAGTGCAATCGGGTTTCCTTCCGTATCATAGACCTTTGTGTCGGTTGTAACCTTGATGATGGTGTGGCCGACGGTAATGCCGTCCGTCCTGATGTCGGTAAGTACACCTGTAAGCTCAAACTGCTTTTGTTCGGCGTTTTTAACTTTTATCGTAACAGCAATGTAGCTGTCCCCGGTTTTGTTCCCGGTAATTAATACCGTCATTCCGGTTTTCAGGCTGCTGAAGCCGATGAGGTTGCCTTCGGCGTCATATATTTTCGTATTATCGTCGATTACGATTTTTTTTCCGGATACGACAATATGCGCATCACCAATGGCAGAGATGATGCCTGTTAGGGTGAAAGGTTCACTGGGCGTCTCTGTTTCGGTAATGGTTGAAGCTGTCTTCACGTCGTCTGTTTTCGAGCCTTTAACTTTAACATACATGCCGACAGTAAGGTATGATTTTTCGACTTCGTTACCATCCTTGTCGTAAAACTTTGTTGTGTCGGCTGTCATTATCTTCGTGCCGTTCACAAGGATGTGGTTTTCACCGATACCTGTTATTTTTCCCGAGAGTGAAAAATCCTCAGTTTTCCGGACATATTCGATTATTTTGTGTGCCGTGTATTTGTCGCCTTCTTTGACGACCAGGGCCTGTACTGTCATACCGACTGAGAAATAGTCCAAAGTAACGGCCTGGTAATCCTTGTTGTAATACAGGGTGGCGTCCGTCAACAGGACTTTGTAATCGCCGATATACATATAGTCTGTTCCGATTTCCTTAATTGTCCCTTTAAGAGTCGTTCCTCCGGCAAGGGCTGCCTCAGAGAAGACCACTGACAATAGAAAAGCCAGCAATAATCCCCATCTGATCCTTCTTAAGGGGTTGAGCGATTGATTCATATATTCCTCCAAAAAAAAATATGTAAATACTAAATATTTATTTCCCCACACGAAACTATTACGTAGCATTTTTTTGTTTTTTCCCGATTTATATTAATTTTTTTTAATATGTATTATTTTATTGAATAATAATGATTTAACATGGCAATGAATCGTTTTCAGAAATAAATATTTCAAGAATTTTAAAAGAATTTAAATATTGGGTCAGATGAAAAATTTGGGGAGAAGAGTTAAACCCGGATGATGCGTTTGGAGTAGTAAATACCACATTATTAATTGATATATTACAATTTAACAATTTGCCCTTTCTTAGATAAGGATGGGCCAGGGGTGGTTGGATATTCTGTGTTTTGGATTATCTAATGCATAATCCAGGATAAAAACAAAAAATGTACGAAATGCTATTTTTTTCAATGTAAGTAAGAACAAATTTATTATTTATTTTACTATTTGTAAAATGTGCAAATATTTAAAAAGTTTAATGATATGTTTGGCTCTAATATCATAGTAATAGAACACCTTGAAGAATCTGTCTTTAACAAGTTTGTTGCTGTTTTCTTAACTGAAAACGGATTCTCTGGTTTAGTAGGGGGTTTTCGGAAAACTGATATTGGTATAAACTATACTGCAGTCAAACAAGGAAAGAAGTATGTAATTCGGATAGAGAAAAATGCTAATATAATAAAAAAAGATATTGATAAGTTTGTTAAGTCTATTCATCTCTATCAAGCAGATTCATCAATCATCTTCACCAGACACGAACTTCAAAGTGATATTAAAAAATATCTTACTGATAAGAATTGTTATGCTATAACCAAACTCGAAATTAAGGAATGGTTAAATTCAAAATTTATTTCAGTGCTTGATTTTATTGAGTATTTAGAATTTAAAGAGATTAGAAAGGTTGGCAAGTGTTCAAATAGGGAATTAATTGAAAAATATCGGAAATTAAAAGAAGCTCTTGGAAGACAACCTACAATGATTGATATTAATAGAAATATGGATATTAGTTATGGCATTTATTCTCACAGGTGGGGAACTTTCAGAAATTTCATTGCTTCAATAAATGATAGTCCGGTTCTCAGGTTTTCACAACCAAATAAGAGCCTGATGGCTTCTGTTTCAGATTTGGTTGAAGACTATATCAGATTAAGAAAGAAATTGAAAAGAACTCCGACAAATCTCGAAATTGAAAATAAAGGAAAATATACTGCTGAATATTACTCTGTTTTTTTTGGTACAATCTCGAACTTTGTTATGGTTGTTGAAAATGAAATTCATAATGCTTTGAAATACAAGAAGCGGGATTTGAAAAAAGAATATCTTTCAGTTCAGGAAATTGTCAAAAGAATTCCCACTTTTAATGATGTTAATAAGAAGTCGAAGATATCACCGATAATTTTTCTTTATCATTGGGGAACTTGGAATGAATTTCTAAGTTCAATCGGCGATAAGAAACAGTACAGAAATATTAATGACAAAGAACTTGTTACTGCGTTTTTTGATATGAATGAGAAGTTTAATAAAATTCCAAGCCAGAAAGAATTTATGAAATACTGTGGTGTTTCACATGAATTATTTGAATATCGATTTGGAAGTTGGAGCAATTTCATTGAGCTATTGAAGTATCCGGAATTTGTTTGTCAAACTCCAAATGATATTGACTTATTTACTGACTATTTCAGAATTAAGAAGATATTAAAACAAGACACAGTTTCAGAAAAAGACATTAAAAAACATACTTTGTTTTCTTTGAAGGATTATAACAATTACTTCGGTTCTTATAAGGAATTTAAAGAACAAATTGATATTATTGAAAGAAAGACAGAATTGATAAGTGAAGAAGAACTTGTAAATGAATACCTTAGAATCCTTACAATTCAAAAGAAAACATGGCTTACAATCTACGATATTAGAGACCATTCAACATTCCATTATACAATTTACTTATCAAAATTTCAGAATTGGGCTAATATAATACTTTTAATGAGAAATTATGTTGGAAGAATAAAAAATCCTATAAAAATTTATAATCAACAGCTTATTGAAGATTATCATAGAGTTGAAAAAGAGCTGAATAAATCTCCATTATCTATAACAGATTATAAAAAATATGGTAAATATAGCGAAGTAAATTTTAAAATAAGATTTGGTTCATGGAAAGAGTTTTTACGGTCAATCGGTCAAAAGTCTGTTCTGGAGATTACAAATGAAGAATTGTTTGAAGATTATGATAGAGTCAAAGAGTTGTTAAATAAAAAAATAGTTTTTAGAGGTGATTACGTAAAACTTGGAAAATATTCGGACTCAACTATAAGAAGCAGATTTGGCAAATGGTCCATGTTCTTAAAAATCATGGGGGAAGATACAAGCTACATAAAAAAGGAAAACAGAGAAATTCTGATAGAAGAATACCAAAGAGTTAAAAAACTACTTGGGAAAGAAAAAGTAAACCAGCCTCAAATGTTGAAACATGGCAGATTTGGAGGTAGGACATTTTCAAAATACTTTGGTAGCTGGGATAAGTTCTTGGAATTCATGGGCGAAGATACTTCAAAATTCAGGCATTCAGAGAAAAAAATGATCGATGAGTATTATAGAGTAAAAACACTTCTGAAAAAGGAACACATATCAATCAAAGATATGAATAAATATGCTGATGTATGTGGAGCTTTATACAGACTTAGGTTTGGTTCCTGGAAAAATTTCTTAGATAAAATTGGTGAAGATACGGAACATTTGAAGCCAATTACAGATGAAGACCTGAAGACTGAATATTTAAGGCTCAAAATGGAGTTGAAAAAATCAAAGCTCATTGTGAATGATATAACAAAACATGGCAAATATAAAAGTAAAGCATACGTGAATCATTTTGGCAGTTGGGATAATTTTGTCAGGATGATGGGAGACGGCAATTCCAGAAATCTTAATACCGACCAGGAAGCTATTGACGAATACCGGAGAGTGAAAAAATTACTTGGCAAAGACTACATAACTCAAAATGACATGAATGAGCATGGTGAAATAAGTTCTGCGCTTTACATTTGGCGGTTTGGTTCATGGAGGAAATTTTTAATTCATATTGGTGAAGACCCAACTGTAAAAAGAGCTAAAAAAACAGTGAAAAAACCTCCCTCACAAATTTCAGTAAATTCCAAAGAAGCCCAAGCATGAGCCTCAGTCTGTTTCCGGTACATCAATACCACAACACTAATGTATCCCAGTGAACCACGCCCTCGTATGTATTCAGGTATATAGAATTGTACAGGTTGGCCGGAACAGTCGCCGTTACCGTTTTCGCCAGCACATTGTTGTAATAGAGTGAAGCGACGCCTGTCAGCTTGTTGTAGTTCATACGGTAGCATGAGAAGAGGTTGCCGACGTACGGATTGTCGGAAGGCCAGGTAATTACTTCTGAAGTATTGCCTGAACGCAGGTAAGCCTTACCGTCCCTGGCAATGATGAAAGCACAACTGACATCGCCTGTTGCCCTGTGTACGAGGGCAATGCTGGCAGAGTCGGATTCGGAATCCGGCCTGAGGCAGAATTCGACATTAATCCCATCGGGCGATGCGGTGAAATCGCGGTAAACGCTTTCCGTTTTCGAAGTGGCAACAGAACCTTCGGTCTTCAGTGAAACGGAATCCGAATTAAAGTATGAATCGTCGATCTCATTGGTAACACCGTTCGAAGCCCTTGTCCAGGGGAAATAGACCGGAGAACCCTTTACGTACGTAGCAAAGCCTTCCCTGAAGACCTCGGTAATGGCCATTAATACATTGATGTAGTCCGCTTTTGTATATTCTACCTGTTCGTTGCCGCAGGAATCACGTGCATTTTTTACCTTAACATCAACTGCCTCAATGTTCTGGTTGAATCCTTTTTTTACTTTGTATTTCTGCACATATGTATAGGGAGCTGTCCAGGAGCCGTTCTCCTTCTGCAATACATCGTTTAAAGAAGGTGAAAATTCGATTATCGGTGTGTATGATCCAACCAGGTACTCATTGTAATTTACTGTAATAGTAATTTGGGAGTTAACATGTTCCTGTTTAATATCAGGAATCGTGGCTGCAAGAGATGACACCTTCGGATTCTGAGTATCGACTTTCAGGGTTTTACCGGTACTGTATGAAACCATTTTGTTGCCGGCCTTGTCAACGGCATTTATTATAATAGAAGTTACGGCAGGAATTTTCTCATTATTATCGATAACAATAAATGTATCAATATATGTCATATTGTCTTTTTCCCATCCACCGTGTTCCGAATCGAACACCCTTCCGGTTATATCCGGTGAAAAGGTAATCTCAGGGGCAATGGCGGTTTTCATTTCCTCGTTGAACTTCATCCTGATAATAAATTTGTCCCCGACGGCGCCGTCGCAAATCGTCTGGTATGAAGGGAAAGTAAGGCTTGTAATGTTCGGCAATTCCGTATCAATTACCAGGGCGCTGTCCAGAGTGCATATATTCTGGGCATTGCCGTATATGTCCACCCCGCCTGTCACGGTAATGTCCGGCACTATCCTTTGCTGGTTTGCGTCTGATATTTTATATATCCATGTGTATGAAGTACACTCCGCATCGTCCCAGTTACTGCTCTGAACTGTAAGTGTGTTAGCGGCCGATGCCGGTGAAAATGAAATTTTCGGAAGGTTGGCCGATTTCATATTTTTCGAATAGCTGACCGTAATCTCATAATCGTTGCCGATGGCGCTCCTGTTAATGGTTTTCTGCATGGCCGGGATTTCAATTTCACAGTCAGGTGCGCCGCTCAGTTCCTGGAACCGAATGGTGTCGAGATCGTTCACATTAATATTGTCAATTACATTACTGCCCTGTTTCACCTGAATCCTGTAATTTTTATTTTGTGCATTAAGCATTAACCCGGCAATTACAATCAGGAACAATGGTATTAACACTTTTTTCATATTTATACTCAAATTACTTTTTGACATATTGTTAATTATTTTACAAATAATAATTTCTTTGAAACAATCGTATTGTTAAGCTTAACAGAGCAAATATAGGATCCGGTTCCTACCCTGTTGCCGCTGTCGTCGAGTGCGTCCCAGGCGACTGACTGTGTCCCGGGTGTAAGGCTGCCGGAAAGAAGTGTTCTCAACTGCCTGCCGTTGATGTCGGCAACTGTTACTTCCACATTACCGGGTTTCTCCAGTGCAAATTCGATGAGTATCTCTGAACTGAAGGGATTGGGGCAGCCCTTTGTAAAGGAGACTTCTCCGGGTGAGGATTCGCCGTTGTTTTCAACGGATTCTGTTTCAGTGACAAACCGCAATGTGTCAAATTCGCCGGTTCTGTAAGTTAACATTTCCTTGCCCTTCCTGATGAAATAGACCTCGATGTCGAGAGCCGGCGGTGAAAATGTTATTATATCCAGGTCATCGAGGCTGAAAGGCTGGTTTTCAAGGCCTGTACGAACAAACATATACTCATTGGCGAAGTAGATAAACGGGACACCGATTATCGAAAATGAAGTAGGAGCCGTACTGCTTTTGGTGTAAATGTTAATTTTTTCGTTTTGGGCAAAAGCAACACTTGAGAACAGAATAAGGAATAAGAGAGTCTTTTTCATTTTTATACCTCTTATATTGGTTTATTTATTGTAGTAACGAAATAATTAAACAGATTATTTTATTATATATAATAAAATATATACCAACCCTGCCAAAGGTTCAAAAACTTCGGCAGGTGGCCATCGCTTCGGGTTTCCAATCCTGCTTTTCTAATCAGATGGACTATATCTACGGGGTTTTCTTTCTTTACGAACTTGATGAACAAAAAAAGCAAAGGGCGGGAAAAACCCGCCCTCACAAATTTCAGTATATTCCGAAGAAGCCCAGGCTTGAGCGTCTGTCTGTTTCCGGTACATCAATACCACAAAATCAGGGTATCCCAATGAACGACACCTTCGAATGTATTAAGGAAAATTGAATTGTACAGGTTTGTCGGAACAGTTGCCGTAACAGTCTTCGCCAGCACGTTGTTGTAATAGAGTGAAGCGACGCCTGTCAGCTTGTTGTAGTTCATACGGTAGCATGAGAAGAGGTTGCCGACGTACGGATTGTCGGAAGGCCAGGTAATTACTTCTGAAGTATTGCCTGAACGCAGGTAAGCCTTACCGTCCCTGGCAATGATGAAGGCACAGCTGACTTCGCCTGTTGCCCTGTGTACGAGTGCAATGCTGGCAGAGTCGGATTCGGAATCCGTTCTGAGGCAGAATTCGACATTAATCTCATCCGTTGTCGCGGTAAAATCGCGGTAAACGCTTTCTGTTTTCGTGTCGGCAAAGGAGCCTTCCGTCATCAGTGAAACGGAATCCGAAGTAAAGTATGAATTGTCGATCTCGTTTGCAACACCGTTCGAAGACCTTGTCCAGGGGAAATAGACCGGAGAACCCGTTACGTATGTAGCAAAGCCTTCCCTGAATATCTCAGTGATAGACATTAAAATGTTAAGGTAGTCGGCTTTTGTATAGTCTTCCTGTTCGTTGTCACAGGAGTCTGTGCCTTTCCTGACCTTGATGTCCACTGCTGTAAGGTTCTGGTTGAAACCTGGAAGAACCTTGTATTCATATCTGAAAGTGTTGTATGGATAAACAGAATAGGTTTTTTGCAAGGACAGGACTTTAGACAAATCCGATGAGAATTCGAGCTTTGGAGCTGCCTTCATAACTTCGTTGAAACTGACCGTAAAGACTACGGTTGAGTTGATATGCTCAAGCTTGATGTTTGGAATGGTGGCAGAAAGAGCTGACACTTTCGGGTTCTGTGTGTCAACACTGAGCACCTTGTCAATATCGACAGTGTCCATCTCGTTGCCGACTTTGTCCACAGCGGCGTAGGCAAAGGCAGTAATAGTGGCAATATTGACGTTTTTATCGACTACCTTAAAATTATAGATATAAGTTCTATTATCTGCTTCCCAACCTTCTTCATATTGCGTATCGAATACGTTTCCAATGGTATTGGCAGGTGAGAACTTGATTACAGGTTTAACGCCTGTTTTCATTTCCTCTGTGAATTTCAGTTTAATGGGATATTCGTCGCCTACGTTATTATCGCAAATTTTCAGGTAAGAAGGAAAAGTAATAGTGGAAATACTTGGTGTTTCCGTATCAATAATCAGGGTGTTACTGAGAGAACACGGATTCTGCAAGTTGCCGTTCTTGTCCCTGGCGCCGTTGACGGTAATCGTCGGTTCAATCCTCTGCTGGTTGACGTCTTTAACCTCATAGGTCCAGGTATAGTTGTAATTGTCGTCCCAAGACTCGCTTTTTTGCGACAATGTATTTGCCGTTGCAGTAGGAGCGAAAGCAATTGTCGGCTTAAAATTCTGGTTCATTTCTCCGCTGTAAGAAACAGTTATGGAGTAGCTCTGGCCGATGAGCTTCCTGCTGATTGTGTTTTGCATTGCCGGCAGGGCAATCTCACAGGTAGGAGCGCCGCTCAGCTGCTGGAATTTAATGGAGTCGAGGTGCTTTGCGTCTATTTCATTTATCGTAGTTTCACCGGACCTTAATTTCAATTTCGTATTAATGTCGATTCCCTGGGAGTATATGTTTACTCCGGCAAACAAGATGATAATCAATGGTATTAACACTTTTTTCATAATTACACTCTATTTAATTTTTTACATATTCTTTAATTACTTAACAAATATCAATTTCTTCGTAACAACAATGTTGTTAAGCTTGACCGAGCAGATGTAGGAACCTGCGCTTACCCTGGCGCCTTCGGAGTTTAATCCGTCCCATACGACGGAATGTACGCCGGTTGCCATGTTTTCTTCGAGTAGTGTCCTCAGTTGTGTACCATTGACATCAGATATTGTTACTTCGACATCTCCGGGTTTATCCAACCTGAACTCAAGGTTAACACTCGAACTGAAAGGATTGGGATAGCCTTTGGTAAATGATACTTCACCGGCTACGGCTTCGTGGCCGTCTTCGACGGAAGTGATTGTTGTGTCAAACAGGATCTCGTCGAATTCGGATGTCTTGTAAGTTAACATTTCACCATTATCCATATAGAAATATAGTTCGATGTCGAGCGTGGTTGGAGTGAATTTGATCCTATCGATCGCTGTAAGGCTGAATTCCTGGTCACCGGTTGTTGTTTTAACATTCACGTTGTTCTCATTAAAGAGGATGACTGAAATATCGATAATCGAAATGGAAGTAGGTGTTGAATTGCCTCCGGAATAAACATTCATTTTTTCTATCTGGGCAAAAGCCAGAGAGGTACTTAGCAAAAACAGTAACAGTAACTTTTTCATATTCTCCCTTTCAAAATGGTTGTTTTTTATCTATTACGTATATATATCCTTATTTTTTATTTGCTTATAGTATTCAAATCTTACCTGTCCTCTAAAATATAAAATTTTTTTTTATTTTGTATGGAAAAAGTACATTATATGAACTTATTTATCAGGAATTACCTGATATTTACCTTTACCTTCTTCGGACGTTACTGGAAAAGTATTATTTTAGCTCATAATTTGGGTGCCCGGAGCAGCATCTTTAATTATCTCATGGTGCAGAGACAAAGGATTAATTATGAGGTTTCAGCCTGCCTTCAACCATGCAAAAAAGGGCCGGCACCCTGCCAGCCCCCTATGAACATGATTATGAATAATTATTACCGGGTTTATATTTCGAGAATAATATATGCTACTGCATTGCCTGCCGTGTGGGAGAGGGAAATGTGAATAATATAGGCTCCGTATTTTTCTGCCGTATCGCCGTATAGTTTCACCAGCGGTTTACCGTTGCTTTCGTTACGCACTTCAACTTCACTGAATTTGAATCCCTTAGTCAGGCCGGTACCTATTGCTTTGCTGAAAGATTCCTTTGCTGCGAAACGGGCAGCGTAATGCAGGTATTTATTGTCGTGGAAGGACTCGCAGTATTCCTGTTCCTGTTCCGTAAAGATCCGGTCCCTGAACCTCTTTCCGTACTTGTCCACCGCATCCCTGATTCTGTCCACTTCGATTATATCTGTCCCAATCCCGAATATCATTTTCTTTTTCCTGTCAGTTTTTCGATGTAAAATTCAGCATATCTTTAAGTACGTTGAGGGCCTCGTTCAGGTAGAGGTCGGTACTCATTGACTTGTGCCAGGCGTCGTTCCTGGATTTGAAAGTGCTGTCGGACTCCAATTTTGCTTTGTCGTCGCCGAGAGTGAAGACCTGGAAGTTCATCTCCTTTTTGCCGATGTTCTCGAATTTCTTGAGTTCTTCCTTGTCCTTAGCCCTCAAAGCCCTGAATTCTTTCAGGCTCAGCGGCAGGGTTTTCATATCCCTCATCTTCTTCAGCCTCATGGCGTTTTCATCGATGAGCCTGAACTGCTCATCGCTGTTAACCCTTGTCCGGCTCATTTCCTTTACTTTATTGATTATGTCGGTCATCATACGGGAGGTGGTATAGGGTACGGGTGCAATTTTATCCCAGGGCATGGCATAATCGAGTTCCTTTTCGCCGACGTCGATATACTTGTACTCGTCCGGAAGCGATATGTCGGGAATGACGCCTTTCATCTGGGTGGAGCCTCCGTTGATGCGGTAAAACTTCTGTGTCGAGATCTTCAGCTCACCGGGGTCTATGTCCTGGCCGCTGTTGTAGAAGGGGTTGTTCAGGGGGGTAAATCTCTGAACGGTACCCTTACCGTAGGTGCTCAGGTCACCGATTATTATCGCCCTGCCGTAATCCTGCATTGCGGCAGCGAGGATTTCAGAGGCCGAGGCGCTGCTTTCATTGACGAGAATGACTAAGGGGCCTCCGTAATATACACTTGGGTCGCGGTCCCAGAGAACCTGGGGATTGCCGCTTTTTGAGCTGACCTGAACAACAGGCCCCATTTCGATGAACAACCCGGCGATGTCCACGGCGTCCTGCAGCGAACCGCCGCCGTTATCCCTCAGGTCGAGTACAAGGCCGCCAATCTTCTCCCTGCCGAGTTTACGCAGTTCTTCTTTCATGTCGATGCTGCTTCGCCTTCCGTTCTGGTTATTGAAATCCATGTAGAAGGAAGGGAGCTTGATGTAGCCGTACTTGACCGGGCTTCCGTTCAACTGTATTACTGAGGATTTTGCAAAAGCATCTTCCCTGTACACGACGTCCCTGATGATGGAGACGATTTTCTGTGAGCCGTCCGACTTTCTTACAGTAAGCCTTACTTCGGTTCCTTTCTTACCGCGGACAAGCCTTACCGCATCGTCCAGCCTCATGTCAACGACATCGACAGGTTCATTGCTGCCCTGGGCTACCTTAAGAATCAGGTCTCCGGCTTTGAGGTCGCCCTGTTTGTAGGCGGGGCCTCCCGGAACGAGGCTTTCAACCCTGACATACTCATCCCTCTGTGTCAGTACGGCACCGATTCCCTCGAGGCTGCCTGAGATGCCGATGTCGAAATCTTCTTTGTCCTTGGGTGGGAAGTAGCCTGTGTGCGGGTCGAAGACCATGACAATGGAATTCATATAGTCGGCAAACCTGTCGTCGATGTTGTACTGTTCGAGCCGGTGGAAATAGTTCTTGTACCTTTCTGCAACCTTCTCGCGGGCATTGCTCTCCAGAGAATCGAAGGGTTTAATCTTTACTGTTGTGTCTTTGTTCTCGACGGCTTTTTCCTGTGCTTCCAGGTCGCTGACGACACGCGTCAACACTTCGTACTTCAGGCTCTTACGCCAATTGTCCTTCAGTTCCCTGACGGAGGCGGCGAAATCATAGTCGTCAGGGTCGATGATGTATTCTTCGGATTTGCTGAAATCAAAGGGTTTTTTCAGTATTTCCCGGTAATACTCCTCAGCGTCTTTAATTCGTTTGGTAATCAGTTTGTTCGACAGTTCGAAGAACTCAGTCGAATTCTCATTGATCTCATCGTCAATTTTATATTTGTATTCGGCCAGTTCTTCAATGTCTTCTTTTATCAGGAAACGTTTGAAATAATCGAGTCTTGTGAGATACTCATTAAAAACGGACGAAGAAAGGCTGTCGTCAATCTTTTTGGGAGAATAGTGCAGGGACTTCACGCTCTCCATAATCGAATGGCTGATCATTGCATATTTACCGGTACTATCGGAATAATTCGCCTGGCAGAATCCCAGCGCCAACAGGGGCAGAATCAACGGCAACAGTTTAAATGATTTCATATCTCTTAATATTTAATTCAAAAAATCCATACAATTTAATAGCTATAATCGTAAAAGTAACAAATATATTGAATAAGGGGTTTATTATTATTTCCCGTGAGCGTCGTTTTATGAATCACAAATTATTATTATTTTGGCATTTGATAGATTATTGATTTATTAGAATGAATAATTTTGTAAATGGAAAAATTAAATGTAACAGTGTATGAGCCGAACTACAAGCAGAAAATCGGGTTTTTCCGTATCTGGCTCACCATGCTGCGCAATATATTGAACTCCAGGGACCTGATCTTCCAGCTTTTCAGGCGCGATTTCATCCAGGCTTACGAGAAATCGTTCATAGGCATGGGCTGGATATTCCTCCAGCCTGTCTTCGGTATTATCTCCTGGGTAATAATGAATTCGGTAGGAATACTCAATCCGGGCGATGTCGGCATTCCATACCCTGTTTATGTATTGTTAAGCACGTCCATCTGGTCTTTGTTCCTGGGTTTCTACAACGCAGGGGCCGAAACCCTGGGCGCCGGTACGGGCATTATACTCCAGGTCAAGTATCCCCATGAAGTGCTGCTCATCAAGCAGACAGCCCAGCACCTGGCCAATTTCCTACTGGCGTTCGGCCTGAACGTTGTGGTCCTGTTGGTTTTCGGCATTGTCCCGTCCTGGAAGATTGTCTTTTTCCCGGTAGTGATGCTGCCTATGTTTTTCCTGGGCGCCGGCATCGGACTCGTCATCAGTGTTTTCAAAGTGGTCATCGTCGATCTGCAGGGCGGCTTTAACTACCTGTTCACCTTCCTGATGCTTCTCTGCCCGGTGATCTATTCTCCGGATATTAACAATCCGGCACTTCAGGAAATAATGAAATGGAACCCGCTGACATATATGGTATGTGCGCTGAGGGACCTGACATTAGAAGGTACCGTCAACAACTGGGATTATTACCTCTGGTCGGCGCTGTTCTCACTGATTGTGTTTATGTTGTCCTGGAAGTTTTTCTTCATCGCTGAGGACAAGGTTGTTGAAAAGATGTATTAATTATTAATATTGTACTAATATTGGACTTTAATATTGGCTGAGGAACTGTTAAGAATAGAGGACTTGTCGAAGAAATTCTGCCTGTCGCTGCGTCGTTCCATGTACTACGGCGCCGTTGACCTGATGAAGGCAATGATTGGCATCTCAAAGACCGAAAGCACTCTCAGGAAAGACGAATTCTGGGCAATCGACAAACTCAGCCTCACACTTAACCGCGGTGAAACCCTGGGCATCATCGGCGTTAACGGGTCAGGCAAGTCAACCTTGCTGCGCCTCATCTCAGGCATCTATCCTCCCACACTCGGCAGGATTGCCGTTAAAGGCAGGATCGGTACCCTGATTGCCCTGGGCGCCGGTTTCCACCCCCATCTAAGCGGCAGGGACAACATTTACCTTAACGGGGTAATACTGGGAATGACCAAGAAGGAAGTAAACTCCAGGCTTGACGAAATCATCGAATTTGCCGGGCTGGGTGAATTCATCGACTCGCCAGTGGCTACCTACTCTTCCGGCATGACCGTCAGGCTCGGGTTTTCCATTGCCATTCACTCCAGCCCCGATATATTGCTGATCGACGAGATATTGGCTGTGGGAGACATCAACTTCCAGAAGAAATGCCTGGAAAAGATCGAGGAAATGAAAAAAGAAAAGGCCGTGATCTTCATTACCCATTCTCTCAGCCACATTTACAGGATCTGCGACAAGGTTGCCTGGCTACAAAACGGCTCCATCAAACTCCTTGGGGAACCCGTTGACGTTGTCAGGGAATATATCAATGATTCCATCAGGGATGTGGACACCGATCCCCAAACGAGCATCCTTAACATGATCGGGACGATCAAAAGCCCGGCAGTTTACATCGCCAACAGCCGGGGTGAAAAAGCCGGCGAGTTTGAAGTCCGTTCGACAGCCGCAATTACTGTCGAAATGGACGTAGAGTCCGAGTTGGACAACAACACATTTTTGATTACGGTACTGTCCCGTGACGGTTCATGCATTACCACGCTTTCAAGCCACACGATGCCGATGAAGCTGGCCGCGGGCAGGAACAAAGTCCGCTGCGTCATTGGCAACCTGAGTATTGCTCCGGGGGTTTACACCCTGTTACTGGAAATGTACAAAACACCCGGTTTCAACCTGCTCGAGGTTCAGTACGGGCCGTTTTCGGTAATTGAGAACCCCGACGGCTTCATGCCCTATATTCATGGATATTACAGGGAGGACTGCGTTTGGGAACAGTCATAAACTGCTTGTATATGTTATATTTATGCCTGTTGTTTGAAATTTTTTCAAACACTGTTCGTTAAATAATCAGTTTTATTGAAAAATTTTGGAGAAGCATTGAACAGGGTATTTTGAAAATGAAGCAGGATATACAATACTTTATTACAATGCCAATCATAATATAAAAAGAATAAATGGAGGAAAATGAAATGGAAGAAAACAACAAGAATCCGCAATACGTAATTTCTATTACCCATGAAGGAAAAGCCGTAGGCGACATAGCAATCGAAACGTTCCCGGAGGTAGCTCCCAAACACTGCGCCAACTTCGACAGCCTCGTTTCCGAGGGTTTTTACGACGGAACTGCTTTTCACAGGGTAATACCCGGGTTCATGATCCAGGGCGGCGACCCCAACTCGAAGAACAAGCCGAGGGACACCTGGGGCTATGGCGACCCAAACCAGAAGACGGTTCCTGCAGAGTTCAACGATATATCCCACAAGAGGGGCATCCTCTCCACAGCTCGCAGCAGGGACATCAACAGCGCTTCCTCGCAGTTTTTCATCATGGTTGAAGACGGGCCTTTTCTCGACAGGCAGTACACTGTCTTCGGTAAAGTCCTCGAAGGCATGGACATTGCCGATTACGTCGTCAATGTTAGCAGGGACCACAACGACAATCCGGACGAAAAGGTCGAGATGACAATTAAGAAAAAGTAAGGCCGAGGGCTTAGCCCGATGATACGTTTAAATTGAAAATGAATATTTTTTAAATATTAATACAAGGAGCAATCATGTTTAAAAGTACAACCGCAGCAATCCTGTCGTTGATCTTCCTTTCTTTGTTGTATTTTTCTGCAGCAAAACCAAGCAAATCAATCATTGACGAGAGCAAATCCCACCCGAAGTATGAAATTACTGTTACCCACCAGGGCAAAACTGTCGGAACAATAACAATTGAAACGTTTCCGGAAGTAGCTCCCAAACATTGTGCAAACTTCGACAGCCTTGTCTCGATTGGTTTTTACGACGGAACTGCTTTCCACAGGGTCATACCCGGATTCATGATCCAGGGCGGCGATCCCAATTCGAAGAACAAGCCAAGGAACACCTGGGGTTACGGCGACCCGTCCCAGAGGAAGGTACCTGCCGAATTCAGCGAGATACCACATGAACGCGGCATACTCTCAACGGCAAGAAGCCAGGACATCAACAGCGCTGCTTCCCAGTTCTTTATCATGGTTGAGCGCAATTCAGGCCTCGACGGCCAGTACACCGTTTTTGGAAGGGTAATCGGCGAGAAGAGCATGGAAGTTGCCGATTATATTGTAAATGTTCCCAGAGACGAAGGCGACAATCCTTTAGAAAAAGTAGAAATGACTATCAAAAAACTGCCGGCTGAAAAATAGAATGAGGCCCTGACTCATGTCGCTATGAGACAGCAAGGGGCTTGCGGCGAAAGCCCGGAGAAATGGTAAAAGGGGAGCTTCCACAACGGACGTTCCCCTTTTTTTCGTACCATCCCCGCAATAATCTTTATTAGCGCCGGAAGCGGTGCAATTTAAACCCTGATTGTGCATTAAATAACCCAAAACACAGAATATCCAACCACCCCTGGCCCCTCCTTATTCAAGGAGTGGAAAATCGTTATATTGTTATATATCAATTATTAATGTGATATTAATAACTTCTAACGCATTTTCCGGGTTAAAGGAACTTACTGATTAAATTCATGAAGTCCGACTTCAGGTAAGGCTTGCTGATGAATCCCTCGCATCCTGCCGCCAGTGCTTTTTGCCTGTCGCCTTCCATCGCGTAGGCCGTTTGAGCAATCACCGGAATTTCCGGCCTCATGGATTTCAGTGTTTTTGTAATTTCGTAGCCACTGATGTTCGGCAGCCTTATGTCCATAAGCACAAGGTCAATCGACGGGTTGTCCCTGAACAGGACGATGGCGTCGGAGCCGTTGTAAGCTTTCAGGTATTTAACGCCGATATTGGAAAACATCTTCTCTAAGTATATCATGTTCGATTCTTCGTCTTCGACGATCATTACGGTCTTGTCTTTCCATCTGTTTTCCTCCTCCCGGGGTTCCAGGTCTTTGTAATATTTCAGATGTACGGGCTTGTAAGGTATGGTAAATGAAAACTGGGAGCCGACACCTTCTTCGGAGACTACCCAAATATTCCCGCCCAGCAGTTCGACAAGGCCTTTTGCTATTGAAAGCCCCAGGCCGCTTCCGTCCTGTGTCCTCGTAAGCGTTTCGTTCAGGTGCCTGTACCTGTCGAATATCATGAATTTCTTCTCTTCGGGGATACCTATTCCCGTATCTTTTACATAGAAAGTCAGGAAGTTGTTCTTTGAATTGAAGCAGCCAAATTCAATTGTGCCTTTCTCGGTAAATTTGAAAGCATTGCTTAAGAGGTTATGAAGTATTTGTTTTAACCTGTTGAAATCGGTGATAATATAGGCAGAATCCTCGGTAAGCCTGTTATTAAGTATTAATGTCAGGCTGGTTTTACCATAGAGAGCAATCCTGTTATTGAAAGAATTGTATATTTCAAGCAGAACGGCGTCGAGATTGTCGGCAGTTTCGTTGATGATCATCTGTCCCGATTCGATCTTTGAGATGTCGAGGACATTGTTGACAATTGACAGAAGGTCGTTTGAGCGTTTTTTAATCAGCGACGAGAATTGCTTCCTGTCAACTTCGTTGACGTCAGTTTCGTTAAGCAATGAGGAAAACCCCATGATGGCATTGAGTGGAGTCCTGATCTCGTGTGAAACGTTGGAAAGGAAAGCGCTTTTCATCTGGTCCGATTCTTCCGCTTTTTCTTTTGCGGCAATCAGTTCATTCTCCATCAGTTTCCTGTCGCTGATGTCCCTGACGATGGCGAGAATGTGCGGCTGGCCGTTAACATGAATTATCCGGGCAGACATCAATCCCGTTTTCAGTGTCAGGTTTTTCATCTTGAAAAGACATTCGAGGTTGTCTGCGAATCCATTTTTCAGGAGGTTGTCGAGAAGTTTTTTCCTGTGGTCATCCACAGCCCAGATATTTATGTCTTTTGTAGTACGTCCGATTACCTCTTCCCTGCTATAGCCCGTAAGCCTGCAGAAGCCGTCATTTACGTCCTGGTACATTCCTTCAAGATTAGTGATGCTGATGGAGTCCGGACTCGTAAGAAAAGCTGCCTTGTATTTCTCTTCACTTTCTTTCAGGGCATTCTCCATCGACTTCCTGCTGGTAATATCCATCACAATGCCCCTTACTCCCTGTACTTCATTGTCGAAAATGATCGGAGAAGAAGAAATGAAGACTGAAAACTGAGTGAGGTCCTTGCGTAAAGCCGTGTACTCCGCAGCGCTTTGTTTTCTCTCGGTGGCGATCATCGTAAAAGAAGCCAGTACCCTGGTCCTGTCTTCCGGAGCGATAATGTTTATCACATTAATCTTCGACAGGTCGTCTTCCTGAGTGTAGCCGAACATTTCAAGAGCGCACTTGTTGGCGTATGTGATGAAGCCTTCACGGTTAGCCTCATATACACCCTGGGGCAGCATTTCCGTCATATCCCTGAACCGTTTCCGGCTTCGTTTCAAGGCTTCTTCGGCATATATCCTTGACATGGTTGTCGAAGCCAGAGTAACAATTTCTTCTATTATATTTTTTAATTGAGGGATGTCTCTTCTTGTAAACAGGATGAGCCCTCCCATATAATTACCCTTATTGACAATTCCCTGTACAAATGTGAATTTGATGCGGAGGAGCTTTTCCACAATACTGCATGCCACTTTTGGTATCCTTCCGGCCATCAGGGTATGGAGTCCGTCGCTAATTGTTTCCAGCTTCCCGCTCTTGTATTTCACCATATCTGTTTCAGTCATCTCGCTTAACTTATATGACATTTTAAGCGGGTCCACACCCATGATGCCTGCTATTTTTTCCGAAGGCATGTCCAGTCCGTGAATTGCCATGATCCTGGCAATGCCTTCTGTTTCGTCCACTTTTGTTGTAAGGCTGATGCAGTCGCCTACCAATTCATGTATCTTTTCGGAGACCAAACTGTACAAGTCTTTGACATTATCAATATTAATCATACTGTTTTGAATCTCCGATATTATCCTCGTCAGTTTTTCCATGTTCCATCTGTCGGTAATATCGGATATATGTGCGATCAGTGACAGGCCGTCAGCAAGGAATACTTTAGAGCAAATCATTTCGTAAGGAAAATCCGTACCGTCGATTTTCCTGCCGGAGGATTTCAATGTTAATGTCTTTTCTTTTGTATTGTCTTCGGTCTCGAGGAATTCGTCGATTGCAGCAATGTCTTCTTCGGCGATGAAGCTTTTTATCTGCATATCCGAAAGAGTTATGTCCTCGGCAATATTAATCAGCAGGCGGAACGCTTCGTTTGCATATATTATATGGCCTTTCCTAATGAGTACGACAGGCGTGGGGGCCGACTGGATCAGTTCCCTGAAGTGGGCTTCGCTTCTTTTCAGGTCCTTTTCCGCTTCTTTCTGTTTTGTAATGTTAATTACCGTAAAGGCATCGCCGCGGGAAAGGTCAGCGAAATCGAGAGGCGCCGAAGCTAACTGGACGATGATAATTTCCCCGTTCTTTTTCTTCCATACTGCTTCCATGGAGCCTGCTTTATGCTCTTTATACTTCCAGTATTTATCTTTTCCCGCAGCAATAAACCCCTGGTCGGACGCATAGAGCATCCTGATGTTTTTGCCTATCAGCTCCCCGGGGCTGTAGCCTGTCATTTCGCAAAGCATACTGTTTACCTCGTTCAACACCCTGTCCTTCATGACACCAATGCCGATGGGAGCGACACGAAAAATGCTGTTCATCTTTTCTTCGCGGTTCAGCAGTTCGTATTCTGCTTCTTTACGCTGTGTAATATCGCGGATAATGCCTGTAATGCCTTCTGTGTCACCGTACTGTAACCCGATTGCGTTAAGTTCTGCGAAGAAAACAGACCTGTCCTTGCGTACAAGTTTCAATTCCAGGTTCTTTACAGGCATATTATTCTCCAAAGCTTTTCTTATTGAAAAAATCGCTTTGTCAACATAATCCGGGGCAATGTAATCAGAGTAATGCCTGCCTGTCATTTCTTCCTGTGTATAGGCCATTACATTATTGCAACTCGGCGAAACAAATGTAATGAAGCCGCTTTTGTCGGAACAGAAAACCACATCTGCTATCTGGTCAGAGATTGATTTGAGCAATACCTCGGTCTTTTTCAGGTCTTCTTCAGCTTTTTTACCTTTTGTAATGTCGGTAAGAGTAATTATTAGTTTGTATTCCCCGGAGTTCATGTCCTTCAATGTTACGCTTGAAAGCAAAGCTTCAATTATTTCCCCGTTTTTTGCAACGAAACGACAGGCAATATCCCTGCATTGGCCCGGTTTACCGAACAGCGGCAGCAGCGTTTCGCGGACCTGCGGGCGGAATTCACCGCTGATCAGGTCCAACATATTCACAGAGTATATCTCTTCACTGCTGTAACCGATGGTCTCCTGCCACAGAGTGCTTGTATTAATAAATTTGAAATCAGGGCTGATGGAAAACATGAGGACAGGAAGGCTGGTATATGCAAATTCGATGTCCCCGGCGCTGTTCTTTGTCGTTTCCGGCCTGCCTTGTAAGGAACCGTCTGCCGTCTGCCGGTTTTCCGGCTCCGGATTGCCGGTTTTGTTTTCAGTATTTGTAATTGGAAGTGCCATATATCCTTGCTTTCAGATTATATATCGAAGAAAAAATAGTAACTCCAATAATATTTAGTAACTTGATACCTATAATAAAATCGAATAAACACTATAAAACTTTAATACAATTTTTTCTTGCCCGAATGAAAGCAAATTACAAGCTGTCGGGGAAAATCCGGAATATTTTCCGTAAACGAATCCCGGATAATCAGTAGAATGGCGGAAGCTGCACTGGGCAGTTACCTGCCGTTATTCCTGAACTTATCCTTCAGGCGGGCTGCAACGACAGGGGGAACAAAGTCGCTTACGTCCTGGTCGTAGCCCGAGAGCTCACGTATGATGCTGGAGTTCAGGTATGTATATTTCTCGTGGGGCATGAGGAAAATAGTGCTGATGGACGGCTGGAGCTTGCGGTTCATCAGCGAGATCTGGAATTCGTACTCGAAGTCGGTGACGGCGCGTATGCCCCTGACCAAAACCGAAGCGTTTCTTTCAATGGCATAGTCAACAATCAGCCCGCGGCAGATGTCAACCTCGACGTTGTTTAAGTGTACAAGAGACTCCTGAGCCATCCGCAGGCGCTCATCCTCGGTGAAAAGGCAGACCTTCTTTGAATTGACGGCAACAACTACGATGACCTTGTCGAAGAGAAGTGAGGCTCTTTCTATGACATCGACATGGCCGTTGGTAATCGGGTCGAATGTTCCTGCATATACAGCTATTTTGCTCATATCTTATTTCTGAATAATTAAACAATTATTTACAAAAATAGTTAACATTGCCGTATTGTGTAATACTATTTAAGACGAAAGCCTGCCTTTTTGCTTAAATCACATTCTTTCGGATTCTATCCGGTGACTTTATAGCCGACGTCTTCGACAGACTGCCTGACTTTCCCGATGTCCGGCGCTCCTTCGATTATCGCCGTTCCGTCCTGGAGAATCACCTCCACGCTCTTTACGCCCTCGACTTTTTCAATAGCTTTCCTGACGTTCATCACACAATGATTGCAGTTCATGCCTTCTATGTTTATTTTTAAAATGTCCTGCGATTGCATTGTAACCTCCTTTTTCTTTATCCGGTTCCTGATGTATTTCCTGTAAACCGACATTAATAATAGTATTAAAAATAAGATACTTAAAAATAGTTTTACGTCTTCGTTAATCAATCCGCTATTGTGGTCATGGCCGTGCATCATCATTGTGTGCGGGCTAATAGCGGCGGCCGCAAAAATGGCGTCGAGCAGCAAACCGAAGATGAGGCTTAGAACGGCAATTGTTGCTACGAAAATGGATGTTGTCTTCTTACCGAGTGCCTTGACGAGTATCGACAATGAAGCGGCATTCGTAGCAGGGCCGGCTGCCAGGAAAGCAAATGCCGTGCCCGGCGAGAATCCTTTCATCATTAAAGCTATAGCAATAGGTATCGAAGCTGTTGCGCACACGTACATCGGAATGCCTACGGCAATCATTATCAACATGCCCGCAATGCCGCTGTTGATCCCGGATTCCATGAAGAAATCATCGGGAATTAAGTAGGTAATCAGCCCAGCAAGGGCAATGCCGAAGATGAACTGCACCGAGATGTCGTCCAGGAATTCGACGAATGAATAGCGGGCAGCTTTTTTAATCCTGTTTTTAAAGCCTTTCTCAGGGAGGGTATATTCTTCTGCGGCAATTCTCATTACTTCTTTGTCTTTTTCACGGTCGCTGCCGCTTTCGAAGACACGCACCGTCAGCCCTCCGATTATCCCCATCACAAAGGCGGCAAGGGGGCGGAAGACGGCGAAAACCCAGCCGAGCATGCCGTAAGTGGCGATAATGCTGTCGATGCCGGTTTGAGGGGTGGAGATGAGGAACGAGACGACAGAACTTCTCGATGCTCCGTTCCTGTACATATAAACCGCCGTGGGTATGACCCCGCAGGAGCACAGAGGGAGTGGAACGCCGAACAATGCGGCTTTTAACACCGACCAGAAGTTGTTATTGCCCATGTGTTTCGACACCATGTCCTTGGTAATAAACATATAGAGCAGGCCTACGAAAACAAGGCCTATTAATATATAGGGGGCCATCTCCACGAACATATAGGCCGTGTCTGCTAATATCTCTACTATTATATCAATAATATTCATTATGCCAATTTTTCAATTCTCAAAACCTTCGGATAATAGAAGTAATTAGTCCGTATTTATTTTTATATTAGGTTATATTAATTTGTTGTATTCAAAAAATGGGCTCCACCTCACTGGTAAAGCCCATCCGAATAGAAAAAGTGTTTGTCCGAAAGAGACGCATGGCCTTGTGACCTGCAATAAACCGCCGCCGGATTCAAACCTTACGAAAGTTCCCATACTTCTTAAGGCTGCTTATTTACTCCGGCTCACAGGTGGAGACCATCTGATTGTCAGCTACATCCCCAGGGCATGCATGATGAACCGCCACTCCAGTTCAGAATTCTCGACCATCTGGTCAACCGACTGGCCTGAACCGTGGCCGCTCTCGAAATCGACGAAGAGGTAAACGGGGTTCTTTTGTCCTGGGTTGTTTTGCAAAGCAGCAGCAAACTTCTTGGCGTGGAGCGGATCGACACGGGCGTCGTTTTCGCCGGCTTTTACTAATATCGTCGGGTAGTTGAAACCGGGGCGAATGTTCTGGTAAGGTGAATATTTCAGTATGTTCAGGAAATCCTCTTTCTTGTCCGGGTCGCCGTATTCGGGTATCCAGTACCTGGCGATGAGGAATCTGTGGTAGCGGAGCATGTCGAGAAGCGGTACTGCGCAGATGGCTGCCTTGTACAGGTCGGGCCTCTGAGTTACGGCAGCGCCTACGAGCAGGCCGCCGTTACTGCCGCCTTTGATGCCCAGTTTTTGGGCGCTGGTGTACTTGTTCTCAATCAGGTATTCGGCAGCGGCATGAAAATCGTCGAAAGTATTCTGTTTCTTGAAGAGCATGCCGTTTAAGTGCCAGTTCTCGCCGTATTCGTTGCCGCCGCGCAGGCCTGCAAGAGCATAGACGCCGCCACGGTTGATGAAAGCTGCTGTCATGCCGATGAAGCCGGGAGAAGCAACGCTGATGTTGAACCCGCCGTAGCCGTAGAGTATTGTCGGATTGTTCCCGTCGAGAGTGATGCCTTTTTTATGGATTATGAACATTGGGATTTTCGTGCCGTCGTATGATTTGTAGAATACCAGTTCAGACTCTATGTCCTTAGTGTCGATGGGCGGTTTGTCCTGGTAAACGAACTGCCACTGAAGTGTCTTACCGTCCAGTTTGTAGAGTTTGGAGGCAGAGGTGAAGGTGTTAAGCCCAATGTAAACCGAGTTCGATTCTTTATGGAAGGACATGCCGCCAACGTCGGCTGTTTCCGGAAGTTCAATTTCTTTCACGAATTTGCCGTTCAGGTCGTAGGCTGACAAACGGCTGATGACGTCTTTCTTGTCCTGTATTATTACATAATCCGAAGTAATTACATAGTTCTCCAGCACAGTTTCTTTTTCCGGGTAGAATACTTTCCAGTCCTTGAATTCGGGTTTTGCCGAGTCGGCAACGTAGATCATGAAGTTCGGGGCCTCATGGTTTGTCATGAAATATATCCTGCCGTTTTTGGCGAGGGGGCTTGCTTCAAACTTTTTACTGTCGTAGAGCAGTTTGTAATCTTCGTTCGAGCCTGTCGGTTTCATCTTAACCGAGCCGGAGTAGAAATCGCCTTCTGTAACGAAGGTAATATCTGCCTCGTCGCTGTCCCAGATATTGAAATTATTCTTTGCGTCTGCCGGGGCGCCAAGGAAAACGTTCTTGCCGAAGTCCTCGCCGATTGTGTGCAGGTATGTCTTCAGCGGCTCCTGCTTTTTGATGATCTCCTGGTTCCTGATTGTGATATAGGCATGTTTCTCGTCCTTAGTCCATGAAAAGCCATAGACCTCTTTCAGTACATTGCCGAGGATTTTACCGTTACGGGTGTCGATGATCCTGTAATCGGTAATCTCGTTTCCTTTCTTTTGGAGTCCAATGGCAGCTTTGTTGCCGTCTTTTGTAAACACCATGCCCGACATGGCGGATTTGCCGCTTGTGTCGATTTTCTCCGGGTCAAATACCAGTATCTCTTTACCCTTAAGCCTTGTATATAGTTTGTACTGCTGGTCGCCTTTTTTCTTGGCGGTGAAGAATTCACGTTCGCCCCTGAAGAACGGCGAACTGACGATATCCCTGTCGATGTAGGCGCGAATCTCGTTCTTCAGGCCCGGTATCTCAGGTGTGCTCCTGATGGCGTCGAGAGTGTATTGGTGCTGGCTCCTTGACCATCCGGCAACGTCGGGGTCAGTCTTTGTTTCGAGCCAGCGAAAATAATCAGTAATCACAAAACCATGTATCGTATCCGTTTGAGCAATCCGCCTTGTTTCAGGGGGATTGGCGGCGGCAAGGCCGTTAAGAGCCATAGCTCCGATTAATACTGCCGTCAATATAAACCTCATTTTCATACACTCTCCAAAAAATCTCATTACAATATACAATTTAAATTTCTGAGAAAAATTTCCCAACTTCTATATACTTCAAATTAAGATAAAATGTTTCAAATTATCCGGAAATTATTTCATCCGCAATTGCCGTCATGGTATTATTGAAGCCGGCGCACGGATCAATACCGAATGGTGCCATTGGCTATCATGCTGCCGGTGAACAGGCCTGACCCAATTTTGGGAGAAATATTCAATTGCTCCACGCTATTCCGCACGGGTAGAATTTTTATATTTATAATGAAGGTGTGGAACCTTATCATCATGATTTTTTTTATTTGCAGGGATGTAAAGCAATGGTATTTGCAATAAACCCCGCCGGCTTCAAGCGATCGGTAGTTCAACAAAATAAAATAGGAGAAACCCCGCTCCTGTTCTGTTACTTCTGAGTTACCGAACTTAAGACGCCTGGTTATCTTAGAATAATATTGTAGTAACAGCAGTCGTTACCTGTGTTTTTATTCCCGGATAGGAATATATTTTATACTTTATCATATTAAATATTAAGCAATTATTTGCACAGTTTGAAGTATAATTATAATTTTGTAGTTTATGTAAATATTTGTTATTTGGAAAAATTTATCAGGAGAATTTAATGCCTCTGTTTGAATTTGAAGCCATAAAAATCGAAGTCGATGAAGACGGTTTCATGGTTAATCCCGACGAATGGAATGAAGAAATAGCCAAAGCGCTTGCAACAACTGAAGACGTAACCGATCTGTCCGAGGAACACTGGAAAGTCATCAACTACCTACGCGAGTATAATGCACAGTACGGAATTGCACCGATGATCCGCAAGCTTTGCAAGGAAACAGGCTATCCCCTGAAGAAAATATATGAACTTTTCCCGTCGGGCCCTGCAAAAGGCGCCTGCAAGGTAGCGGGATTGGCTAAGCCCACAGGCTGCGTGTAAATCAGGATTATGATTAATTGATTGCCACGACTTTTAGAAGCTGTGTTTTGTGTTGCTTCATCATTCCTCGTACCCTGGATCTTTGATCTGTTTGATGAACGCAGCCAACTACGGTACTGAATATCGTGGCAACTTAATTTATGATATTGAATTCTGTTAAGAGTATTTTTTATAATTGTAAAGAATTAAAGGCTGATCATGACTGTGCTTCATATAGTTACCTATCTGTCCCTGCTGATATTCCTGTCGGTATTCCTGGCAAGAATAATCAGGATTGCTACAACCCCGGTCCATCTCCGCTGGGAGCTCTATCCCGTGCCGCACGAAAAAGGCAAATTCGGCTATGGCGGTTCCAGGCTCGAAGAAACGGACTGGTGGACAAAGAAACAGCATAAGGACAGGCTGGGTGGCCTGAAAGTGATGATTCCCGAAGTGATGCTCCTGAAAGGTGTGTTGGACCATAACAGGGAATTGTGGCTCGGTTCCTATCCCTTCCACTTCGGGTTGTATATCATGATGGGTAATATGGCGCTTACAGTTCTGGCATCGATATTAGTTATGGCCGGAGTGCCGGTCGGTGCAGGTACTGCAGGCTTGCCACACGTCCTCTACCTTGCTATTAACATCCTTTTGTGGGCAGGCTCTGCCATCGGCCTCATCGGTTCTGTGAGGCTCTTCTTTGCCAGGCTGGTCGAAGCGCGTCTCAGGGCATACAGCACAGCGAGCCACTATTTCAACATCCTCCTCATCGGGGCAATCTTTGCTTCTGTTCTTCTCTGGAGGATTACCGACACAGAGTGCGTTGATGAAATGATCGGGTACTATATTGCGGTTTTCAGCTTCTCAGGCCCCATGCCTGCGATTCCTGCCGCCGGTTACATTCATATAGGCGTTTTTCTGTTGTTCATGGCCTATTTCCCGTTTACGCACATGACACACTTCCTGACGAAGTACTTCACTTACCACAGCGTAAGGTGGGAAGACAAACCCAACACCCCGGAGAACAGAATGCAGGACAAGATCAGCAAGTGCCTTAACCAGCCCGTAACTTGGGCAGCGCCGCACATCGGCGCCGACGGTTCGAAGACCTGGCTGGCGGTAACCGCTTCACCCGTACCGGAACAGGAGGTAAAGAAATGAAGAAAGATAATATGATCAGAATAAAAGATATAAGTAAAAAAGACGGACAACTCGTCGAACTGCTCCCGGAAGAGTTTGTACCACTGCCTCCCCCCTACGACAAGCCGGAAGAACAGCCCGGCTTTAAGAAGCTGAGCGAGCAGGCACGCAGTGACTATGACAGCACCCTCGACGGCGTCCTGGCTTCCGGCATACCCCTGCCGAAAACACCTGAAGAAGAACAATTGCTAATAGATAAATTCATTGCCGGCGTAAAGAAGCTGTTCACGAAAGAGAATAACTGGGGATTCCTCCAGCCACTCATCCTTTCTATGGAACACTGTGCCCGCTGCCAGAGCTGCAACGACGACTGTCCCGTTTTCGAGATGAGCGGCAGAAAAGAAGTGTACAGGCCGACATACCGCAGTGAGATACTCCGCCGCCTGTATTTCAAATACGCCAAGCCCGGCAATACAATACTCAGGACATTCCAGCACGGCGACATCGAAGTAACATGGAAGCTGATTGCCCGCCTGTACGAGCTGTCGTACCGCTGCACACTGTGCCGCAGGTGCGCCCAGAGCTGTTCCATCGGCGTGGACAACGGCCTGATTACTCACGAATTAAGGAAGATATTCAGTAGCGAGATGGGGCTGGCCCCGAAGGAACTTCACGAGAAAGGCACCGTTCAGCAGTTGCGCGTCGGTTCCAGCACAGGCATGAACCCGGTTGTCGTGAAAGACAACATGGAATTCATCGACGAGGACATGACCGAGAAGACCGGCATCAAGGTCGAAACAAAGTGGGATGTCGAGGGTGCCGATGTGCTGCTGATACATAACGCAGGTGAGATTCTTGCCTGGCCTGAGAATCCCGGCGCTTTTGCCATCCTTCTCGACGCCGCCGGCATCTCCTGGACCATGTCCAGCGAACTCGTCGGCTACGACGGCGTCAACTACGGCCTGTTCTACGACGATGTCCAGCTTGCCAGAGTTGCAAATAAGCACCTTGAAATTGCGAAAAAGCTGAAAGTGAAGAAAATCGTAATGGGTGAATGCGGCCATGAAAGCAAAGCTCTTGGTGTCATTGCCGACAGGATTTTCAACAATGCTGTCCCCCGCGAAACAGCCATGACGCTGATGGAAGAGATTGCCTTCAGCGGCAGGATCAAATTCGACCCCGAAAAGAACTGGTTCCCGGTCACCCTTCACGATCCCTGCAATCTTGTCCGTTCGATGGGAGTTGTCGAACCCCAGAGGAGGGTACTGCGCTACCTGGCGCCGCGATTCCGCGAGATGACCCCCCATGGAGTAAGAAACTACTGTTGCGGTGGCGGCAGCGGCTTTGCCATTATGTCTGCTTTCAACTTCCAGGACTGGCGTTTGCAGGTTGGCGGCCGTAAGAAATTCAGCCAGATATTGAACGCATTCGCAGATGAGGACCAGGGCCCGGATCTTCCGAAATACGTCTGTGCTCCCTGCTCCAACTGCAAAGGGCAGATACGCGACCTCTTCGATTATTACGGCGCAAAGGAAAAGTCCGGCCTCTATTACGGCGGGCTTGTAGAGCTGATGGTCAACGCCATGGTTGACGTAAAAGAGCCGTTCATCGACTTCAGCATGATGTAGTTGTTTTCTTATTACTTCCTGTTTCACAGGGAGGAACAAATGCTATTAATGCTTTGCGCAGATTGAATAATTTTCGTTAGTCGATTCAATATTTTCTTTATATTTGAGAAGTATGGTTTTTATGTAAAATGAACAGGATGAGAATGAAACAATTACGGATATACTGTGCACTGCTTGTTGTTCTGCTGGTACTACCGGGGACATTTACCCACGGTAAGAGTATTTTCTGGGAAGCCAAATCCCCTACGGCAACCGTTTACCTGCTGGGTTCGATACATATGGGAAAAGATACGATGTATCCACTGAAACCTGTGATTGAAAAAGCTTTCCAAAAATCCCGGGCATTGGTTGTCGAGTTGAATATAAACACTGTAAACCAGAAAGAAGTAATGGAGGAATTGTATTACAAAGACGGGAAAACACTGAAAACAGAACTTTCAGATAGCCTTTACAAGAAGTTTGAAGATACGTTTAAAAAATTGGGTGTTTCCATTGTTCTTTTCCACAGTTTTAAGCCTTCGGCGCTGATACAGACATTGTCTTTGCTGGCCTATTCAAAGGCCGGCTACAAAGCGGAACTGGGGGTCGATGTCCATTTTATCAAAAAAGCGGAGAAGCAGAAAAAAGAGATAATTGAACTGGAGACAATCGAAGAGCAGTTGGACCTGCTTACAGACGAGGCCAATGACACCAGCGAATCATACCTCTATTACGCCCTGGACGATTTTGAAAGCTCCATTACAATGGTTGACAGCCTCATGTATTCCTGGCTCGACGGCGATTCCGACAGGCTGGATCGGCTTGTTAACAGCCAGGCGGGAGAGAATCAGGAAAATGATGAATATATGACGAAAATTCTCGACGACAGGAATTACAAGATGACAGATAAAATTGAAGGCTTCCTCGGCACAAAAAAGATATATTTTGTAATTGTGGGCGCCGCACACCTGGTAGGTGAAAAAGGCATCGTCAACCTTCTGCTTAAAACAGGTAAGTACACAGTAAAACAATTATAAATAATATTCGGGTATATCAATGAAATACAGGCTATTGCTGTTTCTTGCAGCCTGCCTCGTTCTTGGCTGCAATTCCGAAAACAAGGAAAAACCCCGGGAAGTGAAAGACAGTTCTGCTGTCGCTCAAAAAGGCCGCAATTACTACCGTCCCGACAAGAATGTATTCATGTGGGAAGTGACAAACGGCAGTTCCAAAGTCTGGCTTCTTGGCTCCATCCATGTTTCGAAAGGGGACATATTCCCACTCGACCCCAGGATTGAGAACGCTTTTAAGGAAGCCACCGAACTGGTAACCGAAGTTGACCTTAACAAAGTGGACCTGGCATTCATTGCACAAAAAGCCATGCTCACAGACGGTTCTACCCTCAAGGATCACCTTCCAAAGGAATTGTACATTAAAATTGCTTCGTCCTTCGAGAAAAACGGCATTACTGAGGAAACTTACGACCGGCTGAAGCCGGGTTTCGCTGTCCTTAATATGCTCGGGCTGGAACTGAAGGCTGCCGGGTTCAACACCGACCACGGCATCGACGTGTACTTCAACGGCAAAACAAAGTCCGAAAAGAAAGAAATTCACGAGTTGGAGTCGTTGGAATTCCAGATCGGCCTTTTCACTGACGGCCTTAATAAGTATCTGGAGACATTCCTCGATTACTCCCTCGACGACATTAAGAACCTCTCCAGGCAGATGGACTCTCTGTTCATGTTCTGGACTGTGGGCGACACTGCCGGCGTCGGCAAACTGGTGATGGAACCCATGGGCAATAATAAGAAATACAGGCAGATAAATAAGATTCTCATAGATGACCGAAATGTAAAAATGACTGAAAAAATCGAAGGCTATCTTGCCTCCGGCAGGAAATATTTCGTCGTTGTTGGCGCTGCCCACCTGATCGGCGAAAAGGGCATCCTGAACCGCCTTCAGAAAACCGGCAAATACCAGATAAAGCAATTGTAGGAGGAATTATGCTTAAAGACAAAGTGGTGATGATCACCGGTGCAAGCTCAGGCATCGGCCGGGCCTGCGCCGAAGTTTTTGCGGAACAGTCATGCAGGCTTGTACTGCTTGCCCGTCGCCGCCAGGCTCTCGACGAACTGGCTGCCGAACTGAAGGCACGCTGCAGTTTTGATTATGTCAATCTCCAGTGCGATGTGCGCGACTATGCAATGGTAGAAAATGCGTACAACTCCCTTCCCGAGGACTGGAAGAATGTGGACGTGCTGATAAACAATGCGGGACTGGCCAGGGGTATGGACAAGATACAGGACGCCGTCGTCGAAGACTGGAACGAAATGATCGACACGAACATCAAAGGCCTGCTTTATGTCTCGAAGATGGTAATCCCTTCAATGGCAGCACGCGGCAAGGGCATCATCATTAACATCGGTTCCATCGCCGGCAATGAGGTCTATCCCGGTGGTTCCGTCTATTGCGCCACGAAGCACGCTGTAAAAGCCATAAGCAAAGGAATGGCCATGGACCTCAACGGTACCGGTGTTCGTGTTGCAAACTTAGAGCCGGGACTGGTAGAGACCGAATTCTCTGATGTCCGTTTCCACGGAGACAGGGATAAAGCTGCTGCTGTTTACAAAGGCTATACTCCCCTTACCGGCAGGGATATTGCCGAAGCGGCGCTGTTCATTGCCACGAGGCCCAGCCATGTCATGGTGCAGAATATGCTCATTACGCCGACTGACCAGGCTTCGGCCCTGATTCTTAACAGGAAGTAAAGGAGATAGTATTTTCCATACAGAGCAGCCGTACCGATTCAATGCTTAACTCTGTTTGACAAATATTACAGGCAATAAAAAGAATTACAGTGAAATTATAAAAGTACATTGAATCCGAAACTGAGAGCCGTGTAGCTTTCACTGTTGACTGAACCGTAGCGAAAACCGAGGTCAAACTCCACTCTTGTCTCCCGAGAAAGAGGAACGGAATAGCCTGCATCTGCTTTGACAGAAAAACCGATGTTGTTTTCATTGTAAATACTATTCTTGTCGGAAACGTCAACCTGTGCAATGCCCAGATCGCCCCTGAGGAAGAAGCCTTTGCCGATGTACCCGCCGAAGTACCATACGGCGCTTCCTCCCACCATGTAATTGCTTATCATGATGTATTCATCCTTTGTGTCGTAACTGTCCCCGTAACCGTTAAGGGTTATTCCCAGAAGGAGATTGTTTTCTAAGGGCCAGTAAACTCCAACGTCGAGTGACAAAGTGAAATGGCTTTCGTCGTTAAGCTTCGTGAAATTATCGATATTTGTGCGGACATTGTCGGGATAGGCATTGACGGGATAGCCGACGCCAAGCAGCAGGTACCATGATTCGGCGTTGTGTTCAGATTGGCCTGAGTCTGTTGAACCGGAATATGACCGGTAAGGAAAAGAAATCATCAATAGAGCTGCAATAACTAATTTGAAGAAGAATTTCATAATACTATCCAATTATTACTGAATTCATATTTACCGGGAAATTAATATAAAAATGAATAAATATCAAGAGGGTATGTCAAAAATACGGATGTAAGCCATATTTTTAATGATAATTAACAGAAAAGGAGTTAAGATTGCTGCATAAATACCGAAAACAGTGGAATGTAGAAAAATAAAATTGATTAAAAAATTAAATTGCTATGAATAATAATTTAATATATTTGTTTATTTGAAAGATAACAAAATATTGGAATTTTGGTATTAATTGAAATTATGATGTGTTCTATTATTTTGTAAGGAGAAACTATGAATTTTTCAATTGAGCACGGTCCGGTCTTTACAATTCTGCGTATCCAGATGAATCAGGGCGAACAGATCAGGGCAGAAGCCGGCGCCATGGTCTCGATGTCGCCGACAATCAGCCTTGAAGCCAAGACCTCAGGCAAAGGCCTTTTCGGAACAATGAAAGCGGCCATCGGCGGCGAGTCGTTTTTTGCATCTCTTTTTACTGCCAATGAAGGCAGTGGAGAGCTTGTACTTGCTCCCGGAACCCTGGGAGATGTCGTAGAAATTGAAATGAAGGGACAGACTGTTTTTGCACAAGGTGGAGCATACCTGGCAGGCAGCCCCGATTTGACGATTTCGACACAGGGCTCCTTCAAAGCCATGATCGGAGGGGAAGGGCTATTTCTGCAGAAAATTACAGGTAACGGCAAACTCTTTCTGAACACCTACGGTTCGATAATGGAAAAGTCCCTGTCGGCAGGCGAGACATACATCGTCGATACCGGGCACATCGTTGCCTTCGAAGAAACTGTACAGTACAAGCTTAAGAAAGCTGCCAAAGGCCTGTTCTCTACCTTTGCTTCAGGTGAAGGCCTTGTTGCAGAATACACAGGGCCCGGCAAAATATGGGCACAGACAAGGAACCTGAGCGCATTTGCACAGATACTGGCCCGCTTCCTTCCTACCAAATAGTATATAATTATTCACGATATTTTATGTGCCTGAATGCCGTATGGTTTCAGGCTTTTTTTTGGTGTGTGGCAGAATACGTCATATTATTGAGCAATTTCCAGTCGCCTTAAAATATTCCTTTGATATTAAATAAATATTTTGTAATATAATACATTATTAAAAACATTTTTTCGATACGCAATGAAAAGATCAGCGCTGATATTGATACTGTTCGTCTGTTATAATATACAGTCCCAGTCTCTATTTGTCTTTGACGCGGACACTACTGCCTTCCCTGTTGTGAAAGCAAAATTCTATGCTTTCGACAGTACCGGGACACAGATTACCAACCTTAGCCCTTCCGACTTTAAAATCACTGAAAACGCCAATCAGAGAAAAGTACTGAGTGTGAGCTGCCCAAGTCCGCAGCCGCACTTGGCCTTGTCGGCAGTTCTGGTGATGGACGCCTCAGGGTCGATGGGCGGAAAAAGCCTGCTGATGGCGAAGGCGGGGGCTATGGCATGGGTTAATGCACTCCCCCTCGGACAGTCAGAATGTGCAGTAACAGCATTCGATGAAAAAAATTACTATGTTCGCGACTTTACTACCGACAGGAATAAGCTGAGTAACGATATAATCTTTATTAATGCAAACGGAGGCACCGACTACAATAAAGCATTTATCGACCCTGTTGCAGGTGGAATACTCGTAGCTAAAACAGGGAAACATAAAAAGGTAGTAATACTGCTTTCCGACGGGCAGCCTAACTTCGAGCCGAAGACACAGGAGATAATCAGCCAGGCCAAACAGGACGACATAATTGTTTACGCAGTAACATTATTGAATAAATGCCCTCAATGCCTGAAAGATATTACTAAACAGACCGGTGGGGAGTGGTTTGAAAGCATTACCACCGAGGACCAGGCAAGAGAAGTGTATTTGAAAATATTATTAATGGAACAGAACAATAATCCCTGTACAATAGAATGGGAAGCCGGAATTACTTGCCAGTCCAGACTTGTAGATGTGAATGTAAATTTACTTTCGAACGGTGCTGCCGATGATTTGAGCTATCAGTCTCCGAATGATAGGGTGGCTAAGTTGGAATTCGACCCGAATTGGGTAAAATTCCTTAAAGCTGTTAAGGACACTTGTATTACGGTTAAGGTAACAGCACGCAATGCCGATTTCAATGTCACGAACATTACAGCTTCCAATCCAGCTTACAGAATTGAACCACCTTTGAACTTCTCTTTGAAAGCCGGTGAAAGCCGGGTTATTACGATATGCTGTACACCTGCCGATAGTGGCTATACATACTGCCGGTTCGATTTCGAAAACGACTTGTGCATTGGAAAACTCAATTGCAGCGGTGGATTTCCCGGAAACAAGCCGTCAAAGAAAACCATTAAACTGATCCAGCCGAATGGAGGTGAGGTTTTCCTGGCAGGTAGCGATACAGTGATAACCTGGGAAGGGATTCTGCCCGATGAACCGGTGAAAATCGAATACAGTACTGACAATGGAAATAACTGGATTGAAATTGCCTACAGAGCCTTTGGTTTAAGTTACAAGTGGCATGTACCGAATACACCAAGCAACAATTGCCTGGCAAGGGTAACGGCAAAGTCGAATTATGCAGTTCAATATTACCCTGAAATAACAATATGTGACCAGGTATGGATGGGGACAAATCTTAATGAGGATTGTTACCGCAACGGAGACACTATACGCCATGTCACTTCCGAGATGGAATGGGATGATGCCTACAACAAGAAAGAAGGTGCCTGGTGCTATTATGATAATGACCCGAAAAACGGAGCGATATATGGTAAATTGTATAACCGGTGGGCAGTAACCGATCCGAGGGGACTGGCGCCAGAGGGTTGGCATATTTCAACAAAAGTGGAATGGGACTCTCTTGCGGCTTGTCTCGGAGGGGAGGATGTCGCCGGTGGAAAGATGAAAAGCACCGGAACAATTGAAGGAGGCGACGGGCTATGGTACAATCCAAATTACAGGGCAACGAACAAGAGTGGTTTTTCCGCCCTTCCTGGTGGTTATTGTTCCAGATTCTCATTTTATTCTCTTGGTTATTTGAGCTATTGGTGGAAAGATTTGAACTCAGGCTTATCGTATAGTGCTCTTTCTTACAGTGGCGCGTATCTTGCTATAACTAATTTACTAATTGAAATTCCATTTGGTTTGTCTGTTCGCTGTGTTCGGGATTAATTAATATGAGGATTGATAAGGAAATATTAATGAAATTGGAAATATTCAGGATGAAACATATTGTTCTGTTATTGTTAGTCTTTTGTAACACTTTGCTTTCACAAAGACTTGTTGTCTTTGACGTGGACACTACCGCCTTTCCTGTCATGAAAGCCAAATTCTTTGCTTTCGACTCAACAGGAAAACAGATAACGAACCTGATCCCTTCCGACTTTGAAATCACGGAAAACGGAGTGCCGAGAAAAGTACTGAGTGTAAGCTGCCCGCCCGTGCAGCCCCCCCTGGCTCTGTCGTCGGTGTTGGTGATGGACGCCAGCCAATCGATGACTGGAAGTAACATTCTGATGGCAAAAGAAGGGGCTAAGGCCTGGGTTAATGCTCTCCCGCTGGGGAGGTCCGAATGTGCAATAACGGCATTCGATGTGAAGAATTATTTGATTCGCGATTTCACTACAGACAGGAATAAGCTGAATAAAGACATTTTATTTATTAGTGCAAATAGTGGAACAGATTACAATGCTGCGTTTATTAACCCGATGGCTGGTGGCATACTCGTTGCAAAAACAGGTAAATACAAGAGGGTTGTAATAATACTATCTGACGGGGAACCTAACTTCGAGCCTAAAACACAGGAGATAATCAGCCAGGCAAAACAGAACAGCGTCATTATCTACTCGGTTACTTTGGGATACAAATGCCCGGGCTGCCTTAAAGCGATTGCAATTCAGACCGGAGGACAGTGGTTTGAAAGCATTACAACCGAGGAACAGGCAAGGGAAGTGTATAATAAAATATTAACTATGGCACAGAGCGATGACGGCTGTACTATTGAATGGGAGAGCGTAACCGGCTGTATTAAAGGGGTCAATGATGTTAAGGTAAGCTTACTGAAAAACGGAACTTACTGTAATCTGAGCTATAAATATCCTGACAATAAAGTTGCGTGGCTGGAATTCAATCCCCCTTCTGTCAAATTCCTTAAAGCGGTTAAGGATACCTGCGTTACTGTTAAGGTAACAGCTCATTGCGCAGATTTCAATGTTACCGGTGTAACAGCTACCAATCCGGCATTCCGGATGGAACCGCCCGATCATTTCCTGTTGAAAGCCGGAGAGAGCAGGAACATCAGTATCTGTTTTTCTCCCGTTGACAGCGAATATACTTATTGCCGGTTCGATTTCGACAACGACCTGTGTCGGCAAAAACTCTACTGTTGTGGAGGATTCCCCGGGAAAAAGAGTTCCAAAACAACAATAAAACTGATTAGTCCGAACGGCGGAGAAGTGTTCCCTGCCGGAAGCGATACTGTAATTAGCTGGGAAGGAGTACTGCCGGAGGAACCGGTTACATTGGAATATAGTACCGATAATGGGGTAAATTGGACTACTATTGCCGAGAACGTAACCGGCCTGAGCTACAAATGGCATGTACCAAATACTCCCAGCAATCTGTGCCTGGCCAGGGTAACCGCAAAGCTGGAAAACACAATGTTCTACTATCCTGAAATTGTAATTTGTGACCAGGTATGGATGGGAAAAAACCTGGATGAGGATTGTTACCGCAACGGTGATCTGCTGATTTACGCAAAAACAAAGGAAGAATGGATCGATGCCTGCAATGTGCAGGAAGGAGCCTGGTGCTACTATGGCAATGACCCGAAAAACGGTGAAATATATGGCAAGTTATATAACTGGTGGGCAATAACCGATCCGAGGGGACTGGCGCCTGAAGGCTGGCACATACCTGACTATTCTGAATGGATGAAATTACAAAAATGCCTTGGAGGCCTGTCATTAGCCGGAGGAAAGATGAAAAGCACCGGAACGATTGAAGATGGAGACGGACTCTGGCACCGCCCAAACACAGGAGCTACGAACGAGAGCGGCTTTTCCGGACTTCCGGGAGGAGTTTTCTTAAATATCTTTCGGGAAATTGGTAAAGAAGGCTATTGGTGGTATTATCGAACTGAGACATCGCATACAAAAGAACAATGTTTGTTTTTAAACTATAATTCACCATATTTGGGTGACAGTTACTTCGGTGATGTTGCTAATGGTGTATCTGTCCGCTGTGTTAAGGATTAAAAGTAATTTATTGATATATATATAGTAAGTAATGATATAATATCTGATTAAACGTTAACATAAAGTGAAAAAATTAATAATAATATTGTTCGTGCTTTTAAGCAACAACCTCCTGCCACAAGCATTATATGTCTTTGACGCAGACACTACCGCCTTCCCTGTTATGAAAGCAAAATTCTTTGCTTTCGACAGTACTGGAAAACAGATAACGAACCTGAGCCCTTCCGACTTTAAAATCACAGAAAACGGAGTTGCGAGAAAAGTCCTGAGTGTGAACTGCCCGCCCGTGCAGCCGCCCCTGGCCCTGTCGTCAGTGTTGGTGATGGACGCCTCCGGGTCGATGGAAGATAGTAATATTCTGATGGCAAAGACGGGGGCAATGGCCTGGTTTAATGCCCTCCCGTCGGAGCTTTCGGAATGTGCAGTAACAGCCTTTGATACGAATAATTACTATGTTCGGGATTTTACTAAGGACAGGGATAAGCTTAGAAAAGATATAATGTTTATTAATGCGTTAGGTGGTACCGATTACAATGCTGCATTTATAAAACCGGTAGCCGGAGGGATACTCGTTGCGAAAACCGGTAAATATAAGAAGGTTGTAATATTGCTTTCTGACGGCCAGCCTAACTTCGAGCCAAATACACAGGAGATAATCAGCCGGGCAAAGCAGAGCGACGTCAGTATTTACGCAATTATATTAGGATTTGAATGCCCTGATTGCCTGAAAGAAATCACATCACAGACAGGTGGGCAGTGGTTTGAAAATATCACAACAGAAGAACAGGCAAGGCAGGTATATTTATCAATACTGCAAGTAACACAGGGAAATGAGCCTTGCATTGTTGAATGGGAAAGTGAGATTGCCTGCCAGGGCGGGTTGTTCGATGTGAACATTACCTTACTATCGAGCGGGGCTGCCGATGATCTGAGCTATCGTTATCCGAATGGTAAAGAGGCCAATTTGGAATTTGACCCGAATCCGGTTAAAATCCTTAAAGCCGTGAAGGACACTTGTGTTACTGTTAAGGTTACAGCACGTAACATAGATTTCCATGTTACAAATGTTACAACCACCAATCCCGCATTCAGGGTGGAACCCACGGTGAATTTTTCGTTGAAAGCCGGAGAGAGCCGGGACCTGACCCTGTGCTATACTCCACTCGACAGTGGGTACACTTATTGCAATTTTACATTTGAAAGTAATCCATGTCCTGTAGGATTGGATGCAATTGGTGGATTCCCCGGAAAAAAGCCTTCAAAAAAAACTATAAAATTGCTTCATCCAAACGGTGGGGAAGTCTTCCTGGCGGGCAGCGATACAGTGATTGCCTGGGAAGGAGTATTACCGAATGAACCGGTTACATTTGAATATAGTACCGATAGCGGGGCCAATTGGATAATGGTAGCTGAGAACCTGACAGGCCTGAGCTACAAATGGCGCGTCCCAAATACTCCCGGTAACCATTACCTGGCGCGGGTAACCGCCCAGTCTGTTTTCGTAGAATATCATGAAGTACAGATTTGTGACCAGGTGTGGATGGATCATAATCTTGAAGTAGAGTTCTATCGCAATGGTGATCCTATCCGCCACACAAAAACATGGGAAGAATGGAACTATGCCTACAATGAGAAAATAGGCGCCTGGTGCTATTATGATCTTAATCCCGCTAATGGTGAGATATATGGTAAATTGTACAACAGGTGGGCAGTAATCGATCCGAGGGGACTGGCTCCGGATGGGTGGCATATCTCAACAAAAGCGGAATGGGATGCAATGTTAAACTGCCTTGGAGGCTGGTCCATAGCAGGTGGTAAATTGAAAAGCACCGGTACTGTTGAAAATGGCGATGGACTCTGGTACAACCCCAACACCGGAGCCACAAACGAGAGCGGCTTTTCCGCTCTTCCTGGCGGCATGTACCATAATTCATGTGTTAATATTGGAAGAGCCGGCTATTGGTGGTTTTATGAAAACGGTACTGTGTCCATGTATGAGAATTGTATGGGTTTATATAATGATTCATTCTCCGTATTGAATACCTCTTTCGGAGGAATTTTTAACCATGGCCTGTCTGTCCGCTGTGTTAAGGATTAAGAGTAAATTATTGATATATATATAGTAAGTGATACTGAAATTTTGGTTTTAACGATAAGAAGGAAGAGTGATATTTTGAAAAAAATAGTTCTTATGGTCTTGATATTGTTAAGCGAAAATCTCTATTCGCAGACATTCAATGTTTTTGACATTGAAACTTCCTCCTTTCCGGTTGTGAAAGCAAAGTTCTATGCTTTCGACAGTACAGGAACGCAGATTACCAACCTGAGCCCTTCCGACTTTGAAATCACTGAAAACGGCGAACCGAGAAAAGTACTGAGTGTGAGCTGCCCGAAACAACCAACCCTGGCAGCTTTGTCCTCAGTGCTTGTGATTGATGCCTCAGGGTCGATGGGCGGAAGGAGTGGCCTGATGGCAAAGGCAGGAGCTATGGCATGGCTTTATGGACTTCCATTGGGGAAATCAGAATGTGCACTTACATCATTCAATACCCGCAATTACTTCATTTGCGATTTTACGAAAGACCGGAACAGGCTTAGCAATGAGATTATCTTTATCTTGTCGGCAGGGGGAACAGATTTTGAAGAGGCACTGATTAATCCAATGGCAGGTGGAATTCTCGTTGCAAAAACCGGTAAGTATAAAAAAGTAGTGGTAATGCTGACCGACGGCCAGCCTAACTTCGAGCCGAATACACAGGAGATAATCAGGCAGGCCAAACAGGACAACATAATTGTTTACGCGGTAACACTTTTGAACACCTGCCCCCAATGCCTTAAAGACATCACCACCCAAACGGGCGGACGATGGTTTGAGAACATTACAAGCGAAAAGGAAGCGCGTGAGGTTTATTTAAATATTTTAGGAATGGCTCAGGCAGAAAACCCGTGTACTATTGAATGGGAAAGTGTACCTGTTTGCCAGGCACAAAAAGAAGAAGTGAAGGTTACTCTCCTGGAAAACGGTATCTCCTGCTGTCAGAATTATCAATTACCGGAAAGTAAAGTTGCTGCGCTGTCGTCCGACCCTTCTTCCGTAAAATTCCTGAATGCAGTCAAAGACACCTGTGTTACTGTTAAGGTAACAGCGCGCAATGCAGATTTTAATATTACCAATATTACCGCTACCAATCCGGCATACAGGGTGGAACCGCCCTTGAATTTCCCGTTGAAAGACGGTGAAAGCAGAGACCTGACCGTTTGCTACACTCCGGCCGACAGTGGCTATACATACTGCCTGTTTGATATTGAAAATGACATGTGCCGGGCAAAATTGTACTGTAAAGGTGGGTTTCCTGGTGTCGTACCAACAAAAAAGACAATAAAGCTAATCCAACCAAACGGCGGAGAAGTTTTTCTCGCCGGAAACGACACGCTGATTACCTGGGAGGGAATCCTGCCGGATGACCCGGTTACCCTGGAATATAGTACCAATAATGGTGTTGATTGGTCCATTATTGGAATGAATATTACGGGCCTGGGCTATAAATGGCATATACCCAATACACCCAGTAACCAATGCCTTGCACGAGTCACTGCACAAACGGATTTCATCACCTTTCAGGAGGTAAAGATCTGCAACAGCATTTGGATGGATCGCAACCTTGATGTAGATTGCTATCGGAACGGGGAAAAAATCCGACACGCAACTACAAAGGAAGACTGGGCCGACGCACTGGCCGATCATGAAGGAGCCTGGTGCTATTATGAAAACAACTCCGGCAACGCGTTTTTCTATGGCAAGCTGTATAACCAATATGCAATAAAAGATTTACGGGGTCTGGCTCCTGAAGGCTGGCATGTGGCAACCAAGGAAGAATGGGACACACTGTGCCGTTGTACGGGAGGTTACAATGCCGCCGGGGGAAAATTAAAAAATACCGGTACAATCGAAGGTGCTGACGGCTTATGGCGTCAGCCCAACACCGGAGCTACCAACGAAAGCGGTTTTACAGCACAGCCGGGAGGATGCATAGATGATCAATTCCTTTCAGTAGAAAAGGGATTTTATGGCTATTGGTGGATGTATATGAAGTCAAGCCTTGCGTATTCCAAAATGTCGTTCGACGAGGCTTCGGTTCGGTTGTACCAATCCCCGACGATCCATGAATATGGTTTTTCCGTACGCTGTGTTAAGGATTAATTAAGATATGAGGATTGATAAGGAAATAATAATGAAATTGGAAATAATCAGATGTAAATTCATTATTCTGTTAATGTTAGTATTTTGCGATACTTTGCTTTCACAAAGCCTTATTGTCTTTGACGCAGACACTACCGCCTTTCCGGTAGTGAAAGCCAAATTCTATGCTTTCGACAGTACCGGGAAACAGATTGCCAACCTTAACAGCTCCGATTTTCAAATCACGGAAAACGGAGTGCCGAGAAAAGTACTGAACGTGAGCTGCCCCAGTCCGCAGCCACCCCAGGCCTTGTCGGCAGTTCTTGTAATGGACGCCTCAGGGTCGATGGATGGAAAAAGCTTGCTGATGGCGAAGGCGGGGGCTATGGCTTGGGTTAATGCACTCCCCCTCGGACAGTCAGAATGTGCAGTAACAGCTTTTGATACGAAAAATTACTATGTTCGTGATTTTACTAAGGACAGGAATAAGCTGAGTAACGATATAATCTTTATTAATGCATACGGAGGCACCGACTACAATGCAGCATTTATCGACCCTATGGCCGGTGGTATTCTCGTAGCAAAAACAGGGAAATACAAAAAGGTAGTAATACTGCTTTCCGACGGGCAGCCTAACTTTGAACCGAATACGCAGGAGATAATCAGGCAGGCAAAACAGGAAAACATAATTGTTTACGCAGTAACATTATTGAATAAATGCCCGCAATGCCTGAAAGATATTACAACACAGACCGGGGGTGAGTGGTTTGAAAGGATTACAACCGAGGACCAGGCAAGGGAAATATATTTACAAATACTCTCAATGGCACAGAACAGTAATCCTTGTACAATCGAATGGGAAAGTGAGATTGCCTGCCAGGCCGGGTTAGTGGATGTCAATTTTAATTTACTTTCGAACGGTGCTACCTATGATTTGAGCTATCAGTATCCGAATGATAGGGTGGCTAAGTTGGAATTCGACCCGAATTCGGTGAAATTCCTTAAAGCGGTTAAGGATACCTGTGTTACTGTTAAGGTAAAAGCGCGCAATGCAGATTTTAATATTACCAATATTACAGGTACCAATCCGGCATACAGGGTGGAACCGCCCTTGAATTTCTCGTTGAAAGCAGGTGAAAGCAGGGATATTACCGTTTGCTACACTCCTGCCGACAGTGGCTATACATACTGCCGGTTCGATTTCGAAAACGACTTGTGCCTGACAAAACTCTATTGCAGTGGGGGATTTCCCGGTAAGAAGCCTAAAATTCAGACATTGAAGTTAATTCATCCGAATGGAGGTGAGGTTTTCCTGGCAGGTAGCGATACTGTGATTACCTGGGAGGGGATACTGCCCGATGAACCTGTTACATTGGAATATAGTACTGACAACGGAACGAAATGGATAGCAATCGCTGACAGTGTTACGGGATTAATTTACAAGTGGCATGTGCCGAATACCCCAAGCAGCCAGTGCCTGGCAAGGGTAACAGCAAAGTCGAATTATACAGTGCAGGATTACCCTGAAATTACAATATGTGACCAGGTATGGATGGGGAAAAACCTAAATGAGGATTGTTACCGCAACGGTGATACGATACGTTATGTTTCTACTATTGCGGAATGGAGTGATGCAAATCAAAAGAAAGAGGGTGCCTGGTGCTATTATAACCACAATCCTGCCTATGGTGAAATTTACGGGAAGTTATATAACAGGTATGCCGTTAGTGACCCAAGGGGATTGGCACCGGAAGGCTGGCATATACCAGATCTTTCGGAATGGGAAAGATTGCGGGATTGCCTTGGGGGAACAGCCGTTGCTTGTGGAAAGATGAAAAGCACAGGTACAATTGAAGGTGGCGACGGCCTGTGGTACGCTCCCAACATCGGAGCCACAAACGAGAGCGGCTTTAATGCTCATCCCGGAGGCGAGTACGATGGTGTTTTTTATTCTATGGGATTATCTGTCTATTGGTGGTATTATGAAAAGGGTACTGTGCCTGGAAGTGAGAAATGTATTCAATTAAGTTATTATTCATCATCTTTCTCGTTTGCGTCTTTCGGAAGTGTTGTTAACCATGGCCTATCTGTCCGTTGTGTTAAAGATTAGAAGTAATTTATAGAAATATATATAGTAAGTAATTATATATAACATTTGTTTGAGTGTTAAAAGGAAGAACAGGGTACTGAAAAAACTAATAATAATATTGTTTGTGCTTTTAAGCAACAACCTAGCGTCACAAACATTATATGTCTTTGACGCGGACACTACCGCCTTTCCGGTTGTGAAAGCAAAGTTCTTTGCTTTCGACAGTACCGGGAAACAGATTACCAACCTTAGCCCTTCCGACTTTGCAATCACGGAAAACGGAGTGCCGAGAAAAGTACTGAACGTGAGCTGCCCCAGTCCGCAGCCACCCCAGGCCTTGTCGGCAGTTCTTGTAATGGACGCCTCAGGGTCGATGGATGGAAAAAGCTTGCTGATGGCGAAGGCGGGGGCTATGGCTTGGGTTAATGCACTCCCCCTCGGACAGTCAGAATGTGCAGTAACAGCTTTTGATACGAAAAATTACTATGTTCGTGATTTTACTAAGGACAGGAATAAGCTGAGTAACGATA
>CAZWLN010000020.1:58802-71650 GCA_964634885.1 uncultured Hyphomicrobiales bacterium | reverse complement strand
CCCCTCCTTATCAAAGGAGGGGAAAATCGTTAAATTGCTATATATCAATTAATAATGTGATATTTACAACTCCTAACGCATTATCCGGGTTTATAATAAGTACTTATTGAAAAGCCCTATTCCCTGATCCTCATCGAATAGAAGGAACGCCAGACGAACACCAGCGCTATAATAAAGAACACGCCACCGATGTAGGGAGCTATGCTCCTGAATTCCGGAACGATGGATATTTCCATTGCAAGCAGGCCGAAGAGCGTTGTAAACTTTATTACCGGATTCAATGCTACCGACGATGTATCCTTGAACGGGTCTCCTACAGTGTCGCCGACGACACAGGCGGCGTGGAGGTCGGTTCCTTTCTCTCCCAGGTTTACTTCCACGACCTTCTTGGCATTATCCCAGCAACCGCCTGCATTAGCCATGAACACAGCCTGGAACAGGCCGAAGACGGCAATGGACATCAGGTAGCTGATGAAGAAGGAAGCAGGGTAAGGATTGACAGGTGTTCCTGCGGCAGTTAGCCCGGTCGATGGGGACGACAAGAAAGCGAAGGCAAGAGCAAAAGAAAATATCGCAATAAAAATGTTGAACATACCTTTTTGCGCATACTGGGTGCAGATACGAACCACTTCTTTCGATTTTTCTGTAGAAGCAATTTTATCGCCGCCGTCGTCCAGCCGGATATTTTTCTTAATATATTCGACAGCCCTGTAAGCTCCTGTTGTAACTGCCTGTATCGAAGCGCCGGTGAACCAGTAAATTACGGCTCCGCCGGTAATGAACCCCAGCATCGTGTATGGATTCAGGATGTTGAGGATATCTGCAGGAGCAATGTTCAGTGTGTTCTGGATTAAAAGTATCAGCGAGAATATCATCGTTGTGGCGCCGACAACAGCAGTGCCGATGAGTACCGGCTTGGCAGTGGCTTTGAATGTGTTTCCTGCACCGTCGTTCGATTCGAGGAAATATTTTGCCTTTTTGAAGTCGGGAGTGAATTCGAAGTCCCTTTCAATTTCTTTTTCGATGCCGGGTATCTGTTCGATCATCGACAATTCGTAAATTGACTGTGCATTGTCGGTTACCGGGCCGTAGCTGTCCACAGCAATCGTAACAGGGCCCATGCCGAGAAAACCGAAGGCAACGAGGCCGAAGGCAAAGATCGAAGGATAGAGAGTCAATCCTTCGGGCATGAAGCTTGAAGTGAAGTAGGCAACAAACATCAGGGCCAGGAAGATCATTCCCAGCCAGAAAGCGCTGTAGTTGCCTGCCAGCAGGCCGGAAAGGATATTGAGCGAGGGGCCGCCCTCACGGGAAGCTTCAACGACTTCCTTAACATGTTTGGACTTCGGCGAAGTAAATATCTTTGTAAATTCGGGTATCAAAGCTGCGCCCAGTGTTCCGCAACTGATAATGGCCGACAGTGTAATCCAGAGGTTGTCCGGCAGGTGGCCGATTACAAAATAGCTGGCGACGAAGGTTACGGCAATCGACAGGCCGGAAGTGATCCAGATCAGGTTTGTCAGAGGCTTTTCGAAATCGAAATCGTCTTTCTTGCCGAAGAGTATTTGGCTTAGGAGCCTGTTGATGCGGTAGGCAGCTATGGAAGTGAGAACCATCAGGATACGCATTACGAATATCCAGGTGATGAGTTCTGCCCTGAACATGGTCGTGAGCGCTTCGTCGCCGGGGATGACGATTCCCAGGACAATGAAACTGATGAGAGCGACACCCGTTACGCCGTAGGTCTCGAAACCGTCGGCAGTGGGGCCTACGCTGTCGCCGGCATTATCGCCGGTACAGTCGGCAATTACGCCAGGGTTGCGAGGGTCGTCCTCTTTGATCTTGAAAAACACCTTCATCAGGTCGGAGCCGATGTCTGCAATCTTCGTGAAGATGCCGCCGGCAATCCTCAGAGCCGAAGCGCCCAGCGACTCGCCGATGGCAAAGCCGATGAAACAGGCTCCCGCATATTCCCTGGGTATCCACAACACAATGATGAGCATCATTATCAATTCGACGCAGACTAAGAGCATACCGATTGACATTCCTGAGTCGAGGGGTATCTGGTGTAGCTGCAAGGGCGCCTTTTTGAGCGAGGCAAACGCCGTACGGCTGTTGGCGAGTGTGTTGAGCCTGATGCCGAACCAGGCGACACTGTAAGAGCCGAGGATGCCTATGATTGACCAGCCAAGTATCAGCAGCACACCGGCAATGTGCATCTCCTTGAGGTAGCCGAAGTAAAATGCAATACATATTGCAATGAACAATTCAAGAATAATCAGGAATTTGCCCTGCTGAATCAGGTATGTCTTACAGGTCTCGAAAATGAGGTTGCCGACATCCAGCATCGAGCGGTGGGCTTTGAGTTTTTTAATTTTACGGTAGCGGTGCATACCGAAGTAAAAACCAAAAAAACATATCAGGAGGCCAACAATCAGCATTGTTCTCTGGTCCCCTTCAAGCGTGGGTATGTTCAGGTCAGCCTCGCTTGCAAACAAAGGTATTGATGTAAAGAATATTCCCAATGACAGGAATAACCGTGACAATACTTTCATAATACCATTCCTTAAAGTTAGTAAAGTTTATAAAAGAACGGATCCTTTTCCACTTTGCCATCCATTAATGTGTCAGTTTCTGTACTTGTATTATCTATCTATCCGGTCGTCGTTAATTTTCAACTCTAATAATCAGGTTTCCGTTTGAATTTTCAAAGTAAAAAGATTTTCAAATTCAAATATGAAAATTAGTTGTATCCCGGCCTAAGCCTCAGGAATACCTGAAAACAATAATATTTCTCCACAAAGAGCATTTTCGGCTTTTTGAAACAATAATTAACAGCTATTATTCCACTGCGAAAAATAAATGACTTCATTGGGGGTGTTCCCGTATTGCCGGTGTTTCTCAGAAATGTGCCTGTTTTTCTCATTGCAAAATTGTAGCGACGTAGAATATTGGTTTTATATTGTTTTTCTATTGTTACTGCTACTTCGATATTTTCCGCCGGGAAAATGAATAAACACAACTGATCATTGCCGTTACCTCGCTGTTTTCCTTACCTGCATGATGATAATCACCGAATTGATGAGGATTATCGACAGGCTGATTAGTACGGCCAGCGAGATTGTAATCGTATTGACGCCCGGCTGGATGTCGAACGACATTCGGGACAGGTAAACCGCCACTTTGCTTTTGATGATCATCAGGCCGGCAAAAGACACTGCGTTGATGGCTACTATTATCAATGCGAAGAACCAGATGTAAAACCTGCTGAGGTTAAGGTAGCCGTAACCCAGGTGAAGGAGTATCTTCAGTTTTTCTTTCGACTTGGTAATCATCAACTGGAACCCGAGCACAAAGACAAAGAAAGCCAGTGAGATGATGACTACGGAAACGATGCCCACAATGCTGAGGATTATCCTGAGAAGGAAATTGAGCCTGCTGTTCTTGAGTTTCTCGGTGTTCGTCTCATAGCCGTGGTTTTCGAGGAACGACAGCAATTGCGGGTCGGAAGGATTGTTGGAAACCAGGAGTAAACGGGAAGGCTTCTTCGGTTCGTTTCTCCCCGGGAATTCTTTATTGGCCCAGGTAACGAAGCTGTACGGCGCCAGTATCGAGTTGATCCTGTTCGAAAACCCGATGATACGGGCTTCGAAGTGCTGCTTTTTGTTGACGCCTTCAACGGTAATGTCAAAGGCAACCATGCTCAGCATGCCGTCGGATATCTGGGGGAAGCCTTTGCTCTGGGCGAAGCCGAAGTTGTACAGGTTCAGGTAATCCCTCGGAAGAATGATCGGGATGACAGTGTCGCCGGGGGACCACTTCCACGAAGAGTCTTGTATGTCTAAGTACTTGTCGGGAACAGCTTCGAAGAATAATTCGGTATATAAATAGGGTATGTTTGCTGTTCTTTTTGTGCTGCCGCTCAATTCGAAATTGTTTGCTACGAAGGGTGCAACTTCGTCGATGAACGGCTTGTCGAGCAGGTTCTGTATTTCTCTGTCGCTGAATTCGGAGGATTTCAGTTCGGCTGTGTTCAGGACGGACAGGCTCTTGTTGATGATGACGTAGTCCGGGTTGATGAGGTCCTTGCTGCTGTTCAGGAAGTCGGTAATGTCAACGTATATCTGTACGGCGCCAAGAAGCAGCAGGAAACCGAAGGCAGTACCCAGGAACGCTGCCGTCAACTGTATCTTACCCGATTCTTTAAGTAATATCTTCTTTATCATCTTATCCATCTCAAAGGTTTAACACACGGTCAAAGCTGAAACTGAAATCGTTGCCGAGCGAAGTCAGGATGAATCCCGCTTCCTGTTTCCCACATTCCCTGCCGATGAGCTCCAGGGCAATTCTGACATTGTCTTTGTCGAGGTGGCTGAAAGGTTCGTCGAGTAACAGGTATTCAAACGGCTGGCAGAGGGCGCGGACGATGGCAACGCGCTGCTGTTGGCCGAAGGAGAGGTATTGCGCTTCCCTGCCGAGCAGGCTGTCGATCTTCAGGACGGCGCTCATCTCTTCGATTTCGCTGTCGGTCTTACAATTGGTCAGTCTGTTCTTTACGGCAATGTTCTCCCGTGCCGTCAATTGGGGGAAGAGGCGAAGGCCCTGGAAAACGAAAGACAGTTTCTCGCGGCGGAGCCGTGTCCAGGCACCGAGGTTGTTGTTCCTGACGGCAGCGCCGTCGATTGTCATTTCGCCGCTGTAGTCTTTCCTCAGTCCGAAGATGATGGAGAGCAGCGTTGTCTTCCCCATTCCGGAAGGAGCCTGTACAAGGTAACGCCTGCCGGGTTCAAACTCCAGGCTGGGTTTCTCCCATACTTCGGAGTGGGAGTGTTCCAATTCTTTGATGGGGTCGGGCAGTATATTTCGGGCTTCAATTTTCATGAGCAGATTATGTTGTTAGTTAAAGGAGCCGGTGTCCGGACTGTTGCCTTTGCCGGCAGTACGTACATTGGCGCCCTTAAAGATTATTATTTTGCTTTTATTATGTCTGTGCTCTTTCATTGCAGGTAATAATAAAGGGGCTGCCGGTAAAAGCGCCGGCAGCCCCAAAAAAGGATGGTATTACAGGGGAATCTTGGGTATATTGGTGTTAAGATTCTCGTAAACAGCTTTCATGAAGTTGACATTCTTGTCCTTCAGCTTGATCTTGCCTGTGAAAGTATTGTCTTTCTTTGACTGGACGACGATGGCGTCGTAGATGTCTAAGTAAGGCGAGGCCTGTGTCATTACCATGGCAGTCATGGGATCGGTGTAGAGCACTTCTTTGAAATCATTGGGATAGCCTGCATAGTTGATATTTGCATAGAAGACAACGGGTGCCGTCTTGAACAACTCGGCGTATTCCGTGGAAGCAAGGCTGTTGTTGCCGAAGCCCTGTGCAGCGTTGTCGATGATGTCCTCGCTGTTGGTAATTACCAGGACTTTGTTCTGAACGCCGGCGTAAACGGTAATACCTTCAAATGTAATCTCATAGTTGTTGCCGCGCGGTTTGGCCAGAGGGCCGATCTTTGCAATCAGCTCTTTTAACAGTTGGTCGTCTTTTACGGTAGCGTGAAGCGACAAGACAGGAATGATTTTCGTTTCGAGCCTCCTCAAAGTGTCGTTGGTAGTGTAATCATAGTCGATAACTTCTTTCTGTATGGTCTTTAACCCATTGAATGACAGCATGAAGTCACCGCCGAACGAATTGAATATATCTGCCAGTTTGAAACCGATGAAAGTCTTCAGGTATTGGTCAATCTGCTCAAGATTGAAACCTGGATTGGCTTTAAACATATTGGCGATCATATTATAATATTCTTTTGGGTTGATTGCTATTGAATACACAGCCAGCGCTTTGTTCTTGGGAAGCATGTTAAGAAGTGCAGGATTGAGTCCGTCTTTTGACAGGTTTCCGAATTTCTTTGCAAACTCTTCAGTCATTTTCATGTCTCCGCTGATGACCAGTTCACCCTGGGCAAATTCACCGTAAACGTGCATTGTGCTGCCGGTCATGTCGAGGCCCATCATTTTGTACATCTGGGCTACCTCAGGATTAGCATTGATGATGGCAAAGTCCATCCAGAAATTAATATCTTTTTTCTTGCCGTAGAATTCTTTGAAGTCATCGTTGGCAGTAATGGAGTTGTCACCGGAAAGGCCCATCAATTCCTTGAATTTTTCTTGGGTGCCGCCTGCCTGTTTCGTGTCGGTAACGATGAGGAATTTATCATTGTTCCAGCCGATGGCTACGGAGTTCTCGTCGATCATGGTGAACTCGCCGTCTTTCTTGGTTTTGATCGGTGCGCCGAACTCTTTAGCCATCTTGTCGAGGATGCCCTGAAGTTTAGCAGCGTCGTCGAGTTTGATGGAAACGCAGAAGTATTCACCGTTCTTGGTCATATACATGAAGATGTCTTCTTTGAAGTTGATGCCGGCGATGGACGGGTCGCTGAAGAATTCTTCAAGGAACTGTGCCGGCTTCGGATTGGTTTTCGTGATTGCCTTCTTGATTGTAGCGAACATAGGAGACTTGACAAAGTCTTTCATCTCGCCCTTTTCTACTATTGAATTCAGGTTCACGGTTACAACCATGGGGGCATCCTTGGGTATAACGTTGAGCAGTTCGGACTGCTTGGAACATGACAGGAGGAAGAAGGATACTACAAACAACAATGCAGCATTCCTCATAATAATGAATTTCTTCATAACAACCCTTTCGTTTGGAAAACAGATTATGCAATTATTTTTTATATTAATGAAATCGTTTCTCAGGAATTTCCCTCATATATATCAAAGAAAAAACTAAATTATGAAAAATAATTTAATTAAAAAACAAGACATTTTCACTTTCAATTAAGTTTTTTGTTTATTACCATAAGACTACAGCATTATTTTGCCTGTTTTCCCATCAAAGACTCGATCTCTTCAACTTCTCTCGGTATGGAAGCCATCAGGTCAAGCGGCTCGCCGTCGGTAACGATGATGTCGTTTTCAATCCTGATGCCGATGCCTTCGTCGAGGATGTAGATGCCGGGTTCGCATGAGAAGGCCATTCCGGGCTGCAGCACCTCCTGTTTAAAGCCGAGGTCGTGCACGTCGAGGCCCATGTAATGGGAAGTGCCGTGCATATAATATTTCATGTAGAGCGGCTTAGAGGGGTCCTGGTCCCTGAGTTCGGCGTCGGTAAAGAGGCCAAGGCCGACCATTTCCTCAGCAATGAATTTGCATACTTTGCTGTGGTATTCGTCGATGGTGGTACCCGGGCGAAGCAGGCCCGTAGCATACTTCATGGTTTTAAGGACAGTGTTGTAGCAGTCCTTCTGCCGAGGTGTGAAACGGCCGTTGACGGGTATTGTCCTCGAAAGGTCGCCGGCATAGTTGGCGTATTCGGCACCGAAGTCCAGGAGCAGCAGGTCGCCGTCCATGCACTGCTTGTTGTTCTCGACGTAATGTAGTACACATGCGCTCTTGCCTGAGGCTACAATGGGGTAGTAAGAGTGGCCGGTAGCTCTTTTACAGATAAATTCGTGTGTCATCTCTGCTTCGATCTCATACTCCCAGACACCGGGCTTTACGAAGCCGAGAAGGCGGCGGAAAGCAGATTCGGTAATGTCGCATGCCTCTTTCATCAGGTCAACTTCGATCTTCGACTTGACCATCCTCAGCCTGTTCATGATGGGAGCCGACCTGTAATACTCATGGACAGGGAATTTGGCTCTCAGCTCATTGGCGAATCTTAGTTCGGCATAGGGGACATCCGACTCGAACCTGATGTTTTCGTTGGTGTTGAGGTAAACACCGTCACAGTTGGCCATCAGGTCAACAAGGACTTTGTTGAACTCTGTCAGCCATTCTATTCTTTCTATACCCGAAGCGTCCTGCGATTCCTGTTTTGTGTATTTGTGGCCGTACCAGATGGCTATGTGCTCGTTTGTTTCCTCGGTAAAGAGTATCTCCCTGAATTCCTTGCGTTTGCAGTCAGGGTAGAGGATTAATACCGACTTTGCCTGGTCTATGCCGGAAAGGTAAAAGAAATCGGAGCTCTGGCGGAAAGGAAATGTCTGGTCGCCGTTACGCGGCATCTCGTCGTTTGATACGAAGACGGCAATGGTGTTGGGTTTCATGTTCCTGACGAACCGCTGCCTGTTTTCGATGAAAAGCTGTTTGTCGATTGGTTGGTACTTCATGTGTTCTCCAATGGTTTCAACATCAATTACTATTTTTTAGTGCAATTTACTAAAAATTCAATGTCTGTGCACAGGAATTTTATGTTTTTAACGGAATTGCAGGTGAGTCATTCGTCAAGTTCATCAAGTTCGTAAAGTATTCTGAATTCTGAATTCTGAATTCTGAATTCTGAATGTAAGATAATGCAGAGCCGGAGCGACTTTCCCCACCTTGGATAAGGAGGGGGCAGGGGGTGGTTGGACTTCTTCAGTTCAACAAGTTTATAATGCAAGAATAAGAAGAGCCGGAGCGACTTTCCGCTCTTTCAATAGCCACGTCATTTATGGCGTGGGCAGGATAGAGAAAGAGACAAATCGACTCCGTTCAGGAAGCGTCAAATGCTTGTCTGAAGTGAACCTTCCGAAGGTTCCAAACCTTCGGAAGGTTTGATGTGACGGTGTTGCTGATTCTTTCCGAAGGAAGCTTGTTATATATAAAATGAAAAAGGCTGTTAAGCTACTCGGGAGTAGTAACAGCCTTTTCTAACAAAATTGCCGTTTTACGGATTATTTTCCTTTGCGGCCTTCGTCTTTTTTGGGTTCTTCGGCAACGGTAGCAACCGGTCCGGGTTTAATTTCTTTGGCCATTATCAGTTTCATGCCGGAAACAGTTTTAGTGTAGCCTGTCAACTCGACGTTTTCTTTGTCGGCGTGAGTGGCCAGTGTTTTGTCGGCAGAGGAGCCGTCAATGTTGTAAACGAAGCAGAATACATCACCGGCAAGTACGCCAAGGGGTGCGCCTTTGGACGTGCACATCTTTGCGTCGTCGTTTGTCATTTTGCATTCGCCTTTTGAAGCAACGATGCATGACAGGCAGACAACTTTACCGACGACGGGAGCGTCCAATTTGGTCCAGCCTTCGGGAACTGTTTCTTCGGGCGCCTGCTGCTGCTGAACAGTAGTAGTAGTATCCTTGGGAGCCTGATCTTTGGGTTCTTCTTTTTTACCGCAGGAACTCATTGCGAAAACAAACATCAAGCTGAGAATGCTTAACAATGCGATTTTATTTTTCATAGCTTTTTTTCTCCGAAAAGAATATAATATTTGTTAATTAAGAAAAGGGATTAATTATCCAACGGGTTTAATGGATTTAGCTATTAGAACTAAAACGCCGTTTTTGTTGAGTTCTTCGCCGACAACTGAAACCGGTTTACCGGCAAGTTCAGCGAGTTTCTGGGATTGGATGGCGCCTTTTTTGTCGAAGACAAAATAGACTTTGCCGTCTTTGGGGTCGCCAACGAGTAAAGCAAGAGCTTCGCCGTTTTCGACATATTTCATTGCTTCTTCTTTGGTGAGGCTGACGCTGCCCTTCAATACGAAGTCGTTAAAGCAAACGACTGTACCCTGGATACCGGCGGTTTCCTGTACCTTTGCCTTTTTCTCGGTTTTGGCAGGAAACTGTTTTTTTGTTGCAGGGAACTGCTTCTTTGTAGCGTCCTGACTGACTAGAGACGCAATCATTACGAAGCAGAGCAATCCAATCAATACACTGAGTCTTTTCATAAAACTCTTTCTCATAAATAAATTGAACATAATACAATTATATATAAAAAAAATAATTCTGTATTATTCACTTAATAAATACGATAAGACAAAATTACTATTAAATATCAACAAAATTCAAGAAAAAAATGGAAAAGAGGCTGTCCAAAATTAATTTTTTTTTCATTTTGAATCAGCCTCTAATATTTCATCATCATTCAATGATTTCAATTATCTTGCATAAGGAATATTAGGAACTTTCTGATAGGAGATGACACATTCGACAAATCTGTCGTCAGCCGTTCCCTGTAAGAATTTATCGCCAACTTTCTTAATAAGAACTTTAGCATAGTTATATGTTGTTTGACCGGGCTCTTTGGTTCTAAGAATGATTACAAGGCCGTCGCCACTATAGGATGCAGGATTCAATTCAAACTCATTTTCTGTAAAAGTGCCGGTTGACAATGCTTGTGAATCAAAAACATTATCTAATGAGGTTGCGTTGTCGTAGTAATTAGTTGTATTCATTTCTGTAACCTGGGCAGCTACAGTTCCGACAGAGCATTTAGTACCTGTTTGGAACATTACTTTACCATTCCTGGTATCGATTCCTATGTTCCAGGAAGCTTTATCACTAACACCCAAATTCTTGGGACCGGCACTTGTAGCGTCATATAAGTCGATGCCGCTGCCATTTGACGAAGCATATTCATACATTTTTACTGTTGTTTCATCATAGAATCTGCTGGCAGGAGACCAGGAAACCGAAACATCCTGTGTGCTCTCAAGTCCGTATGTATTGACGGCAACAACTTTAAACGTGTAAACAACACCTTCTGTTAAACCGGATACTGTAAGACGATCGGTTGTTTTATCGCTTGTTTGAGCAGTTGTTTTTAATGTAGCTCCATCATAAACATAGACTTTGTGATAGGCTAATTTATCATCTGTGGAACATGTCCATTTAATAATAAGTGCAACATTGCTTTTTGATGCTACTTGTGCATTGGAAGGAGCTGAAGGAGCCGAACCAACGGTAATGTTTTTCACTGTACTGTAAGTCCCTGTTGTGCCGTTGTACACTTTAACTGCTACTGTACCTGGAACTGTTTCTGCAGGTATCTTCACCTTGATCTGGGTGTCGGTCCAGGAAATGTAGTCGCTGCCTGAAGCGCCAACTTCACCTTTTGCCTGTACGGTGCCAAAGTAAACAGAGCCGTCTTCGGAGGCAGAACCGAAGTTGCCGCCTGTGATTGTAAGTTCAGTGCCGATGTCGCCGGTGGTGGGCGTAATTGATGTGATGTACGGATCGCTGTCCGTCGTTGTCGTCGTTTCGTCGCATGCTGTAAACATTGCCAGTCCCAGTACCAGGAAGGCCATTAACAGTTTTACATTGAATATTTTCATTAAATACCTCAACTTATTGTTTAAAATAACTCAAAAAACAAAGAAATCATTTTTATTTACGATTCAATATCAGATTTTTCAAAAATATATTAATATTTTTTAATTTTCACAACTAAAAACTAATTTTCAATTATTTATAATCATATTAACAAAAGTTAATTTATCCAATTTAGCAAAAACGGACTAATAAACAAATTTTTTTTATTTATTCTGTAATAAGGGCCAATTCTTTTGCAAGGCTGCCGGTAAGCAGTTTCCTGTCGTATTTCGCTGCATTCGGCCCGGAAGGCACCGGCAAATTCTTTTCCTGCCACAGCTTGTAATAGGTCTCCAGAGCTTTTTCGATCATTGCCACATCTTTCGGGTTAGTAGCAATGGCTGCTTTGGTTTCGACGGCAACCCTTCTCATCTCGCCTTCAGGTACGCACATCAGCAGGGGCTTCCTGGCGCCAATATATTCGTAGAGCTTGCCCGGGGAGCGTACTGTGTCGTCTAAGTACATCCACAGCACATCAGACTGCATCAAATGATTGATTACTTCGCCGTGGTTTTGGAATCCGGTGATGTTGACATAGCCCTGCAGGTTGTATTTACCAATCAGCTTCAGGTGGTTCTTCCTCATGATGCCGACAAAGCGGGCTTCAAATTTCCCCGGTTCGATGTTGTTTTTCTTAACAAAACCGGCAAGGGCACGAAGGAAATACTTCGGTGTCCTGTTGTCCTGGAATAGCCCTGAGTGGGTAATGACAAACTTCGACGGATTGGGCGCCACGTCTTTGTATTGCGCGAAGTCTTCCTGATCATAGCCCTGGGGTACGATGACAATGTCGTCGTAGGAAACGATGCCGTAACGTTGTATCATCAGTTCCTTGGTCGTACGTGCAGTTACGATGATCTTCTTCGCCTTGTTAAGTATCTCGTTCTCGAGTCCGATGCAGTAGTTCTTGTGGAACTTCGTGGGGAAGTAGTGGAAAGGATTGTCGATCCATACATCCCTGTAATCTACGATGAAGGGTACTTCGAGTTTCTCCGAGAGTTCCTTTGCCACGAGGAAATCGGTGAACGGAGGGGCCGTTGCGAGTATTGCGTCGATGTGATGTTTCGCGGCAATCCGTTCGCCTTTGCGCACTGCCCTGTTTTTCCAGGCAATGAACCTGTCGGGCTGGTATATTGCGCTGAAGAAGTACCTGCCCAGCTTCTGAACGATAGTAGAAGGGAACTTAACTGCTTTAGCCTTTACTTTCCTTTTGCTCGTTGTCCTGAAGACAGGTATCTCCAACTGTGCCAGCTCTTTTTCGAGGGCCTCGTCATAGGCGTAATAGGGTGTTATGTGGCTTGTGAGTATTAATGGCTTCCATCCGTACTCGGGCAAGTACTTAGCAAACTTAAGTGTGCGTTGTACCCCACTCAGGCCCATCGGAGGGAAATAGTAAGCTACCACTAATACTGTTTTTTCCTGCATGGTTAATTGATTTGGTTGAAGGAAAAATTAGCCGGACCTGAGGCCGGAACTGTGGATATAATATTTTCGAAACAGCCCTTCTGCGCCTCTTTATCCAAGGTGGGGAAATAAGAGAGTTGACATTGTGTCTTTAAGTCCTCCCCCTGGGGAGGATTTAGGTGGGGTGGAAATCCGGCTGTTTGAATCGGAAGAGTCCAACCACCCCCTGCCCCCTCCTTATCCAAGGTGGGGAAAGAAGAGAGTTGACATTGTGTCTTTAAGTCCTCCCCCTGGGGAGGATTTAGGTGGGG
>CAZWLN010000020.1:38770-58702 GCA_964634885.1 uncultured Hyphomicrobiales bacterium | reverse complement strand
AAGAGAGTTGACATTGTGTCTTTAAGTCCTCCCCCTGGGGAGGATTTAGGTGGGGTGGAAATCCGGCTGTTTGAATCGGAAGAGTCCAACCACCCCCTGCCCCCTCCTTATCCAAGGTGGGGAAAGCTACTCCGGTAGTAAGCAGACAAAAAGGAAACCCCGGCATCTGCCGGGGCGCTGTATTTTTATTTATCCTGCTGTCCGAAATCATATTAATAATTAAGGTAAATAACACACTATCCTAAAGAGATCAGGTCATCGGGTGCAATCGTGAGCGGTTTTCCGCCGTTCTTGGTAACCTGGATTTCGTCTTCAATCCTGATGCCGAACTTATCGGGAAGATAGATGCCCGGTTCAATTGCCAGTACGACGTTTTCGGGAATTATCTGGTCATCTTTCCTGAATGTGATGATCGGGAATTCATGGACCATAAGACCGACACCGTGTCCGAGCGAATGCTGGAAGTATTCTCCGAAGCCTTCTTTTTTGATGATGTTACGGGCAATGCCGTCGAGAGTCTTGCCGTTCATTCCCGGCAGTACGCTTTCAGTTGCCTTGTCCTTGGCGTTCTGTATGATTTTGTAGAGCTGTTTCTGTTCTTTTGTAGGTTTGCCGAGGACAAGGGTACGTGTCAGGTCGCTGGTAAACCCTTTGTATTTGCAGCCCCAGTCCACGATGATTACGTCGCCTTTCTTAAGTTTCCTGTCACTGGGCTGGCCGTGTATGAGAGCGCAGCGGGGGCCGCTGACAACGATGGTGTCGAACGGTATGCCTTCGCTGCCGAGCAGTGCTGCCTGGTAATCGAGTTCGACGGCGATCTCCCTTTCAGTAACGCCGGGTTTGATCATCGGCAGGACTTTGTCGAGAGCTTCGAGGGCCATCACACCGGATTTACGTATATATTCGAGTTCTTCGTTAGATTTGGGCTGAGTAAACCTTTCGACAACGAAATTGTAGGGCTTGAATTTGATGGGCCTGATGACATTCCTGATCTGGACAGCGTCGGCGTAGGACATTCTGTCTGATTCGAAGGCCATCGAGGACACGCCCTTCAGAAGTTTTTCTTTTTTGATGAAAGTCCAGGGGTCTCTGCTGATATAAGTTTTCATACCGGGCAGATGAAAAAGTTCGTCCTTGATTTGCTCTTCATACCTGTCGTCAGTGATGAACACCATTTCTTTCTCGGTAATGAAGAGAGTCGCTGCCGAGCCGGAGAAATTGGTAAGGTAGCGGATATTGGGCAGATAGGTAACAACGAGCGAATCGACCTTCAGGTCGTCGATGGTTGCGTATATCTGGTGAAGCCTCGTATCGACAACCTTAGGGTATGCAGATGCAGGAACATTTTCGGTTACAGTTTTCTTTGCCATAGACTTTTTCCTTATTTTACAAAGTAATTTGGTGACTCTTTTGTTATTATTACATCGTGAGGATGTGATTCCCTCAGTCCGGAGGCTGTAATCCTGATGAAGCGCGAATTCTTCTTCATGTCTTCGATGGTAGGGCATCCGCAGTAGAACATCGAGGCGCGCAGCCCGCCCGTAAGCTGGTAGAGTGTGTCGGCAACATTGCCTTTGTATGGTACTCTTCCTTCGATGCCCTCGGGAACCAATTTCATTATCTCTTCTTCGACATCCTGGTAGTACCTGTCGGCGGAACCGCCTTTCATAGCTGCCAGCGAGCCCATTCCCCTGTAGCTCTTGTAAGCCCTGCCTTCGTAGAGTATCTTGTCGCCGGGGCTTTCCTCGTGTCCTGCCAGCAGGCTGCCGATCATGATGGAATCGGCGCCGGCGGCAATTGCTTTTGCCAGGTCGCCGGTTTGTTTGATGCCGCCGTCGGCAATGACCGGTACGCCGTATTGTTTTGCGACTTCTTGAACGTTCATGATGGCGCTCAGCTGTGGTACACCTATGCCGGCAACGATCCTCGTAGTACAGATCGATCCGGGCCCAATGCCTATCTTCAGGCCGTCGGCGCCAGCCTCAATCAGGGCTTTTGCAGCTTCGCCCGTGGCTATGTTACCGGCAATCACCTGCAATTCGGGGAATTTTTCTTTAATCTTCCTGAGTGTGGCGATGAAGGCCTTGGTGTGTCCGTGTGCGGTATCTATGAAAACGGCGTCCACACCGGCTTCATTGAGGGCAGAGACCCTGTCCATTACGTCTAATGCAATTCCTACGGCAGCGCCTACACGCAGCCTGCCCTGGTCGTCTTTGCATGCGTTCGGATGGCTGCGTTTCTTGTGAATGTCTTTTACGGTTATCAGGCCTTTGAGTATTCCCTTGTCGTCCACAACAGGCAGCTTCTCGATGCGGTTTTGCTGGAGCAGCAGTTCCGCATCGTCGAGGGTAGTACCGACAGGTGCAGTGTACAGCTTGTCCTTGGTCATTACGTTAAAAAGCTTTTCGTTGGGGTCAGGCCCGAAGCGAAGGTCCCTGTTGGTAACGATACCGATCAATTTCTTGTTCTCGTCGATGATGGGTATGCCAGAGATGCTGAAATGCTGCATCAGTTTAAGTGCGTCCGTTACAGTCTTGTCCGCAGTAAGGACAATCGGGTTCCTGATCATTCCGCTTTCGGAACGCTTCACCCTGTCGATGTGTTCAGCCTGTTTTGCGATTGACATATTCTTGTGTACAACCCCCATTCCGCCTTCCCGTGCAATGGCCATTGCCATTTCGGATTCGGTAACCGTATCCATTGCAGCGCTGATGATGGGGATGTTGAGTGTAATCGACCTTGTAAGCCTTGTGCTGAGATCGGCCTCGCGTGGAAGGATCTCGGAATAGGCGGGTACAAGCAGGACGTCGTCGAAAGTGATACCTGTATCTAATATTTTCCCGGGTTCCATACTTTTACTCATTTATATTTTATATATTTATTACTTAACAGTTAATCAGATTAATAATTCTGATTGAAAATAGTCGTAAAAAATTTTACAAAATTACAAAAAAAATATCGAATATTAATCCCGTTCGACCATAAAAAAAGTAAAAAATAGCAGTACAAGGAATAATCAGAGGGCTTTCCGTACAGGTTCCCGGCAGTAGCAGCACGGGCAGATCGTCAGTTACAGGCCGGCAGTGTCCATATTCCCTTTGCTTATATCAACCTGCCATGTTATATTGCCATAAATATTGGAAATAGTTCTGAAACAAAGCAGGGAAAATTTGAAGATATCATTTATCGACAGGGAGTTACGGTCAAGGATCAGGGGCTGTATGTTAGGCGGGGCAATCGGCGACGCTCTGGGTTCCCCTGTGGAGTTCATGCCCCTGGAGTCAATCAGGGAAAGATACGGCAGGAAAGGTATTACCGACTATGTTGAACTGCCAGGTAACTGTGGAATGTTTACCGATGACACACAGATGGCCCTCTTTACTGCCGAAGGAATACTCTCCATCTGCCGCAGGTTCAGGAATAATTTCACCGTTAAGCAGTTCATCAGGATGATGTATGTTTCCTATGTCAGGTGGCTGTTTACACAGGGTGTGCCCGACTTCAGGACAAACATCCGCGAGTCCCTCTTGTACGAAAGCCGTCTGCTAGACATCGATTACCTCTTTTCTTCGCGGGCGCCGGGCATTACTTGTGTCAACGCTCTGCTAAGCGGTATGATCGGCGATTTCTCCAACCCCATTAACAATTCCAAAGGCTGTGGCGGGGTTATGCGTGTGGCACCCGTCGGCTTCCTCAACCATATTTCCGACTATGACGCTTTCAGGCTGGGGTGTGTCTCTGCCGCCATCACTCACGGCCATCCCACAGGTTACCTCGCTGCCGGGTTCCTGTCGCTGATGATTGCACGGCTTGTGAATAATTACAGCCTGACAGACGCCATACGCCAACCGATGAACATACTGCTGAGGGAACGCAATTCCCATGAGTGTATCCGTGCTGTGGACAAAGCGCTGGAACTGGCAGAAAAGAAAGACCCCTCGCCCGAAAACGTGGAGAAATTAGGTAAGGGATGGATTGCCGAAGAAGCATTGTCCATTGCGATATACTGCTGCCTGTCCTATCCCAAAGATTTCAAGTCTGCTGTACTCCTCGCTGTCAACCACAGCGGCGACAGCGACAGTACGGCCGCAATTACAGGCAATATACTCGGGGCACTGAACGGGGTACAGTCACTACCCCTTAGCTGGATTGAGCGCCTGGACGGCGCAGACATTGTGGACAACCTTGCCAGGTCTCTCGCAGCAACACTGATCAGTGTGTGAGTCAACCTGCTTTTCAGTGCAGATTATCTGCACCCCCCTTCAAACATTCAATTGACGGTACACTCATGGGCTCTGATCCTCGACACAAGCTCCCGGTATTCTTCTTTAAGCCCGGGCTCGGCAACGATACGCCTCCTGATCTGTGTGATGTGGTCTGCCACTGTTTCAGGATGCATCCTGAACAGTTCTTTCAATTGCCTTAACTGCCACCCCATCTGCGACAGCGCCAGCAAAGCCACGTCCCGAATGGTCCTATGCATGGCAAATTCGGGATTGGGCCGGAACAGTTCTTCGATTTCCCAGTTGCCGAGATCAAACACATCCTTTACTGTTTCCAGTAACTCTTCGATTTTCATTTTCGGAAGCTCGATGTATGTGTTGACAACACTGACAGCAGCAGGGTCGATGGCACTCCTGGCTCCAGGCGCTACGGTCCTGCCTTTGATCAATAAATCGACGGTACGCCTGAGATTCTCAAGTTCGAGCCTCAGCCCTGCGTATTCGGCAGAATAATTATCCATAGCAGTTCTCCTCAATATATTTATGAAAAAGGCCTGTTAATTTCTTAATGAAAAGATTGCGCTGGAACATCATCTTTGTCGTCTGGCGCACGGCATGGATGACGGCAGCATGATTGAAGCCGAAAGCCCTGCCGATTGCCATATAGCTGATGTCAAAATCTGTCTTCAGCACGTAGAATACGGCAAACCTGACATTTTTATTCTCCGACAGACGTGAGTGTGACAGTACTTCGTCGGGATTGAAGCCAAAAGTCCGTAGCATCACGACCACGTTCATATGAAGGCAGCCGACGCTTAATTCCCGGCCCGGCAGTTGTGTCTTTTCCCCGGAGATTCCTCCTGCGCTGTCCATGTACCACCTTTGATTTGTTTATAATATTTTACTAATACATTTCTCATCAATCATTTTCTGATATTGTATCATATCATTCTGTACAAATATAATAATAATTATTAGTAATGCAAAGAATTTTTTACATTTATAAAATTTATTTACTGGTAATTATTAATTATTCCCAAAAGGAAAAAGGCCAGGTCAAAGAAAATGTTCCAAACTTGTCATAGGTACTGTTACAAGAATAGCAGGCCAATGAAAAAAGGAATATAAAACGTTATAGTAAACTCAATTGGAATAAAACTGGAATCAGCCTCCAGGAGCATATTCCTTAGGATCATGACAAAAACGGCCCGATCCTAACATTTTTTTATTATCCATGTATATCAGTAATTGTTAATCAAAGTTGATGTAAAATATATTTTCCATCATTTGAAAATCAGGAATACCTGATTTCACCTGAGTAATAATAAACAAAAAGAAAAGAATTGGTTTTATAGATAACAGAGTATTGGGAGAAGATATGGCAAAGAGGATGGGGTTGATACTACTATTGTTTGTGAATATTTTTAATTACAACGCCCAGGCAGAAACAGATACCTGCTGGGCTGTGACGGTGCTGGACAACCCAAGCCCGGGCTATTACAAGCTGGGGTGGAACGGCAATTACGGGTTCTCGTTACTGGATAATTACGGAACCAACCGCTATGAAATCAGGAATGATTACCTGTCAATGACATTGAACCAGAAACTGCTGAAAAACGGCTACTGGCTCAGCTACGGAACACAAAAGAGTATATTATACCTTTGTGACAGGAACCTGAAACTGGTTGACAGCATACCTGTTTACTCTAATGAAAACTACTGCCTGAACAATCATGATGCCGATGTGCTCACGAACGGGCACTATCTCCTGCTCTATGAAAAATATAAAACGATGGACATGAGCAAAATTGTTGACGGAGGCTCTGAAAACGCTAAGGTAACAGACGTTGAAATTGTCGAGACGGACCGAAACGGAACTATTTACTGGGTATGGAATGCCCTCGACCATTTCAGTGTTACAGATGCGACTTCGGACATTGACCTGACACAGGAGACAATCGATTTTGCCCATGCTAACTCGGTCTGTGAAGACACTGACGGCAATCTCGTCCTTTCTTTCCGCAATTTGGACGAGATTGTGAAAATCAATAAGAAAACCGGCGACATTATGTGGCGTTTTGGAGGAGAGAACTGTAAAAACAACCAGTTTACCTTCCTGAACGATGAAGTGAACGGATACACTGGGTTTTCCCACCAGCATTCGGTAACATTACTTCCAAACGGTAACATCCTGATGTTCGACAATGGAACCCTGAAGTCCCCACAATACTCAAGGGTTGTGGAATATCAACCGGATTTTGAAAATATGACAGCTCTGAAAGTGTGGGAACACAGGAATGCACCCGATCTGTACACGGACATATTTGGAAGCGCACAGAGGCTGCCCAACGGCAACACATTAATTAACTGGGTTTCTACGAAAGTCGAGGAAGTAAGGCCCGATCACAGTGTCGCTTTCCAGTATCAATTCAGGTGCGGAGAGCTGGCAGAAGGAGCCATTTACAGAGCCTGCAAATATGTTACCCTGATGGATGCTGTTACTTTACCAATCAGCAGCCCGGGTACATACCATTTTAACAACGAGCAGTTCAATACCGCTGCAACATTAGTAGTTACAAACCTGTCCGGTTCAGGCGCTGTTTCCTTGGAAAAACACAACTATGGGCCGCCCTTTGCTCAGTACCAGGACTCAGGTTTCACGGCAATCTTCCCGTACAGGTGGGTCTTGTCCGATACGGGTATTACAAATATCCAGGGAACGGTTAAAATTAAGGCAAGCGCTGTCGAGAACCTGCTCCATCCGCGAAAAGTACAGATTTTCAAAAGAGACAGCGAAGCCACTGGTACCTTCAAAGGCCTGAATAGCACCTACAATGCAGCTACAGGGGAAATTACCGCTGAATTCACAGGCTCAGGTGAGTTTGCACTCAGTTACAATGAACTGACGACACCGGAGATCATCAGCCCTGCAAATAAGGCAACAGGCATAGCGATTAACGGCAGTTTCCAGTGGAAAGCCACCCACGGAGCCACCCATTATCAGTTGCAGCTTTCCTCCTTGCCCGATTTCTCGGTTCTCATTACAAATGCGGTGGTCGATTCGGGTAATACCTTGAATTACAAAGCCCTGGAATATCAAAAAGTGTATTACTGGCGCATCAGGGCCATGAGTAAATATGATACAACAGCCTGGACAGGAAATTATAGCTTTACAACACTTATTGTACCTGCGCCCGATTCACTCCGTCCCGTCAGCGGCACAACAGGCTTTAAGCCGGGCAGTTCCCTGTCCTGGAAAGCAGTGGACGGTGCAGGCTATTACAGGGTAAGAGTCAGCCTTGACAACAATTTTACCAATTTGGTACTGGATTCGAACAAACTTGCAGGGAACAGTATTTCCATCGAGAAAGTACAAAACAACACTGTCTATTACTGGCAGGTAAAGGCATACCAGGGCACTGCCGAAGGCCCATTCTCTGCTGTGAACAACTTCACGACCACCTTACCGGCGCCGGTTCTGTCCTGCCCGGCTGATGATTCCACCGGTCTGCCTTTAAAAGGCCGCCTTTCATGGAATCCTGTCGCAGGTGCTTTCTCATACCGGCTGGAAATATCCGGATACGGCGATTTCAGGGAGTTGAAATACGGCACCAACATTGCCGGTGATACGAGTTTCGGTTACAATGATTTCGAACCTGCTACAGAGTATTTCTGGAGGGTGAAGGCATGCCGGCAAATTGACACAAGTGCCTGGTCGTCAGTATTCAGTTTCAGTACCCTGTTGGCCGGCCCGGTCCTGAAGGCTCCCGCCAACAATGCAAAAGAAGTCGGGACTGAAGCCAAATTAACATGGATTCCCTATTCCACGGCTTTGGGGTACAGGCTGCAAATTGCTGCGGACTCCAGCTTTTCGATTATAATCACTGATACCAACGGGTTGAAAAATGCGTACTTCAACTGCAGTCTGCCTTCGACGACGAAACTGCACTGGAGGGTAAAGGCCGATTATCCCGACGGACCCGGCGAATGGTCTGAGGCCTGGTCTTTTACCACTGCGACAGCAGCCTTGTTACCCGCCCCGGAATTGCTTTTACCTGAAAACAATACTGTTGCAGACGTAGGATGTACGGTTTCCTGGAGAGCTTTAGCAAAAGCTGCCGTCTATTACCTCCAAATAGCCGGGAACAGGGATTTTTCCCGCCCTGTCGTGTCTGACAGCAGCATTACAAAAACCGAATACTCTTTTGTTGCCGGAGAGTATAATGAAAAGTACTTCTGGAGGGTGAAAGCGGGCAATACATTCGATTGGGGTAACTGGTCCGATGTTCGTTCCTTTACGATACAAGCGCCTCACGTAACACTTGCCGACCCCCTTAATGAAAACGTACAAACCCAGACGGCCGGTGTTTTGAAGTGGTTTAAATATATTAATGCGGACGGCTACAGGGTTCAACTATGCAGGGATACGCTATTCTCGTATAATGTCCTCGATGTTGACGGCCTGAAGGATACGGTTGCCGAATACTCCGGCCTGCAGTACAATACTGAGTATTTCTGGAGAGTACAGTACAAAAAGGGAGGCGTTCCGGGACAGTGGTCATTTGTACATTCATTCATCACCCATTCGGAATACGGGCTGTCGGCTCCGGAGTTAAAAAGCCCGGAAGACGGCAGTTACGCCATACCTGTAGAAGGCAGTCTTCAATGGAACTCCGTAACAGGGGCAGAAACATACAGGGCAGGGATTTCAAAAAGCCCTGTTTTCGATGAGTTTATTGTTCGCCAAAGCGGCATTACTGATACAAAATTCAATTACAGCGGCCTGGAATATAATCGGGTTTACTACTGGAGGATTACTGCATTCAACAGCACCGCTTCAAGCCACTGGTCGCAGGTGCGCAGTTTCCACACGGAACTGCAAATTCCTCAACAGGACTTCCCGCCGGACAATGCGACAGGGTTGCCTGCCGAAGGGACCCTGTCCTGGTTCGCCGTCCAGGGCGCCGGAACCTATCATTTACAGATTGCTGCCGACAAAGGCTTCAACTCCGTAATCCATGACGAAGCGCAACTGGCAGACACTTCGTTTACATACGGCCTTACCCCGTCGTTAACATTTTATTGGAGGGTGAAAGCCGACAGCAGCCTGAACTGCAGCAGTTGGAGCGAAACGCGCTCTTTCACGCTTGCCGATCCTTCCGGTGTACCTGACGGCAGCCGGAATGATGCAATTGCCATTTACCCCAATCCCGTTTCCGGACATCTGCTGTTGTCGGGAGTAACCGGCAGCAGCCTCAGCTACTCCGTTTACACAGTGGAAGGCGTGGAAGTAATGGGAGGAGTTGCCGCCGGGAACACAATCGACGTTTCATCGTTGGCTCCGGGCTGCTATTTCCTGAAACTTAATGAAGTAATCCTGGGATTCATTAAAATGGAGTGACAGGGAATGGGGACGGCAAACAAGTACTCTGCGCGAGGTAGGATCGAACAGACTATATCAGAATGATTCGGATGTTATTATATAAGCAGAAAGCAAATAAAGACTAATGGCTGAACATACTTCCGTCCTGCTTTTGTGTAATTTTACACATAATATTTTCCTTCTCTCCGCTTCTTCTTTTTTTAAATAATTAAAATTTTTCGTAACTTAAAGGTTTGTATGAAATTGTGAATGGATGAAAGGAGATTATGAAAAGAATATTTCAATTGATGAGTATAATGGCTGTGGTACTCGTTCTGGACAACACCGACCTGATGGCCTGCACTAACCTGTTAGTATCTAAAGGAGCATCTGTTGACGGCTCGGTGATGATTACCTATAATGCCGATGCAGGCGGATTCATGGAACCACTCTTTTTTTCTACCGGCAAGAAATGGAAACCCGGTGACAGTGTCGAAGTATGGGACTGGGATTCCCATGTTTACCTTGGTAAAATTCCCCAGGTAGCCCAGACCTACACCGTTGTCGGCAATATAAATGAATACCAGGTCTCCATCGGCGAGACTACTTTCGGAGGCAGGGAAGAATTGCGCGATACGACCGGCAGGATCGACTACGGCAGCCTGATGTACCTAGCGCTGCAGCGTTCAAAGACTGCCCGCGAAGCAATTAATATAATGGGCGACCTCGTTACCCGTTACGGCTACTACAGTTCAGGCGAATCCTTCTCCGTTGCCGACGCCAACGAAGCCTGGATCATGGAAATGGTAGGCAAAGGCCCCGGCTCGAAAGGCGCTGTCTGGGCAGCACGCAGAGTTCCCGACGGTTACATCTGCGCACACGCCAACCAGGCAAGAATCCGCGAAGTACCGACGAATGATCCCGAGAACTGCATCTATGCACTCGATCTCTTCGACTTCGCCAAGAAAAAGGGCTACTATAAACCCGACTCCGCCCAATTCAGCTTTGTCGATGCCTTCTGTCCCCTCGACCCGGGCAACCTTCTTTTCTGTGAAGGCAGGGTGTGGAGCATGTTTAACAGGTGCGCTCCTTCTCTTAAGCTGGACACAGCATACTGGAGAGCTTACAAAGACGTTGAACCCTATCCTCTGTTTATCAAACCCGACAGGAAACTGTCCGTACGCGACGCAATGGACATGATGAGGGACCACTTCGAGAACACGCCCTATGACATGACTAAGGGCCTGGCTGCCGGCCCCTACGGCTGTCCCTACAGGTGGAAGGGCCTTACCTGGCACCTCGAAGGCGACAGCGTTACCGAATACGGATGGGAGAGGCCGATTTCCACCCAGCAGACTGCTTTCAGCTTCGTCTCGCAGCTTCGCTCCGACAAACCCCGCGAGATCGGCGGCATCTTCTGGTACGGCGTCGATGACACATATTCCAATGTATATATGCCGCTTTACTGCAGCATGACACGGGTGCCGAAATGCCTCCAGGTCGGAAGCATCGGCGACTTCACACTCGAATCCACTTTCTGGGTTTTCAACCTCGTTGCGAACCTGGCCTACACAAAGTACCAGTACGCAATTCAGGACATCAAGCCTGTACAGAAGGAACTGGAAGATTCGTTCGAGAAGAACCAGGCCTCCGTCGAAGAAGAAGCCATGAAGCTCTACAAGCAAAAACCAGCCAAGGCTGTCGAATACCTCACAAGCTATTCCAACACGCAGGTTGAAACCGTTCACAAGCGTTGGACTGAACTGTGGCACAGCCTCGTCGTCAAATACAACGACGGTTACATCAACGACGTAAAGAAGAACCACGGCAGGTCTCCTTCAGGTAAAGGCTACGGCAATTACTACTTCAAAAAGGTCGTAGAAGAGAATCCCGATTACTACAAGGTCGAATGGAAAGAAAAGAAAAACGGTAAAGTCCAGTAAAAATTTACCGGCGGTTAGATATTATGAAAGGACAGGCTCAGGCTTGTCCTTTTCTGTTTTATGGGGGGAGCTAATGACAATTCTTTGTCCGGAATCCTAGATAATATTCTCTTAATATGTCAATAAAACATTGTTGATAATTCAGTTGATACAGAGATTGTAATGACAATTCATAATGATTCTATTGACAAATAATCAAATTTCTATCAATATAATGGTATCCAGTTTATATTATTTCATACTTTTTGCCAATTTCTCATATATTAAAATTTGGCTGCGCTAGACTCCCAGTGCTCGAAACGGTGTGAGACAGGTCTGAGACCTGTCTCTACTTAAGACTGTTTTCTATTATTGATACGAAAAACGTGAGTTTTTCCTCCTAACTCCGCACTCCTTCTCATAATTCCCCATTCAGGTCATACTCCGAAGCGTCTCGAATAGTAACATTGGCGAACTGCCCCGGTTCAACCCCGCTGTCGCCTGCAATTATGACGGCATTATCGATTTCCGGTGCATCCTTTTCGCTGCGTGCAATGATTCTTCCCTCATCATCAAACCCGTCGGCCAGTACCCTCAGTCTGCTGCCGATCAGCTGCCTGTTCTTCGCCAGCGATATCTCTGCCTGTTTAATCATTATCGCTTCTTTCCACAGCAGTTTGATCTCCTCGGGCACATCGTTTTTCATTGCGAAGGCAGGAGTGCCGTCTTCGTGCGAATAGGTAAACACACCCACCCGGTCGAGCTTGTATTCGCTGATGAAATTGTACAATTCCTGGTAATCGGCGTCCGTTTCGCCGGGGAAGCCTGTGATGAAGGTGCTGCGTATGGCGGCGCCGGGTACTTTTTCCCTGATTGTTTCGACCAGTTTCCTGAGCTGGCTACCGGTAGAATGGCGTTTCATGCTCTTAAGCATATTGTCCGATATGTGCTGCAGCGGAAGGTCAATGTATTTACAGATGGATTCGTTGCGGGCCATCACGTCAAGCACATCCTCCGGAAAGTCAGCAGGGTATGTGTACATCAGCCTGATCCAGTCGAATTTGTCCATTTGTGCAAGCCTGTCCAGCAATTCCGCGATTTTCCTTTCCTTGTACAGGTCCATGCCGTAGAAAGTAGTGTCCTGAGCAATCACAATCAGTTCCTTCACGCCCATCGCTGCAATAGTACCGGCTTCTGCCAGGATCGATTCCATAGGCCGTGAGACATAAGGCCCCCTGATCAGGGGAATGGCACAAAAAGCACAACGGTGGCTGCATCCTTCGGATATCTTCAGATAGGCGTAATGACTGGGGGTCAGGAGGTAGCGGCTTCCAGAAACCGTAAACTTCTCTTCGCCTTTAAGCGCTTTCAGGACTTTGTCGTGTTCATTGATTCCGAAGAAATGATCGACATCGGGTATTTGGGAAGCAAGAGCTTCGTGGTAGCGCTGCGAAAGACAGCCTACGACAATGAGCTTTTGTATGCCGTCGTGCTTTTTCATTTCGCCGATTGAGAATATCAGGTTAATGCTTTCCTGTTTGGCGTCGTTAATGAATCCGCAGGTATTGATGATGACTGCGTCGGCCTGGCCCATGTCTTCGACAAGTTTATAGCCGTTGGAACGGAGGATGCCAAGAAGCTGTTCCGAATCGACCAGGTTCTTGCAGCAACCAAGAGTCAACACCGATATATTACTGATTTCCGATTTTTTCTTACTTTTCTTCATAAATCTTTAGTAATTTTTCAAATTAAATAAATGTCAATTTTAAAATTACTAAATACAAAATTGAGTAAAATATATTTTAAATGATGAAGATTAAAATTAAAAGATTAGACGACAAATACAGCGACATACCGCTGCCGGCCTATGCTACCGACGGTTCAGCGGGCATGGATATTTTTGCTGCTCCCGAAGAACCTGTGACAATCGAACCGGGCCAGGTTACGATGGTTCCGACATCGCTGGCCATCGCCCTTGAACCCGGCTTTGAATGCCAGGTGCGTTCCCGCAGCGGGCTGGCTGCCAAACACGGCATCTTTGCACTCAACTCACCCGGCACCATCGACAGTGATTACCGTGGCGAGGTAAAAGTAATCCTTGCCAACTTCAGCAAGATACCCTTCACTGTCAGCCGTGGCGACAGGATTGCCCAATTAGTAATTGCACGCTATGAGAAAATCGAATGGGAGCCTGTGCCTGAGCTTTCCGAAACGGAACGCGGCGACGGCGGCTTCGGCAGCACTGGAATAAAAAGGTAATATGGTTGAGAAAAAAGAAATAATGAGCATCAGCGACATCATCGGCAATGCCCCGGACATCAGCGACAACGACAAGTATTACTGGGGCTATCAGTACCGCCTCGCCAAAGAAGTGCTGGTACCCTACCTGTCCCGTATCCGCTGCTTCGAAGAAGGCATGGCTGTTGCTGAAATAGGATGTGCCGAAGGCGGTGTGCTTTCTGCCTTTGTCGAGGCCGGAGCATCCGGGGGGCTGGGAACGGACATAGTACAGGTCAGGCTCGACAAGGCCACAGACTACACTGCCCGCGCCGCTATGAACATTGAATTCACAAACCATGATATCGTTTACAGCGAGCCGGAAGACAAATGGAAACAGAAATTCGACCTGGTGCTTCTTCGCGATGTAATAGAGCATCTCGACTTCACAGATCTGGCGCTCAGGAATATCAGGAAAATCATCAAACCCGGCGGCTGCCTCTATGTCACTTTCCCTCCCTATCATTCCCCATACGGAGGACACCAGCACACCGTTGCCAATAAAGGCGGCAAGCTTCCTTTCATACACCTGCTGCCCGACTTCATCTTCCATCGGCTAATAGCTTCAGGCAGGGCTAACGATGTGGAAGAAGTAAAAAGGCTGCAGAAGATCAGGCTGACGCCGAAGAAATTTGAATATGCCGCCGTAAAAGAAGGATTCCAGGTGGCTTACCGGGACTTTTTCATGCTCAGGCCCGTATATAAAATGAAATTCGGGCTGCCTTCGTTCAAAATAACCCGTTTGTCGTCCCTGCCCTTAGTGAAAAAGTTCCTGAGCCTCGAGGCGTCGTACCTTCTCAAAGCATGAACTTCTTAAGCGAGGAATAGAGCAATTCGAGGGGCAAGCCAACAATGTTGTAGTAGCAGCCGTTAATGTGACTGACAAACACTGCCCCGAAATCATCCTGTATGCCGTAGGCCCCGGCTTTGTCGAGGGGTGAGCCGCTGCCGACATAGGCGTCAATCTCGTCGTCGCCCAGATCCCTGAAAGTAACATCGGTTTTCTGAACGTCTGAGTAATTGCGCATCGTAATGGATTCGACGATTGAAATACCGGAATAGACGCTATGAGTCCTGCCGCTGAGCATTCTCAGCATCCTGGCGGCATCTGCCGCGTCAACAGGCTTATTGATGATCATGCCGTCGAGGACGACAATGGTATCGGCTCCAAGGACGATGGCCGGTTCCTTGGTTTTTGAGGCAATGTCGTATGCTTTGCGGTAGGCCAGGTGCTTTGCATAGTCCGCAGGCCCGACATCCTTCGAAAAGCCGTTCTCGTCAACATCTGAGGGAATTACCAGGAACTCGAACCCTAACTGCTCCAGAAGCTTCTTCCTCCTGGGAGACATGGAAGCCAGTATCAGTGGTTTATCTATTTTCAACAATTCAGAAATTTTAATCATTTTCTTTTATATTATTTTACCTGACTCCGGACTTCTCTTACCAAATTCCGGACTTCTAACTACTTGAGACGCAAGGCCTTGCGTCTCTACTTCTCAAACCTAACATCAGTTAGCATTTTTTGCATGAAATCTTTTCATGGACACTAACTATTAACATGGCGCTCCTACGGAGCGGCTACAATCATTTCACCCCTTCGGGGTTCTCAAGCTACTTTACAAACTTTACGAACTTTACGAACTTGATAAACTGAATCCACCCCATCCCAGCCTTCCCCAAGGGGAAGGTGAAAGACAACCGGCAATTCTGCTTTTCCATTCTCTTTACTTTATAAACTTGATGAACTTTATCAACTTTATGAACTTGACAAACTTGATAAACTTGATAAACTTGACTAACTCCCCGGAATGATCGCTTTACGCCCGATGCAGTAATACTCGAATTTATTATTATACATAGCTTCGGGAGTAAACAGGTTCCTGCCGTCGAAGATGACGGGATTTTTCAGGAGCTGCCTGATTTTGTCGAAGTCGGGGCGCCTGAAATTATTCCATTCGGTAACGATTATCAGCGCATCAGCGTCCGGCAGGCAGTCATACATATTATCGACATATTCGACAGAGTCGCCGAATTTCAGTTTTGTATTCTCCATTGCTTCGGGGTCATAGGCAGTAACGGAGGCGCCGTTCTCGAGCATTTTCTCAATTATCCTGAAAGCAGGCGATTCCCTCGTGTCGTCGGTATTCGGTTTAAATGCCAGTCCCCAAACAGCAAATTTCCGCCCTTTCATATCATTGCCGAAGCGTTCGGCAATCCTGTCGTAGAAACGTAACTGCTGTATCTCGTTTACTTCGTGTGCAGCTTTCACGATCTTCAGTTCGACGCCGGCTTCCTCCGAAGAGTAGATCAGCGCCCTGACGTCCTTGGGAAAACAGGAGCCGCCGTAGCCTACGCCTGCGAACAGGAAGCGCTTGCCGATCCTGCTGTCGGAACCGATGCCGAATCTTACATTCTCAATGTCGGCGCCCACTTTTTCGCAATAGGCAGAAAGGTCGTTCATGAAAGATATCTTGGTGGCAAGGAAGGAATTGGCTGCATACTTTGTTACTTCGGCGCTCTTCTCATCCATGATGATGATGGGGTTGCCGCTGCGTACGAATGGCTCGTACAGGTCTTTCATCAGCTCTGCAACTTCTTTGTCGGAAGTACCGACGACGATGCGTTCGGGTTTCATGTTGTCCTCGACGGCGAATCCTTCGCGAAGGAATTCGGGATTGCTGACGACAACGATATTATTTCCGGGATAGGTTTCATCGACGATCTGCCTTACTTTCGCGGAAGTGCCGACGGGAACCGTACTTTTGTCGATCAGTACCCTGCGCTCCGTAATATTCTTCGCTTTCATGATGGCGGCAATTTCACCGGCAGTTTTGAGAACATGGTGCAGGTCTGCGGAGCCGTCTTCGTTTGGCGGAGTCGGCAGGCAGAGGAAGAGGAACAGGCAGTTGGTGACTGCAGTTTCCAGTTCAGTAGAGAAATGGAGCCTCTTTTCTTTGATGTTCTGCTGCAGCAGGTAGTCCAGGCCCGGCTCGAATATGGGCGAAACGCCGTTCTTCATTTTCTCAACTTTTTTCTCGTCGATATCTATGCAATAAACATTATTGCCGGTTGCTGCAAGGCAGGTACCGGAAACAAGGCCTACGTAGCCCGTACCGATTACACCAATATTATATGACATAATAACCTAATCAGAAATAATTATACAAATAAACAATTTACAAAATACTAAATTACGGAAAAGTCGGATTTATGAGCTTATAAATTATTAAAATCAGCGCTAATATAAGAGCTATGTATATTGCCAGTTTAGCCACTTTTTTTACCAATGAGAAAATAATGCCGAGAATCAGTATTACAACCGCTATCTTCAGCGGCAACGGCAATGCCATCAAAAAGTTTATTACGTCGTTGATCAAATTTACACCTTATTGCTTAATTCATCCTGAAACAAATATTTATTGTCCCTACCATTGTTACGTCCGTGTCCAGAGGATTGAATTTATACCTTTTGACGTACCTGATTGCCACTTCTTCGAGCCTGGGGTCAACTTTGTTGACAGGGACGGCCCTGATTACACTACCGGACGGGTCAACGTAAAACCTGATTTTAATGGTATATTCACCGGCAGGCACGCTGTCAGGTATTATCGGTATGGGTGGTTTATAAGTAACTACCCTGTTGCCGCCGCCGCTCCAACAGATTCTTCCAAGGCCGCAACCGGCCTGAGTAAAGTTGTTTTTGCTAACGCCGCTATTCACACTGCCGGCTTTTGGTGTTTTCGGGGCAGAAGCTTTACTGTCCCGGCTTTGGGCAGGGAAAGCTTTTGTCGTGTCAGTTACCGCAACAGCTACAGGACAGCATCCTTTTTCAGCAGGAAGGTCAGTATTGGCAGAAGTTGCGTCTGGTTTAACTATCAGTAACAATACAACGAATACAGACGAAATGCACAGGGCTGGTTTTAAATACTTCCTGACCGGGGCAATAATCATTCCGGCAATCAGTATTACTACCGCTATCTTAAGCGGCACCGGCAATGCCATCAGGAAATTTATTACATCATCGATCAAATTTACACCTTATTGCTTAACTCTTCTTGAAAGTAATACTTATCATCCCTTCCATAATAACATCGCTGTCGAGAGGATTGAATCTGTATTTTTTTACATACCGTGTGGCTACCGCTTCGAGCCTGGGGTCAACTTTATCGACAGGGACGGCTTTGATTACACTACCGGACGGGTCAACCCAAAACCTGACTTTAACGACAGCATATTTTATATCGACATTTTCAGGATAAACCGGATTCTTTGGTTTTGATGTTACAATCCTGCTACCGCCGCCGCCCCAGTTAATTTTTCCCAGGCCTGTGCCTGCCCCCGCGCCGTCACCTTTGTCTCCAAGGCCTGTACCGCTTTCGGTACCGTTCGGACTGCCTACATTCCGGTCGGAGGTTCCTGTGCCCCCGTCTTTGGTGTCGCCGGAAGACAGGTTGGAAGCGGGGACCATGTTACTGGCAACCGTAGCGTTTTCGTCCAGTGTCTTGGCCTCGTCGCCGGAGGGAGCTTTAATCTTTGCGTTGGCAAACTGGTCTTCGGGATAATCTCCTTTGTGAGCGGCCCCTTCCCGTGTCAGGTTGCCCTTGCTGCCGCCGGTGCCGTCGCCTTCGCCGAAGCTCAGTTGTTTGTACAGGAAGAATTCTATTGGAATTGTGTTTTCAAATTTAAACATTTCAGGCTGGGACCATTTGGGAGGTTCCACCCAAATCAGGGCAATCAACAGCAGAAGGACAACGGCCATCGCCCCCATAAACCCTCTCGCAGTGTTTTTGTCCCAGTATATATCAACTGACAACCGGACTTGGCCATCCCGGAACGGTTCATACATTTCTATTTCTCCTCCTCTTATTTCACCCTGTCAACCCAGGTCTGGGGATAGCCAAGCTTCAAAGCCTGCTGCTTCGCTTCCTCCCTGGTCGAAAACTTTCCGAATCTTACTTTGTAAATAATTTTGTCTCTATACTTATGCTGCTGTATATTCACGTCTGTAATGTTCCTGCTTTTCAGCTTACCTACCCACATGTTGGCATCCTCGGCTGAGGGTGTGGAGTAGAGTTCCACCGTGTAAACTTCCTCTTTGGAACTTGTCCGTTTCGGTACGGTAGAGCTGAAGGAAGGAGTAACCGGCTTAGTACGGGTTACCTTTGGCGTTGTTTCTTTCGCTGCGGCAATTTTCGGTGTCGATCTTACCTTAGCCGGAGCTGTTTCTTTTACCGGCGGCTTGTCGGTTGTCTCCCAGCGTGGTTTCGTGGGAGTGTATTTCTCGGTTGCTGCAATTGCTTCCTTCACAGTGTCTTTAGGCTCTTCTTTTTTAATGGTGTCGGCTGCCGGTTTCTTCACCGGTTTTTCTGCTGCCTTTGCCACAGGTTTGATTTTCAGGGTATCGGACTGAACGGCAGGCGGTTCTTCTTTTTCTTCCGTTGCGGTGAACAGGTCTGTCTGGGTGACAACATAGTAGGTACCCATGCCAACGGCGGACATAATTGTAATGATACCGGCGGCAACAGCAAGCTTCTTCCATGGGAATACCCTGGTTTTTTTCTCTTCTTCCTCATCTTCGGACGTATCACTGCTTGCCAGGCCAAAAGTCGAAGGATGGTCGGCCCTGTATTCGTTCAGGCTGATTTTTTCAGTAACAGGCTCATCTTCCGTAAGAGATACATTTTTGACGATGACGTCCTCGTCGTCCTTCTTCTTTTTCTTTTTGCTGCTTAAGAGATCATCTTCCAGCATTTTCTTGAATTCGGAGCCGAGGTCAAGTTCTTCGGATTCATCTATGGTCTCGAGGCTTTTGTCGATGGACTCGTCTGACGGTTCGTCCAGTTCTTTAACTGCTATCTCAAATTTCTCTTCAGTGGAAACAGCCTCGGGAATCCCTCCGACATCAGCCGACAGGTCTGGGATGTCCATATCGCTTTCCTTCTGTTCCAGTCCTGCAACGGCAGCTGCGGGCTCTTCCGCGTCGAACGCCGGAGGTTCGGTTTCAGTTACACCTTTTGTTTCCTCATCGACAGCTTCCTGGAATTGTTTCAGGAAGTCATCTTCGGACATTTCGGCTTCAGCAGGTTCGCTTGCGGGTTTCGTTTCCTCATCGACGGCTTCCTGGAATTGCTTCAGGAATTCATCTTCG
>CAZWLN010000020.1:0-38670 GCA_964634885.1 uncultured Hyphomicrobiales bacterium | reverse complement strand
GGGTTTCGTTTCCTCATCGACGGCTTCCTGGAATTGCTTCAGGAATTCATCTTCGGACACTTCGGCTTCAGCAGGTTCGCTTGCGGGTTTCGTTTCCTCATCGACAGCTTCCTGGAATTGCTTCAGGAAATCTTCCTCTGACAGGTCGCCGGAATCTCCCATCATGAGAGGCTCTTCTTCAAGAACCAGTTCTTTTTCGCCGGTGTAGGGTTCTTCCTTTTCGGCCTCATCAGTCTGTCCGTCGAAAGCTCCGAAAGCCTCGTCGATATTCATCCCGGGGGCATAGTCAACAGGCGCTTCAGGCTCCGGAGCAGGCTGTTCTGTCTGGTACCCTTCTTCGAACATATCCCAGACGTTGTCGATGTTATTCTGGTTTTGGAGGCTTATCTTCGGCGCCTTAGAGATGCCGGAGTCGTTGATTTCCAAATCCTCTTCAACAAGCGGCTTCGTTTCAGGGACAGGCAGCTCGTCCATCTCCGGCAGCTCGCCGGGATAGTCTATGTCTCTGTCCAGCATGAAAGTGTCGTCGTCCGGGTTAGCGTTAAACCCGCCCGACAACTCTTCATCTTTTTGTTTGCCTGCTTCAATCTTAGCCATAACAGCAGCCCGGCATTATTAAACAATAGTTCTAAAAAGTCCAGAAAATACCGCCAGTAACAAACAAACCTCTTTCTTTATAACCTTCCCAAACATATACGTCCGAATTTAATAAATTTTCAACTTTTCCGAACACTGTAAATGTATCGGAAATTTTTATATCTACCAAAGCATTTAAATTTATAAACGCATCTAATTCAATATCATTTTCAATATCTGCAAATCTTTTGCCGGAATAGCACACACCGATTTCGGTAGCGACGGTTTTAAACCAGGTTCTCCTGTATGCAGCCGAGAGCTGAAGCTTGGGAATGTAAGGTACAATCGAACTGTTGGTGTCGATTTCTGCATTAATGAACGAAGCGTTGGCTGTTAACAGGTCGTTGTCCGTAAAATGCCAGTCAATTTCACCGGTAATCCTGAACTCTGAGGTCTTGTTATAACCAAGGCGGAAACTGCCGAGCGTGTCTGTAATGAAGTAAGGATTCCTGTCGAAAATGCCCAGTTGTGCACCCGCGCCGATTGTAAACTCTGCCGTGGGATGGATATAGAGGAAGCCTTTCAACTGCCTGTTGTTCCTGAAATCGATTGGCACACTCTGGTGGATGTATGGATTAATTACAAAATAGTCCTTCAAAGTCTTGTCGTCCATTGCATTGACGAAAGACGCCTTCAGTGTCAGGAGCCTGCTGATGCGGTACTCCAGTTCGGCGGCGAGATAGAGCCCGGTCCTGGCAATATCGTTTGATGAAGAGCTGAATTGGGCGCCGGCATTAAGGACAAAAGACACTTCCGGAACGAAGTAATTGAGAACAGCGTAAGCCTGTGCGAAATGAACGCCGTCGCCACGGACCGAATGGAGGTCAACGAGTGCTTTGCCGCCCAGTTCCAGGTCGCCGATATAGCCTTTGATGTTCAGGTAGGCGCTGAGCGAATTGTCGTAGGCTTTTGCTTCGTCTGTCTTCAGGTTCATTGTGCGAAGGCCGAGGCCTGTTTCAAACTTGACACCTGAATAGAACCCGTCGGAGTCCATGGTGAAATTGAGGTTGAGGGCATCTCTGGCCGGAGCGGCCGAATCGGCAGCATAGAGGTTGTACTCAGAACGGTCAACGTGTATCTGCGTCTTGGTACGGCTGCCGCCGAACACCCAGAATTTGTCAGGGGCAATGTATATGTTCGTCAGGTCAACGTAGAATTTCTTGTAGTCTGAATTGTCAATGTGGCCATTGCTCATGTCCAAAGCGCTGTTTACATAGAAATCATATTCATCGGCAGCGCCCATCCTGAAACTGTAACCGAACTCGGCAGCCGGGGATGTGAATCTTCCGAACTGCGCTTTCAGGAAACCGTCGTTGAATTTCTTTTCCACAATTTTGTCGGGAAGCTTCTTGGCTGCAAGGAGGAAGGATTTTTCCTTGTCGAGGGAGTTGAGCGAATCGAGCTCCTGCTGCGTCAAGGCTGCAGTCTTGTTGGGTTCCTTCTTTGAACCGGCACGAACCTGTATCTGTCCGGATTTCTCCTCGACGATGATCGGCGGGAGTTCGAGATTGCCCTTCGACGATTCCTGGGCTATTGCTCCGGTAACCTGCAGGGCATTGATTATCATAATTATAAACAGCTTTTTCATATTCTTATTCAATTAATGATAATAAAAATTACGGGTTCTGAATACGCTCGATTCTCTTCGCGGCAGTCCTGCCGTATTCATTGTCGGGGTTGAGCGTTACCAGCGACTGGTATATCTTCACGGCTTCGTCGTTGTTGCCGAGCCTTTCGTAGCATTCGCCCATATTAAGAAGGGCGAGGGGATACCAGTTAACGAAATCCGAATACTGTTCCCTGACGATTTTATACGCTTTGATTGCTTCTTCCCAGTTCTTCATCCTCTGTTCGATCTCACCGATGCGGTACTGAGCTTCGGAAGAAATGACCGGATTCTCATCCCTGCGGGCGAGTATCCTGAATTCGGCGAGAGCGCTGTCGTATTTCTCCTGCTCGCGGAAATAGAGGGCCAACTGCAGGCGGCTGTTGTCGCCAAACCCCATCTCCGGGTACTCTTCGGCAATTCTCCTGAAAATGCTCATGGATGTTGCCGTGTCGCCTTTCGCGAAGATTATCATCGCTCTCTCGAAGGAGGCCTGAGCCGATTCCTGGCTTTCGGGGTATTTCTTTTCTATGAACTGGAACAGCGAGTCGGCAGCATCGGTCCTGTTGTTCTTTTTCAGGGCTACAGCATATTCGATATAGCTCATGGAAGTGTATTCGCTTTCAGGGAATTTTTCACGCAGTTCTGTAAATACTTTCTCGGCGTTGTCCAATTCTCCAAGGTTCAGGTAGCTTCTTCCGAGCCAGAAATAGGCTTCCTGAGTGAAATCGCTCTGGGGGTATTTATTGACAAAGTCGGTGAATTCGGTAACAGCGTCTTTATTCTTCCCGGCAAGGTAGAATTCCTGCGCTTTATTGAATTTTGTTTCTATGGCGAAGAGAGATTCGGGATTGAAAGCGCCGGTTTTCTGGGCCGAGTCGCTAATGGCCAGGGCTTCGTCCCTTCCCAGTCCCCGGAGACAATACTGGATGCCGCGCATTGCTTCAGTCGAGAGCGGGTCGTCGGGAAATTCATCGACTACCTTACGGTAGGCTGTCATTGCTTCTTCGTAACTGCGAAGATTGTAGTATGAGTCGCCTATTGCATAATTGGCTTTTGCAAGGTGCTGCGAATTGGGGTAAGCGTTGATGAGGTACTTGAAGTCCTCGACTGCGTCGGCATACTTCTTCTGCTGGAAGCGGATCCACCCGGCAAGATAGAGTGCATTGTCCGAATAGGACGATTCGGGATAGTTGCGTGCGAATTGCAACAGTGCAGTAATAGCTTTCTCGTTGTCTCCGTTCTTGTAGAGGGCATAGCACTGCTGGTATGAGGCGTACAGCCCTTCTTCGGTCTTGGGGCCGAGCTTGGCAGCTTTTTCGTATGCTTCGGCGGCTTTCTTGTAATTCCTGTTTACGTAGTAGCTGTCGCCCTGTCGCGAGAGCACCTCTACGTTGAATTTGGAATCGGGGAACTCTTTCATCATATTTTCATAGGCTTCACCCGACTCTTTGAATTTTTTCATCCTGAAATTCGACCAGCCCAGGCCGTAATAGGCTTCTTCCCTGCGGCTGCTCACGGGATACATACGGAGCAGTTTCCCGTAGGTTTCCACGGCGTTGTTAAGAAGGTCCGACTTGTAGTATGCCTCGCCCAGCCAGAAGAGCGCTTCGTCGCACCTTGGGTCGGCCTGGTATTCGACGATGAATTTGAGGAGGGGAGGTATGGCCGCAGAGTAGCTGTTGTTGTTAACGAGGGCAATGCCCATCTTCAGGTTCGACTCAGCCAGGTACCATTCTCTTTGTGGCATGCTTACATAGGTGCTTTTGGCAGCAATCTTTTCGGCATCCTGGAAGCAGGAAGCTGCTTTAGCCCAGCGTTGTTGTTCCAGGAAGCAGGAACCGAGGAGCAGGTTGATCTTTGTAGAAACCAGTTCGCTTTTCGATTCCCTCAATCCGCGTTCCAATACCCTGGCTGCATTGCTGAAGTCGCCGGCTTCGTAGTATATCTGGCCGAGTTCGAGCAGTGCATTGCCCAGGTTGGGATAGCCGGGCTGAACTGAAAGGGTGGAAAGCTCTTTGAGGGCGTCTTCCGCTTTGCCGGACTTCTTCATGGCAATCGAACGGTAGAGGGCAGCGAGGCTGCGGACAGGTGCGTTTTCTTCCTTTACGGCATTTATTATTTCATCGAAATAGGCAATGCTTTGCGGGTAGTCTTTGAGGTTGAGCAGAGCCCAGCCCTTCGACAACCTGACAAGATTGACGATCTGCGATTCCTTGTACTGTTCCAGGAACGAAGTGAACGACTCCACAGCCAGGTTGTAATTGGCCGACAGGTTGTAAGCTTCGCCCTTCAGGTAAAGCAGTTCTTCCGACGCTGTTTCGAAATAGCTCTGGGGTTCGTAGCCGGCAGCGAGAGAGTCGCCGGATTTGATCAGGCCTATCGTCCTGCCTGCCTCGTCGGCGGTAACTAAGGCTGAAGCCGGGTCCCTCATCATCAGGTAATTGTTCACGCTCCTGACCTTAGAGGCAACAATCATGTTGGAATAGGGGTGGTTGACGCCGATTGAATTGTAATAGTCCAGGGCAAGCCTGTAATGGCCCTTCATCTCCTCGGTCAGGCCGAGTGCGAAAAGTGCGTCGTCGGTGTAAGGGCCGTTGGGATAATGGTTTACACACTCCATGAACACTTCGCCCGACAGGTCGAGTTTCTTGTCGAAGGCAAGGGAGACCGCACGCCAGAAGACTGCACTGTGTGCAATCCTGTTGTAGGCGCTGTCGCGGCGTTCGATGAACTCGGTGTCGGCATATTTTTTTGCTTCGAGGAAATAGTCGGCGGCATTCCTGTACTTACCTTTTTCGAAGGCCATGTAGGCCCGTTCGAGGGCTGCATGGGGCACAAGCGAGGAGTTTGACCTTTCGGTAATGAATATGGTAAGCCTTTGAATTGCAAGGTTGTAATTGTTGTTGTAGAGGTCGATTTTTGCCTGGAGTAATACAGCCATATCGTAGGCGGGTGTCTCGGGGAATTGTTCGATGGCGTCGAGAAGTGTCTTTTCAGCTTCTTCGAGCAGGCCCATCCCGAATGATTCATAGGCTCCTGCGATCCTCTTCGAACCGTATTCATAGTACGGCTCAACAATCTGGCTTCGGGCTGTCATTGTCAGAAAAACAAAAAAGACTGCCCTTACAAGCGTTTTGCTCATATCATAACTTCAATATATTTTAAAAACATATGCATTTATACCTACAATTATTCGTTAATCGTAAGCACAAACGATGGTATAGACCATTCATGCTGCACTGTAAATTTACAAAAATTTCTATTTATTTACTAATAAAAATTAGTATTTACCTTCAGCATGAGACAATTAATACCTTATCCCGATTATTATTTACGTAATGACCGGGATAATATTTAAAATCCTGCCTGTGTTAAGATGGACCCGACCAGTTTAAAATGGACTCTACCTCTGAGGTGGAGTCCATCTTTATAATTTACTAAATAATAATTTAGGTACCATAAAATATATATTTAGTATATACTTCTTTTCTTTCGAATTTGTTAATTGATTAAGAAAAGAGGAAATTATAATGACACCATCGCATAATGTAGTAGGTTGGTTTGAGATACCGGTGCAGGACATGGAACGGGCAATAGCTTTCTACCAGGAAGTTCTTGGTGTGGAACTGTCGCGCAACCAACTGGGGCCTTTGGACATGGCCTGGTTCCCGTGGGTCGAAGGAACCATCGGCAGCGGCGGCTCGCTGGTCCATCACAACAATACTTACAAGCCCTCCGGGGATGGAGTTTTGATTTACTTCACAGCTTTTTCCGGCGACTTAGACAATGAGTTAAACAGGGTAGAAGAAGCAGGAGGTAAAATCCTCCAGTCCAAGATGCAGATCTCGCCCGAACATGGCTACATGGCAATCATACTCGACACCGAAGGCAACAGGGTTGCCCTGCATTCGAGGCTGTAATGAATTGGAAAATATTATACATAGTGTCGTTTTTATTAATAATACCTCTGCTGGCCAAATGGTACAGCGACAGCAATGACTTCGGCAAAGCGCTGATTTACAGCAGGGATTCGAAGATTACCGAGCTGAAACACACCGACGAACTGCTCGGGACGGAAGTAACTGAAACACAGGAAGAAAAAGGATTCTGGCTTGGGCTACTGCCGGGAACGGACATGATAACACCCGAAGCAATGGCTGCGGTACTGCCTATTGGCAGCCTCCTCATCACTGTGGGAACTGTGGGGCTCATCATGCACGGAAGAAAAAAAAGGAAATTTGCTGTAAAAACAAATTAAAAAATGGAGAGATCATGAACAGGTTAAAATATATCGCAGGCATTGCCCTGATTGGGTTTTTGATCTTCGGAACGGCCGGAGCTACCGATTTCGGGCTTGGTATATCCGGGACAAAGACATTCAGGCTGAACGCCAAAATTGCCCCGCCGGAGCTGAAATTCCACAGTTCGGCTCCCTTAGAGGACATTCCCGGCTATGTAGGGGATCCGTCAAAAATTACGAGTACTGTGAAACTGAACATGTCGGACATCGAATCGTCGAGCGGTAAGGTCTCATTCAAGGTGGACGCCCTTAAAACAGGCATCGACCTCCGGGACCAGCACCTGAGGGAGGAAAACTGGCTCGACTCGAAGAATTATCCCGATATTTCCTTCGAACTCCGCGAATTGAAGTTCGTTACAATTACCAGCGTGGACGCCATGAAAGGCAGGTCCGTGGCGGAAGCCACCGCTTTGGGAGTATTCAGGATGCACGGCAAAGCAAAGGAGATGAGGCTGCCGATCAAGCTAACACTCGTCAAAGCATCCGCGGAAACCGCCAAAAGAGCGCCCGGTAACCTATTTTTTATTGAAGGCTCGTTCAGGATAACACTTAAAGACTTTGACGTCAAAGGCTCCCAGGGAACAATCGGCTCCAAAGTCGGCGAGAGCGTCAGGATTGATTTTAAGCTGTACTACAACAGCAATTGACCTTATCCGATTGAAATACGCGGTTCGGTTTTTCGTTCATCAAGTTTGTCAAGTTCATCAAGCAAGAAAAAGCAGAGCCACTGCGGCTTTCCCCTCCTTGGATAAGGAGGGGGTAGGGGGTGGTTGGACTCTCAAGTTCATCAAGTTTATAAAGTTTGTCAAGTAAGAAGAAATATTCTGTGCTTCTTTCTCCTTCCCCTTGGGGAAGGCCGGGATGGGGTCATTAGTTTGTCAAGTTTATCAAGCAAGAAAAAGCAGAGCCACTGCGGCTTTCCCCTCCTTTTCGTCGTGAACCAACCGAAGGTCCCAAACCTTCGGAAGGTTTCAAATTTATTTCGCCTGACGGCTTCCGGCGTCGGCAATGGAATCGTTATCCATAGTGTTGATGCCTGCTTTCTCCAGAAGGAGATTCAATTTTTTGTTAAGTTCACAATTCTGTTGTTTAAGTATTTCAATCTCTTTGTTTGCTTCGTTTGTCCTTTTAATCAGGGCCTTAACGCCTGCCATATTGACGCCGTCGATGCAGATGGAGTTGATGCCGAGGCTGTCGTCGCCGCCGAGATGGAAAGCTGAAAAGAAGTCCTGGGCGACAGGGCCCATATATTTAGTTTCTTTGTTGCTTTTATAGTTCCATTCTGTTACAGGCATATTCTCAATCGATTTCAGGAGTGCCTCGTTGTCGGGTTCCCTGAAGTTTTCTTTAAGGTTCCTGTCGCAGTAGTTGCTCCAGCCGCTCTGATTGCCCCGCATATAAACGCCGGAAACAGAGTCGGGGTAACTGCTCCAGAGCCTGTAACCGCCGGAAAAACGCATCGTCAGTTCGTTATCGCAAGAAGCATAGGCAGTCTGAAACCATGTGTCATCACCGATTACCATGGCGCCGTCTTTCCCGTTAGTGCTGGCTCCGGATCCAATTGCAATGGAGTAAATCCCTGTGGCTTCGGCCATTGTACCGATAGCGATGGAATGACTTCCAGTCGCCCAACTGTAAGAGCCTAATGCCAGGGAATAATCGCCGGTAGCTTTGTTTTGTGAGCCGATGGCAGTTGAATATGATCCGGAAGCCCTTGGCTGGTATCCCATACCAACAGAGTACAATGCTAATCTGGGATTGGAGCTGCCGTCGTCGTCCCACCAGTTGGATTCTGCATAGCCGGCCCTGAACGCTCCTTTGCGGGGATACCACTGCAGGCGGCAGCCGGAGCCTAATGCCTGAACTGTGCCGGTGTTCGGGGTTCCGGTAACGATTAGGCCGTCGGTGCCTCCGACTTCAAGTGTTGAGCGTGGGGACGCTTGCATTATTCCTACCTTACCATCGCCCCTGACTTTGAAAATATTAGTGAACGAACTGTTCAGGGCACTCAGGCTGGTCGTATTGTCGCTTGTTGAAAGCTGTATCGTTTTGTTGAGAGTAGTATTTGCAATATCCGGGGCATTGCTAAGCGAAGAGTAGTTGCCGTCAAAGTCGTCCGTATAGTTCGTATCTAACTTTGAAGGGATATTAGTCAGGTCCCTGAAATTGCTGCTGAAACCGGAGGGCAGTTTGGCAAAGCCGCCGTTGCTGAGGTAGATCGTGTCGTTACTGATAGTCAACACCTGCAATTCATTCGTAACCGAACTGTCTTTCTCCATTTTAAGGTAACCTGCGTCTGCGTGGTCGCCCCAGTTGTAAGCCATCGACCAGCGGTTCTTGTCTTCGGCAGTAATCGACGAAGCAGGATGGGCCTGGAAGTCGCTGTTTAGCATGTAACCTGCTTTCTTATGGTCACCCCATGAGTAGGCCAGTTTCCAGGTCTCAATGTCACCCCAGGAAACCGCGTTTGCAGGGCTGCGAAGGAATGTGGAGTCTTTTTCAGAAGAGATATATCCGGCGTCGTTTTCGAGTTCGCCTACTTTTGTCGGGACATTGGCGCTTTTGGCCCAGCGCGTCGTATCTGACGGCGTAATCCCGGCGGCTAACGACTGCATGAACAGGGGGTCGTTTTCCTGTTTAACCGTCAGGGCAGTTTTGGCAATCCCGGCGCTGTCGGCGGCAATCGTTACTTTCGCTGTGTCGGCATTGACGGCTGTTTTCGCATCGAGTGCGAATATCGCCAGGGGAACAGACAGGATCTGCGTTGTACCAATGACGCTGAAGCCGCTTCCGTCGTCGATCGACACTTCGAGGAAGCAGTCGTAGAGGCCCCATTCTATGTCATCGAAGCTGCCGGATGCAGTTGATCCCGCTCCTATGCCTATGTTTATCAACCCGTAATTATCAGTCTTCGTCGAATGTGTTTCGCTATAAACGCCTGCGCCTGTCGGGCTGTCCCTGCGTATCGTAACCTGAACCGTAACTGACTTGGCCGAAAGGGCTTCTCCCAACGCGTTTCGGACGACAGCCTGGTATTTGAAGCCTTTGGCTTCGAGGTTCGAAGCTGCGGCAATTGTCACTATCGACAGCAGCAGCGCCAGTTTTTTCAATTCAATTCTCATTGTTGTTCACCTTCTATGTATTAATTATTAATTCCAAAATCATATATCTTTACCACCACTCATGAAGCATTTATTTTCATGATTAGTGTTAACCTGTACCGAAATTTCGGTAGATGCCGAAGATTGGAAAAGGGGGAGTGATGTTTCCCGGCTCGGCTTGAAAGTCAGGATAAAATTCAGTTTATTTCTAATTTACTTTAACAACCTTAATAATTTTAAAGTATTTCCCATCATTAAACATAACTTTAAGCATATAGCTGCCGGCAGCAAGGCCTGAGAGGTCAGCCCCGAATAGCTTTCCTGCACTGCTTTGTACCGACCTGAAAACAGGTTTACCGTTAATATCGGTAAACTCAAAAGTAACTTCCGATTCAGTGTCCAATTTACACTCGATATTGATTTCATTAGCAAAGGGTATGGGCCATGCTTTAATGGAACACGAAGCCGGAAGGTTCTCTTCCACGGCGTTGACGATGAGGCTGCCCTGTTGGAATCCCTGAGTCATGGTATAGGAGCCATTGCTGATTGTTCCCGTTACAGGCTCTCCGGCAGTAAAACTGACGCTGCCGCCTGAGGTAGAGGCCGTAGTCCCACCTGAGGATATTACGGTAAGGCTGATGTCCTGGGAATAGATACCGGTTGTAATTGTAAGTAATAGAAGTGTATATAGCAATTTTCTCATTTACTAAGTTTTTATAGTTACAAAATACCAATTTTACAAAATTACTGAAAATTACCTGAAATAGTTTATGAAATGTTTGTAAATAGATATGTATAGAGTTAATTGATCATCATGATAAAATTATGGATGCAAAGGAGTCAATTCACCAATAATCATAACATTCAGTGAATTAATTCACCAATTATTATGATATTTAGTGAATAGGAATAAAATTTTCCGGAATAATGAATGAACAATAGCGAAAAAGAAAGGGAAAGTCGCCGCTTGTCCCCTTCCGATACTAACAAATTACTTATCCTGGATTAATACTTGTACAGCGAACCCTGGCGTTTTTCTGCAGCCTGGTCCCATCCGGGAACAATCGTTTCGAGGAATGTCTTCTTGTCGGCGCGGAGCTTTGCCATATCAAGCCCGATGTAAGCCTGAGCCTTGTCCTTTGTCGAAATATCGGGATACTGGATTGGTAGTTTCACGTTGTGCTTGAACAGTACAAGGGTGAGTATTGCCCTTGCCTGCTCGGCTTTCTGGATGGAAGTACCAAGTACACGCAGGGCTTCGACGGGGGCATGGAAGCCCAGTGCGTTGGCAGCGGCCACCCAGTCCCAGCGCCACTGCGAATGGCGGATCAGAAGCAGAGCGGGAGCCATCTCTTCCTCAGTAGCGCCGTTGTCCCAGCAGGCCTTGGCCTCGATGTGTGCTTTGGCAAGCGCATCCTCGGCAATCCTTCTCAGTTCAAGTACCCTGTCCTGCCTGGCGTAAACGTCCTGGCGGAGTTGTTCTTCGCTTTCCCGGTGGCATACCTGGCAGGAGTTGGCAATGTTATTGAGCGGGCTTTGGATGTGGTGGTCGGTAAATTTCATGCCGCCCTCGACTTTGTAGGGCATGTGACAGTCGGGGCATGAAACACCGCGGGCGGCGTGTATTCCTGTACGGTACAGCTCATAGTCGGGATGCTGCCCTTTGAGCATCTTCGCTTTGCTCAGCTTATGCGTCCAGTCGGTGAAGTTAGCCTCGTCGTAGTATTTCTCCATGGAATCGGCGCTGAAACCTTTGTCCCACGGGAAAGTAAGGTATTTGCCATCGCCTTTAAAGTAATACTCGACATGGCACTGGGCACAAACAAGGGACCTCATCTCCTGGTGCGAAAAGTCTTCCATCTTCTTTCCCTGGCGTGCAAAAGCCTCTTTCAGTGCCGGCCTTGTAATTCTCAGGCTCATTGTTTTCGGATCGTGACAGTCCTGGCAGCCGATGGGATTGATTATCTCGCTCCCCATGTCTTTCCATTTCATCTTGTAAAAGGCTTCGACCCCCTTGATAGCCATTACCCTCGGTACGTCGGTACTCTTACATGTCCAGCAGGTGGCAGGCTGAGGACTTTCCTGCACTCCTCCTGTACGCAGGGTCAGCCTGATGTCCTTCACGGCGTTGGCGTGCCCTCTTCCCTGGCTGTAATCCTTAGAAAAGGCATAGCCTGCCCACATCACTACCAGGTTGGGATTCTCGGCCAGGTAATCTATCATTTGTGACCCGCCGTGCTTACTCCTGAAATTCGTGTCGAGGGTTTTCAGGTAAGTCTCATACTCGCGGGGGTAATTCTCGCCCCAGACTTCGTTCTTGGGCTCCCAATCCGGGATGGGCCTGACGACCTGGAACCTTGTGTTTTCTTCTCCCCGCCTTTCGATGATTGTGGAGAGAAACAACCCTGCTAAGAATACAACAACAACAATTGCAGAAAACAAAACCCAGGTTGGCCAGGATCTCTTTTTTACAGGTTGGATGTCATTCATGGTAATTACCTTTATTATTGGGAATAATTATTTTCGATTAGTTCATGAGCCAATCCGGCAGGGGCTTAGAGAGACGGGGCGCCGTCGAGTAGGGGGTGGCCGACTGGCTGTGAATCCTTCCGTGGGGGACTTCCCTGTGGCAGTTCCAGCACAGCATGCCCGTACCGGCTTTGTAATTCTCCCCTGTTACATTATAAACGGAGACAGGATGCACCTGGTGGCTGTGGCAGCGTATGCAGTTCTCCTGCACCACAGCTTTCCCCGGCTCGAGCATATGAATGACCTGGGGTTCGAGCCTGAGGGTGAATATGGTCGAATGGCGCAGGCCGTCTGTAGCTTTGAAGTAGTACTTCCTGAAGATATTGTCGTGGGGAACATGGCAGTCGTTGCAGACTGCACGCTCACGGTGGCTGCTGTTGAACCATGTCGTGTATTCAGGTATCATCAGGTGGCAGTTGATGCAGGTTTCAGGCTGGTCCGACAGATAGGAAACAGCATTTGAAAGATAGACAATCAGGAGCAAAAGCCCTGTCAAAATGGCTGAAAACACTGTGAACAGCCTCTTCCAGGCTTTGGGCAACTGCTTTGTGAATTTGATAAGTCCCATATCCAGAGTTTTTCAATGTGAAACTTATTTTTTTTCAATATCGGAATATAAAGTCTTAAAAACAAGAAATAATTTGTATGTTTGGGAAAATTTATTAATTTCGCATTTAACCAAATGGTTAAATTATTTAGTTAAATTATTTAGTTAATTTATGAATGATGTTGTAATATCTGAAAACCTCGTAAAGTCCTATGGCAAGGTCAAGGCCATCAGGGGACTGGACTTCAGTGTCGGCGCGGGGGAGATATTCGGGTTCATCGGGCCGGACGGCGCCGGAAAGACCACCTGTTTCAGGATACTTACAACCCTGCTGAAACCAGACGAAGGTAAAGCAACACTGCTGGGACTCGATTCCGTCAAAGATTACAAAGCGCTGCGGAGGCTGCTCGGATATATGCCCGGCAGGTTCTCGCTCTACCAGGACCTGACGATTGAAGAGAACCTCACGTTCTTTGCTTCCATTTTCGGTACCACCATAGAAGAGAACTATCACCTGATCAAAGATATTTACGGGCAGATTGAACCGTTTAAAAACCGCCGCGCAGGCAAACTTTCCGGCGGGATGAAACAAAAACTCGCCCTTTCATGTGCCCTGATACACAAACCGTCAATACTTGTGCTCGACGAGCCGACGACAGGTGTGGACGCCGTTTCCCGCAAAGAATTCTGGGAAATGCTCAAAAAACTGAAATATCAGGGAATTACAATCATCGTTTCGACACCGTACATGGATGAAGCTTCTCTTTGCGACAGGGTTGCCCTGATCCAGGAAGGATCGATCATGTCGATCGACACACCTGCAAACATTGTCAATTCTTTTGACGGCAGGATTTACGCGGTTAAGGCCGACAGTATTTACAAGCTTACAAAAGCCCTGAGGTCATTCGAGTACTGTTCCAATGTCTATCCCTTCGGTGAATTCCTGCACTATATCGACAAAAGAGAGCAGTTCGGGGTGGACAGCCTTTACGATTACCTGCACGGCGCCGGACTGAACGAAATTATTATCAGGGAAGCCATGCCGGACATAGAGGACAGTTTCATGCAGTTAATGAGGAAAAATGCCAATGGATAGGAACAGTACAGTAATAACGACGGAGAACCTTACTAAGCAGTTTGGCCATTTTACCGCCGTGGACAGGATCAGCTTCGAAGTTTACAAAGGCGAGATATTCGGTTTCCTCGGCGCTAACGGCGCAGGTAAAACCACAGCAATCAGGATGCTGACGGGGCTCCTCAGTCCTACGTCGGGGAAAGGAACCGTTGCAGGCTGGGATATTTTCAGGCATGCCGAGTTAATCAAAAAGAACATAGGTTACATGAGCCAGAAATTTTCACTTTACGAGGACCTGACGGTCAGCGAGAATATTGGTTTCTACGGCGGCATCTACGGCATCGGCAGGCGCGAAGTGAAGGAAAAAACCAAGGCTCTGCTTAAGAAACTGAACCTGGAGTCCGAAGGTAACAGCCTGATCAGCTCACTGCCCTTAGGATGGAAGCAGAAGATTGCTTTTTCGACTGCTCTCATTCACGATCCGGACATCGTATTCCTCGACGAGCCGACGGGTGGTGTTGACCCCGTAACACGCCGCCAGTTCTGGGATATGATCTATGAGGCAGCCTCGGCCGGAACGACTGTCTTCGTTACTACCCACTATATGGACGAAGCCGAATACTGCGACAGGGTGTCGATCATGGTTGACGGAAGAATCGAAGCCCTCGACACACCGGCGAATCTTAAAACACAATATGAGTCTGACACGATGAATTCAGTATTTGTAAAATTAGCAAGGCCGGCAGATGGGAAAACGGCTGCCAATGGTTAGCGGAGTGTGTTGCTATGGGCGCATTTAAACAATTTGTAAGAAAAGAAGTACGCCACATCTTCAGGGACTTCAGGACACTGATTGTGCTGATCGGTATGCCGATAATCCAGGTCGTCCTCTTCGGCTTTGCCATCAGGACAGAGATCAACGACGCCGACATCGGCATTCTCGACAAGTCGAAAGACTATGTAACCCAGGAACTGACGAACAAACTGAAGTCCTCCGGATACTTCAATATTGCCGTGTTTCTCAACAGCGACAGCGAATTGGAAGGGGCTTTCAAAGAGGGTAAAGTAAAGCAGATAATTGTTTTTGAAGATAATTTCGCAGAAAACCTTGAACTGGACGGCAAAGCCAGGGTACAGATAATCAACGACGCTTCCAATCCCAACACGGCAACACAGCTCAATGCCTATGTATTTTCAATAATTAATGATTATATGGCAGAGCTGAATTCTAAGGAAAGTAAGATACCCGTAACCATTACCCCCCAGGTAAGGATGATATACAACCCGGAGCTGAAAAGCGTTTTCATGTTCGTTCCCGGCCTGGTCGGGTTCATACTGCTGCTTGTGTCGGCGCTGATGACTTCGATTGCCATCACAAAGGAGAAAGAAACCGGTACGATGGAAGTATTGCTGGTTTCACCCCTGCGGCCCACCGTCATCATCCTCGGCAAAGTTGCCCCATACATATTCATGGCTCTTTTCAATGCGGTTTCAGTCATTGTAATCGGGCTGGTAGTTTTCAATCTGCCCTTTAACGGCAACCCGGTGCTGTACTTTTTTGAAACAGTATTGTTCATTATTACATCCCTCTCACTGGGAATTTTTATCTCAACAGTAACCAAAACCCAACAGGTGGCGATGATGGCTTCGCTCGCAGGGCTGATGATGCCCTCCATCCTGTTGTCGGGCTTCATTTTCCCGATTGACAATATGCCGCTGCTCCTGCAATTAATCAGCAATATTATACCCTCGACCTGGTACCTGATAATTTCAAAAGGCATAATCCTTAAAGGCATCGGAATCGAATACCTCTGGAAAGAAACCCTGATTCTCGGTTGTATGACTGCATTCTTCATCATCCTGAGTATAGTCAATTTTAAAAAGCGGCTCGAATAACACCGGAAGAATAGTATGAAAACGATAATACTCATAGTACAGAAAGAACTGAAGCAATTATTCCGGAACCGGCAGATGCTGCCGTTGATTTTTGCCCTGCCGATTGTCCAGTTACTGCTTCTTGCCTACGCTGCCACCCTCGACATACGCAACATCGACGTATTCATCATCGACAACGACAATTCCGCACTTTCCAGGGATCTGACAGGCAAGATAAGCGCATCGGACAGGTTCACGGTTGTCAACAGCGGTAATAACGACAGGGAGGGTATGGACGCACTCGCCAAGCGGGACGCCAGGCTGGTGTTCAAGATAGCAGCCGGGTTTGAAAAGGATTTGGTAAGAGAAAGCAAGGCAAAGATACAATTGCTGATCAACGCCGAGGATCCTGCTGCAGCCGGGCTGATTCAGGCCTATTCAGCCCTGGTGATCAACGATTTCAACCGTGATGTCATCATGGACTGGAAACTATTCACTCCGCAGGATCTGCCTAAGATGGCTGAAATACAGGAAAGATACTGGTATAACCCGGAAATGGACTACAAGAAATATATGGCGCCCGGCATCCTGGTGATAATGGTGACTTTCATCGGAATGTTCCTTACCGGCATGAACATTGTCCGGGAGAAGGAGATCGGCACCATCGAGCAGCTTAACGTGACACCAATCAGGAAATACCAGTTCCTTACCGGCAAGCTTCTCCCATACTGGATGATAGGTTTGTTCGAGCTTGCTTTCGGGCTTTCGCTTGCAAAACTATTCTTCGACATACCGATAGCCGGTAACCTGCTGTTGCTTTTCGGCCTTTCGGCGCTTTACCTCGTTGTCGTGCTCAGCGCCGGCCTGCTCATCTCCACCATTTCGGACACACAGCAGCAGTCCATGTTCCTTTCCTGGTTCTTCATTGTGATATTCATTCTTATGTCCGGGCTTTTCACCCCTATTAACAGTATGCCTGATTGGGCGCAGACGATTGCATTCTTCAACCCCATCGCCCACTTCATGGAGATTTTCAGAAGGGTACTGATGAAAGGGTCCGGCTTCCAGGAGGTCCTGACCCAGTTCTATGTTCTCTCGGCTTACGCAGTTGTAATGCTGGGCGCTGCCATCTGGCGATTCAAAAAAACGAGCAGCTAACCTTCACTGAGTTCGTTCCTGACGTTCCGGGCAATGTACATCTCTGCCAGGACACAGATCAGCGCCAGGACAATGAACATCTGCCACAATTCCGTACCTGTCCTTGCCCTGCGGATGTCCTTAAGTATCTCATCCGGGTCTTCGACATAGCTGATTTTTACATCTTCCCCTACCATCTTTGATACGGTTTTGATGATTTCATCCTTTTTGTAAAGGTTCAAAAAGGACTCCGAAGGATCGGGATTGACCGAGAAGACAGTTACAGGCTTTCCGGCAGGAGAATAGACAGAGTAGCAGCCCGTTCGTTCGAGATTGTCGAAGGGCAGGACAGCGCCTGAGGGCAGGTTTGCCGACTGCATGTAGAAATCGACCGACTCCGGGTCGTTAATCCTGAAATTGCCTCCGCCTGAGTATTTCTTAGGCAGGCTCAGCCTCAGTTTGCTGCCTGCCTTGATGATGGTCCCGAGTTCTTCCCTCGAAGAAAGGTAATACACACTACGGTATATCATTGCGGGAAACAGGCCTGTTACAGGCAGTGTGCTCCATCTTGTGTCGGGAGTTACCGCACAGTAAAAGGCTTTGCCTTCGCCGAGCCTGGTCTCGCTGAGGAATGGCCCGGCGGGAGTCTCGATTATCGACTGGCCTCCGTTGTTGGTCATCATCCTGTAGATTTTCGGCGATTCGACGACTGTCCTGTTGTCGGTAGTACCTTTGAAAACACCTTCGAAAAGAGGGTGCATCCTGTCAACCGAACTGAACTGTGCGGGATTGCCTTCAGGGAATTCGCTCTCCCTGGGATAGCCGAATCCCAGGAGCGCAAGGCCATTGCTGAAAATTTCCCTGCCGGTATTAGCATCGGCAAATAAGAACAGCGAGCCGCCATTCCTGACATAGTTTGCGAATCTCTGGAAATCTGTGCTATTGTAAGGGCCGCCTGCACATATTACAACGTCGAATTTCTGCAGGTCTATGCCCGAAAAAGCGCCGGGTGCAAAAACCTGCATATTAGCGGACTTTGAAGGATTGAGGTTAAGAGCCAGTTTAATGAATTCAGTTTCGTCCTGTCCGCCTGCCAAGGCTATTGCCGGGCTTTCGGGTATGATGAACCCGAAAAAGGAACGGTTGTCGTGGTCGATGGCGTCTTCTTCCAGTTCCAGGTACGCCTTATTGATGCCGGCGCTCTGGGGCATAGCCGAAACGGACACAGTTTTAACTTCGCCGGCAGGGACATCGACAGTTCTCTGGGCAACTCTCTCGCCGTTGAAGATCATGCTGAGCACGGCGCCTTTGACGTCTTTACCGGAATGATTGCGTACAAAGGCCTCGACCTCGACGTTTTTGTCGGGCTGGAAGATGCGTGACAGCACCTGTACAGAGTCGATGTTCAGGTTGGCAGCAGTATTATTCTCCCTGCCGATGGGTATGAAATAGATGGACATGTCTGTACCGGGCAGCTTGTTGCCGTTCCCGCTTTCGTCGCTGAAGACATTGGGCTGGGCGTCGGTGATTACGTATATTTCCTTGTTAAGGTTGTTTGACTGTTCGAGCAGTTTACCGGCAATTTTCAGGGAATTGGCAAGATTGGCCGGTACTTTGGCAATTGTAATACCTGCAAGGTCCTTCTTCAGGAGCTCGAAATTCTTGGTCAGGCCGCTGCCGGCGTTGAATTTCCCGTTTGCCATTGTGATAATGGCAGCGTCGTCGCCTTCCCTCAGGGCGTTGAGTATGGAGGACGCACTGTTGCGGGCCTGTGAAAAACGGTTGCCGCGCTCGTCGGAGACGTCCATGCTGAAGGAGTTGTCGATTATTATCACAGCGCTGGACTTCGCATAGGTGCCGAAGACCGGCAGCGAAGTTTCCATTGTCGGCCTGGCAAAAGCCAGTACTGCAAAGATAATCAGCAAGGTACGGAGGATGAGCAGCAGTATCTGTTTCAGCTTTATCCTGCGTATCTTCGTTTTTTGCAGTTCCTTAAGGAACATCAGGGTCGAGAACTCTACGGTCTTAAGCTTACGCAGGTTGAGAAGGTGCAGAATGATAGGTATTGTCGAAGCGACAAGCCCAATCAACGCCATAGGGTTTAAAAAGTTCATTTATTCCTTGCTATTCCATTATTATCAAATATTAAAGCAGTGATGACGGATTGGGCCGCGGATAATTATTTTCAGAAGTCAGGCAAACCGGCAGCAGTTTCTAATATTCATAATAAAACCCGGCACAAATATGCACCGGGCATAGATAAATACATCTGTAATTTTAAATACTACTTTATTACAATCAGCGGCAATCTTACCACTTCACCGTGGATTTCCGCAATAATCGAATAGCTGCCTGAAGCAATCCCGGACATATCCATCCTGATGGAACCCTCGCCACAGTCGATCCTGCCGTCGAACAGTGTACGGACAATGTTACCGAGGTTGTCAGCAAGTATCAGTGTCAGTTCCGACGATACTGAACAGTCCAGGTTGTATTTCAAGACGGCAGAACCGTTGGCAGGGTTGGGAGAGACACTGATTGTCAATTCTTTAAACGTATTATTCATCTCCGGAACCGATGTGATGCTGTTCAAACTCCATCTGATTGCGGCGTATAATACACTGTACCTGTCTGCAAGCTTACTCATATTCACAAGGTCATAGCTGTAAAACACAACTTTTCCCGAATTGCTCAATACCCGGCATGTACCGACAGCCGAATCGGTTGCTACTGCGCTTGATTCATCACCGCTTGAGGCAATGTAATCAAAAGTCGGACACAGGAGGGCATCTTTTGACCTGAATGTCTCGACGTCATCCCACCAAATCAGTGGAGCATACGATCCACTTGTACAATTGAACCATTTGAAGAGGCCGAGGCCAAGCGGATCGCCACCAAGACCTTTCACATAATAGGCTGTCCTGGAAGTCCCGGAAAGTAACGGTTTCAATCCTTTATATTCAATCATGAGAATGTTTTCGATGAAATCTTTTACATCAGCATCTGATGTGTAGTTACGAAGGGCTTTGTGACTGAAAACAATCACTTTCCTGCCCGAATTTAATGCCATTTTGATGAAATCTATTACTTTAGTTTTGCCTGCCTGCATGGTAGCCTCCAGAGGATTGTCTCCAAGAGGGAAAATATAGACCTCGTGATCCTTAACATTCATAGAGGCAATGACGTTGTCTGAGAATGGCGTCTGCATGACCTCGTCGGCAAATTCACCGCTTCCGTAGTCCCCATTGAGAATGCTCCAGTAACATTGCCCGAAAATTTCTGAACTGCTGTAAAAATTGTTGAACAGGACAATGGCTTTGTTTGCTCCCTGAGTTTCGTCGATAGCGGACTTACTACCCGGTTGAAGCACAGTTTCCATTTCGGGCGGTTCTGAGGCCCTGACAACAAACAGCAAAGAGAATATCAGCAGAGCACCTGCAACAATTGCGTTAAGATTTCTTTTCATTTGATTAACCCTTTTTCTGCAAATTATCGGAGAATACCCAATAAGTATATACAATAATAATGCAAAGCTTATGATCTTAAAATCTACCTATAGTTTTATATTTTCAAAAGTATTTGAATTTCTTTCGATAGCTAATACTACATACCTGTATTAAAGAACCGGACAGATTACCTGATTATTACCAGCGGCAATCTTACCACTACGCCGTTTATCTCAGCAATAATCGAATAGCTGCCCGAAGCAATCCCGGACATATCTATCCTGATGGAACCTTCACCACCCTCGACAGTACCGTCGAACAGAGTGCGGACAATGTTGCCGAGGTTGTCTGCGAGTTTAAGCACTAAGCCGGAAGACAATGTACTGTTCCAGATGTATTGCAACTGAGCGGATTCGCTTGCAGGATTGGGCGACACAGACATTGTGAATAGGCCATTTGTTGCCTCTCCATCATTGACGCTGTTAATAGTATCCCTGCTGGAGCCTTTCAGTGCTATGGGAAAAATTGAACCGTTTGAAGCTGTTGCTTCAATGACTAATGAGTCCAGAATGGCCGAGCTAACCACCTTAGGAGTGAATGTTACATCAAGAGTGATGCTGCTTTTAGCCTTGATGGTCTTCGGCACAGTCATCTGGTCGGCTGGAATTGAGAAGGATGCGTCGGAAGAGGTATTCTTGAATTTCATCGCGATTATTTCCAGGTCTTTATTCCCATAGTTAAAAACTCCCAATTTCCTCGTCTTTGAGGAACCGATGGGTGTTTCGGCAAAGCTAAGCTCATCCGTATCATAGGAAAGATATGATTCTTCCATCACATCTTCGCCACAGACACCGATAAAAGTCACTTTGTGTTGATTGCCGTCTTCTGCCGGTTCATTGGTGGTTAAGACCATCGTCCGGGAAAAACTGCCAAGTGTATCGGGCCTGAAAATTATCTTCAACTGAATGACTTTTCCCGGGTCAATTGAGATGACCGTATCTTCCATAGCCTCTTCCACATTGTTCCCCTCATTATCGACCGGGTAGAAGACTTCGGAGTTCTCATCACTAAAAGTAATGTTGTCGATTAATAAAGCTTTGTCGGTATATATATTATTAGATATGTACAAAGTCTTTGTTTTTGTATCTCCCGGTTTTACTGTTACAAACTCAAGTGTTGCATCCGGATCTTCCATTCCCGGCTTTGTGTAAAGCAACCAGCTTATTACTCCTCTCAATACAATCGACAGCGAACTATTGATCCTGGTCATATTCAGCAGTTCATAGCTGAAGAATACGATCCTGGCGCCATTGTCGAATTCCCTGCGGATGCCGACGGCTGAGTCGGTGATTTGGGCTTTCAATTGATCGAAACCGGTTGCAACGAAATCGAAAGCCGGACAAAGAGAGCCATTCTTAGACCTGAATACTTCCAGGTCGTCATAATACACTAATGGGCCATATTGTTGATAGCTGTCGGTACAATTCAACCATTTCATCAAATTCAGGCCAAGGGGATCGCCGTCTCCCAGGCCTTTGACCGGACAGCCGATCCTTTTCACAGAGTCGCCGGAGCTGACGGTTAAGGATTTAAGCCCGATATAGTCAATGTTCAGCGTGTTTTCGACAAAGTCCTTCACAGTTACATCTTCTGTATAGTGCCGGAGAGCCTGGTGGCTGAAAACGGCAACTCTACAGCCGGAATCGAGCGCTGTTTTGATGAAGTCGATGATCTTAACGCCACCTACTACCGACTGCAGGGTATAGTCACTGCCAAGAGGTATGATATAGGCCCTGTGTTCTTTGACTTTTTCAGGATTGGCAACATCGGCGGCAAATTGAAGCTGAATACACGAGTCCTTATATTGATCGCTTCCGTATTCACCATTAACGTTCATCCAGTAAGCGCCATGAAAATTGGTTTCCGAACCGGACATATTGTTGAAAATCACAACCGGTTTGTCAACAGCCTGTGTACGGCCTGCTCTGTTCTTACTGTCGCAGACACTTCCTCCGGGGCTTTCTGCCGGGCATGATGCCGAACAGACAGAGAATAAAAGCATTAGAAGCGTTGAATACTTAAAAATGTTCTTCATAATATCACCTGAAATATCTAATAAGTTGAAATTTCTTCATGAATTCACCTCTCCGCGTTTACCTGACTATTACCAGCGGCAGGCGGGCCATTTCACCGTGGATTTCCGCAATGATGGAATAGCTGCCCTGGGCGAGCCGAGAAACGTCAATCGGGACATTGCTTTCACCGCCTTCGACAGTGCCGTCGAACAGTGTACTTACAATGTTGCCGAGGTTGTCTGCCAGTTTCAGTACAAGGCCTGACGGTACGGAACTGTTCCAGTTGTACTTCAGGATTGCCGAGCCGCTCACCGGGTTGGGTGCAATGCTCATTGAAAAGCGCCCCTGCCGGGTAACGATCTCAGGAACAGAACCCGGAGTGCTGGAACCTATCATAGCAATAGGAAATTTTGTCCCGTTTTTTGTCCCTGCTTCCGTGTATATGAAAAAAGTATCGACAATCATAGTACTGATTGTCTTTGGGGAGAATTTCACATTAAGCGTTATGCTGCTGTCACCGGGTATGGTTTGGGCTTTCATCTGATCCTTAGGTATCGAAAAACTGGCGTTGGAAGATGTATTGCCGAATTTCATCGCAATAATATTCAGTGGCTGGTTTCCAAGATTGCTGACGGTTAGGAGCATCTCTGTGGTTTCGGCTACCATTGTCGGTTTAAAGTTTACTTCATCCCTGTCGTAAGACAGGTACGGTTCTTCAATTTCTTCTTCACCGCAGGTACCACTGAAGGTAATCGAATGGTTCTGTCCGGAGTTGCTGCCGTCTTCAGCGGGTTCATTGGTGTGCAGGGACAAGTTGCGCATGGCGTTGCCTTCGCCGTCACACTCGAATGCGACTTCTAATTTGGTAAACCCGCCAATGGGTATGGTAATTACTGAATCTTTCAACTTCGCTTCAATATTATTGCCTTCTTCGTCAACAGGATAAATAACATCCTTGTGTTCGCTGTAATCAAACTCCATGTTGTTAATTACAAGCTCTTCGACGGCACTTTCATCATTCATGATATAGACGGGCTTGGTCTTCTTCTTGCCGACTTTTACATAACCATAATCATAGAATTCGGAGGGTACTCTGTATTTTGAGCCTAAATCGGGATTGTTCTTGAAACACCAGCCAATGGCGGCATGAAGCAGCAACTCGATATCACCGGTCCTGCTCATATTGACCAGGTCATAGCTAAAGAAAACAACCCTGGCTTTGTTGTTCATGATTCTGCGCAAGCCGACGGCAGAGTCTGTGAAAACGGCTTTTGCCTGGTCCTCACTGGTTGCTATGAAGTCGAAAACAGGACAAACGGAAGTGTCTTTTGACCTGAACGTTTCCACGTCGTCCCAGTCGTAGTCCACGGGTTTTTCGTCCGAACCGCCGACACCGCAATTAAACCATCTCATCTGGTTCAACCCAATCTCGTCCCCCTGCAGGCCTTTAACAAAATAGCCATACCTTGTACCGTCCTTTACCAATGGTTTCAAGCCAAGGTAATCAATATTCAGTGTCGTGTCGATGAACTCTTTTGTCCCCTGATCGTTTGATGAGGTGCGCAGGGCATTGTGGCTGAAGATTATCACCCTCTTTCCCGAATCGAGCGCCATCCTGATGAAATCTATTACTTTTGTGCCGCCTTCGGGAGTGGCAACGTAAAGTGGATAGTCGCCGAGAGGGAAAACATAGATGAGGTGGTCATTAATGTTAAGGCTTGCAAGATGGGCATTGTCAAACGGCATTTGAACGCAGGAATCCTTGTATATCTCATCGGAGCCCGTAACGGTTCCGTCAACGAAGCGCCAGTACGCATTGTTGAAGTAATCTGCATTGTCGAGCATATTATTGAAAAAGACAACTGGTTTCGACGAGCTTTGCACTCTGTCGGCGCCTGCTTTGGCCTCGGGTTGCGGATGGATTGTCAGGCGGGGTGTTTCCGAGGCAAGGGCAACAAAGGCAGAAGCAATTAAAAGCAGGATTGTTCCGGTCAAGTGGTTGATATAACTTTTCATCCGATACTCCACAATATATTTTTACAAGAGAAAATATACTTTGTCTTCACTGTAATAATTTAATATAATTAATTTTTATATATATAATTACACATAATTAGCGAAAATATTTATTTTCAAAAAAAAAGCCCCGTACACTCAAGTACAGGGCCGTATTATTTTCTCACAATGAAAATTTTATTCTATCTGATGATGATCAGCGGCAGTCGTGCCACCTCGCCATTGATCTCGGCAATGATCGAATAGCTGCCCGAAGCAACCCGGGACATATCGATACTGATGGAGCCTTCTCCGCCCTCGATGCGGCTGTCGAACAGTGTGCGGACAATGTTGCCGTTGTTGTCGGCAAGCTTGATTACGAGGCCGGATGTAGTCTGGCTGTTCCAGTTATACTTCAACAATGCGGATTCGCTTGCAGGATTGGGAGAAACGCCCATCGAGAAGAGCCCCTGGGGGGTGTTGATCTCAGGAACGCTGTTGATCGTATCCCTGCTGGAACCGATGACGGCAATGGGGAATTTATTGCCGTTTGAAGCTGATGCATAGATTATCAATGAATCGACAATGCTTGAGCTGACAATCTTCGGGGCGAATTTCACATCCAGTGTGATGCTGCTTTTGCTCTTGATGGTCTGTGCTTTCATCTGGTCTGCGGGAATTGTGAATGCAGCGTCCGAGCTTGTATTCTTGAATTTCAACGCAATGACTTCCAGGTCCTGGTTACCATAGTTGAAAACACCCAGTTTCTTTGTCTTAGTGGAGCCGATTGGTGTTTCGTCGAAGGTTAGCTCATCCATGTCATAGGACAGGTAAGGTTCTTCGATCACTTCTTCGCCGCCGATACCGGTGAAAGTAATGGAATGGTTCTGGCCTGCGCTGCTGCCGTCTTCGGCGGGTTCATTGGTGTGCAGTGTCAGGCTGCGCATGACATTGCCCTCTGAACTGGGTTTGAACATTACCTTAAAGGTAAAGTACCCGCCGGGAGGAAGAACGATGGTCGTGTCTTTAAGCATCTTCTCGATATTATTGCCGTCGTTGTCAACGGGATATATTATGCTAGAATACTCTTTGTCGAAGGTTATCTTTGTAATTTCAAGGTCCGCAGCAGCGTTTTCGGCGTTGGTCATGATTACGGTCTTGGTTTTGTTCTTGCCTACTTTGACATAGCTGTAATCGATCATTTCACTGTTCACGTAGTAAATGGAACCTACGCCGGCTTTGTCCATAAGAGCCCAGGTAATGGCGCCCTGAAGGATGATAGGCATCCAACTGCCGATCCTTGTCATGTTAAGGAGTTCATAGCTATAGAAAGCGAACTTTGCACCATTGTCGAATTCTCTGCGGATGCCGACAGCTGTGTCGGTTCTTTGGGCAAAACTAATGTCGAAACTGGTAGCGACATAATCAAAGGTAGGACATAGGGTGCTGTTTTTGGATTTGAATACTTCCAGGTCGGTATAATATACGACAGGGCCATATTCACCTGTATCGGTTGTGCAATTCAGCCATTTTATCAGGTTAAGGCCCAGGGGGTCTCCGTCTCCCAGTCCTTTGATGGAGCAGCCAAATCTTGTTGTAGAGCTGCCGGACGTTGACGTCAACGGCTTGAGGCCGAGGTATTCGATGTTCATGGTGTTTTCGATGAAGTCTTTAGCAGTTTCGTCAGTTGCGTAATTCCTTAACCCCAGGTGGTTGAAAACAATTACCCTTCTGCCGGAATCGATAGCCATTTTTATGAAATCAATAATTTTGGTATCGGTCGCTTTTGTCTGGAACCCGTATTGGCTACCCATAGGAATGATGTAAACCTTGTGTTCCTTTACTTTCGAAGCGGTGATGTTTGCTTCGGCGAAGTTCATATGGACACAAGAATCTATATACCTGTCGCCTCCCCACTCGTTATTGACACACATCCAGTATCCGTCGTGAAAAGCCTGTTCACTGCCGGAAAGGTTATCGAAGATGACAACAGGTTTCCCTACTGCCTGGGCCTGGTCTTCTTTGATTTTACTCTCGGACGGCTGAGGTAACTGCAGCAAGAGTTCTTGTGCCGGACAGGCAGCCGATACAATAAAGCCGAGCAGGAAAATAATCCCAAAATACCTGGTAAAAATATTTTTCATCTGACTACTCCATAATATATTAAGACATATTCTTTATCTATATTTTATTACAAACATTAAATTTAATAAATTTTCCCCTATTCCTATATTAATATTTATACATTATATACACATTACTACTGAAAATATTTCAATGATTATTAATAATTAAAAAGAATACTTACTTCAATTTCTTTACATAATAGTGCATTGAAACCGGAGCATTATCTTTACGGAATATTTTTATTCAAGTTAAACCGCTGGTTCTTCAAATGTCAGGAACTCCTGAACTTTGTCGAAGCCGGCGCCGGCCCTGATGACGGAGAAATCGTCGGTTGTCATGTCGATTACTGTGGATTCGCCCGTGAAGTTGTATTCGGAGGAGCGAACGGCAACGTCAACGACGGAGATGAAAGAGTCCAGTATCTCTTCCGGATCGACAATATGTTCTTTACCTTCGATCTTGGCCGAAATCGAGATGATAGGCGCTTCGAGTTCGGCAAGGAGGGCACGGCACAGCCTGTTGTCGGGAATACGTATGCCTGCGGTTTTCCGTTTGGGATTCTGGGCCAATTTGGGCACCATCTTTGAAGCCGGCAGGATGAACGTATAGGGGCCGGGAATGAGGGCGTTGATGACGCGGTATGAAGCGTTGCTGACTTTCGCAAACTGGGAGAGGTTCGACAGGGTATCTGTCAGGAACGTAAGCGATTTCGATTCGGAAATCTTCCTGATGAACCTGATCTTCTCTATTGCTCCTTTGTTGGAAAGTTCGCACCCAAGGGTGTAGCCGGTGTCGGTGGGATATAGTATGACAGCTCCGTCCCGCAGGGCATCGACGACTTTTTTAATCTTGCGCGTTTCCGGTGTATTGTTGTGCAGTGTTAATACCAAAGATGCCATTTGAACCTCACTCTAATCAAATTCAAAATTTCACTTTTCATTCAATCAATATTCTGATTCACTATTTAGTAAATTATTTTGATTAAATCAATAAATATTTTACCTGAGACGGTTTTTCCGGCGGAAATACAGATAGAAAGGAATGCCCGTAGCAACGAGAAGAGTGCCGAAAAGTGAGCGTATGACATTGGTTTCGCCTGCAGCAGCAGTGCTTTCAACATAGGTTGCAATGTCGTTGTAAACCGTAAGGACAACGAAAGCAAGAGCAAAGACGATGAAAATGGCAGGAATGTACGGATAGCCGAAAACTTTGTACGGCCTTTCAGCCTCGGGCATTTTCCTGCGGAGCACGAATACACCGTAGGCCCCGAGGGCATAGAAGGCCCAGCTTACAAAAATCAGCATATCCGTCAGGATGTCGAATGTACCGCTGAGTATCAGTACTGCCGTCCAGGTGGCCTGGAGGAATAGTGCGTTTGCAGGCGTCCTGTATTTTGGCTCAATCTTACCTATCGAATCGAAGAACAGTTTGTCTTCGGACATGGCAAAGTAAACCCTGGCGCTGACGAGAATGGTGCCGTTGGAAGTGCCGAAGGTCGAGACCATTACAGCTACGGCGACAAAACCGGCGCCGAAAGTACCCAGTACTCTCTGGGCTACGTCGGCAGCGACAAGTTTCGAACCTGCCATTTCCTCAACCGGCATTACGTAAAGGTAAGCCAGGTTTATCAGGACATATATTACTATCACAATGAGCGTGCCGAGGAACAGGGCTTTGGGAATGGTTGAACGGGGATTACGTACTTCGCCGGCGATATAGGTAATGTTATTCCAGCCGTCGAAAGCCCAGAATGCGCCGGACAATGCTGCAATCATCCCACCCATGAGGCCGATGTTGCCGAGGTTGTAAGCAGTAGAATCCGTGGTAAAATTGCCGAAAGAACCGTTGCCGAATAGGAATCCTGTTATTATCAGGGCAGCAATTGCCAGTACTTTTGCCCAGGTGAACATTGCAGAAACCAGGCCTCCCGATTTTACCCCGAAGTAATTGACGAAGGTCAGGAAATAGACTGTTACAATTGCCAGTGCTTTCACCCCGAAATCGCTGAGGGGGAATATCTCACCTATGCCCGGCAGGTTAATACAGATGCTTTGTTCTATTTCAGGTGAAAATCTCGGCAGGTGGAAGAAAAACTCGGAATACTGGGCAAAGACGTATGTGATGGACGCAATGGACCCGGTCTGGACAACTGCCAGCATGGCCCAGCCGTACAGGAAAGCGAAGAAGTCGCCGTACATTGCCTGGAAGTATTTATACTGGCCGCCGGTCCTTGAAATCATCCCTGCGACTTCGCCGTTTGTCAGCGCCCCGAAAAGGGTAATGACACCGGCAAGAACCCAAATGGCAATCAGCAGTTCGGGGCTGCCTAATTGTGAGGCCATCGTGGCCGGCTTTTTGAAGATGCCTGAGCCTACCATGGCGCCAATGACAATGGCAATAGTTGTATATAATCCCAGCCGGGAAAGCAGGGTTACCGGCCCTGAACTGTCGCTACTCCTCTTCATCTTCACCGAAATTGCGGTAATAGTCAGGCAGTGCGGAGTATTTGGCAAGCAGCTGCAGCAAAGCAGCAAAGTCTTTCGGATGGGGCGCTTCGAAGCTCACCCTGCCCGAACCGTCCGGATGGTCGAACTCCAATCGGCTGGAATGCATCGTAAGCCTGGAAATGACAGGCTTTTCTTCCTGAGTCTTACCTATTTTGAATTTCCTTTTTACTGAAGAGAGATAGAATTCGGTCGTACCGGCGTAATCCGGGTCAATCAGGAGTGGATGGCCGATGGCGGCACAGTGGACGCGGAGCTGGTGATGCCTGCCGGTAACAAGTCCGCATTCCACAAGTGTGGAGTTCCTGAACCGCCGGAGTACTTTGAGCAGTGTAAGCGATTCTTTTCCGCGGGCAGAGGGGAACGACAAGCCGGGTTTGGAAGGGTCGGCTGCAATGGGTATATCTATCTTCAGCTCCGGTTTGTTTACAACACCAGAAAGTATCAGGTGATAGAACTTGCCGACGGTGAGCTTGTCGAACTGGATGTTTAATTCGCGGTGGGCTTCCGCGTTCCTGGCAAAAACCATTACGCCGCTGGTGTCCCTGTCGAGCCTGTGTACTGTAAGTATTGAACCGTATTTTTCCGTCAGCAGGTGGAATAAATTCGGCAGGGCCTTGTTGTACCTGTCCGGGATGGACAGGACGCCTGCCTGTTTGTTAATTACTACAATGTTTTCATCTTCGAAAATAACCGAATAGTCGTCTTTTTTTTTCATCTTAAACTGCACCCAGGTGGTTCACCGCTGAAATATAAGTATTGGTCATCAACATGGCAATCGTCATCAGGCCCACTCCTCCGGGAACCGGTGAAAGAGCGGAGACCTTGTCCTTTACGCTTTCGAAATCGACGTCGCCAACGAGCCTGTAACCTTTTTCGAGCGAGGGGTCTTCCACCCTGGTGATTCCTACGTCGATGATGACACAGCCTTCTTTAATGTCCTCTGCTTTAATCCTGTTCGGCGAGCCTATGGCTGCAATGAGGACATCGGCCTGTTTAGTGTAGTACCTCATGTCTTCTGCGCCGGTGTGGACAATCGTAACGACGGCGTTGGCGTCCGGATTCTTCTGGTAGAGGAGGTTTGCTATGGGCTTGCCTACGATGTTGCTGCGTCCGAGAACGACCACGTGCTTGCCTTTGAGTTTGATGTTACTGCGTTTGATCAGTTCCATTATGCCGGCAGGAGTACAGGACACGAAACCGGGCATACCGATTACCAGCCTTCCGATGTTCATCGGGTGGAATCCGTCCACGTCTTTGTCCGGGTCGATTGCGGCGACAACCTTGTGTTCGTCTATGTGTCCCGGCATTGGCGACTGGACGAGGATGCCGTGAATGGCAGGGTCTTCGTTCCACTGCCGGACAATTGCCAGGACTTCTTCTTCGGGAGTGTCTTCCGGTTTCCTGATTATCGTGGAATTATAGCCCAGTAGTGCACATGCTTTTTCTTTTGAATTGACATATACGGCCGAGGAAGGGTCATTGCCGACGAGTAAAACTGCAAGGCCCGGCCTGACTCCGTATTTTTCGAACAGCGCGGCTGCTTTTTCCTTCAATTCCTGCTTGATGTCGGCAGAGATTTTTTTTCCGTCTATAAGTAACAATTGTCCTCCGGTGGATTAAAATATATATTCAATGCCAAGTGTAATCAAATTGATTGTACTGATGCTGAAATCGGCATGGATGCCGAAGTTGCCGAACTGGCGTGAGACGCCGCCGATCCATTTGAAATTGGTATTACTCATCGACAGTTTGGCTGTCTGGGGATCGGTGTCGCCGGGGTACTCCGGCGGATCTGTAACCAACTGCCCCGATACGGGGTCATATTTCCTCAGTCCGAGTTGGTATTGCAATTCCACGGGGAGGAAGTATTTATATTCTGTGGAAATATCTATGATCTCGTAGGAAATACCTGTGTAAATGTCGATGATGTCCTCGAAGCTCTTACTGGCGTGTATATTGAAATCCCAGATGGTGGCGTTTGCTTTCAGTTCAGCCTGTGTAATCCCAATCTTGTTCTCGAGACTGGTGCCCTGATAGACCACCTGCGCCGACAGGTCGAACAGCCTGTCGTTAAGTTTGTCGCTGTAGTTAAAATACTGCGAAATATTGTGTTTCAGGCCGATACCCCAAAAAGCGAAGTCACCGACGGTTTCTCCCATGTTAACCGGGGGAATGAACCTGAGAAGCAATTCGGTGCCATAGAAAGAACCGATTTCCACCTGGGGCACGCCTGCAAACAACTGACTGAGGTTAGCCCCCTCCGCCATTGTGAAATAGTCAGGGAACATTATTAGAAGTGCATCCATAGTGTCTTTCAAGTTCTGGGGGAGGAAATTATAAAGTTTCAAGCTACCGATTGATAGATTGTGGAATAGATTCAAAAGAACCGAATCAGGCATCGGTATGCCCGATTTGAGGTGCCCGAGAGCGGTGGCCGACTTTTGGGGAACCTGGATGCTGCCGTCTTGCAATCCGTCATACATCATCCCTTTGAATACCAGATAAATTAGTCCGGCAGTATCTTTTACGCTCAAAGTCGAAATGTCAAAGTACTTTTGCGCTTCATCTAAAGTCAATTGCTGATTGGGCAGCTTGGGCGAGTATGTCTTTTTGCTGTCCGGTACAAAACCCATCATGCCGTTGAGGCTGACCTTGAAATAGGGCTTGTCCACCTCCCGCGGGATGAAAGCGCTGTTGAAAAACCTCGAGTTGGAAACAGAGTTTACAACCTCGACGACGGGTTTCATGTAAGCCACTCCGTTCGTCTGGAAAATGTCTTTAGAAAACGACTTTGCCAGGTCAACAAGGTAGGGGCTTGCCGCAGGTTTCGATACATAGGAGAAAACCAGGAACAGAACGGGAGCAAGGTAGAAGATTTTCTTCATATACGCTTTCGATTATGAGAAGAACCGTTATTTAAAGAACTTCTTTTTTATTATCACCCACAAGGGAAGGGCAACCACGAGTATGATTACTATAAATACCACGTTGAATATTACGCTAAGCGCAAAGGAGAATAATTTCAGGAATAATACGAAAATCAGTACTGAAATCACTATCGCAATAATAAAAGAAGCTATATTTTTATAAGAACTCATCAATTCACCTTTAACTTTAACATACTTCAAAAATACGAATTAATTCCAAAATAAGTGTTAAACATCTGTCATCATTTTATAAAAAGCTGATTTATCTTGGTTTACCCTTCGTCCGCTGCCGGTGCGGGCCTTTGTTTACTGTCCTCCGTGGGGTTGCATTATCCATCATAAAACGTTCATTAACAAAATTATCTCCGGCCATTCTTTTTCTGTCTTTTTTATGTAACATTTTCCTTTCTAATTTGTCTATATACTTAATGTTTTTAATAATAATACGAAAATTGTTATGAAGAGTTTTACGATTTTTTTCAGTCTGTTGTTGCTCGGAATAGTTGACGCCTTTGCACAGGATAATTGCATCGAAGGACGTATTGTAGTCAAATTTACCGAAGGCTCTCCTGTTTACAGCGAGTGGAAAGCGGGAGGCAGGGACAATGCCCTCGGCGAACTCGCGCCAATCGTCGGCAAACACCGCTGCTATGCCTATGTCTCAGACAATCTCCTGCAGGCAATGTACAAAAAACACAGCGTTCAGGGCAATGCCTTCATTGAACTGTCAAGAACAAAAATCTTCCCTATGCTGAAAAGCATTGAAAGAATAGCCGTCATTGAGTATTCGGCTGATATATCACCGGCGCTTCTCGCTTCCAAGGTCAGCACACTGCCCTTTGTTGAATATGCCGAGCCGGTTTACAAACGTGAATTTATCGAAACGACGAACGACTCCCTACTGGCCGAGCAGTACAGCCTGCCGATGATTCAGGCCATGGACGCCTGGCCCTTAGTGCCTGCGGGCAGTTCCGTAACCGTCGGCATTGTTGACTCCGGCGTTGACTACACCCATGTTGACCTTAAAGACAACATCTGGAGCAATCCCGGAGAAACCGGCAAAGACGCCAACAACCAGGACAAATCCACAAACGGCATCGACGACGATGAAAACGGCTTTGTGGACGACTGGAGGGGCTGGGACTTAGTAAGTTCCGACTCCCTGGGCTACGACAATGACCCCATGCCCGGTAACAGGCACGGCACGCATGTGGCAGGCATTGTCGCTGCCGTCCAGAACAACAGGGCAGGCATTGCAGGGGTTGCCTGCAATGTGAAACTCATTCCAGCAAAGGTCGGTTCGGACAATACATACTCTTCATCGATATACAACGGTTACCAGGGCATACTTTACGCCACTGCCGCCGGCGCCGACGTAATTAACTGTTCATGGGGCGGGTCCGGCTACTCTCTTGCCGAACAGGAGATTATTACTACAGCAGTAACTTCCGGGTCCGTCATTGTTGCGGCTGCCGGTAACAGCTACAGCGACGCCCAATTCTACCCGTCAGCTTACGACGGCATTATGTCTGTTGTCTCGACCGACATCAACGACAGGAAATCGGGCTTTTCCAACTACCATCTTACCAATGATGTCTCTGCCCCCGGTTCCAGTATCCTGTCCACTATTCCCGGTGACGAGTATGAAGTGCTCAGCGGCACTTCGATGGCCTCGCCGTGTGCTACGGGGGTTGCCGCCCTTGTAAGGCTCAAGCACCCGGAATTAAACCCTGTGCAGGTGATTGAATGGGTTAAGGCCTCGTCCGACAACATCGATACCCTCAATCCCAATTATGCCAGGAAAATGGGCAGGGGCAGGGTCAATGCATATAAAGCACTGACAATGGCGAATGCTTACTCTGTAGTATTAACCAAATACGGAATCAGCGATTCGAATAAGGACAGCGTATTCGATGCCGGCGATGTTGCAACGATCACCCCGGTCTTCCGCAATATACTTTCACCCATCGGCAATGCCAGGATTGTGGTGTCTGCCCTCGGAACCAATGCAGTGACTTTCGACAAACCGGAGATTGCCGTCGGCCCCATGGCTACCGACGATGAGACAGACCCTTCGCTGTCCGTTTCTTTTACCGTACCGGACAATATTCCTGTGGACTTTACCATGCCGATCGAGTTCAAGATTTATGACGGGGACAAATACATCAACAGCCTCTATATCGAGATGGTACTCAGGCCGTCGTACAGGACCATGGACGGCAATAATATCTCCGTTACTTTCAACAGCCGCGGCAACCTCGCTTTCAATGACTACCCGAGCAACCGCCAGGGTATCGGTTTCAGGTACAAGAACAGCAGCAGTTTCCTGTTCGAAGGAGCTCTGATGGTCGGTGTTGACAGGAGCAGGGTTTCAAACGTTGCACGTGCCTCTTCCCAGGGAGGCCAGGACATATCGTTCAATTCATTCGATGTATTTTCCATCGGCAGGCTTAACGATGAACTTCTGGTAGGCAAAGCATTCTTCGAAGACGACAACAACGGGTTCTCGGACGCAGGGGTAAAAGTTAAGCAGACTGCAGTCCAGTCTTCGGCTCCGGGGCTCGAAAACGTCATTTTCATTAACAATTACATATATAATAATACATCTGAAGACTTCGACAGCCTCTTTGCCGGCTTGTTCTTTGACTGGGATATTGGCCCGTCGGGCAGGCCCAATGTAACTTACTTCGATTATGCCGACTCCATCGGCTATGACATAAATACGGCAGACAGTTCCTACCCGAAAGCTGCAGCCATCCTGCTGACAAGCCAGCCGCTGAACTTCTTCGCCATCGACAACGACGGCAGTACGGAAGACAATCCCGGCATTTACGACGGCTATGATGTAAGCGAGAAATGGTATATGCTGTCGAACGGCATTAAACGTCCCGCCAGCGACACTACCGATGCTTCGATGGTCATCAGCGCCGGCCCTGTCAGGCTTAACAGCGGCGATTCGGTGCTCGTATGCTTTGCGCTTATCTCCGGCTACAATACTGAAGACATTGCACTGTCTGCAAAGAATGCCCGTGCAGTCTCCTCAACACTCGGCGTACATGACAGGCCGGTTGAAGCCGCTGACGACGGCATTACCCTTGTCTGGCCCAATCCGGCCTCCGATGGGGCTGAGATAGAATTTTACATTACTTCCGACCGTCAGGTTGAAATTTCCCTGCACGACATTACCGGCAGGAAAGTATCCGACATCTGCAAAGGATCGTTCCAGGCAGGACTCCACAGGACAAAAGCTTCGACAGCGGACATTGCCCCCGGCATCTATTTCCTTCATTTCAACAATGGGGACATCAGCACAGTGAAAACATTGACCGTCGTCAGGTAATTTGTATTAATTTTGCATCCGGTAGTTGAATTTATTAAGGGAATACAATGATTAACAAGTATTTATTTGTCATATTATTATTATCTATTACAGCCATCTCCTGTAATAGTGAGAATAAGGAAGACCAGACAGGCAGGTTTACTGACCAGGAAGTTGTTTTCACAAACGGGGCAAACGAGCTGCACGGCACACTCACGATTCCCGCCGGGGACGGCCCCTTTCCGGCAGTATTGCTGATTACGGGCAGCGGCCTGCAAAACAGGGACGAGGAGATTACCGGATTCAAGCCGTTTAAAGTCATCGCCGAGAAGCTCGCTCAAAACGGCATTGCTGTACTCAGGTACGACGACCGTGGATTCGGCAAGTCAAAAGGCGAAGCAAAGACCGCTACTACCCGCGACTTTGCCGACGACGCAGCCGCAGGCATTAAATTCCTGAAATCGAGGCCTGAGATCGACAAGAACAAGGTCGGCGCTTTCGGCCACAGCGAAGGCGGCGCCATCGTTGCCATGCTCGGAGCCGACCCTGTCGTTGCTCCTGCTTTCTGTATCATGATGGCCGGCCCGGCTGTCCGGGGAGATACGATCATCAACTCACAGTTAATTTCCATCAACAGGGCACAGGGAGTGAAAGAGGCAGACCTCGCTACAATAATCGATTTCCAGAACAAGGTTTATAACTATGTACGTAACTATGACCTGGAGAAAGATTCCCTGAAATTGAATGAATTGCATAAGGAACTGATTGACTTCCAGACAAAGGCTGTGGAATACCTGCCGGAAAGCATGAAGAAAAGTGTAAAAAATCCGGCAGTTTACGGGCGCTTTCTTGCCGACAATGCACTCAAACAATTGCTGAGCCCCTGGTTCAAATATTTCATTTCCTGCAATCCGTCTGACTGGCTCGTGAAAGTTAAAGTCCCAGTACTGGCTCTTTTCGGCGGCAAAGACATACAGGTTCCAGCAGCCCTGAACATACCGGCCCTGAAAGAATCGATGGCAAAAGCAGGCAACAACGACTGTACAATCGAACTGCTGCCCGACGCCAACCACCTGTTCCAGAAAGCAAACACCGGACAGGTAGAAGAGTACTCGACACTGAAAAAAGAGTTCTGCGACAAGTTCCTCGACATCATTGCCGATTGGGTGAAAGAGAAGACAAAATAGAGTTGCTGTTTGCAATTATTCAGAATAAACGACAGGAGGGACAGGCTGAGGCCTGTCCTTTCTGCTATACAGATAATATTATCCCGGACTACTTCTTCAACAGGTTATAGTTCCTGAAGGTAAATATCTGGCGTCCGCCAAGGAGTTTCTGCTCTATGAACGTCATCAGCCTGATCCGCAGTCGTTCATGTTTGTGTTTCTGCCGGTAAGGGTTGGAAGGCCCGTCGTACTGCAGTTTATCGGCCCAGTCAAACCTCTCCATCCACTCTTTCATAACCGCAGGGTGGCTCCCTTTAAATTCATCGAGCAGGTTAAGCGGCCCGAAGTCAAATTCTTTGGGGGCATCGCGGAAACGTTCTTCGGCAACGGTTTTACCCCTGTGGCTGACGTCGAAAGCTTTTCGCTTGGTTTGCATGTAATGCGGGGGGCGCACCCAGCCGTAGTGATAGACTGCAGCGTCAACTCTGGCCACATTGAGTTTGAAGGTACCTTCCTGCTGCCGGTAGTGTATTCCGTCGAAGCCCGGTATGCGCCGGAAAGACTGGGCCGATTCCCATGAATGGATCACGGGGTCGTTCTTTACGATCCTGACTTCATAGGGGTACCAGCCGTGTGAAGTGTGGTAATGGTTGTAGTCGCCCCAAAAATGATAATAGCTGAAAAGCAGGCCCTCGACTTCTTTGTCGTCCTTGAACTGCTCGCAGCGGCGGACGATGGCCGGATGGTCCTTCTCATGGACCACTTCGTCGGCCTGGAGGTAAAAGAGCCAATCTCCACTGCAGGCTTCCTTAGCAATGTCGGTCTGGTGGGCGTGTTCCATGCCCCGCGGGTATTTCTCCAGGTCCCATACCGTATCAATTATCTTTATCTTTGGTGAACCGATGCTTTCAATCTCCCTGCGTGAATCGTCGTCAGCGTCGCAGTCACCCAGTGCAATGACATATTCATCGACAATCGGCAGGATGGACATCACCGATTGCTTGATCGGGTAATACAACTTCGAAGCGTTTTTCAGCATCGTAAAACCGGATATACTCATGTAACCTCTTTCATACAACATCATTCAGTTACAAAATTAAATAAAATGATTATGATAAATAATTTTAAAAAAATAATTAATTTAAGGGTTTGTACGTTATTAGTTTTTTGATATTATCGAAAATGGAATCCTGTGGCCTGAACAGTTCAGGCTCTTTGATAAACAAGTAAAAATAGGATTGTACAATGGAAAACAATAAAATGAAGTTAAACGTATCGGATATAATAACCGAGAGCATCATCACCAAGACCAGGGTACTGGAATCGTGCATAAAAACCATTGAAGCCAGCGGCCGCAAACTTGCGTCGGTCGTCCGCGGCGGGAGGAAGATACTGCTGTGCGGCAACGGCGGCAGCGCAGCCGACAGCCAGCATATTGCAGCCGAGATGGTGATCCGCTATCGCAGCAGTGTCAACAGGCCTGCCATTCCGGCAATCGCCCTTACCGTTGACCCGTCCATCATGACTGCCGGCGGCAATGACATCGGTTTTGAGAATGTTTTTGCACGTGCCGTAGAAGCATACGGTAAGAAAGGCGACGCCCTTGTTGCCATCTCTACCAGCGGCAACTCCGAAAATGTTCTCAGGGCCGTTGCCAAGGCAAAACAACAGGGCATGGTTACTGTAGGCCTCCTGGGATGCGGCGGCGGGAAGCTGAACATCGAGTGTGACTACTCGGTGGTAGTGCCCAGCGACATCACGGCGCGTATTCAGGAATCGCATATAATGATCGGCCACATCTGGTGCCAGATGATTGAAGAGATAGTTTTTCCTGAAATGATAAAAAATTAATTTGGCGGATCGGGAAAAAGTTCGTAATTTTGTAATCTGCTAAGCCACCTTAGCTCAGCTGGTAGAGCAGCTGATTTGTAATCAGCCGGTCGGCGGTTCAAGTCCGTCAGGTGGCTCTGGGGAAAATAAAAGAAGGGATCGGAAGACCCCTTTTTTTGTTTATAAAGTTGGTAAAGCACGAATATCTCCCACATTGGTCAAAAGAATAACATTCATAGAAGTGTAGGTTTATTTTTTATACAGTTGCTTTTCTTTGTCTCTTCTTTTCCTTATATTAGCACCACGTAAGTGTTTTCAAACTAAACTTGTTGGCGGCAATGCGAGGTAACGAAAAGAGGGGTTTTAACACGGAGTGAAAGGGGCTTCACTTACTACCTGCTGGGGGCCGCAGGCGAGCAGCTCGCGGTTTACAAGGGAGTGCAGGTGTCGCACTCCTTCGAGAGCGGCG